>JAFAZF010000008.1 GCA_019239915.1 Sphingomonadaceae bacterium
CTGCGTACCGGGCCGGCCACGCCGGGCATCTGAGCTTCGACCAGCTCAAGGTCATGTCGGCCATCGAGACTTGCCGCACCGCCATCATGGGCGGGCACGTCGAGGCCTGCACCGACTGCGGGCACCGGCGGGTCGCCTACAACAGCTGCCGCAACCGGCACTGCCCAAGGTGCCAGGGCGCGGCGGCACTCGCATGGCTCGCCGAGCGCGAGGCCGACCTGCTGCCGGTCGGCTACTTCCACGTCGTCTTCACGCTGCCGGCCGAGGTCGCCGACATCGCCTTTCAGAACAAGGCGGCGGTCTATGGCTTGCTGTTCCAGGCGGCGTCGGAGACGATGACGACCATCGCTGCGGACCCGAAGCATCTGGGTGCCCGCATCGGCATCACCGCCGTGCTCCACACCTGGGGCTCGGCGATGACCCACCACCCGCACATCCACATGATCGTGCCGGGCGGGGGCCTGTCGCCGGACGGGAGCCGCTGGATCTCGTCGCGCCCGGCATTCCTGCTGCCGGTGCGGGTGCTGGGCAAGCTCTTCCGCCGCCTGTTCCTCACCCGGCTCATGGCGCTGCACGAGGCCGGGCGGCTCGCGTTCTACGGCAGCATCGCGCATCTCGCTGACCGGCGCGCGTTCCTGCGTCACTTGGCTCCCGTCCGGAAGAAGCGCTGGGTGGTCTACGCCAAGCCGCCGTTCGCCGGGCCGGAGGCGATGCTGGCCTATCTGTCGCGCTACACCCACCGCGTCGCCATCTCCAGCAGCCGGCTCCTCCACTTCGACGAGACCGGCGTCACCTTCCGCTACAAGGACTATCGCCGCGCCGATGCCGACCGCCAGCAGGTCATGACGCTCGGGGCTGACGAGTTCATCCGCCGCTTCCTGCTTCACGTCCTGCCCAAGGGCTTCCACCGCATCCGCCACTACGGGCTGCTCGCCGGCGCCACTCGCAAGGCTCGTCTCGACCACGTCCGCTGGCTGCTCGGTGTGGCACCAGCAACCACCGACGATGCCACCGTGGCACCGGCGGATACGTGCCCGCCATGCCCATGCTGCGGCGGCCACATGATCGTCATCGAGACCTTCGAGCGCCAGCGTCAGCCCCGCGCGCCGCCAATGCCTGCGCTCCCGCCCGGGACGCACGCGCCGTGACCCGGCACGGCTCGATAGCGACAGCCTCCGCAGCGCCTGTGCTCGCGGAGCCGGCGTCGCCCGCGCCGCTCGTCACCAGCGACGCCGCCGGCGTTGGCAGAGGCCGGTCATCAACGCCGGCAGCCCTGCCATCGCCGCGCAGATCTCGACGGTCCTCATCGAAGGCCGCCCTCGAACCTTCTGCGTCGACAACCCCCAACGCAGCCTCAAAACCGAAAAACCCATAGGTCAGCGCTCGTGGCCCGCGGGTTCGGGCCTCCAAGACTTTCGTACGCCTGCCGGCATCCGAAACTCTTCAGGTTTGGCGACCGGCTGCTTTTATGCCGTGCAACTCGATAGCGGGCGTCAGGAGATGTCAGATGTCATGCCGCCAGTAAGCCTTCGCTGCGAAGGTGATTTGGAGCAGGCAGACAACCGCGAACATAGCGCCCGCCATGCGGACGACGTGATCATCGGGGTTATCGGACATGAGACTGTAGGCGATTACCAGCCACGCCGGAATGGCGACAATGATCGTCAGCGCCTTTACCCAGTAGGGCTGAACTGCCCAGTGCGACCGGTTGAGTTCGCGAAGGGGGTCCATTTCTCCCTCATATCACCGCGTCGGAACGGCCGCTATCGGGATCGGCAGATGTTGCTGGAGATGCCTGCAACGGGGCGAAAGCCGCCGCGCCGATGCCGATGCGGTGCGCGCGCGTCGCTTCGATTCCGTTTCGTCGCGCGAAAATGTGGCGCAGCCGTCTTCACGCCACTTCGAGCAGAGGCTCCGGAGCAAACGGTTGCGGTTCCTGCCATTCGCCGCGATCCATCGCGGCGAGGCGGTTGTCGACCATCTCGACCAGGTAGCGCGAGAAGGCGTAGAGGTGGGCGAACACCGCGATGGTGCGGAGCGCCGCGTCGATCGCCTTCGGATTGTGCTTCAGCACGTCGCGCAGCGTGCCCCAGAAATGGCGCGCGAGCTCGGGATGGCGCACGGTCATCATCCAAGCGAGCCGCAGCACGGTGCGCGCGTCCCTGAAGATGTTGCCGCGGAGGATCGCCTCGAGCCGGTACATCGGCGGCCGCAGCATGCGGCTCATCGCGCGGACGCGGCCGAAATAGGCCTCCGGCGCATAGGCCGTAGCGACCACCTCGCGAAAATCGAGCAGCACCTCGCGGCGCGGCCGCAGCGTGACGAAATTGAGCCCGGCCGATCCCATATCGCCGGATTGCGTCATCGACTGGCGATAATGGTCGAACAGGCGGCCTTCCTTGCGCAGCCGGCGGGAAAGCTGCGTGTTCGGTAGCGCGGTGAGCAGCCCGATCGTGGCGATCGGGATAGAGGTATCGCGAATGCAGCCGGCCATCGAGCCCGCCATTCCGCCGGTTTCGGTATCGAAGCCGACGATGAAGCCCGCCGAGACATAGATGCCGGCGCCGTAGATGCGGTGGACGCTCTCGGCGATGCTGCGGCGGGTGTTCTGCTTCTTGGCGGTATGGACGAGCGTCGCCTCGTCCGGCGTCTCGATGCCGACGAACACCGAGCTGAAGTTGGCGCGCCGCATCATGCCGAGAAGCTCGTCGTCGTCCGAGAGGTTGAGCGAGGCTTCGGTGGTGAGGAAGAAGGGGTAGCCATGCGCCTTCTGCCAGGCGGCGAGTTCCGGCAGGAAGACCTTCACCGCCTTCTTGTTGCCGATCAGATTGTCGTCGACGAAATCGAGCTGGCCGCGATAGCCGAGCGCGAAGAGGCGATCGAGCTCGGCAAGCATCTGCGGAGCAGTCTTGGTGCGCGGCGCGCGGCCGTACAGCTCGATGATGTCGCAGAACTCGCAGGTGAACGGACAGCCGCGCGAGAACTGGACGTTGATCCAGAGATAGTCGCGGAAGTTCAGGAGCTCGAAGCGGGGAATCGGGGTGGTGGTGACGTCCGCCGTGAACTTCTCGGCGGTGATGCGCCCACGACGCTCGCCGGCTTCCCAGAGCGCGACGAATTCGCCGATCACGCCCTCCGCCTCGCCGACGACGATGAAGTCCGCCTCGTCGTAGAGCTCGGGCGTGGATGTCGGCGCGGGGCCGCCGAGGCAGACCGGTATCCCGAGCCGCCGGCAACGCTCCATGATCGCGCGGATGTCCGGCTCCTGCGGCAGCATCCCACCAGTCATGACGAGGTCGACCTCCGCGAGGTCGGCGTCGCCCAGCGGCACCACATTGTGATCGAGCAGGCGGACGTCCCAATGCCGCGGGAGCAGCGCCGCCAGCGTGATCAGCCCGAGCGGTGGCGCCAAAGCCTTTGCACCCTGCAGCTTGCAGGTCGCCTTGAAGCTCCAGAACGAATTGTCGTTGAACCGCGGCGAGATCAGCAGAACCCGCGTCTTCGGAAGGCGCATGCCTTTGCTCCCTGACGTCGACCCGCTGCGATTTTCTCGCTTTCGCGGCATTATGGGCGTTGCCGATCGGCTTGTCGATCAGCTTGCGGGATGCGGAGCGCTCAGGCCGGCAGCGAACTCAGCGCAGCAAAAAGCCGGCCCGGATCGCTCCGGGCCGGCCTTGTGCGCGGCGGGGCGAGGCCCCGCCGTCACCATGCGATCGTTCAGGCCGCGATGCGGTCCTGCGACACCGGCGCTTCGATCACGTTGCCGCGATCCTCGGTCGCGCCGATCTCGATCTTGCGCGGCTTCTTGTGCTCGGGCACTTCGCGCTTCAGATCGATGTTGAGCAGCCCCGCCTCATAGGAGGCGCCGACCACCTTGATCGTATCGGCGAGCTGGAAGCGGCGCTCGAAGGCGCGCTTGGCGATGCCGCGATGGATGAATTCACGGGTGTCCTCGCCCGGCTCGCCGGCCTTGCCGACGACGATGAGGACGTTCTCCTGCACGGTCAGATCGAGCTCGCTCTCCTTGAACCCGGCGACCGCCATCGAGATGCGATAGGCATCGTGGCCGACCTTCTCGATATTGTAGGGCGGATAGCTCTCGCCTTCGCCACGGGCGGCGAAATCGACGAGGCGGTTCAGGTTCTCGAAGCCGATCGAGGAACGGAGGAGGGGGGAAAAATCAAAGCTACGCATGGTCTCAATCCCTATTGGCGATGTGAAACAATGCCCGCGGTGCGACCGCCGGACAGCGCGATCGCCGCCCCATCAGGCGACGGCGTTCGTGCGCCAGGGAGGTGGTGCGGAACTGTACGATTTCAAGACCATCCACAGGGTTGATGGTTAACCGGGACGGTTCACCTTCTTTTACAATTCCGGCGGTCACGGCGCTATGGCATCCCCGCCGGATGGCGCGCGAGCAGGGGCGAGGGCAGGGTAGAGGCGCGGGCGGCGAGGCGCGGATCACCGCGCGGCTCGTCAACGCGCTCTACACGGAAGCGATGCTGCTCGCCGATGACGCCCGCGCCTATTTCGACGAGCATGGCCGCGCCGAGCGCGAGGCGCTGCCGCCGATGCTGCGCGTGGGGTTCTCCTGCGAATCGCTCAAGGTGACGACGCGGCTGATGCACGTCATCGCCTGGTTGCTCACCCGCCGCGCGGTCGAGGCGGGCGAGCTCTCGGCCGAACAACTCGCCGATCCCGAGCGGCGGCTTGGCGAGGCGGCGCCGAGCGACGCGATCATGGTCGACGGATTGCCCGAGCATGCCCGGCAGCTGATCGCCGCGACGAGCGATCTCCACGCCCGCGTCCGCCGCCTCGACGACGAGATCGACCGCATCGGGCCGCCGCCGAGCCCAGCTCGGGACCTGATGCGGATGCTCGAACGGGCTTTCTAGGCGGAGGCCGCCAGCAGCGCGTCGATCGCCTGGGCCATCGCGACATCGCGCTTCGAAAGGCCGCCGGCGTCGTGGGTCGTCAGCCTGATCTCGACGCGGTTGTAGACGTTCGACCATTCGGGATGATGGTCGGCCTTCTCGGCGATCAGCGCGACCCGCGTCATGAACCCGAACGCTTCGTTGAAGTCGGTGAAGCGCAGCGTGCGGCTGATCGCGGCGCCGCTCTCCTCGAGCGTCCAGTCGGGATGATCCTCGGCGAGCGCACGGCGTTCGGCTTCCGTCAGTTTGGCGATCATGCCCCGAAGCTAGCGCGCGCCGTGGTCGCCGATCAACCCGCCGCGCGCTGTTCCCAGCGCGTGCCGACGAGCTCGGTCGCGCGTTCGAAGGGCAGCGGCCGGCCGAACAGATAGCCTTGGATCTGGTGGCAGCCGAGCTCGGCCATGCGACGATAATCCTCGTGGCTTTCGACGCCCTCGGCGGTGATCGTCATCTGGAAGCAGTTGGCGAGCGTGACGATCGCCTGGATGATCGAGACCGTCTCGGGACGCGTCGCGGCGCCGCGGACGAAGCTGCCGTCGATCTTGAGCTTGTTGAAGATCGTGCGGTTGAGATAGCCGAGCGACGAATAGCCGGTGCCGAAATCGTCGAGCGCGATCCGGACGCCGAGCGCGCGAAGGCGCTTGAGCACGTCGAGCGTGGCCGTCGAGTCGTTGAGGAACACCGACTCGGTGACCTCGAGCTCGAGCCGGTTGGCGGCGAGCCGCGATTTCGCAAGCGCATCGCCGATCATGCCGGGCAGTCCGGGCGCGAGCAGCTGCAGTGGCGAGAGGTTGACCGCGACCGTGATCGGTTCGGGCCAGCTCGCGGCATCGCGGCAGGCGGTGCGCACGACCCACTCGCCGATGTCGCCGATCAATCCGGCTTCCTCGGCGACCGGCACGAATACGGTCGGCGAGACGAAGCCGCGCCCGGGATGCTGCCAGCGCAGCAGCGCCTCGAAGCCGGTGACCTCCTGCGTCTGCGCGTCGACGAGCGGCTGGTAGAGCAGGCGGAACTGATTGCCCTTGAGCGCATCGGCAAGATCGGTCTCGAGGCGGACGCGATCCTCCGCCTCCTGCGCCAGGCGGGGATCGAAGGTGCGGCAGGTGCCGCGCCCCTGCGCCTTGGCATCGTAGAGCGCGAGATCGGCCTTCTTGAGCAGATCGTCGACGCTGTTGCCGTCGATCGGGCCGAAGGCGCAGCCGATCGAAAGCCCGATCCGCACCGAGACGGCGTCGAGCGCATAGGGTTCGGTCACGCGTGCGATCAGCCGATCGGCAAGCTCGAACACGCGCTTGCGGCTCTGCGCGTCGCCGAGCACGATCGCGAACTCGTCGCCGCCGAGGCGGCCGACGATGCCCTGATCGCCGACGGTCTCGACGAGGCGCTGCGCGACTGTCTGCAGCACCGCGTCCCCCTGCGGATGGCCGAACGTGTCGTTGACCGGCTTGAAGCCGTCGAGATCGAGGAAGAGGATCGCGCACGGCACGTTGTTCGCTTGCGCCTGCTCCAGCGCCTGGCCGAGCAACTCGCGGATATGGAGTCGGTTGGGCAGGCCGGTAAGCACGTCGAGCCGGGCGAGGTTGCGCAGTCGGCGTTCGGAGCTGCGCGTCTCGGTGATGTCGGTGGCGGTGCCGCGAAAGCCGCGGAACTGGCCGGAGCGATCGTGGATGGCGTTGCCGGCGATCGCCAGCCAGCGCCGCGCGCCGGCGCTCGACAGCTCGATGTCGACGCTGTCGAATCCGGCCTGCGCGAGCATCGCTTCGCCGAGCGCGGTGCTGCCGCCGAACAGCGCCGGCAGCGGCTGCCCGATCAGATTGCTCGTCGGCTTGTTGAGCAGCATCGCGATCTGCGGGCTGACGTAGTGGAGGCGGTTGGCCTCGTCGGTCTGCCACAGCCAACTCGTGCCGTGCTCCTCATATTCGTGCATCAGGCTCGAGAGCATCTGGCTCTGGCGGAGTTCCTCGCTAGCGCGGCGGATCTGCTTGTCGGCGAGCCCGGCGAAGCGGCGCACCACCGCCAGCACGAAGGCCGCGTCGAACACGAGCAGCGTGCCCTCGGCGATTGCGAACTTCGACGCGCCGCTCATCCACAGCGCAGCGGCGAGGCCGACGCTCAGCGTCAGCGCCCAGGCGCTGGCGGCGAGCGGCGCAACCGCGATCGCGAGGGCGCCGCACAGCATCGCGCTGATCGCGCCGGCAAGCAGCACGCGGATCTCGGGGATCTGGTCGGCGAAGACGGCGGCGGGGATCGAGACCCAGATCGCCGCCGCTATCGCGACGCCGATGCTGGATTCGACGATCACGATTGCCGAGGCGGGGCGCGCGATATGCTCGAAAGCGGTCGCCTGGAGGCGACGCATCGCCAGCCAGTTGAACGCGACCACCAGGATCGTCCACGATGCCAGGATCGGCATCGCGACGCGCCCCGAGAGCACGAGCGTGATGACAAATGCCGAGAGCGTGCTCGCGGCCGCGAGCAGCGGCGCGAACTCGGCGAGCGCTTCGATCTGAAGGTTGCGCATCTGGTGCACGTGCGACACCGCCGGCGCGGCGCTCTGGGCGGCGTCGGCCGTGTCGCTGAGCAGGGCGCGCTTGCGCGCGCTCAGAGCCGGTGAATAGAACATCGTCCTCTGCTTTGCCCCGGTACGCGGCTATCTCTAGGCGATCAGGTTTGCCGAGCGGTTAAGATTGAACCGGCCGGTGGGGCGGAAAGAGGTGAAATCGTTGCAATGCAGGATGATATCGTCTCGATCGCTGCCGGCGGCCTCTCTGCCGAGATCGCCTGCCTGGGCGCGGAGCTGCAGCGGCTCACGCATGCCGGTCATGGCGAGCTGCTGTGGGATGGCGATGCTGCATTCTGGACCGGGCGCGCGCCGGTGCTGTTCCCGATCGTCGGCGCGCTGAAGAACGATCGTTATCGCTACGGCGGCCGCGAGTACGCGCTGCCGAAACACGGCTTCGCGCGCCGCAAGCGCTGGACGCCGGTCCGCACAGACGCTGCGTGCGCGACCTTTCGCCTGGAAGACGATCAGGAAACCCGCCTTGCCTATCCCTTCGCGTTCCGGCTCGAGCTCGAATTCGCACTCGACGAAGCCGGGCTCGCGCTGATCGCGACGCTCGCAAACCGGGGCGACGTGCCGATGCCGGCCAGCTTCGGTTTCCACCCGGCACTGCGCTGGCCGCTGCCCTACGGCGCCGATCGGGCGGCGCATATCGTCCGCTTCGATGCGGCTGAGCCAGCGCCCATCCGGCGCATCGACGCCGCCGGGCTGCTCCGCCCCGATCCGCTGCCGACGCCCGTCGAGGGTCGCGACCTGCGGCTCCGCGACGATCTGTTCGTCGACGACGCGCTCATATTCGATCGATTGCAGAGCCGCGGGCTGCTCTACGGCGCGCCGGGCCACGCCGGGCTGCGCGTCGAATTCACCGACATGCCGGAGCTCGGCATCTGGACGAAGCCGGGCGCCGGCTATGTCTGCATCGAACCATGGCACGGTCATGCCGATCCCGAGGGCTTCGCCGGCGACATCTTCGAGAAGCCGGGAATTGTCCGCGTCGCGCCGGGTGAGCAGCGCCGGTTTGCGATGCGGATCGCGCTGGCGACGGCGATCGACTGAGATTGCGCGGCGCCGCGCGAAGGCGCAGAGCGCTGTCCATGCGTTCGTTGGCCGTGTCGCTGCTGCTCGTCGCCCCTGCCGCGCTTGCGCCCGCCGAGCCGCCGGTGCTGCTGCCGCCCGGGTATATGACGGCCGATGCGGCGCTTGCTCTCATGCACCAGCTCAGCGCGCAGCTGCTCGCGAGCCCGAGCGCGACGCTGACGCTCGAGCGCTGGTGTGCCGATCACAGGCTGGCGGAGGTGCCGAAGGTCGTCGCGATGGTCGAACGCGGCGCAATCCGTGCGCCGACGCCCGACCAGATCGCCCGGCTCCAACTGGGTCCGGATGATCGGATTGGCTATCGCCACGTCCGCCTGATGTGCGGCGCGCGGACATTGTCGGAGGCGGAGAACTGGTATGTCGCATCGCGGCTGACCCCGGCGATGAACGACGCGCTGGCGGCCAGCGACGTGCCCTATGGCAAGCTGATCCTGCCGCTCAAGCCGAAGCGACGTTCGCTCGGCGTGGAGATGCTGTGGTCGCCGCCTGCTGGCGCGCGCGATCGGCCGCTGGCGCTGCCGCAGGCGCTGTTCCGCCACCGTGCGCTGGTGCTGGACGGGCAGGGACGTCCGCTGGCGGAAGTCGCGGAGACCTATACCAGCCAGAATCTGGCGAGCTTGTCGGCACGTTAATCGGGCCGTTGCCGATAGCGCCGGCGAGCACGCGGCGTTCAATTCTCCGGCGTTCCGGCCTGCGCCGGAGCACGGCAGGTCTTCGACGCGGCTCAGCGCTCCTTGAGTCGCGGCATCAGCTCGACGAAGTTGCAGGGGGTGTGGCGACTGTCGAGCTGGTCCTTGAGGATGCCGTCCCAGCCGTCCTTCACCGCGCCGGTCGAGCCGGGCAGCGCGAACAGATAGGTGCCGCGCGCGACGCCGGCGCAGGCGCGCGACTGGATCGTCGAGGTGCCGATCGTCCGGTAGCTCAGCCAGCGGAACAGCTCGCCGAAGCCCGCGATCTCCTTCTCCCAGACGCGCGCGAACGCCTCCGGGGTAACGTCGCGGCCGGTGACGCCGGTGCCGCCGGTCGAGATCACGCAATCGACTCGGCTGTCGGCGATCCAGCCCTCGAGCTTCGCGACGATCGCGTCGGCGTCGTCGCGCACGATATCGCGATCGGCTAGGATATGGCCGGCGCCGGTCAGCCGCGCGACGAGCGTGTCGCCGGAACGGTCGTCCGCGCGGTTGCGGCTGTCCGAGACGGTGAGGACGGCGATGCGGACCGGCCGGAACGCCCGGCTCTCGTCAATGGCCACCGCCGCCGAGTCCGCTCATCGCGGTCGTGCCCTGGATGCCGGGAAAGCGCGGCCACAGCCCCTGCGCGATTGCCTTGAGGCTGGAGGCGGATTCGCCGGTCTGGCGGTCGTACATCCAATAATTCCGGAGCACCGCTGCGACATAGCCGCGTGTCTCCTTGAACGGGATGCTCTCGATGTAGAGCAGCGGATCGGCGGCCGCCGCGCCCGCCGTGTTCCACTTCACGACGTTCTTGGGTCCGGCGTTATAGGCGGCGATCACCTTGGGGAGCAGGCCGCCGGTCTCGACCGCGGCGGCGAGCTGCTGGAGATAGGATTGCGCGTAATCGAGGTTGACGCGCGGATCGACCAGCGCGCTCTTCTGCACTGGTGCGCCGCCGCGCTTCTTCTCGATGAGGTTTGCGGTCGACGGAAGCACCTGCAGCACGCCCCAGGCGCCGGCGGGGCTCACCGCATCGGTGCGGAACTGCGATTCCTGCAGCGCATGCGCGTAGACGAGCGCCTTGTCGACGCGCCAGCCGCCTTGCGGCGTCCAGCTCGGGACCGGATAGCGGGCTGCCATGTCGGGCTGGGTGCCGGCAGGCGCGTTCTTGGCGAGCCAGATCTGCGTGGCGGGCAGATCGAGGCGCGCCGCGAGGTGGAGCAGCGCGCCATGATCGCTGTCGGGGCCGATCTTGGCTTGGTGACGGACGACCTCGTCGGCGAGGCTGTACTCGCCGATCTCGGCGAGCGCCGCGGCGACGCGGATGTTCGGGTAGCTGGAGATGCGGCTCCACTCGTCGGTGCCGAGCGTCGGCATCGTCGCCTTGCTGCTCACCGGCAGGCTGAGCGTGCGCGCGGCGAGCAGACCGTAGAAGGTCTCGGGGATGCGCGCGGCGGTGCGCAGCCGCGCCTGGACGAGTTGCGGTCGGCCGCACGCCATGTCGGCGCGCGCCGCCCAGAACAGGCCGGCCGCGCGCATTTCGCTGTCGAGGGCACGGCCAGCCACCGAACCGAACGCGTCGCCGGCAGCCTTGCAATCGCCGCGGCGCCAGGCCGCGAGCCCGGCGACCCAATCGGCCTGCGCCGCCCACTGGCCGGCACCGCCGCGCGCGAGCTGCGCCATGCGGGCGGCGTCGGCGTCGTCGCCGTTGAGATAGTAGGACCAGGAGATGCGCTGCTGCCACTCGGTGCGCGCTTCCGGGGCGAGCTGGGCCTGTGCCGAGGTCAACGCGGCTTCCGCGGCGGTCGGCTGATCGGCCTTGAGCAGCGGGACGATCTGGTTCGAGAGCGCAACGCCGGCGGCATCGCTCGCGCTGACCGCCGAAACCCGCGACGGGGCGCCCTTGTAGGAGACGAGATCGCGTTCCTGAGGAATATCAGGCAGCGTGTCGGCACCGCGCTTCTTGGCGAGCAGCTCGAGTTGCGCTGCTTCGGGAAGCTCGGGTGCCCTGGCGATCAGGTCCATGAGCGACGTGAGTTCGACGCGCGGGCTGCTTTTGGCGAGATAGAGTTCGGCGCGCGCGATCGGCGTCAGCAGGCCGTCACCGGCACCGGCGATGCCGGCCTGCGCGTCGCTCCAGCGTTGCGCGTGGATCGCGGCGAAGATCGAGCGATAGGCGGATGCTTGGGCGGGTGCGAGCTGATCGGGTATGCCGTCGCGGTCGCCGCTTGGGAGGGGGGCAGCGACGGTCGCCGCGGTCGGCGAACTGGTGTCCATCGCACGCACGGCGGTCGCGCAGGCGAGCAGGGTGGTTCCGAGAAACAGGCGGGCGAGACGGCGGGTCGGCGTCACGGGCGCAGGGCTCCCATCAGCAGCCGCAGATCCATCCACGCATCGGCCTTGCGGACCGGGTTGCGGAGCAGGAACCGCGGGTGAAATGTTGCGATCGCCGCTACAGTGACGCCATCGAGGTTAAGGTCGCGTAAACCACCACGCGCTGCGGGGACACGTGCGCCGAGCAACGGAAAAGCGGCCTCGTCACCCATCACGAGGAGCGCGCGTGGCGCCGCGAGACGGATGTGGTGGCGCATGATTGCAGCCAGTCGCTGGCCGACCGATGCAGCGATGCGCCCGCCGGGCGCGCGCGCTGGCACGAACGGCGCGATGTATGCGGAGGTGCGGCCGAAGCCGATCGCGGCGAGCATGTTGTCGAACAGCAGCCCCGCCTCCCCGCCAAGCAACGCGTCCGCCTCTGCATCGCCTTGCTCTGGCATGTCCAGCACGATCATCAATCCGCCCGCGGGATCGCCGATCGGCGCGAGCCGCTGCGTCCGCGGCGGATCGCCCGGAAGCGCGTCGCTGGTCGCGAGCCAGCCGTGCAGTTCAGGCAGCGTCGCGGGAAGCGCGGGAGGCGCGACCGGTGCCGGCGGCGGTGCGTCGTGGGCCGGCGCGGGCGCGGGCGGGGCGAGCCAGTCGCGCGGCGCCTCGTCGACGAGCGTGTCGACGCCCGCTCCCATCCACCAGTCGAGCGCGCTCGCGAGCGCCTGCCGGTTGCCTGCGTCCCCCGCGATCACGGCGCCTGCATAGCCGCGGGATTGACGCGCGCGTCAATCTGCGTGACGGGCGAGGCTGGCAAGCTGTTCAAATGGCGCGGCGACCCGAATCCGCCCGTGCCTTGAGGAATGAAGGGAAAGGTGCCGGCGATGGCTGAGCGCGAGTCCATGGACTATGATGTCGTGATCGTCGGCGGCGGCCCGGCCGGCCTGTCCGCGGCGATCCGGCTGAAGCAGCTCGCCGAGACGGCCGGTACGGAACTCTCGGTCTGCGTCCTCGAGAAAGGCTCGGAGATCGGCGCGCACATCCTGTCCGGCGCGGTGATCGATCCCAAGGCGCTGGACGAGCTCATCCCCAATTGGCCGGAGCTCGACAGCCCGCTGACCGTGCCGGTGATCGAGAACCACCACTGGGTGCTGAGCAAGACCAAGAAGTTGCCGATGCCGCATCTGCTGATGCCGTCGTTCATGGACAACAAGGGCACCTACACGCTGAGCCTCGGCAATCTCTGCCGCTGGCTGGCGGGGCAGGCCGAGGCGCTCGGCGTCGAGATCTTCCCGGGCTTCGCGGCCGCCGAAGTGCTATTCCACGAGAATGGCAGCGTCGCCGGCGTCGCCACCGGCGACATGGGCGTCGCGCGTGACGGCACGCACAAGCCCGATTACCAGCCGGGCATGGAGCTGCGCGCGAAGTACACCTTCTTCGCGGAAGGCGCGCGCGGCCATCTGACCAAGGAGCTGAAGCGCATCTTCGACCTCGAGGCCAATTGCGAGCCGCAGGTCTATGGCATCGGCATCAAGGAGCTGTGGGACATTCCGGCCGACAAGCACGTGCCGGGCCGCGTCATCCACACCCAGGGTTGGCCGCTCGACGACAGCTGGGGTGGCGGCTTCCTCTATCACCAGGCCGACAACCAAGTCGCGCTCGGCTTCGTCGTCGCGCTCGATTACAAGAACCCGTACATGTACCCGTTCGAGGAGTTTCAGCGCTGGAAGCAGCATCCGGCGATCCGGAGCATCCTCGAGGGCGGCAAGCGCGTCTCCTACGGCGCGCGGGCAATCAACGAGGGCGGCTGGCAGTCGGTGCCCAAGCTCGCCTTCCCGGGCGGTGCGCTGATCGGCTGCTCGGCGGGCTTCGTCAACGTGCCGCGCATCAAGGGCACGCACACCGCGATGAAGTCGGCGATGCTGGCGGCGGAGAGCGCGTTCAAGGCGATCCAGGCCGGCAGGACGGGCGACGAGCTCGCCGACTATCAGCCCGCGGTCAACGAAAGCTGGATCGCGACCGAGCTCAAGATCGTCCGCAACGCCGAGCCGGCGGTGGCGAACTGGGGCGGCGTGATCGGCACGCTCTATGCCGGCGTCGACATGATGGCGCAGTGGATCGGCATTCCGGTGCCGTGGACGCTGCACCACAAGCACCGCGACAGCCAGACACTCTGGTACAAGAACCAGGTCAAGAAGATCGACTATCCCAAGCCCGACGGCGTGATCAGCTTCGACCGGCTCTCCTCGGTGTTCCTCTCGAACACCAATCATGAGGAGGATCAGCCGATCCACCTGACGCTGAAGGATCCGACCGTCCCGATCGAGGTGAACTACAAGCTCTACGCATCCCCCGAGATCCGCTACTGCCCGGCCGGTGTGTACGAGATCGTGGGCGAGGATGTCGGCGAGCCCAGGCTCCAGATCAACGCGCAGAACTGCGTCCATTGCAAGACCTGCGACATCAAGGATCCCACCCAAAACATCAACTGGGTGGTGCCCGAGGGCGGCGGCGGCCCGAACTACCCGAATATGTGACGCCGCTTATCCTCCCCTGCATCGGCGGGGGAGGCCCGTGCAGCGTGGGGGGGAGAGCTTGCGGCGTCTCGGATGCCTCTCCACCACTCTACGTGCGGTTCCTTGGGGAGTTTGTCAGCGCCATCTGCCCCTGACCGTTGCGGGGCGACGGTTAATGTCTCAACGCGATACGCTGCCCCGTTAACCCCTTTGTCGCGTGCCCAAAAGGTTAGCGAAGCGTTAAGCTCGCATGATGACCGAGGCCGCTCTGACCACGCCCGCCGCGCGTCCCTTGCCGACGCCCATGCCGCTCTTCGAGCTCGACCCGCAGCCGCTGCCGCCGACGCAGCGACGCGCGCTATGGGAAGGCTGGCAGGGCGACATCCGCTTCTTCCTGCTCGCCTATCTGGCGGGCTTCGTCTTCTTCCTCGCGCTGCTGAGCTGAGCCAAGCGCAGCGGTGCTTCGGCGCGGTCCGGAGCGCTGGCGGTCAACGCTGTACCCGCTATCCAACGCTTCGGCCTTGGGAGGACGACGCCGCGTATAGCGATTGCTCAGGCGTAGCCGCCGCGGTGCGGCGCGTCGCAGGCGCGATGCAGGCGCCAGGCGATCGCGGCACCGCCGATGCTCGCGACCGCGACGACCAGCAACGTGTCGGGCACGCTCGCTCCAAGATGGACGAGCAGCACGAGGATCAACGCGCCGAGCACCATCCCGCCCGAATTGACGATGTTGTTCGCCGCGACCGTCCGTGCGGTCTCTTCCTGGCCGACCGTGGTCGTGAGGAATGCGTAGAGCGGCACCACGAACATCCCGCCAGCGACTGCCGTGCCGAACAGATCGAAGAGCACCATCTTGGCGCGTGGTAGGGCAAGGAAGCCCCTTAGATCGAGCAGCGGCCCGGTAGGATCGGGCCACATTCTGAGCGTGACATAGAGGTGGCAGACGAACAGCCCCATCGCGATCGCTGCTGCCGGGGCGAAGCGCGCCGAGACCGCGCCCTTCAGCAGGCGGTTGATCGCGAGCGAGCCGGTTGCGACGCCGATCGAGAAGATCGCGAGCACCAGCGTCGCGATATGCTGATCGCCGCCGAGCACGTTCTTGACCAGGGGTGCGAACTGCGAGGCGAGGATAGCGCCCTGCATCCAGAAGAAGCTGATCGCGATGATCGCGAGGAAGAGGCGCGGGATGTGCATCGTCGCGCTGATCAGATGCCAGGAGGATCGCAGCGGGTGATAGTCGACGCCGGCATGCGCCTCGTCGGTGAGCGGCGGCGCGTCGGGCACGGCATGGCTCACCAGCCGGCCGATCATCGCGATGGCAAGCACCAGCGCGGCCGCGCCGGTCGGTTGGAGGAAGCCGCCGATCATCGTGCCGCACAGGATAGCGGCGTAAGTGCCCGCCTCGACGAGGCCGGTGCCGCCGAGCACCTCGTCGCGCTGAAGATGCTGTGGCAGCAGCGCATATTTGACCGGCCCGAAAAAGGTCGAATGCACGCCCATCGCGAAGAGCGCGAGCAGCAGCAGCGGGATCGAATGGAGCAGCAGCCCGCCCGCGCCGGCAACCATGATCGCGATCTCGCAGGTCTTCACGATGCGGACGATCGCGGCCTTGTCATGGCTGTCGGCGAGCTGACCCGCGAGCGCCGAGAACAGGAAGAATGGCAGGATGAACAAGCCGTTGGCGACGGCATTGAAGATCGCTTCGCGGCTTTCGCTGGAGACGATCCCGTAGGTGACGAGCATCACCATCGCGGTCTTGTAGAGATTGTCGTTGAAGGCGCCGAGGAACTGGGTGGCGAAGAGAGGCAGGAAACGGCGGGTCGTCAGCAGGTTGAGCGAAATGCGCATGCGCCCCGGGCTTCGTAGTTGCTCTTGGCCGGCGCCATAGCGCAGCGTTGCGCCGACGCCAACGCCATGAACGCGCGGCAATCGCGCGGTCAGCTTCGATATCCGCCGCATCTCGCCGCACCCGCACTGTTCAACCGCGCGTTCGATCCGCTAGACCGATCGCGATGCTCACCCTACCGAACCTGTTGACGCTTTCGCGCATTCTCGCGGTGCCAATCCTCGTCGCGCTGCTGTGGCAGCCGGGATGGCTCGGCTATCTGCTGGCGTTCCTGCTCTACGCCCTCGCCGGCATCACCGACTATTTCGACGGCTACCTCGCTCGCGCGCAGGGCACCGTCTCGAAGCTCGGCATCTTCCTCGATCCGATCGCCGACAAGATCATGGTGGCGGCGGTGATCGTCATGCTGGTCTCGACCGAGCAGGTGGTGGGCCCGCATCCGGTCGTCTCGGGCTGGCATGTGATTGCGGCGCTGATCATCCTGCTGCGGGAGATCGCGGTGTCCGGCCTGCGCGAGTTCCTGGCGCAGCTCTCGGTTTCGGTGCCGGTCAGCCGGCTTGCCAAGTGGAAGACCGCCTTCCAGATGATCGCGCTCGGCCTCCTCATCCTCGCCGGCGCCATGCCCGGAACGCAGGCGATCCATTGGGCCGGGCTCGCCTGCCTCTGGGCGGCGGCGGTGCTCACGCTGATCACCGGCTGGGACTATCTGCGTGTCGGCCTGAGGCACATGGATTGAGCGTGCTGCGCCTCCTCTATTTCGCGCGGGTACGTGAAGCGATCGGACGCGACGGCGAGGAGATCGAGCGTCCGGCGATGGCGGAGACCATCGCCGATCTTGTCGATCTGCTCGCGGCGCGGGGCGGCGGCTATGCCGAAGCGCTGGCAGACCGCTCGCGGCTGCGTGCGGCGCTCGACCAGCGCTTCGTGCCACTCGATGCGCCGCTGGCGGACGCCCGCGAGCTGGCCCTGTTCCCGCCGGTGACGGGCGGATGATCCGCGCCGCGATCACCAGTGCGGCGCCGGACATTGCCGCGGAGCTCGCGCGGCTGGAGGCGCTGGGTGGCGGCGGGATCGCGAGCTTCACGGGCATCGTGCGGGGCGAGGATGGGCTTGCCGCACTGGAGCTCGAAGCTTGGCCTGCAATGGCGGAGCGGGCGCTTGGCGAGATCGCCGGGGAGGCGGCAGCGCGCTGGCCGTTGCTCGGCGTCACGCTGCTTCACCGTCATGGGGTGCTGGAGGTCGGCGAACGGATCGTGTTCGTCGGCACCGCCGCTGCGCATCGCGCACCCGCGCTCGAAGCCTGCGCTTTCCTGATCGATTGGGCCAAGACCAAGGCGCCGTTCTGGAAGCGCGAGCATCGCGACGACGGCAGCCGGCGCTGGATCGAGGCGCGTCACGCCGACGATGCCGCCGCGGCGCGCTGGGGCTGAGCGCCGCCATCCGCTATAGCGAACGCGCGGAAGGATCGGCTGGAGGTGGCGTCATGGCGAACACGCGCATAACCGCCACCCATTCCCACGACGACGGCGTCAACGCCTGGCGCATGACGCGCATCGCTCCGTCGTCGACGCTTATCGGCCAGATCGACGCCTATTGCGACTATTGGGAGAGCACCGGCGGCTTCACCGTGCGCCGCGAGCTTCCGCATGCCGAGGGCGTGCTGATCGTCAATCTCGGACCGCCGATCATGATCACCGCCGGTAACGGAGCGCGGCTGACGCTCGCGGCCGGCGAGGCGTTCGTCGCGGGTGCGCATCTGCTGCCGGCGCTGTCGCATTCCGACGGCACGCAGGCCGGCATGCACGTCTTCTTGCCGCTAGCAACGTTGCGGCGGCTGCTCGGCGTGCCGATGGATGGATTGCTCAACCGCGTCGCCAGGCTCGATGATCTGCTCGGGCCCGGGGCGCGCCGTCTCGGTCAGCGATTGAGCGAAGCGCGTGACGTGGCGGGCCGTGCCGCATTTCTGGACGATGCGCTCGCGCAACGGCTTGCGGCGATGCCCGCGCTCGATCGCCAGCAACGCCATGCACTGGAGGCGCTGCGCCATCGACCGGGCGACGATATTGCCGCGATCGCCCGAGACATCGGCTGGAGCCGCAAGCATTTCGCCGCGCGAGTGCGCGATGCCGTGGGCGTCGGACCGCGCTGCTTTAGGCGGCTGTTGCGCTTCCAGCGGCTGATCGCGCGGATCGGCGGGGAGGGCGGCGCGTCCGATTGGGCCGACCTTGCGCTCGATGCCGGCTATTGCGACCAGTCCCACATGATCCGAGAGTTTCGCGAGTTCAGCGGGCTGACGCCGCAGCTCTACCGCGCGCGCAGCCTGCCCGATGGCGGCGGACTCATCGAAGCCTGAGGTTCGTTTCGTCCAATCCGCGTGCGGTGCGCTGCGCTATGGCCGGTGACGAAGGAGACGAGCCATGGCCCGCAACATCATACCCGGCTTCCGCTACGCCGACGCGCCCGCCGCGATCGACTTCCTGTGCGAAGCCTTCGGTTTCACGCGCCACGCGGTCTATGCCGACGATGGCGATCCGAGCCTCATCCACCACGCCCAGCTGACGCTCGACGGCGGTATGATCATGCTCGGCAGTCATCGCGACGGCGAGGTGCAGCGGCGGTACGGCTGGAAGACTCCCGCCGAAGCCGGTGGCAACACGGCGTCCATCTACGTCTATGTCGCCGATCCCGATGCCCATTGCGAACACGCACGCACCGCCGGTGCCGAGATCGTCGACGCGCCGCGCGACAATGACGGCTATCCCGGCCGCGGCTACAGCGCGCGGGACGGCGAAGGCCATGTCTGGAGCTTCGGGAGCTACGATCCCTGGGCGGATTGACGCCTGGGCTCGCCGTGCGCCGGCTGTTCCGAACGCAGCGCATCGGCGAGCAGCCTGAACTCCTTGTCGCGCGGGCTGCCTTTCCGCCAGGCGAGCGCGATGCGACGGGACGGGTGCTCCGCATCGAGCGGCCGCGCGACGATGCGGGTGCCGTCGAGGATGCCGGCATCGATCGCCATTTCGGGCAGGAGGGTCGTGCCGAGACCGTTATCGACCATCTGCACGAGCGTGTGGAGCGAGGTGCCGAGCATCGCCGCTTCGGCGCGCAGCTCCGGCCTGTTGCAGGCGGCAAGCGCGTGGTCCTTGAGGCAATGACCGTCCTCGAGCAGCAGCAATTGGGTCTCGTCGATGAGCGATGGCGGCACGCGTGCAGGCGGATGCGGCGGCTGGTTTTCGGGGAAGGCGACGTAGAGCCGGTCGTCGAACAGTTCGGCAGAATCCACCTCGCCGCAATTATACGGCAGCGCGAGCAGGATGCAGTCGAGCTGTCCGCGATGCAGCGAATCGCAGGCGGCGGGAGTGATTTCCTCGCGCAGGAACAGCTTGAGCTCCGGCCACTCCCGGCGCAGGCGCGGCAGCAGCTTAGGCAGCAGGAACGGCGCGATCGTCGGGATCACGCCCATGCGAAGCTCGCCCGAGAGCGGCTTGCCTGCCGCACGTGCGAGATCGGTCAGGTCCTCGGCCTCGCGCAATACCCGTCGGCCCTTCTCAGCGATCTTTATCCCTAGCGGCGTGAAACGGACGACGCGCCGCGTGCGTTCGACCAGCGTGACGCCGAGCAGCGATTCCAATTCGCGCAGCCCCGCCGAGAGCGTTGACTGCGTTACGAAACATGCCTCCGCCGCATGGCCGAAATGGCCATGTTCCAGCAGCGCGACGAGATACTGAAGCTGCTTCAGCGTGGGGAGGTAGACGCTCATTTATGTTATCGTTTCCGTCGATCAATGAGGGCAGAATAATCAACTTGATCGCTGCTGGCGAGTCACCCATATCGCGGCGCACCATTTCTGATTGCAACTGAGGAGGCTCATCCATGCTTACTGTTGGCGATACGATCCCCGCCCTCACGCTTCCGGTCCAGCAGGGCACCGATGCGTTGCCGGCCGGTGAGACGATCGACCTCGGCACCACCAATGGCAAGTGGAAGGTGCTGTTCTATTGGCCGAAGGACTTCACCTTCGTCTGCCCGACCGAGATCGTCGGCTATGGCGAGCTGCAGCAGGATTTCGAGGATCGCGATGCCGTGCTGATCGGCGCCTCGACGGATACGGCGCACGTCCATTTCGCCTGGCGCAAGTCGGACGAGCGGCTCGCCGCCGCCGATTTCCCTTGGATCGCGGACAACGGCAAGAAGCTCGCGGACGCGCTCGGCATCGTGCACCCGGAGGAGAGCGTGGCGTTCCGCGCGACCTTCATCATCGATCCGGACAACGTGATCCAGCACGTCACGGTGAACGGCCTCAATGTCGGCCGCAATCCGGCGGAGGCGCTGCGCGTGCTCGATGCGCTGCAGACCGACGAGCTCTGCCCGTGCAACTGGCAGGCCGGCGAGGAGCCCCTCCGCCCGGCGGCCTGAGCCGTTAATTCCCTCTCCCGCCGTCGCGGGAGAGGGATGGCCGGCACGGCGGAGGGTAAGGGCTCCCTTGTCCTTCCGCCGCTAAGAAAAAGAAGAACCCTCACCCCGACCCTTTCCCGCAAGCGCGGGAGAGGAGGAGTTGCCAATGTCGCTCAAGACCTTCGCCGAAGCGCTGCCCGATTATGCCAATGATCTGCGGCTCAATGTCGGCTCGCTGCTGAGCGACGCCACTTTGGGCGATCAGCGCAAATACGGGCTGTTCCTCGCCTGCGCGCACGGCACCGGCTACAAGCCGATCGTTGCCGCGGCCGAAGCCGAGATCGAGGGCAAGCTTTCGCCCGAGGCCGCCAACGCGGCGCGCGCGGCGGCGGCAATCATGGCGATGAACAACGTCTATTATCGTTTTGTCCACCTCGCCTCGAACAAGGAATATGGCCAGCTGCCGGCCAGGCTGCGCATGAACGTGATCGGCTCGCCCGGCATCGACAAAGCCGATTTCGAGCTGTTCAGCCTTGCCGTCTCCGCGCAGAACGGTTGCGGCATGTGCATCGACAGCCACGAGAAGGTGCTGAAGCAGCACGGCGTCTCGTCGGAGACGATCCAGTCCGCCGCGCGTATCGCGGCGGTGATGAAGGCGGTGGCGACCGTTCACGCGACGCTATGAGCCGCTAGGCGGCGCTGACGCCGAACGGCTTTGCCGCGCGTTCACTCCTGATGACTATACCGATCGGTCTGGAAAAAGCCGCGCGCCGCCATTAGATGCGGCGTTCGGCCCGGAGCCGCAGGGAGTGAGTGCATGGCGAGAAGCCTCGTCTACTATCTGGATTCGGTGAAGGCGCGCGATCCCGCGCCGCGTTCGCGCGCCGAAATCCTGCTCTATCCCGGTGTCTGGGCGCTCGGCCTGCATCGCGTCGCGCATTGGCTGTTCACCGGCCAGCTCTTCTTTCTGGCGCGCGTGGTCAACCATCTCTCGCGCTTCCTGACTGCGATCGATATTCATCCCGGCGCGAAGATCGGCCGCAACTTCTTCATCGATCACGGCTTCACCGTGATCGGGGAGACCGCGGTGATCGGCGACGACGTGACGATCTACCAGAACGTGACGCTCGGCGGGACCAACCCCGCCAACGGGATCGCAGGCAAGCGCCACCCGACGATCGAGGACGGCGCGATCATCGGATCCGGCGCGCAGGTTCTTGGGCCGATCACGGTAGGTGCGCGGGCGCGTGTCGGCGCCAACGCGGTTGTGACGCGCGACGTTCCCGAGGGCGCGACGATGATCGGCATCCCGGCGCGCTCGACGCTGGTCGACGTGACCGACTATCAGAAGCCGTTCCTGCCCTACGGTACGCCCTGCCGCGATCTGTTCGATCCGTCGACGCAGAAGCTCGAGATCATGCGCTGCGAGCTTGAGCAGATGCGCGCCCGGCTTGCCGACCTGATCGCGGAGCGCGAGGCGCATGGCGCGCGCGACGATGCCGCCGCCGAAGCAAAGGATCGCGACTGCGCCTGATGAGCGTCGTGACACCTTTCCCGCACGGTCCGCGCCCGGCGCAGATCGGCTTCGACCGGCCCGAACTCACCCGCATCCTCGATCTCTACGGCCGGATGGTCGCGGCCGGGCTGTGGAAGGATTATGCGATCGATCTCGGCCGCGATGCCGCGAGCTTTTCCTGCTTCCGTCGCGCTGCCGAGCGGCCCGAGTTCACGATTGAGAAGCGCCCCGCGCTGCGCCACCGCCAGGGCATGTGGGCGTTGATCGGCGAGGCAGGTCAGGTGCTGAAGCGCGGCACTGACCTGGGGCCGGTGCTCGCACCGGTCGAGCGCAAGCTCATGAAGCTGGTCGAGGAGTAGGGGCAGGGCGGTTGAGCGGCGGCAGGTGATCGCGCAGCGTGGGCGGCAGCAGCACCAGTATACGCGCACGCGCCGCATGCCAGAAGGCCGAGAGCAGCAGCAGCGCCGATCCGATCAGCAGGCCGGTGACGGCCGGCGAGAGCGCGTCGCTCTGGTTGAACAGCCGCCACACCGCGACGAGCACATAGGTCAGCGCCGATACCATCAGCGCACGCCGGTCGATCGCCAGCGCGACGGCGGCGAGCGCAACGTAGAGCAGCAGGATGATCGCGGCGCTGACCACCGCGGTGTCGCCACCATGCGCGAAGAGCGAGAAGGCCGGGTGGACGATGAGCGGCGCCGCGAGCAGGTGCAGCCAGAAGGCGACGTCGGTCCGCCGCGTCGTGCGGCCGGGATCGGACATGTCCCACCACATCGCCAGGCTGAACACGGCGAGACCGGCGGCGAAGGTGACCAGCCGGATCACTGCGGCGCCGGGCGTCACGATCGAGAGGAGGAGCGAGAGCACAACGCCGACCGCAGCCGCGGTACCAGCCGCAACCGTGATCGGCACATGGAAGCGGCGCCAGTGAAGCCAGGCGCTGCCGGCTGCGATCAGGGCAGCGAGCGCGATCTTCAACGCGGTGGCCGTGGAGTTCGCACCCGCCTGCTCGAACCAGCCCAGATGTCCGTGACCGTCGCTCGTGCCGAGTAGTGCCGCCGCGACACAACCGAATACGCCGCCGACGAAAGCGACGAGCAGCAGGATCGAGGGCAGCGCCATCCGCCGCTGGCGGGTGAAATATTCGGCGAGGCCCCAGGCGACAGCGGCGACTGCCGCGCCGCAGAACGCACCACCTGCGGTGCCGGCGATCCATGCCGTCGCGCCGAGCACGAGCAGCGCCGCAATCGAGACGAAGATGTCGTTGAAGCCGGTCAGCAACCGGAAATGCTCTTCGTCGACCACGGGAGACTGGCGCGATGCGGCGACGAAATCGCGCAGCGCCGCCGCGTCCTCGGAGCGGATCACGCCGGCGTCGACGGCGGCGTCGAGGTCGCTTTCGCTGTACATGAGGCGCGGACTAACATAGGCGTGTTAGGTGAGCAATACAGCTATAACCAACCTGCCCGTTCGTGTCGAGCGAAGTCGAGACACGCTCACGCGGCGATCAGGGCACGTCCCTCGACCTCGCTCGGGACGAACGGAGCTTTGGAGTACAGGAACCGCTCAGGCCGCCTCGTCGAGGTCCAGCGCGTAGCCGGCCGAGCGGACGGTGCGGATGATGTCGGGAAGGCCCGAGACGTTGATCGCCTTGCGCAGCCGGCGGATGTGGACGTCGACGGTGCGCGGCTCGATGTCGGCATCGCGGCCCCAGACGCTGTCGAGCAGGCGCTCGCGCGAGAAAACGCGGCCGGGATGCTCGAGGAAATGGCGCAGCAGCCGGAACTCGGTCGGACCGAGCGCGAGGCTCTTGCCGTTGCGGCGGACTTTGTGGGCGACGACATCCATCTCGATATCGGCATATTCGAGGCGCTCGCCGACCAGCGCCGGGCGCACGCGGCGCAGCACTGCAGTCACGCGTGCGACGAGCTCGCGCGGGCTGAACGGCTTTGTGACATAGTCGTCCGCGCCGGTCTCGAGGCCGCGGACGCGGTCCTCTTCCTCGCCGCGCGCGGTGAGCATGATGATCGGCAGGTTGGCGGTTCCTGGCGAGCGGCGCAGGCGGCGGCACACCTCGATGCCGGATGTGCCCTCGATCATCCAATCGAGCAGCACGACGTCGGGCGGGTTCTCGCGCGCGATCAGCAGCGCCTCGTCGCCGTCGGCTGTCTGCTCGACCTCGAGATCCTGGCGAGTGAGGTGCCAGGCGACGAGTTCCGCGAGCGCGGCATCGTCCTCGACGAGGAGAACACGTCCCTTCGTCATCGGCGCATCATCGCTGCGTGGCGGCCAGCGCGTCGGCGCCGCGCGGGCGTTCGCCGAGCTGCTCGCCGGTCGCGGCGAAATAGACCATCTCGGCGACGTTGGTGGCGTGATCGCCGATCCGCTCGAGATTCTTGGCGACGAACAGCAGGTGGGTCGCCGAGGTGATTGTGGTCGGGTTTTCCATCATGTGCGTGAGCAGCGCGCGGAACATGCTGTCGTAGAAATCATCCACCGTGCGATCGGTCTCGCAGACCTGCTGCGCCGTGACCGGATCGCGCGCGGCGAAGGCGTCGAGCGCGTCATGCACCATATTCGAGACGACGCTTGCCATCGGCGGCAGGATCGAGAGCGGCTCGACGTTCGCGGCTTCGGCGATCAGCGGGACGCGCTTGGCGATGTTCTTGGCATAGTCGCCCATGCGCTCGATCAGGCCGCCGATCTTCAGCGCGGCGAGCACCTCGCGGAGATCGTCCGCGAGCGGTGCGCGGAGCGCGATCAGGCGCACCACATGCCGTTCGATCTCGGCGTTGATCTCGTCGATCCGGCGGTCCTCCTGGACGATGCCGGCGGCGCCTTCGAGATCGCGGCGAACGAGCGCCTCGATCGATCCGCTGATCGCGTTCTCCGCGCGGCCGCCCATTTCGGCGACGAGCCCGCGCAGCTGGGTCAGGTCCTCGTCGAAGGCCTTGACCGTGTGTCCGTAGCTGTTGGCCATGTCCTGTTTCCTCACGCAACCAGGCCGGCAACGCCAGTGCCGGTCGCGGGCCCCGGCTGCTCCATGGCGGCGTTATGCTGCACTTTTATGTCAGGCGCTCAAGCGTTCGCCAAGCACCTCGACGGTTGCTTGCGGGAGCAGCACGGTGACGGTCGTGCCCTTGCCGATCGCGCTCGCGATGTCGAGCCGGCCGCGGTGGCGCTCGACGATGTGCTTGACGATCGCGAGGCCGAGGCCGGTGCCGCCGCCGGCGCGGCTGCGGCCGGGATCGACGCGATAGAAGCGCTCGGTGAGCCTCGGCAGATGCTCCGGTGGCACGCCGTCGCCCTCGTCCGCCACCGCCAGCGACAGCATGCCCGGCGACGGCGCCTTGATCGCGATCCGCACCGGACCGCCCGGCTTGCCATATTTGAGCGCGTTGCCGACGAGATTGTGCAGCAGCTGCGAAAGCTGCGCGCGGTCGCCGGCGGCGTCGGGCAGGCCTGGTGCGACGTCGAGCATGATCTTGGGCGGCTCGGCGGCGCCGGCGCGGCAGGCGTCGGCAACCTCGGCGGCGAGCGGTGCCAGCGCCACGCGATCCTGCGGCGCGCGATATTTGTCCGCCTCGATGCGCGACAGCGAAAGCAGGTCGTCGATCAGCCGCTGCATGCGCCGCGCTTCCTTGAGCATCACGCTGAGGAAGCGTGCGCGCACGGTCTCGTCGCCCGGGCCATTGGCGTCCTCGAGCGTCTCGATCAGGCCGAGGATCGCGGCGAGCGGGGTGCGCAGCTCGTGGCTCGCGTTCGCGACGAAATCGACCCGCATGCGCTCGGTGGCGTAGACTCCGGTGCGGTCGGCGAGGCGCACGAGCCGCTGCGTCGGTCCAAGCGGGTGAACGCGCAGTTCCCAGCGGCGGTCACGCTCGCCGATGCCGACGAGTTCGATCGGCCGATCGCCGGGCGCGGCGCCAGTGATGCGGTCGGCGGCGGCGGGATGGCGCAAGGCGACGCGGGCGTCCTCTTCGACGATGTGTTCGCCGAGCACGGCACGCGCGGCCGCGTTCGCTTGCGCAACGCGCCGGCCTTCGACGACCAGCAGCGGTTCGTCGATCGCCTGGAGGATCGCCGCGAGCTCGGCGGCCGACGTCGCCTGTGCCGCCAGGGCAAGCTCGGCGGCAGGCGCTGCATCGTCTTCGACCGCGGTGCGCCGTAGGGCACGCATCGCGATCAGTCCCGCTGCGAGCGCGATCGCGACGGTAAGCGCGCGCGGCAGCTCGGCTGCCAGCGCGACGCCCGTCAGGACGATCGCCAAGCCGATTAACAGGATGCGCGAGGTGCGTGCCATATTGACGCTTTAACCGTGCTCATGTTGCGGAGCCATGGCAGCCGCTTAAGTTCGCGCGACTTTACCGCTATGTAAGCTTGCAAAGGCAGAGCGGCACCATGGGCGACGAACCGGAACAGCAGGACGAAAAGAGCGGCATGGCGACCGCGACGCGGCGCGGGGTGCTCATGTTGGGCGCGATCGGCGCCTCGGCGGTGATCACCATCCGCCCGGCGTTGGCCGAGACGGCGGGCTCGGTGCTCAACTGCAAGATCCCGGTGCCGGATTCGGCCCACGCCAGCCAGTATATCGCGCCTGACGGCAGTATCGTCGCCGCCGGCACGCAGGGCGCCTACCCGCCTGCGCCGCGACCGCTGACCGGGCAGGAGGTACGCACCGCGATGCAGGGCGGCCCGAGCCCGTCCGGTCTCTCGCCCGATCAGTCGCGCGCATACATCAACTATATCCGCCGGCTGCAGCAGGGGCAGAGCGGGTTCACCTGCTACGCCTCGCTCCAGAGCCCGCGCGGCTGACACGGGCGAGCAGGCCGCCTCACTCCGTTCGTGCTGAGCTTGTTCGAAGCACTGTTCTTCTTTTCCTCACGAAGAAAAGAACAGCCCTTCGAACAGGCTCAAGGCGAACGGGAGAGAGGCATCTTAACCGGCGATGCGCTAGCGGGCTGACATGCCGTCGATCGCCGCCACCCCCACCTATCGCGCTGACCCGCCGGGCTCGCTGCGCATGGTCGCGCTCGAAGACGGCTTGGTGCTGCTCTTCCATAGGCCGTCGGCGACCACGCACGTCGTCGCGTCGCCGGTGCCCGAGCTGCTCGCCGCGCTCGACGAGGGACCGGCGGACGCCACGACGCTGCTCGGCCGTCTCGCAGCGCGGCACGATCTCGACGATCCGGACGCGGCCGCGCTCGCGGAGCGGCTGGAGGAGCTGGCGGCGGCGGGCTTGGTTGCCCGCTTATGAGGCATAATCTCGCACTGCAGGTGGGTGATGTGGGCTTCCGCGTCGGTTCGGCGTGGCGTGCGCCAATCGCTGCGCTGCGCGCGCTTTACGCCGGCTATCCGGAGCCCGCGATCGCGGAGTTCACGGTCCGGCTCGAACCCGAGCGACCGTTGCGCCGCTGGGTGCGCCCTTCAATCGCGATCGCCGGCGACTATACGCTACCGGAAGCCGCGCCGCTCGCGCTGGCGCACGGGTTGCTCGCCGCCGAAATGGGGATGAACCTGCAGATGGCGCTCGGTCACCGCCGCCATCTGCTGCTCCACGCCGCCGCGCTGGAGCGCGACGGCAAGGCGTTGCTGCTCAGCGGCGTCTCGGGGGCGGGCAAGTCGACGCTGGCGGCGCTGCTCGGCGAGCGCGGCTGGCGGTTCATGGGCGACGAGTTCGCGCTCATCGACCTTACCGACGGGCGCGCGCATGCCTTTCCGCGCGCGGTGAGCCTCAAGAACGAATCGGTCGCGGTGATGGCACGCGAAGCGAAGCCGGATCGCTTCGGTCCGGAGCTGCGTAACACGCCCAAGGGCACGATCCGACATTTGCGTCCGCGCGGCGATGCGATCGCGCGGATGCGCGAGCCGGCCCCGCCGGCGCTGCTGCTCTTCCCCCGTTTCGGGGAAACGGAGGCGGTGCGGCTGCTCGGGAGCGCGGAGGTGTTCGTGCGGCTGACGCAGGCCTCGACCAACTATGTCGCGCTCGGCGAGCCCGGCTTCGCGGCGCTAAGCCGGCTGGTGCGCGGCGTGCCGGCCCGGGCGATCGACTATTCCGATACGAAGAGCGCGATCGCGCTGGTCGAACGGTTGTGGCGCGAGCTTGCGGCATGAGCGCGCGGTTGCTCGTCACGGCGCTGGTCGATCCCGGATCGACGATAGCCCTGTCCTCCGCGCAATGGACCGCGCTGATCGCGATCGCCCGCGCGGAACAGTTGATTGGCAGCCTCGCGTATCGCTTGGACGGACTGGCACTCCCCGAACCCGTCGAGAATATCATGGCAGCGGCGCGCGCCTCGGCCGAGCAGCAACGCTTGCGCGCCTTGTGGGAGGCGGAGATGGCGCGTCGCGCGCTGGCGCCGCTTGCCGTCCCGGTGGTGCTGCTTAAAGGAACCGCCTTCGTCGCGGCAGGGTTGGATGCCGGCGTCGGCCGCTCGATCGGCGATCTCGACATCCTCGTGCCGCGTGCGCGCATCGACGAGGCCGAAGCGGCGTTGCTCGGCGCGGGCTGGGAGCGGATCAAGGCCGATGCCTATGATGACGCCTATTATCGCCGCTGGATGCATGAGCTGCCGCCGCTGATCCATGTCGAGCGCGATCGCATGATCGACGTCCACCATACGATCCTGCCGCCGACCGCGCGGCCGAAACCGGATGCGGCGCGAATGATCGCCGAGCGGATCGAGCTCGGTAACGGGCTTGCGATCCTTTCACCGGCCGACATCGTCATCCACGCCGCCGCGCACCTGTTTGCGGACGGCGATCTTGCGGGCGGCCTGCGCAACCTCTGGGATATCGATCGGCTGTGCCGGGAGTTCGGCGAGCGCGACGAAGGTTCCTACCTGCGGCTGGTAGAGGAAGCCTATGCCGCGAAGCTCGGTCCGCACGTTCTGCGCGCGTTGAGGCTGACGCATCATCTCTACGCAACGCCGGTTCCCGCCTATCATCAAGCCTTCCGTCTCGCGGTCGAGCTGACGCCGTCGGACCGCCTCTTCCTCCACCGCCTGCTGGCGCGAGACGCGTGGGGGCGGCCGATACGCTCGGTTACCCGCTTCGGCTTCTACGTCCGCTCGCACGCGCTGCGGATGCCGCCGCATCTGCTCGCCCGGCACCTGGCGATCAAATGGTGGAAGAGCCGGAGGTCAGCCTAGGCGTTGTGCTCCTGCGAAAGCAGGAGCCGATCTCGTAGGCTGTCCTCCGCCTCAGGCTGGCTCCTGCTTTCGCAGGAGCACGGCAGTTCTCAGCCGCCGATCCGCCGGAGCGCGGGGATGAGTTCGTCGAAATGATCGATCAGCGCGGTCGCGCCGAGCTGCGCGGGCGGCCGGTCCGAAAAGCCGAAGCTGACCGCGACGCAGGGCAGGCCGGCGTTGCGCGCGGTATCGGTGTCCGTGATCGAATCGCCGACGAACGCGGCAGGCCCGCCGCCGGCGCGGGTGATCGCCTCGTCGAGCGGCAGCGGATCGGGCTTGCGCACCGGACACGTATCCCCGCCGACGATCGCGGCGAAGCGCTCCGTCCAGCCGAGTGTATCGAGGAACTGCCGCGCGAGGCCCTCGAGCTTGTTGGTGCAGACTGCGAGCTTGACCCCTTCCGCCGCGAGCCCATCGAGCGCGGCCTCCAGGCCCGGGTAGACCGTCGACCCGACGCAGATGTGCGCCTCATAATAGTCCAGGAAGATCGGAAAGCCCTCTTCGACCAGCGCCGGCGTCATCTCGCCCGTCGCGGCCAACCCCTTCTGGAGCAGCGCGCGCGCGCCGTGGCCGACCATGTGGCGTACGCTCTCGGCGGGCACCGGCGGTCGCCCGAGAGCACCGAGCGCATGGTTGAGCGCGGCGGTGAGATCGGGCGCGGTATCGGCGATCGTGCCGTCGAGATCGAACGCGATCGTGCGGAAGGGAAAGGTCATCGTCCGCGCATGGCGGCGGCATGTGGCCTTGGCAAGCGGCCGGAGCTAAGGGCCGCGTATGGCCAACGACACCGATCCGCTCGCCGCCCCGCTCGCCGCAGTCATCCTCGCCGCCGGCAAGGGCACGCGGATGAAGTCCGATCTCCACAAGGTGCTGCACCCGATCGCCGGCCGGCCGATGCTGCTGCACCTGCTCGCGAGCGTCGGCGCGTTGGGCGCGAAGCGGCAGGTCGTCGTCGTCGGTAGTGGCCGCGAGCAGGTCGAGAAGGCGGTTGCCGGCAGCGGCACCACCGTCGCCGTCCAGGAGCCGCAGCTCGGCACCGCGCATGCCGTCCGCCAGGCCGAAGCGGCATTGGCCGGGTTCGAGGGTGATGTGCTCATCCTCTATGGCGACGTGCCGCTGGTGACGGCAACGACGATGCGCCGCATGCTCGATCGGCTGCACGATGACGATGCCCCGGCCTGCGTCGTGCTCGGCTTCCGGCCCGCCGATCCGCTCGCCTATGGCCGGATCGTTGCCGACGAGAATGGCCGCATCGCGAAGATGGTCGAGTATAAGGACGCAACCACGGCCGAGCGTGCCGTCGATCTGTGCAACTCCGGGCTGATGGCGACGCGCGCCGCCGACCTCTGGCCGCTGCTCGCGCGGGTCGGCAACGACAATGCAGCCGGCGAATATTATCTGCCCGACGTCGTCATGCTCGCCGCCGAGGACGGCCGCGCGTCGGCCGTGATCGAGGCCGAGCCATGGGAGGTGGCGGGCGTCAACAGCCGCGCCGAGCTCGCGGCGGTCGAGCTCGAATGGCAGCGCCGCGCGCGGGCCGCGGCGATGGCGGATGGCGTCAGCCTGATCGCGCCGGAGACGGTCTGGCTGAGTCACGACACAAGGCTCGGCCGCGACGTGATCATAGAGCCCAATGTTGTGTTCGGACCCGGCGTCACGATCGCCGACGGCGTCACGATCCGCGCGTTCAGCCATGTCGAGGGCGCCCGTGTCGCGAACGGTGCGATCGTCGGCCCCTATGCGCGGCTGCGGCCGGGCGCCGAGGTCGGCGAGGGCGCACATGTCGGCAATTTTGTCGAGATGAAGAAGGCGAAGCTGGGCAGGGGCGCCAAGGCCAATCACCTCGCCTATCTCGGCGACGCCGAGATCGGCCCCGGCGCGAACATCGGCGCCGGCACGATCACGTGCAATTACGATGGCTTCGGCAAATATCTTACCAAGATCGGCGAGGGTGCCTTCATCGGATCGAACAGCGCGCTTGTGGCACCCGTGACGATCGGAGACGGCGCGATCGTCGCCGCGGGATCTGTGATCACCGAGGACGTCGGCGCCGATGCGCTTGCGCTCGGCCGCGGCCGGCAAGAGGCACGGGCCGGCTGGGCAGGGAAGTTCCGTGACAAGATGCGGGCTAAGAAATGTGGCGCATGATATCGTGATATGATATCGTGATATCATGCGCACCCTCATCGATATTCCCGAGGACGACATCAAGTGGCTCGACCGCGAGGCGTCCGAGCAGGGCCGGTCACGCGCCGCGCTGGTGCGCGAGGCAGTTGCGGCTTACCGCGCGCGGACGGCGCCAGCGGGCGATACGCGCTGGCTCGATGACGCCTTCGGTATTTGGAAGGACCGCACCGACATCGGCGACGCGGTGGAGTGGCAGCGGCGCGAGCGGGCGAGTTGGACGCGGCCGTGGGACGACGACTATGAGGAGGTCCGCGCCGAATTCCCCGATCTCTTCGATGCAGAGGATGATCGCCAGCGACAGATCTATCTTCGGCAGCGCGACGCCAAGTGAGCGATCACTCCTTCGACAGCAATATCCTCATTGACGCGCTTAACGGGGTGTCGGACGCGCGCAGCGAGATCGCGCGCGTCGATCGCCGCTGGATCAGCCGCCTCACCTGGATTGAGGTCTTGTCCAAGGAAGGGGGTGGGACGGTGGCGACGATCGAGCGTTTTCTCGGCGGCTTCATGATTGACGAAGTTTCAGTTGAGATCGCGTCGCGGGCGGCGCAGCTGCGACGGCAGCGATCGGGGCTGAAGCTGGCGGACGCGGTGATCCTTGCTTCCGCCCAGACCGCCGGCCGTATTCTCGTCACGCGCAACACCAAGGACTTCCCGGCGGCGATGCCTGGCGTCCGCATTCCCTACACCCTCTAAAGCGAGTCTGCTTCATGTGCGGAATCATCGGCATCGTCGGCAAGGAAGAGGTCTGCGGGCGGCTGCTCGATGGCCTTCGGCGACTCGAATATCGCGGCTATGACAGCGCCGGCATCGCGACGGTGCACGACGGCGCGATCGATCGTCGCCGCGCGCCGGGCAAGCTCGACAATCTCGCCAAGGTCCTCGCCGACGATCCGCTGCCGGGCGAGATCGGCATCGCGCATACCCGCTGGGCGACGCACGGCGCACCGACCGAGGACAATGCGCACCCGCACGCCACGAAGGAAGTCGCGCTCGTCCACAACGGCATCATCGAGAACTTCAAGGCGCTCCGCGACGAATTGATCGGGCGCGGCCGCAATTTCTCGTCGCAGACCGACAGCGAGGTTGTCGCGCATTTGATCTCGGAGCAGGTCGAGCAGGGTGCCGACCCGGTCGAAGCGGTGCGGACCAGCCTCAAGCGACTGCACGGTGCCTTCGCGCTCGCCATCCTGTTTCGTTCGGACCCCGACCTGCTGATCGGCGCGCGGCTCGGGTCGCCGCTGGTGGTGGGATATGGCGAGGACGGCGAGACTTATCTCGGCTCGGACGCGCTGGCGCTCGCGCCGCTCACCCAGAAGATCGCCTATCTCGAGGAGGGCGACTGGGTCGTCGTCACGCGCGAGGGCACACAGATCTACGATCGCGACGATCAGCCGGTCGAGCGGCCAATCACCATCTCCGGCGCGACCGGCGCGATGATCTCCAAGGGCAATCACCGCCACTTCATGCTCAAGGAAATCTACGAGCAGCCGATCGTCGTCGCGCAGACGCTGCGCTCCTACGTTCGCCGTCTGGACGGCGAGGTGTCCTTGCCGGTCGCGGACTTCGACCTGTCGGCGGTGCGGCGCGTGACGATCGTCGCCTGCGGCACCTCCTATTATGCCGGCATGGTCGCGAAATACTGGTTCGAGCAGTTCGCGCGCGTACCTGTCGATATCGATGTCGCGAGCGAGTTCCGCTACCGCGCGCCGATCATGGACGAGGGCGGGCTGATGATCGTCATCAGCCAATCGGGCGAGACCGCCGATACGCTCGCCGCGCTTCGCCATGCGCGCGAGAGCGGCCAGACGATCGCGGCGGTGGTCAACGTGCCGACTTCGACGATGGCGCGCGAGGCCGACCTGCTGCTCGCCACCCATGCCGGGCCGGAGATCGGCGTCGCCTCGACCAAGGCCTTCACCTGCCAGCTGGCCGTGCTCGCCGCCTTCGCCGCCAATCTTGCCCGCGCTAAGGGCCGGCTCGATCGCGACGAAGAGCGCACGCTCGTCCGTCACCTCTCCGAGGCGCCCGCGGCGCTCAACGGCGCGCTCGCCTATGACGAGGCGATCGAGGAGATGGCGGGCGCGATCGTCAACGCCCGCGATGTGCTCTATCTGGGAAGGGGGCCGGACTATCCGCTGGCGCTGGAAGGCGCGCTGAAGCTCAAGGAAATCAGCTACATCCACGCCGAGGGCTATGCCGCGGGCGAGATGAAGCATGGCCCGATCGCGCTGATCGACGAGAACGTCCCCGTGATCGTGCTCGCGCCCTCAGGGCCGCTGTTCGAGAAGACCGTGTCGAACATGCAGGAAGTTCAGGCGCGCGGCGGAAAGGTCGTGCTGATCTCGGACTATGACGGCATCGCACAGGCCGGCGAGGGCTGCCTCGCGACGATCACGATGCCGAAGGTTCACCCGCTCATCGCGCCGCTCGTCTATGCGATCCCTGTGCAGTTGCTCGCCTATCATGTCGCGGTGGCGAAAGGCACGGACGTCGACCAACCGCGCAATCTCGCGAAATCGGTGACGGTGGAATAGCGGGCTTCGCCCCCTTCGGCTCGTCCTGGGCGAAGTCGAAGCATGTGCGGCGGAAGGTGGCGCTTATGGCACGTCCTTCGACTGCGCTCAGGACGAACGGAGTAAGGGATGCGAGGTCGCGGAGAGGCGATCAGCTCTCGGCTTCGGGACCCGCCTTGTCCGGCCGTCCTTGCGAGTTCTTCTCGGCTTCGTCCTTCTCTTTCGCGCCGCCCTGGCTCGCGTCCTTGTGCGGCGCGCCGGCGCGGGCATCCCGGTTGACGCCGTGTAGATCCGAATGGGGCCCCGAGGGCGGCGGCTTGGCCATGGCGCGTCTCCTTGCGTGCCGCAAAGAACCGACGGACGCGCGACGGGTTTCGCTCAATCCATCATCGATAGGATCGTGTCGATGTCGGTCGCGCTGAACGAGGCATAATTGTCGGCGACGCCATAGGGGAGCAGCAGCTTGCGCCCCATGACGAGGCTTCCGCAGCTGTAGACCACGTTGGGGACGTAGCCGTCGCGATGGTCGGGCGCAGAGCGCAGCAGCGGACGTCGCGTGCGGCCGAGGAGCTTCGAGGGATCCTTCTTGTCGAGCAAGCAGGCGCTGATCGAATAATTGCGGACCATGCCGACGCCGTGGATCATCACCAGCCAGCCCTCGTCGATCTCGATGGGTGAGCCGCAATTGCCGATCTGCACAAACTCCCATGGATAGTGCGGCATCACGATCCGCTCGGCCTCGTCCCAGCAGTAGAGCTGATCGGAGCGCATCAGGAAGATGCTCTCGTTATCGAGCCGGCCGAGCATCGTGTAGCGCCCGTCGACGCGACGAGGGAACAGCGCCATGCCCTTGTTCTGCGCGAACTCGCCCTCGAGCGCCTGCATCCGGAACGTGCGGAAATCCTCGGTGCTGAGGATTTCCTGGCGAATCGCGCTGCCGCTGAACGCGGTGTAGGTGCCGACATAGTGGGTGGCGCCGTCATCCTCCTGGAACTGGACCAGGCGGAGGTCCTCGATGCCCTGGCGCTGGCTGGGCGCCATCGGGAAGAGCACCGCTTCGGAAATATCCTCGATATCCTCGAAGGTCAGGCACAGCGACGCCTCGTCGCCGCCCTTCTCCTTGAGGGGCTCGATCGTCGGCGGCTCGGCATAGGTGCTGGGCGCGTCGACGACGATATCGCCGTCGCCGTTCCATATGCCAGTACGGAAGGTGACCGAGGAGACATGCCCTTCGCCGATTCCGCGCAACGAGAGCAAGAAGCGGACCGAGCCTTCGGGCACGTTGGACTGGTCCCAATGCCGGACGATGCTGGGGTTGAACAGCGCCGCGGCCTCGAAGGAATATTCCTCGTTGAAGAAGGCACCGATCAGCAGCTTGCGACGGTCGTCGACCCGCGCGTCGGCCGGAACCGCGCCTTTCTGGACGAGATCGTCGAAGCTGCGCAGCAGGATTTTCTCCATGTTCCGGTGGCGTGCGCCGATCAGTTCGGTCATGCGGTAGATGCCGCGCTCGACGAGGTTATCGTCGTGCAACCCGAGCAGGCGCTCTACGATCACGTGCAGCCTCGGTTCGTACTCGCCGGAATAAGGTTCGGGATATTCCGGCAGGAACGGGCGGAGCACCGTACGTTTCGCATCGGGCGACAACACGAGATCGGAATGCGTCCAGATATCGGTGTCACCCAGTTTCTGGTCGGCTGCGGCCAAGCTGTCCGGTTTCTGATAGTCGGCGTCCGCCATCTGGCTGCTCCCTTGCCCCACGCAGTCGGCTGTAACGTGCGTTAACGCCGCAGCGCGGCAAAGGCGCCACCGGCAATCGCCACTTTCTTCGGCGTCTCTGCCTCCCTAGGGAGACGCCATGACGGTTTCGCGAGATCCGGCCGAGGGCGAGAAGCGTGCCGCCGCGGAGGCAGCGGTCGTCGAGGTGCGAGACGGCATGCTCGTCGGCATCGGCACGGGCACGACCGCCGCCTACGCGATCTCGGCGCTCGGCGCGCGGGTGCGCGGCGGGCTTTCGATCACGGCGATCGCGACATCCGAGGCGAGCGCGCAGGCAGCCGCTGCCGAAGGCATCAGGCTGCTCGACCCGGCCGATGTGGCGACGGTGGATCTCGCGATCGACGGGGTGGACGAGATCGATCCCTTGTTCCGCGCGATCAAGGGCGCCGGTGGCGCGATGCTGCGCGAAAAGATCGTCGCGAACGCAGCCGGTCGGATGATCGCGATCGCCGATGCTTCGAAGGCGGTCGCTCGGCTCGGCGCGAAGCCGGTGCCGCTCGAGGTGCTGCCGCTCGCACGCGCCTTTGTCGCGGCAGCGGTGCGCCCGCTCGGCGCCGATCCCGTGGTGCGGCGCAACGCTGATGGCGCGCCGGTGCGCACGGATCAAGGCAATATCATCCTCGATTGCCGCTTCGTGACGCTTGACGACTCCGTTGCGCTGGCGGCACGGCTTTCCGCGATTCCCGGACTGCTCGGGCATGGTCTCTTCCTGTCGGAGATCGACGCTCTCTATCTCGGCACCCCTGACGGGGTGGTCAGACGGGAACGGCAGGCTGATGTATGAAAGCTTCGCAACGGCGCATCCTTCGCGGCGCTGCATCGTTGCCGCACTGATCCAGAAAGGACCGTGATCCGCCATGACGGCCGTGCTCTCTCCCGACCGCAACCACGTCCGCGAGGACGGCTCGCCGGCCCGGCTCGCGATCGACACGATCCGCACTTTGGCGATGGATGCGGTGCAGAACGCCAATTCCGGTCATCCCGGCACGCCGATGGCGCTGGCGCCGCTCGCGCACACGCTCTGGACGCAATATCTCCGCTACGATCCCGACGCGCCGGACTGGCCGAACCGCGATCGCTTCGTGCTCTCCTGCGGGCACGCCTCGATGCTGCTCTACGCGGTGCTGCATCTCGCCGAGGTCAAGGAGATCGACGCTGACGGCAACAAGACCGGCAAGCCTGCGATCAGTCTCGACGACATCAAGAACTTCCGGCAGCTGAGCTCGAAGACGCCGGGGCATCCCGAATATCGCCACACGACCGGCGTCGAGACGACCACCGGCCCGCTCGGCCAGGGCTGCGGAAATTCGGTCGGCATGGCGATCGCGTCGCGCTGGCTGGGGGCGACCTTCAACCGCGACGGCTTCACGCTGTTCGACAACGACGTCTATGTCTTCTGCTCGGACGGCGACCTGATGGAGGGCGTCGCCAGCGAGGCGGCGTCGCTCGCCGGCCATCTCAAGCTTTCCAACCTCTGCTGGGTCTACGACGCGAACGAGATCACGATCGAGGGGGGTACCAGCCTCGCCTTCGACGAGGATGTCGGCAAACGCTTTGAAGCCTATGGCTGGAAGGTGATCCATGTCGACGATGCCGAGGATATCGCATCGTTCGCCGAGGCGCTGGACAGGTTCAAGGCGACCGACGACCGGCCGACCATGATCATCGTTCGCTCGGTGATCGGTATCGGCTTTCCGACCCGCGCCGGCACGCACAAGGCGCACAGCGACGCGCCGGGCGAGGACGAGATCCGCGGCGCCAAGGAAAGCTATGGCTGGCCCGAGGATGCGCAGTTCCGCGTGCCCGAGGAGGCGAAGCAGGAATTCTCAGGCGCGGTATCCGGCCGCGGCAAGCCGTTGCGCGAGGAATGGGAGAAGACGTTCGCGCGCTATCGCGAGACCTTTCCCGACCTCGCCAAGGCGCTCGACGCCATGCGCCAGGGCAAGCTGCCGGCAGGCTGGGACGCGGACCTGCCGACGTTCGACACCGACCCCAAGGGCATCGCCAGCCGCGAGGCGAGCGGCAAGGTGCTGAACGCGATCGCGCCCAAGGCGCCGTGGCTGGTCGGCGGATCGGCCGATCTCGCGCCTTCGAACAAGACCGACATCAAGGATGCGCCTTCGCTCGAAGCGAGCACGCCCGGCGGTCGCAACATGCATTTCGGCGTGCGCGAACATGCGATGGGCTCAATCGCCAACGGCATGGCGCTCACTTATCTGCGCTCCTACACGGGCACCTTCCTCGTCTTCCTCGACTATATGCGGCCACCGGTGCGGCTCGCGGCGCTGATGGAACTGCCGGTCATCTTCGTGTTTACGCACGACTCGATCGGCGTCGGTGAGGACGGGCCTACCCATCAGCCGATCGAGCAGCTCGCCATCTTGCGCGCGACACCGGGGCTCGACACCATCCGCCCGGGCGACGCCAATGAAACGACGGTCGCCTGGAAGGTCGCGCTCACGCATACGCACGAGCCGACCGCGCTCATCCTCTCCCGTCAGGCCATCCCGACGCTCGATCGCACCAAATATGCGCCCGCTTCGGGGCTCGAGAAGGGCGGTTACGTGCTCGGCGATTGCGAGGGCGAGCCGGAAGTGATCCTGATCGGCACCGGCTCTGAGCTGCCGATGGTCGTGCAGGCGCACGAGCAGCTGACGAGCGAGGGTGTGCGCAGCCGCGTCGTCTCGCTGCCCAGCTGGTATCTCTACGAGAAGCAGGACGAGGCCTATCGCGACAGCGTGCTGCCGCCGAACGTCCGTGCCCGCGTCGCGGTCGAGGCGGCGGGGTCGCTCGGCTGGGATCGCTATGTCGGCCCGGTCGGCGGAACGATCACGATGTCCACTTTCGGCGCCTCGGCGCCGGCGGCCAAGCTCGCCGCACAGTTCGGCTTCGGTGTCGAGCATGTCGTCAAGCTGGCGCGCGAGGTGATGGAAAAGGCGAAGAAGGAGAAGGCGCGGTGAGCACCGTCCTCGACCAGCCAACGACCAAGGCCAGCCTGCTCAAGCAGCTCCACGAGAGCGGGCAGGCGGTCTGGCTCGACTTCGTCGACCGCAGCTTCCTCAAGGAAGGCGGCCTCAAGAAGCTGGTCGAGGCAGACGGCGCCACCGGCGTCACCTCCAATCCATCGATCTTCGAGAAGGCGATGGGCCACGGCGATGCCTATGATGCCGGCTTCAAGGAGGTGCTCGGCAAGGGCGACGTGAGCGTCCAGTCGCTCTACGAGAGCCAGGCGATCGCCGACATCAAGGCCGCCGCGCACGATCTGCGGCCGGTCTACGATCGGCTCGACGGCAAGGACGGCTATGTGAGCCTCGAGGTCTCGCCCTATCTCGCCAACGGCACCAAGGACACGATCGAGGAAGCCCGCCGGCTGTGGCAGGAGGTCGGCGAACCCAATCTGATGGTCAAGGTGCCCGGCACCAAGGCCGGCACGCCAGCGATCCGCCAGCTGATCGAGGACGGCCTCAACATCAACGTCACCTTGCTGTTCTCGCAAGGCGCCTATCAGGCGGTCGCGCACGCCTATCTCGAAGGGCTGGAGGCGCGGCTTGCCAAGGGCGAGCCGATCGATCGCATCGCTAGCGTGGCGAGCTTCTTCGTCAGCCGCATCGACTCGCAGATCGACAAGAAGATCGACGAGCGCGTGAAGGCGGGCGACAAGGATACCGACCGGCTGAAGGCGCTGCGCGGCAAGGTCGCGATCGCCAACGCCAAGCTCGCCTATGCCTGGTATCAGGAGCTGATCGCCTCCGAGCGCTGGCGCAAGCTCGCCGCCAAGGGCGCGATGCCGCAGCGGCTGCTCTGGGCGTCGACCGGCACCAAGGATCCGAGCTATCCCGATACGCTCTATGTCGACACGTTGATCGGCCCGGACACGGTCAACACCATGCCGCCGAAGACGATGGACGCGTTTCGCGATCATGGCGTCGTTGCCGAGACGCTGACCGATGGCCTCGACGAGGCGCGCGAGGTGCTGGCTGAGGCCGATCGCCTCGGCCTCAATCTTGCCGGCATCACCGAGGCGCTGGTCGTCGATGGCGTCAAGCAGTTTGCCGACGCCGCCGATGCGTTGCTTGGCGCAGTCGCGGCAAAGCGGACCGAATTTCTCGGTAATCGGGTCAACGGGTTGGCAGCCACGCTTCCGGAAGCGTTGCAGAAGGCGGTCGACTATCGACTGAAGCAGGCGGCGGGCGATGCATGGCCGCGCCGCTTGTGGCACGGCGACCCGTCGCTCTGGACCGGCAAGGATGAAGGCAAATGGCTCGGCTGGCTCGCTGCCGGCAAGGGCGAGCAGGTCGACGAGCAGGCGCTGGCGGCGCTGCGGGAGGAAGCGACGAAGTTCAAGGACGCGGTGCTGCTCGGCATGGGCGGTTCGAGCCTCGGACCGGAAGTGCTCGGGCTGATCCTCGGCAGTGTGTCGGGCAGCCCGAAGCTGCACGTCCTCGACACCACCGATCCGGGCCAGATCGCCACGGTCGAGGCGCAGATCGATCCGAAGAACACGCTGTTCATCGTCTCGTCCAAATCGGGCTCGACGATGGAGCCGGAGCTTCTCCGCACCTATTTCTTCGAGAAGAGCGGGCGCCAGGGCAGCCACTTCGTCGCCGTCACCGATCCCGGCTCGAATCTCGAGGAGACCGCCGAGGCGGACGGCTTCGCGCACATCTTTCACGGCGATCCGGCGATCGGTGGACGCTATTCGGTGCTGTCGGTGTTCGGCATGGTGCCGGACGCGGCGATCGGACGCGACACCGGCGCATTCTTCAAGGCGATCGCACCGATGGTGGCGTCGTGCGGACCTGACGTCCCGCCTGGCCCCAATCCCGGCGTGAAGCTCGGCGCGATCATCGGCGAGGCGGCGGTAGCGGGGCGCGACAAGCTCACCATTCTCGCTTCGGGCAAGCTCGCGCCGCTCGGCGCTTGGCTCGAGCAGTTGCTCGCGGAATCGACCGGAAAGCAGGGCAAGGGCATCGTGCCCGTCGATCTCGAGCCGCTTGGCTCGGTCGAAAATTATGGCGCGGACCGGCTGTTCGTCCATTTCGCGCTGGAAGGCGAGACCGATGCCGCGATCGACGCCAAGCTCAAGACATTCGAGAAGGAAGGTCAGCCGGTCGTCCGGATCACGTTGGCGTCGCCCGAGCTGATCGGTCAGGAATTCTTCCGCTGGGAAATCGCAACGGCGATCGCCGGCGCGGTGATCGGCATCGACCCCTTCGATCAGCCCGACGTCGAGGATGCCAAGGTCGCGACGCGCAAGCTGGTCGACGCCTATGAGCAATCGGGCAAGCTAGAGCCGGAAACGGCGATCGCCGAAACCGACGATTTCGCCTTCTTCACCGCCAAGGGCGAGAGCCTTTCGGGTGATGCCGCGAGCCTGCTCAAGGCGCATTTCGCCTCCCTGAAGGCGGGCGAATATGCCGGCATCCTCGCCTATATCGAGCGCAACGAGGCGGATGCGGAGGCGATCACCGCGATGCGGAAGGCGGTGCGCGACGCCAAGGTGGTCGCGACCGTCGCCGGGTTCGGCCCCCGCTTCCTGCATTCGACCGGACAGGCGTACAAGGGCGGCCCGAACAGCGGCGTGTTTCTCACGATCACGCGCGATCCCGAGCACGACCTCCCGATTCCCGATCACAAGGCGAGCTTCGGCACCGTCCAGATAGCCCAGGCGCGCGGTGACGCCGACGTGCTCGCCGAACGCGGCCGGCGCGTGCTGCGCGTGCATCTCAAGAAGGGCGGCGGCGGAATCGAGGCGCTCAAGAACGCGGTGATCGCCGCCCTCTGATCAGTTCACCTAGCCAAGGAGCGAGCGGATGCGTCTTGCGATGATCGGTCTCGGCCGCATGGGTGCGAATATCGCGCGGCGGCTGATGCGCGGCGGTCATGAGGTTGTCGGCTTCGATCGCGACCAGAAGTTGGTCGAAGGCCTAGCGGGCGAGGGCGCCACCGGCGCGACCTCGCTCGAGGATGTCGCGGCGAAGCTTCAGAGCCCGCGCATCTTCTGGGTGATGCTGCCCGCCGGCGATCCCACGGAGAGCACGATCGAGGAGCTGCTCGGCCTCGCGGAGACCGGGGACGTCATCATCGACGGCGGCAACACCTTTTATAAAGACGATATTCGCCGCGCCAAGAAGTGCGCCGAGAAGCAGGTCGGCTATGTCGATGTCGGCACATCCGGTGGCGTGTGGGGGCTTGAGCGCGGCTATTGCATGATGATCGGCGGCGACAAGGCGGTCGTCGACCGGCTCGATCCGATCTTCGAAACGCTCGCGCCCGGCCTCGGCACGATCACGCGGACGAAGGAGCGCGAGGGCCAGAAGGACGAGGATCCGCGCGCCGAGAAGGGATATATTCACGCCGGTCCGCCGGGCGCGGGCCATTTCGTCAAGATGGTCCATAACGGCATCGAATATGGCCTGATGCAGGCCTATGCCGAGGGCTTCGACGTGCTCAAGGGCAAGGCTTCCGAGAAGTTTCCCGAGGATGAGCGCTTCGACATCAACCTCACCGACGTCGCCGAGGTGTGGCGGCGGGGCAGCGTCATCTCCTCATGGTTGCTCGATCTCACCGCGGCGGCGCTTGCCAAGGATCCCAAGCTCGATCGCTTCGAGGGCAAGGTCGCGGACTCGGGTGAGGGTCATTGGACGGTCGAGGCGGCAATGGAGGAGGCGGTGCCCGCCTATGTGCTCTCTGCGGCGCTGTTCGCACGCTATCGCAGCCGCGTCGACACCACGTTCGGCGACAAGATGCTCTCCGCCATGCGCTTCGGCTTCGGCGGCCATGTCGAAATGCCGCAATGAAGAAGGCTGCGGTCGCGCCGGCGGCGACGTTCGTCATCTTCGGAGCCATGGGCGATCTTGCTCGTCGACTGCTGATGCCGGCGATCGTCAATCTGCAGGCGGCCGGTCTGCTCGATGCCAAGACGGACTTCATCGGCGTCAGCCACGGCGAGGGCAGCGACGATGCGCTCCGCGATGCGCTTGGCAAATTCGTCGATGGGGCGGATTGGCGGAAGATCGCCAAGCGCATCCGCTACATGCAAGGCGAGTTCGAGGACGACGCGCTCTACAAGGAGCTCGCCGGCAAGATCGGCGGCAACGTTGTCTTCTATCTCGCGGTTGCACCGAATTTCTTCGGGCCGATCGTGGAGAGCATCGGCAAGGCGGGCCTGTTCGACGAGAAGGACGGCTTCCGGCGCGTCGTGATCGAGAAACCGTTCGGCACCGATCTCAAATCCGCGCAGGAGCTCAACAAGCGGATCCTGGCCTGCGCCGGCGAGGATCAAGTCTACCGGATCGATCATTTCCTCGGCAAGGAGACGGTCCAGAACATCCTCGTCACGCGCTTCGGCAACGCACTGACCGAGGCGGTGTGGAACAATCGCTACGTCGACCATGTCCAGATCACCGCCGCCGAAACGGTATCCGTCGGCACGCGCGGCAGCTTCTACGATGCGACCGGCGCGCTGCGCGACATGGTCCCCAACCACCTCTTCCAGCTGCTCTCGCTTGTCGGGATGGAACCGCCGGCGAGCTTCGATGCCGAGGCGGTGCGCAGCGAGAAGGCCAAGGTCGTTGCCGCCGTTCGCCCGGTCGAACCGGATGAAGCGGTGCGCGGGCGCTACGTCGCGGGCAAGGCAGGCGACGAGAAGGTGCCCGACTATCTCAAGACGCAAGACGTCTCGCCCAAGAGCCGCACCGAGACCTATGTCGCGATGAAGGTGGCGGTCGAGACATGGCGCTGGCACGGCGTGCCCTTCTATCTGCGCACCGGCAAGGCGCTCGCCGCACGGGACACCGAGATCGTGATCCGCTTTCGCGACGCGCCGCTGATGCTGTTCCACGGTACGCCGACCGACGCGCTGCCGCCGAACCAGCTCGTGCTTCAGCTGCAGCCCAACGAGGGCATTGCGCTAGCGCTAGCCGTCAAGCAGCCGGGTCCGCTGGTCGAGGCGGTGCCGGCCGAGCTGCATTTCGATTACTCCGAGCGCTTCAAGCTCGGCCACCGCACGGGCTACGAGACATTGCTCTACGACGTGCTGATCGGCGACCAGACGCTGTTCCAGCGCGCCGACCAGATCGAGGGCGGCTGGCGCGCGGTTCAGCCGCTGCTCGACGCCTGGAAGAAGGGCCAGCCCGAGGCGTACAAGGCTGGCAGCGACGGGCCCGAGGCGGCCGACGCGCTGATCGCGCGCGACGGGCGAACCTGGCATCCGATCGGATGACGTCGCTCCGCTTGCTGGTCTCGGATATCGACGGCACGTTCGTCCGCAGCGACAAGAGCGTGTCCGATGTCGTCTCCGATGCCGCGCGGCGGCTCGAGGCTGCCGGCGTGCCGATCGCGCTGATCAGCTCGCGGCCACCCAGCGGCATGCAGTGGATCGTCGAGAAGCTGGCGCTGACGGCGGCGTTCGGCGCCTTCAACGGCGGCACGATCGTGAACCCTGACGGCACGCATGTTGCCGTCGCCCGGCTTGCGCCCGCGGTGGCGGAGCGCGCGCTGACACTGGTCGACAAGCCGGGCGTCATCAAATGGCTGTTTCACGACGGCCGCTGGCACGCCGAGCGCGAGGACCCGGAGCATTCCCGGCGCGAGCGCAAGGCGGCAAACCAAGAGCCGATCATCGGCGGCGATTTCTCGAAGCTGCTCGACGCGGTCGACAAGATCGTCGCGGTCTCGGACGATCACGCCATGCTCGCTGGCCTTGAGGGCGAGGTCGCCGAGGCGCTCGGCGATCGCGCGACGGTGATCCGCAGCCAGCCTTATTATCTCGACATCACGGCCCGCGCGGCCAACAAGGGTGACGGCATCGCCGCGCTTGCCAAGGCGGCTGGCGTCGCTCTCGACGACGTCGTCGCGATCGGCGATCAGCGCAACGACATGGCCATGTTCGCACGCGCTGGTCTCTCGATCGCGATGGCGCAAGGCCCGGACGAAGTGCGCGCCGCTGCGACGAAGGTGACCGCGTCCAACGATGAGGACGGCGTCGCGAAGGCGATCGACGAAATTCTGTTGCCGATGCTGGGGGGCAAACCATGAAAAAGCTGATCGCGTTCGATCTCGACGGCACGCTTGCCGAAAGCAAGCAGGCGATCGGCAACGAGATGGCGTTCCTGCTCAAAAGCCTGCTCGACGTCGCGATGGTCTCGGTGATCTCGGGCGGCGACTGGCCGCAGTTCGAGAAGCAGGTCGTGGAGCAGCTGCCGCATGGGTCGCGGCTCGATCGGCTCTACATCATGCCGACCACGGGATCGAAGCTCTACCAATTTCAGGCCGGGAGCTGGAGGCAGATCTATGCCGAGAACTTCTCCCCGGAGGAGCATCAGCGCATCCTCGATTCGCTGACCAAGGCGGTGAAGGCCTGCGGCTTCGATCACGAGCAGACCTGGGGCGAGCAGATCGAGGATCGCGGCAGCCAGATCACCTTCTCCGCGCTCGGCCAGGAGGCGCCGCTCGACGCCAAGAAGGCGTGGGACCCCGATATCTCGAAGCGCAAGCAGCTACAGAAGGAGCTCGAGAACGATCTCTCCGATCTTTCGGTCAAGGTCGGCGGCTCGACCTCGATCGACATCACGCGCAAGGGCGTCGACAAGGCCTATGCGGTGAAGCGGCTGTGCGAATATGCGACTGTGAAGCCCGAGGAAATATTGTTCATGGGCGACGCCATCTATCCCGGCGGGAATGACGATCCGGTCCGCGCCGCGGGGATCGATAGCGTGCCGGTGCGCGACGTGCAGGAGACTTGCAGCGTCGTCCGCGGCGTGATCGACTGCCTCAAGCCGTGAGCCGTCGTGCGCTCCCGATCATGACCTGAGCCGAAGCCGGCTATCCTCGCTGCCGTTCCGCGCGTAGCGAGCAATCCGGCGTCGGATTCCGTTCGGATTGGCAAAGTGCACGGCATGTTCCGTGGCAGCGTCCGCGGCGATAAGCCGGGCAACGGGGGAGGCATGGCGGAAAGGATCCTTCTCGCGATCGATCAGGGGACGACCTCGACGCGATGCATGGCCTTTGGAGATGACGGCCGTCCGCGCCATGTCGAGGGCCGCGAACTGGCGCAGCATTATCCGCAGCCCGGCTGGGTTGAGCATGATCCCGAGGACATCTGGCGCGACACGGTGGCGGTGCTCGAGCAGGTGGCCGAAGCCGCGGGCGGCGCGCCCGCCGCGATCGGCCTCGCCAACCAGCGCGAGACGGTCGTGCTCTGGGATCGCGCGACCGGCACGCCGCTCTACAAGGCGATCGTCTGGCAGGATCGCCGCACCGCGCCGCTCTGCGCGCGGCTGAAGGCGGACCGCTGCGAGGCGATGGTTCGCGCGCGCACGGGATTGCTGCTCGATCCCTATTTCTCCGGCACCAAGCTGGCATGGCTGCTCGATCATGTCGCGGACGCTCGCGAACGCGCTGCCCGCGGCGGCCTCGCCTTCGGCACGATCGACAGCTTCCTGCTGTGGCGGCTGACCGGCGGCCGCGTTCACGCCACGGATGCGACCAACGCCTCCCGCACGCTGCTCTTCAACATCCACAGCGGCGATTGGGACGACGATCTGCTGACGCTGCTGAACATACCACGCGCGCTGCTGCCCGAGATACGCGACACGAGCGGGATTTTCGGCGAGACGCGGCTTGGCGGCCGGCCGGTGCCGATCGGCGGCATGGCTGGCGACCAGCAGGCGGCGCTCGTCGGCCAGGCCTGTTTCCGTCCGGGCGAGGCGAAATCGACCTATGGGACCGGCTGCTTCCTGCTGCTCAACACCGGCGACGAGCCTGTCGCTTCGAGCAACGGCATGCTGACGACCGTCGCTTACCGTCTTGGCGGCAAGACGACCTATGCGCTCGAGGGCGCGATCTTCGTCGCGGGCGCCGCGGTCAAGTGGCTGCGCGACGGCTTGGGGATCATCAAGCACGCGGCCGAGACCGAATCCCTTGCCGCAGATCTCGCCGATAATGGCGGCGTCTACATGGTACCCGCCTTCGTCGGCCTGGGTGCGCCGCACTGGCAGCCGGACGCCCGTGCCGCGATCAGCGGCCTGACCTTCGACGCGGGTCGCGCGCACATCGCGCGCGCCGCGCTCGAGTCCGTCGCCTACCAGACCGCCGACCTGCTCGACGCGATGAGGGAAGACGGCGCGGGCGCGGCGCAGCGCATCCGGATCGACGGCGGCATGGCGGCAAACGGTTGGTTCTGCCAGTTCCTCGCCGACATTGCCGGCGCGCGGATCGAGCGACCCGCCAGTATCGAGAGTACGGCTGCCGGCGCCGCCTTTCTCGCCGGCATGGCAGCCGGAGTGTGGGACGGGCCGGACGCGCTCTCGACGGTGTGGCAAGCTGACGGCGCCTTTGCGCCGGATATGCCGCCGAACCTCCGCACGTCGTTGCGGCAAGGCTGGGACGCAGCGCTCGCCCGTAGCCGCTGATCCGGCCGAGCGGGCATGCGCAGCGTCGCGCCCGCAACCGCCCGAGACCCAAAACCGTAACATGCGTTGAGTATCGCAACTGATGTCGGCACTCGACCGAACGCTGGAGCGTTCAGCCTCGCGCAAGCTTCGGTCGGCCAGATGTCATGGAAGAAAATCTTGTATCGGCCAGCAAGGCTCTTGCTTGCCAGATCGTGCGCGGACGGCGAACGGAGGCGGCGATGAACGGCGATGCGCTTCATATAGTCGGTGCTGACGGCACGCCGCTCGTCGTGATGACGCTCAGTCGTTTCCTGGCGCTCACCGCGGGCGAGGAGAACGCGGGGGTTGCAGAGCCGATCCGCATTCCCGCCGAGGTCACGCATTCGATCGGGGAGCGCGGCATGAGCCCGCTCGAGGCGTGGCGGCGCTATCGCGGCCTGTCGCAGAGCGCGTTGGCCGAGCAATCCGGCGTGCATCGCGTCACCATCGTGCGCATGGAAGCCGCGGGCGCCGGCGCCGGGCGTCGCGAGAGCCGGGTGAAGCTCGCCGCCGCGCTGTCCGTGCCGGTCGCCTATCTTTAAGGCGCTTGCCCTGGAAGTCCGTCGCGCTCGGCGTCGGCTTTGAGCGCAAGACGCGGGAAGCACCGGCGCCGCACCACCCTATTTCCTCCACGTCTAAACCGAGGAAATAGCGCATGACCTATCACTTCAAGATCATATCGTCGCCCGTCGGCGCCCTCACGCTGGTCGCTAGCGAGCAGGGCCTCGCCGCAATCCTGTGGGAGGGCGACGATCCCGATCGCGTCAAGCTACAACCGCGCGCCGAGGCGGCGGAGCATCCCGTGCTCATCGCAGCCGAACAGCAGCTGTCCGACTATTTCGCGGGCCGTCGCCGCAGCTTCGATCTGCCGCTCGATTTCCGCGGCACCGAGTTCCAGCGACGCGTGTGGGCGGAGTTGCTGGAAATACCGTTCGGCGAGACGCGCAGTTATGGCGCGATCGCGCGCGCGATCGGCCGCCCGGGTGCTTCGCGCGCGGTCGGCGCGGCAAACGGACGCAACCCGATCTCGATCGTCGCGCCGTGCCATCGTGTGGTCGGCAGCACCGGCGCGCTTACAGGCTTCGCGGGCGGGTTGAAGACGAAGGCCTATCTGCTCGGCCTCGAGGGCAGCGTGATCGCCTAGCGCTGGACGGGACTTGTCCGGATACGCGCGCATTTGACGGTACGCCCCTCCACCCTCCAACATGGTCCGACGAACGGCCGAGAAAGACCCCGTGAGCGAGTTGGTGGCGCATGTGCAAGGGCGTGATGAGCGCTCCGTAGGCTCACTACTGTGGGCTGACTCCGTTGATGCAAGCTCTTCGGCAGAACATCGGGCCGTGCAACACGATATGTTGGGCTCTCGCTATCATCCTGCTGCTCTGTCAATGACGCTGAGCAGCTTCAGGAACTCTATCTCTTCTTCGTCGTGCGGGACGCCATCCGCGTCGAAGACATCGTGAAACCACACGTCCTTTGCCGCGAGGTTCGGGTTCTCCCATTTGTCCCAGGGGAGGTGCGTCTGCGTCTTGCCGCGTACCAATCCCCAGCAGAAGGTGCCGACTTCATGCTCCTTCGCGGCAGGGAGGATTGCCTGAAAGGTGCTGCCCGCCGGCCGCGCCATATACTCCGTGCACATCAAAGGGCGGCCGAACGTCTTCAGCCACTTGATCCGTTGGACAAAATCTTCCGCAACGCCGTAATTGTGGAACGAGATCACGTCCGAATTGCCGGTCTGCGCGCGCTGGATCGGGCTCAGCAGGTCGGGCGCGGACCAGTCACCGAGCCAGATGCCGCTGGTGAGCGGCTGGATCGGATCGACCGCGCGCGCCCAGGCGAACGCCGCTACGAGCAGTGGTACGACCAGATCGGCTTTTGCCTTCAACGCGGCGGGGTCGCACAATGCTACTTCAGGTCCGTTGTCCGGCTCGTTCCAGATGTCCCACGTGAGCACGCGAGGATCACGACCGAAGCGCGCCACGACACCCTTTACATAGGCTTCCAGGCGATCATGCTCGGCCCGGTTCTTGAGCACGGGAACACCGGGCGACTGGACCCAGCCTGAATTGTGGACACCCCGACGCGGCTGCGGTTGAGGGCCAAGCTTGGGCTCGGGATGCCAGCAGGAATCGAACAGGACGAGCATAACGCCGATGCCGTGGCGATCGGCGACGGCAAGGAAGCGATCGATACGATCGAGAAAGCCGGCGCTATCCTCGAGCCAGAGCAGATCGTGCAGATACACGCGTGCCGCATTCATGCCGACCGAGGCGGCAAGCGCCAGCTCGCGATCGATGGTGGCGAGATCGAAAGTGGTCGCTTGCCACATCTCGAGTTGGTTGATCGCGGTAGAGGGTGTGAAGTTGCAACCGACGAGCCATGGCTGGCTCGCAAACCACGCGCGCGCCCGCTCGGGCGTCCACCGCTCGATCATCCCGCCTACTCCGCCGAAGCCTTACTCTGCTCAGCTGCGGAACCCCCGCTCCGCGCTTACGCTGATACAGATCAAGGGCTCGGCGGACAAGACGACTGGTTTCTTTACTGTGAGTAACTGTGCCAACGAGACGGTCGGCTCGTCGCGTCTCCTCGCGATAGATCGATGGTTCAGGCGGCGTTGGCGATCGCCGGCTGCTTGTCCAACGCCCGCAGACGGGGCGCGCTGCCGAAGGTCTTGCGATAGGTCGCCAGCGCCTGCCCGACCACCTGGTCCATGTTGTAGTAGCGGTAGGTGGCGAGGCGCCCGACGAAGGTGACGTCCGTCTGCGCGATCGCGAGTGCCTCGTAGCGCTTGAACAACGCCTGGTTCTCGTCGCGCGGAATCGGATAATAGGGGTCACCCTCCGCGGCCGGGAACTCGTAGGTCAGGCTGGTGCGCGGCGACTGCTGTCCGGTGAGATGCTTATACTCAGTGATGCGGGTGAAAGGCACGTCGGGAGCCGGATAGTTGACGACGGCAACCGGCTGGAATTGCTCCGCATCGATCGTCTCATGGCGGAAGTGGAGCGAGCGATAGGGCAGCTTGCCGTAGCGGTAGCCGAAATACTCGTCGATCGGACCGGTGAAGACGAGGTGATCGTGCGGATAGGCCGCGCGTGCTTCGGCATAATCGACGCCGAGCAGCACCTCGATGTTCGGATGGTCGAGCATCCGCTCGAACATGCGGGTGAAGCCTTCCGCCGGCATCGCCTGGAAGCTGTCGGCGAAGTAGCGGTCGTCGGTATTGGTGCGGGTCGGGACGCGCGAGGTGACCGACTTGTCGAGCCCCGACGGGTCGATGCCCCACTGCTTGCGGGTATAGCCCTGGAAGAACAATTCGTAGAGCTCGCGGCCGACCGCGGAGATGACGACATCCTCCGAAGTCTTGATCTCGGCCACTGGCTCTGCGCGCGACGCGAGGTAGTCAGCCGCTTCCTGATCGGTCTTGAGGTCCAGCCCGAACAGCTTGTTGAGCGTCGTTCGGTTGATCGGGATCGGCACCAGCTGGCCGCGCACCTGGGCGAGCACCTTGTGCTCGTACGGGCGCCAGCCGGTGAACTGGGAGAGATAGGCGAAGACGTCGTCCGAATTGGTGTGGAAGATATGCGGCCCGTATTGGTGGATCAGCACGCCCGCATCGTCGAGATGATCATAGGCATTGCCGGCGACGTGCGGGCGCTTGTCGATGACCAGCACGCGCGCGTCGAGCTGGCTCGCCAGCCGCTCGGCAATGACCGAGCCGGCGAAACCGGCGCCGACGACGAGATAGTCGTAGCTCTTCTTGCTTGCCGCCTTGACGATGTTCGGCCCGGCGGAGGGCACCTTGATCGCCTCGCGCACCAGCCCGGCCATGCGGGCGTAGGTGATGTCCCAGCT
>JAFAZF010000059.1 GCA_019239915.1 Sphingomonadaceae bacterium
GTTCTTCACCTGGCCGGAGACCTCGGCCATCAGCTTGCCGTTGTCGCGCTGCTCGACCGTGCCGAGCAGGTCCACGTTCGCCTCGATGAGTTGCGCGAGCTTGCGCAACAGCGCGCCGCGCTGGGTGGCGTTAAGGCCGCGCCATTCGGGCGCGACGAACGCCTTGTGCGCCGCCTCGATCGCGCGGGTCGCGTCCTCGGCGTTGCCGCGCGGGATCTCCGCCCAGGCCTTGCCGGAATAGGGCTCGGTCGATTCGAACCATTCGCCCGAGGCGGGATCGACCCACTCCCCGCCGATGAAAAGCTGGTAGCGCTCCATCCGTCCCACCGTTCTGCTTGACAGAATGCCGTTCCCCCAGGAAATACGCGGCCATGCTGGCGCCGTCAACGCATCCGAAGGTCACGATGAGCGGCGGGGTCGAGGCGGTGGACCGTGCGCTGGCGATCCTCGCCACGTTCGCGCGCGGGCGCGAACGGCAGACGCTCGCCCAGATCGCCAGCAGGACGGGCTTCTACAAGAGCACGATCCTGCGATTGGCGCGATCGCTCGAACAGGGCGGCTATCTGCGGCGCGGCGCGGACGGCGTGTTCACGCTGGGGCCGCAGCCGCTCCACCTCGCGGCGATCTACAAGCGCGGGCTGCGGCTCGAGGATCAGGTGCGCCCGGTGCTGCGCGCACTCGTCGCCGAGACCGGTGAGAGCGCCTCCTTCTTTCGGCGCGAGGGCGATCGCCGGCTATGCCTCTATCGCGAGGAATCGCCGCGCGCGATCCGCGATCATATTGTCGAGGGCGACCTGCTGCCGCTCGACGTCGGCGCGGCCGGGCACGTGCTCGCGTGCGCCGGCGAGACGGCGACGATCGTCTCGCAAGGCGAACGCGATCCGGAGACGGCGGCGATCGCCGCGCCGATCCACGATCCTTCCGGGTTGGTCGGCGCGCTCACCCTGTCGGGGCCACGTGCCCGCTTCGATACGGCGCGAACCGAGGCGATGACGACGCTACTGAGCGCACAGGCCGCGGTCCTGACCTCGCGTCTCGGCGGCCGCATCGAAGCTTATCACGCAAACGAGGGATAATGGCGGTGGGCTTGAAGGACGACACTGCGCGGCAGATCGCCGATCGCTACCCTCTGCGTTTCACCACGCGCATCCTCTACAGCGACATGGACGCCTTCCGGCACCTCAACAACGGCGCCACCGGCCGCTATTTCGAGGAAGGCCGCGCCGAGCTCAACATGCGCGTCTTCGGCGTCGACTGCATGATCGACCCGCCGGGCGGCCTGCAGCTGCTCTTCGCGACCGTGACCGTCGACTATGTCCGCCAGGCCCATTATCCGGGCGAGGCCGAGATCGCGACCGGCCTTACCCGCATCGGCGGCAGCTCCTACGTCGTCGCGCAAGCCGCCTTCCAGGACGGGCAATGCTTCGCGCTTGCCGAGGCTGTGATGGTCAAGGCGATCGACGGCAGGCCGACGCTGCTCGGCGATACCGAACGCGCAACGATGCAGGGCCTGCTACAGAGCGGGTGACGCCGCACGCGCGGCAGAGCCTATCGCGGTCGGCACGTCCTTCCCCTAAAGCTTGTTCCGAACGAACGGCCAGGGAGATCCCATGACAACGCGCCCGCTCCGCCGCCTCGCCGGCGCTGCAACACTCGCCCTGCTCCCGCTGGCGCTCGGCGGATCGTTCGCACCGCCCGCCTACGTTGCCGCCGCGGTTGCCGATCCCAATCGTCCGGCCGCCGACGTCGCGCGCGATGCTGCGCGCAAACCGGTCGCGATGCTCGCCTTAGCCGAGGTGCGGCCGGGCGAGACCGTCGTCGACTGGACGCCCGGCGGGGGGTATTTCACGCGGCTGTTCTCGGGCGCGGTCGGACCCCAAGGCAAGGTCTATGCGGTGACGCCCGGCACCTTCCAGCGGCGGCATCCGCCGAAAGGTCCGCCGGTCTCGACCGAGCCCGGCCACGGCAACGTCCGCGAGATCGTCTCGGAGAACGACACCGCGCTGCCGCTGTCCGCGCCGGCTGATCTGGTCTGGACCGCGCAGAACTATCACGACATCCATGTCTTCTTCGGCGGCGCCGAGGGCGCGGCGGCGTTCGATCGCGCGGCCTTCGCCGCGCTACGCCCCGGCGGCCGCCTGGTGATCGTCGATCATGCGGGGGCGGCGCATCTCGACGAGGCGGGCATGACGGCGCTCCACCGCATCGACGAGGCGCTGGTGATCAAGGAGGTGACGGCGGCGGGCTTCGTCCTCGATGGCGAGAGCCAGGCGTTGCGCAATAGTGCCGACGATCACAGCCTCGCCGTGTTCGATCCCAAGATCAGGGGCGAGACCGACCAGTTCGCGCTGCGCTTCAGGAAGCCCTAGCAGGGCGATCAGGCGCCCAGCATCGCGCCGAACATCAGCACGCCGTCGCCGGGCTCAGAGACCGTGATCGATCCGCCGCGGCGGCGCGCCAGGCTGTTCGCGAGGAAGGCGGCGGCGGCGCGTGGTGTCAGTGCCTTGCTGTCGGTCTTGCCCTCGAGCGCGGCGCGCAACTCGGGATCGAGTACGATGCGCGGACCCTCTGCGCGGACGACGATCTCGCCCTCCTCCGCGCCGATGTCGAGACGGCCGCCACGGACCAGCGCGTCGCCCGCGATCAGCGCGAGGTTGAGCAGGACCTTGAGCGCCGCCTTGTCCATCTGCTCCTGCTCGACCAGCCAGCCGATCTGGACGCGGCGATCGCCGCCGAACAAGCCTTCGAGCGCGATCTTGCCCTCGCGCGCATCGACCTGCTCGCCGAAGCCGCCCGCCGCACCGAACGCAAGGCGAAAGAACTTCAGCTTGGCCGCGGACGCCGTCGCGCTCTCGGACAAGAGCGCGAGGATCCGCGAGCGCATCTCGGGATCATGCTCGTCGACGAGCAGCTCGAGCCCGTTGTTGAGCGCGCCGACGGGGCTCAGCAGATCATGGCAGAGCCGCGAGCAGAGCAGGCTGGCGAACTCGACGGCCTCGTCGTTCATCGAAGGTCCTTGAACAGATAAGCGGGGGCGGCGGCCCTTCTGACCGCAGCGGCGGCATCAATCAACGACAAGTTCCAGCGGCTCGAACGCGCCTTCCACCGCTCCGCCACGCACCGCGCGCCAGGCTCGGACCCCGTTTTCCGCGATAATCAGCCAGACGCGGCCATCGCCGTGCGAAGCGGCCGCGTCGCGCGGCGAAGGGCTCGCCGATCCGTTGGGGTGCGAGTGGTAGTGACCGATCGATCGCCGACCCCCCATGCGTTCGGCGCGTACCGCCGCAAACAGCGCCTGCGGATCGAGTTCGAAGCTGTCGGTGGGGTGCGCAGAGACGTTCGCCGCCGGCACCGCATCCTCGATCCGCTCTGCGCTCCCGAACAGCAGACCGCAGACCTCGCGATCAGGGTCCGCACCGGCATGGCCGAGAACGACCTGCAGCAGCGCCTTGGAAATGCGGCACTGCATCACCATATCGCGCCCGTCATGGACCGGGGGGGTTCCGTCATCGAAGCATGCGTGCCTGCCGAGGCGATCGGCTGGCGGCTCGATCGCGCACTTGCCGCAGCGATGCCGAATTTGTCGCGCGAGCGTCTCAAGACGTTGATCTCCTCAGGGCAGGTTGCGCTTGCCGGCATGCCGGTCCGCGATCCCGCGAGCAAGGCGGCGCCCGGCCCCTATGCCGTCGCGGTGCCGGCGCCGACGCAAGCGCACAACGAGGCGCAGGAGATTCCACTCGTCGTCGCCTACGAGGACGAGCATCTGATCGTCGTGGACAAGCCGCCAGGTCTGGTCGTGCATCCGGCGGCGGGCAATCTCGACGGCACTTTGGTCAACGCATTGCTCCACCATTGCCGGGGAGAGCTATCGGGGATCGGCGGCGTCGCGCGGCCAGGGATCGTGCATCGCATCGACAAGGATACCTCGGGGCTGATCGTTGCCGCCAAGCACGACAAGGCGCACGAAGGCCTCGCCGCGCAGTTCAAGCGGCACTCGATCGATCGCCGCTATCTGGCGATCACGTCGGGTGTGCCGAAGCAGGGTTCCGGCACGGTCGATGCACCGCTCGCCCGCAGCCCGCGCGACAGAAAGAAAATGGCAATCGTCGAATCGGCAAACTCACGGCACGCGATCACGCATTGGCGCGTTATCGAATCGCTGCACGAGGCGGCGCTGGTCGAATGCCGGCTGGAGACGGGGCGCACGCACCAGGTGCGCGTGCATCTCCAGTCGATCGGCCATCCGCTGTTGGGAGATCCGGTTTATGGACGCACCCGGCCCGCGCACCAGAGGCTGCTGAAGGAATTGGGTTTTCATCGCCAGGCGCTGCACGCCGCCAGGCTGGGTTTCGTCCACCCGGTCACAAGCGAGACTATGGCGTTCGAAAGCAAAATGCCGGCCGACATGCAGGCGCTGTTCAGCCGGTTGTGATATAAGGGTTGCAAGTCGGCACGGACATATCCGGCCCGCCCTATCGAGGGAGTGAATTGATCATGGCAAGCGCCAACAAAAGTGGCGCGCCGGCCACCATCCCGGCGCTCGGCGGCGAACAGAGCCTCAACCGCTACCTGGCCGAAATCCGCAAATTCCCGATTCTGGCGCCGGAAGAGGAATATATGCTCGCCAAGCGCTTTCAGGAGCATGGCGACACCGAGGCGGCGTCGCGTCTCGTCACCTCGCATCTCCGCCTCGTCGCGAAGATCGCGATGGGCTATCGCGGCTATGGCCTGCCCGTCTCCGAGCTCATTTCGGAGGGCAATATCGGCCTGATGCAGGGCGTGAAGAAGTTCGAGCCCGATCGCGGCTTCCGTCTCGCGACCTATGCGATGTGGTGGATCAGGGCGTCGATCCAGGAATTCATCCTGCGCTCGTGGAGCCTCGTGAAGATGGGCACCACCGCCGCCCAGAAGAAGCTCTTCTTCAACCTGCGGCGGATGAAGTCGCAGCTCGAGGCGTTCGAGGACGGCGATCTCCATCCCGATCATGTCGCCAAGATCGCGCGCGATCTCGGCGTTACCGAGGGCGAGGTCGAATCGATGAACCGCCGCATGGCGATGGGAGGCGACACCTCGCTCAACGCGCCGATGCGCGAGGATGGCGAAGGCCAGTGGCAGGACTGGCTGGTCGCGACCGATCCGCTGCAGGACGAGCTGCTTGCGGAATCGGAGGAAGGCCGCGTCCGCCACGACATGCTGCTGGAGGCGATGACCGACCTCAACGATCGCGAGAAGCACATCCTCGCCGAGCGCCGGCTGAGCGAGGATCCCAAGACGCTCGAGGAGCTGAGCCAGGTCTATGGCGTGAGCCGGGAGCGCGTCCGCCAGATCGAGGTCCGCGCGTTCGACAAACTGCAGAAGGCGATGATGAAGCTCGCCGGCGGCAAAGGACTGCTGCCCGCGCCGGCGTAAACGGATCGCGGTGATCGTTAACGAGAAGGCCTCGCCGGCGACGGCGGGGCCTTTTTTGAACGGCGGCGATTGGTGGTTACACGATGGGCGGCTTATGGATGGGACGCGGCTCGATCGGACCGTCGTCCGCTGAGCCGAGGACAGGCGGCAGGCTCCTGGGCGCAAAATGACTGATGCACCTCGTCATTTATGTTCTGGGAGAATTGATGCCCGATTCTTGCCAGATCATCGTTCATGTCATTTTCGACCGTAAGGATGGCCTGCCCCTGCGGTGAACTGGCGAAGTCTAATGCTGCCTGAAGCTCGCCTTCAGACAACCGAGTGGCCAAAAGCTGAACCACGGCCTTCTCGTGGACTAGGGACGCATCGTGAACAGCTTTAGCTATGTCCTCGTCGAGAACTCTCTCGCACGGCTCATCGATACATCTTGCGATAGCTCGCCACGCTAACTTCATCTGGCGGACAGCGATCGCCTCCGTTCGTTGTTCGCGGTGCGTAAGATCAGCATATCGCTCAGCAAGGCTGATTTTTCGCTGCATTGCTGCATCTTTGTCTGCTGCAGATACCGGAGCTGCAAACAGCATCAAAGCCATCAAGATCATGCGCGCCCTTCCCACACGCTGCGAACGGTCAGCGGCAGCTCGCAGGGTTTTGACATTGCGCGCTGAAGGACCGCAAGGGGGGCGATAGCTGCCATCCCCCAACGGAGGCCGGGGAACGGCTCGATCCAGGCCTGCTGATGCGGCGATAGCCGTCACGCCTTACTTGCCCGCCGATCGAGTATCTGCTTGAGCGGGTTTGGCCGTGCCGGGCCGACACGGTGCAGCCGGTTCTGATCGTGGTGATCGAACGGGTCGGCGCGGCCGTGGACGGTCAGCGTCATCTGGATGTCGTAGCGCCAGGCGTCGTCGCCCTCGAAGTCGATCCGGATGCGGTAGGCATCGGTGCGGAAGCCATATTCGAGGAAGGCGGTCGAGCAGATGCCGTAGTCGGTCTGCCCGCGCGCCGCGGTGAGCACCAGGCTATCGTCGCCGGGCTTGGCGTGGCCGCTGGCGAGCGCGACCTGGCCGCGCGGGATCGCCAGCGTCTGGAGGACCAGGCCGGTCGCGGGCTCCCACAGCCAATAGCCGACCTGATCGTGGAAGGTGATGTCCTCCTCGCGGGTGGTGATGTGGATGTGGTAGCGCAACCCGTAGAGCAGTTGCGGGCCGTTGGCCTGCGGATCGATCGCGTCGAAACTGATGCGCTCGATGAAGGTGCGGCGCTCGGGACCTTCGGCCTTGGGGTTGATGTCGACGCCCTTGGTCGCCTCCCAGCGTCCCGCGAGCCGGCGGAGCGGACCGAGATTGGCGAGCGTATCGGGATCGACATCGGCAGGCTCGGTGAAGATGTCCTGCGGGAACGGGTTCATGCCGGTCTCCCCTGATTGACGCGACGGCTGGGATCAGCCGGTGCGGATGCAGCGATCCAGCGCATCGCGCGCGACGACCCCTTCGCGCGCGGCGATGCGATTGCCGTAGCGGCGGGTATAGCCCGAGGGATCTATCGCCGCACGCTTCTTGGGCAGCGGCAGGATCGCGGCGATGCGCGCCGCCTCGGTCGCGCTGAGCCGGCTGGCGTCGTGATGGAAGTAGCGCAGCGCGCCGGCGTTGACGCCGTAGGTGCCGATGCCGGTCTCGATCACGTTGAGATAGACCTCCATGATCCGGCGCTTGCCCCAAAGGAGCTCGATCAGCACCGTGAACCATGCCTCGAACGCCTTGCGCACGTAGGAACGGCCCTGCCAGAGGAAGACGTTCTTCGCGGTCTGCTGACTGATCGTCGAGCCGCCGCGGATGCGCCGGGCCTGCGCATTGCGCGCGATCGCGGCCTCCATCGCACCGAAATCGAAGCCATGATGCGCGCAGAAACCCGAATCTTCGGCGGAGATCGCGGCGCGCGCCATCGCCGGATCGATCCGGCCGATCCCCATCCAGCTCTTGGCGATGCCGCGCCCGTCCATCGCGTTGGCGAGCATGGTGAACGTCACCGGCGGCGGAACAAATCGATAGATGCCGACCCAGGCGACGGAGCCGATCAGGAAGAGGAGAAAGCCCCGCCACAGCCAGCGCACGATCCGGCGCAGGCGGCCGGGCGGCGGCGGCACGGGCCGGTTCTTCGGAACCGGAATGTCCGGAACATAGGGATCGTCGCGCGCCATCGGGACCGAGCACCAACTCCGTTCGCCCAGCGAAAGCGAAGGCGTTCCTCGCTTCTGCCAAGAAGGACGGGGCTTCGACAAGCGCGACCCGACGGGGACGTATTGCATTGGCAACAATTCGGGGCGCATGAGCGCCCTTAAAGGGGATTTCGAATGCGATACGGGATGATTGCAGCGCTGCTGCTCGGCGTCGCCGCGGCACCCGCACTGGCGGAGGAGCGCGATTTCTGCCCGGAGCGGCCAGGGCTCGACACACCGCCGTGCATTGTCGACAAGGGCCGCCTCCAGGCCGAGCTCGGGCTTGCCGACTGGACGCTCGACCGCCAGCCCGACAGCCGCACCGACGAGATCGACGCCGGCCAGATCCAGCTCCGCTACGGCGTCACCGACAGCACGGAACTGCGCTTCGGCTGGACCGCCTATGGCCATGTCCGCGTGCGCGATCGCGCAACCGGCGCGGTCGACCGGATGTCCGGCACCGGCGACGTGACGCTCGGCGTGAAGCAAAGCCTGCTCGATCCCGGCGGCGACAAGCTTTCGATCGCGCTGCTCCCCACGGTTTCGCTGCCCTCGGGCGGCCAGGCGATCGGCGCGGGCGATTGGGGGGCGAGCCTCGCATTGCCGGCGAGTTATCCACTGAGCGACATCTTCCAGCTCGAGCTCACGCCCGAAGTCGACGCCGCGGTCGATGCGGATCGCAGCGGCCGCCATCTCGCCTACAGCGTTGCCGGCGGCCTCGGGGCCAAGCTGAGCAAGGCGTGGAGCGTTACCGGCGAGCTGCAGACCTCGCATGACGACGACCCGTCAGGTCACCGCAGCGAGCATCGCGCCGCCTTCTCGGCGGCCTATCAATTCGGCAAGGATTTCCAGATCGACGCCGCCGCGATCGCCGGCCTCGATCATCAGACTCCGGACGTCGAGGCGTATTTCGGCATCTCGCACCGGTTCTGAGCGGCAGGCGGTCAAAGACGGGTGAGGACGGCGGCGACGGCGGCTATTCGGTCTACGCCGGCATAGCAGGGCCGCTCGAGCTCCTCGCCGAACACGTCCGGATCGATCTCCCGATAGCGCAACGCGGCGCCCTGCACGGCCGCCAGTGTCTCGAGGCCATGGCGGACGGCATCGTCGCCCCCCGCGATCGCGCTGCCCGTGTAGAGGATCATGCGGCCGCCGCGCCGAAGCCGCGCGAGCGCCGCGGCGGCGAAATGGATCGAGAGCGCGCCGCCGCGCAGATCGCCGCCGTCACGATAGGTGCGACGGCCGTCATCCATGATGTAGGGCGGGTTCGCGACGACGAGATCGAGATCGCCCTCGACGCCGTCGAGCGCTTCGCAGCGGACGAGCGCGGCTTCCACGCCGGCCGCCGCGACATTGCAGCGCGCCAGCCGCAGCGCGGCGGGATTGACGTCGGTACCGATCAGATCAAGGCGCCCGCTGTGCCGTGCGATCGTGATCGCGCCGACGCCGGCGCCGGTGCCGATATCGACGGCACGCGCGCCCTCGTGCAGCGGACGCCCAGTCAGCGTGTCGGCGATCAGCCGGGCGAAGCGATAGCTGTCCGGACCGAAGAAGATCGCGTCCTTCTCCTCGGTCGGAAACTGCGAGTGGAGATAGAGCTCGCCATCTAGGCGAGCAACCCGCAACCGCGCGCGGACCAGCCCGCCGGGCAGGGCATCGAGCGCATCGGCTGCTCGCAGCGCCTGCTCGACCCCCGCGTCGATCGCTCCGGGCGCGAACGGCAGGTTCCAACCCAGCACCTCCTCGATGGTCGTCGCGGTGCGGTCGCCCGATCGCGCGAGCCAGCGCGCATGCGTCGCCGGCGTCGGCGTGACGAAGCGGTAGCCGAGCGTGCGCAGCCGCTCGAGCAGGTCCACGAAGCGCCGTGCTTCGTCGTCCGGACGAGAAGCGAGCACCGCGCTCTGCATATTCAAAACACCGCATCCACGCCGCGAAAACTGTCGCAGATCGTGCGGTAGTCCGAGGTCAGCTCGTCGCCCGCCGCGAGGTCCACCGCCGCATGATCGGTGCCGAAGGCGATACCGGAGGAGATGGTGTTCGGCGTGTCGCTATGATTGAAGTGCCGTCCGTTGTCGCCGCACAGCACCCACAGCCCAAGGTCGGCGTGCAGCGTCGAATAGGTGCGGATGAAGCGCTGCAACGGCTCGGGCAGATCCGCGATCTCGTCGGCCCCGTAGACTCGGTCGATGCGCGGATCGAATCGCCAGATCAAGGCACCTCGCGTCACCGGCTGGAGCAGGAACACGCCGATGCCATGGATCGGACTGGGACGCAGCTCGGTTTCCACCATCATCATGCAGTCTATTCTCCCATGACCCGACGCGGCCTCAGGAACGCGCCAGACCGGCAACAGTCGCATCGCTGGCTGCACCCCATGCGACGCCGCTTTGCCAAGCGCGGCAGCGACTTATATTGGCTTCGTGGCGGGCGCTCGGTCCGGCGTGGGAAGACGAGGCCAGAATGATCACCGCCTCCGCCGCACCGCGCTCGAAAGACGCGCCCGTCGCGCACATCCATGCGATCGGAACGGCGGTGCCGCCGCACGACGTTCATGAGGCGTTCGTGCGTTGGGCCGAGCCACGGCTGGAATCGACGCGCGATCGCGCGCTGTTCCGGCGGATGGCGGCGCGATCGGGGATCGAACATCGCTGGTCGGTGCTCGCCCCGCCGCCCGGCGGCCGGTCGCCGACCGACGCGGGCGGCTTCTATGCGAGTGAGCCGCTGCCACCGACCTCGCGACGCATGGCCGTCTATGGCGAGGCGGCGCCGGCGCTTGCGCTCGAGGCGATCGCCGCTCTGGAGCGCCAGGTCCCGCTCGGCGGCATTACCCATCTCGTGGTGGCGAGTTGCTCCGGCTTCACCGCGCCGGGCATCGACCAGATCATCGCGCGGCGGCTTGGCCTCGATGCCGGCATCGAGCGCACGCTGGTCGGGTTCATGGGCTGTTATGCCGCGGTCGCCGCGCTTCGCGTCGCGCACCATATCGCGCGTTCGGACTCGGCGGCGCGGATCCTCGTCGTCACCGTCGAACTTTCGACGCTGCATCTCGTCGCAACCGACGCGATCGAGCCGCTGCTCGCGATGCTCCAGTTCGCCGACGGCGCCGCCGCCGCGCTGGTGAGCGCGGAGCCGCACGGCATCGCGCTCGAACGCTTCTTCGCGACGACCGTCGCAGACAGTGAGACGCTGATCCGCTGGTCGATCGGCGACAGCGGTTTCGAGATGCATCTGTCGGGCGAGGTGCCAGGCCGCATCGCCGCCGCGCTGCAGACGCCGGCGGTCACCGAGGCGATCCTCGACGGACGTGATCCGGCAGAAACGCGCTGGGCGGTTCACGCCGGCGGCCGCTCGATCCTGGACGCTGTCGAGACCGCGCTCGCGCTACCCGGTTCCGCGCTCAACACCTCGCGATCGGTGCTGCACCGGTTCGGCAACATGTCATCCTCGACGCTGATGTTCGTGCTCGCCGACATGATCGGAGAGCGCGGCGACGGCGTCGCGCTCGCCTTCGGGCCCGGCCTCGCCGCCGAGGGCTTCGCGTTCGCGGCAGCATGAGCGCGCCGGCGCCCCTCATCGTCGGGGGTGGACCGGCGGGCGCGATGGCGGCGCTCCTGCTCGCGCGCGAAGGTTGCACGCCGCGATTGATCGAGCGGGCGCGCGAACCGCACGATCCGGTCTGCGGCGGCTTCCTCAGCGCGGACGCGATCCACGCGCTCGCGCGTGTGGGCCTCGACATCGCGACGCTGCGCGCACGTCCGATCCGGACGTTGCGCGTCGTGGCGGGCACGCGCCGCGTCGAGACCGAGCTGCCGTTCGCCGCAGCGGGGCTTTCGCGCCGCCGGCTCGACGTCGCGTTGCTCGAGCGCGCCAAGACCGCGGGTGCCGAGATCACGCAGGGCGTCACGGTGCGGCGCGTCGATGCTGCCGCTCGCAGCATCGTGCTGGCGGACGGCGCGGAGCTCACCGCCGACGCGATCTTCCTCGCCACCGGCAAGCATGATCTCCGCGGCGCGGCGCGTCCGTCGGATGCCGCCGGAGACGATATCGTCGGGCTGCGGACCGCTCTTGCTCCCTCTCCCGCGATTGGGCGCGCGCTTGCGGGCGCGATCGAGCTGCACCTGTTTGCGGGCGGCTATGCCGGATTGCTGCTCCAGGAGGACGGCAGCGCCAATCTTTGCCTCTCGATTGCGGCGACGCGGCTGCGTGCGGCGAGCGGCAGCCCCGATGCGCTTCTTGCCGCGCTCGCCGCAGAGGCGCCGCTGCTCGGCGCGCGACTGGACGCTGCCGGTACAATCGGCAGTTGGTCGAGCATCGCCCGCGTTCCCTATGGCTGGCGGGCGAGCACGAGCGCGGCCGGGCTGTTCCGGATCGGCGATCAGGCCGCGGTGATCGCCAGCCTCGCCGGCGATGGCATCGCCGGCGCGCTGAGCGGGGCGTCGGCGGCGGTCGACGCCTATCGGCGCGGCGGCGCGGCCGCCGCACCGCGCTATCAAGATGCTTTCGCGCGCCGCACCCGCGCGCCGCTGCGCATCGCGGAGCTGCTGCGCGGCGCCGGCGAGATGCCGCGTATCGCCACGCCGGCCGTTGCCGCGCTTCGGCTCTGGCCGCGCGCCTTGCGCCTGCCCGCCGCATTGACGCGGATCTGAGCCGTGGACCCGCTCGCCGTTCGATCGCGCCAGCCCGAGCAGATGGATCGCGAGGATATCGACGCCGAAAGCTATACGCGCGTGCTGACCGATCTCGCGCGCGTCAACCGCTGGACGTTCACGGCAAGCCCGACGCTGCACTTCCTCGCGCGCGCCGCGGCCGGCCAGCGCCATTTCCGCCTGCTCGACGTCGGCTTCGGCCATGGCGACATGCTCCGCGCGATCTCGCGCTGGGCGCGGCGCCGCGGCATCGCCGCGACGCTCATCGGGATCGATCTCAACCCGCGCAGTGCTGCCATCGCAGGAGCCGCGACGCCGCCGGAGCTCGGCATCGACTTCCGTACCGGCGACTATCGCGACGTCGCCGAGCCGCTCGACTATGTCGTCAGCAGCCAGGTCGCGCATCATATGAGCGATGCCGAGCTCGCCACCTTCATCGCTTTCATGGAAGCGCGGGCGGCGCGCGGCTGGCTGATCTCGGACCTTCGCCGCCACCGCTTCGCGCATCGCGGCTTCCCGCTGCTTGCGCGGGTGCTTGGGGTGCATCGCATCGTCCGCGAAGACGGCACGCTTTCGATCGCGCGCTCGTTCCGGGCGGCGGAGTGGCCGCCGATCCTCACTGCCGCCGGCATTCCCGCCGACGCCCATCGGATCGTGCCGCGCTTTCCGTTCCGGCTCGCGGTCGAGCGGATCAGGGCGGGTGCCGGCTCCTGCTCCGCCGCGGAATGAACTTCCCGGCGCCACGTTCATTCATGACGGCAGACCAACGATCTCAAGGGAGAGACCGATGCTGACCATCATCCTGATCGTGCTGCTGATCCTGTGGCTGGGTGGCTCGTTCCCGCGCGCCGGCGCCTACAATGCCAACTGGGGTTTTGCACCCGTCGGCCTCGGCACGATCATCATCATCGTGCTGCTGATCCTGGTGCTCGACGGGCGGGTCTAGGCCGACCGCGCGTTCCGAAACGAAAAGGGCTCCCGGATTGGATGATCCGGGAGCCCCGACTTCACGCTGTCCGCCCGATCAGAACGGATAGTAGCGGAAGCTGACAAACGCCATGCTGTTGTGGGCCTGCGGCTCGAGGCCGTTGACGTCACGGAACAGCTCACGCTGCGTATAGCTGTACTGCAGCCCGACTTGGGCGCGACCGAACGGGCCCTGGTAGAACTTCTCCCAGAAGCCGCCGGTGAGCTGGCGGATGCGCCGGGTGTTGCCGGCGCAGGTCGCGCCACCCTCGACCTGGCAGTTGGTGTTGAGCAGCGTCGCGACGCCGAGACCCGCGCTGCCCGCGTCGTACAGCTGGCGACGCTCCTGCTCCTCGCCGGCGAAGGCATAGACGTCGAGCTTCGGAGTGGCATGCAGCGTCGCACCCGCGAGCATCATGAACTCCTTCAGCGGGTGGATATTGCCTTCCTTGTCGAAGGTCGTGTCCGGCAGACCCGCCGAGCCGTAGCGGCCGATGCCGCGACCGCCGATGTACGAGAACTGCGCATCGAGCATCTTCGGGACGATCTGTACGTTCACGCTTCCGCCGTAGCCCCAGCTGTGCGTGTTGCGGTTGCTGCCGGCGACGACACCGGTGGCATCGAGATGCTCGCTGAAGGTGCGGTAGATGCCGAAGCCTTCGATGTGCAGCTGGTGGCCCGCGACGTTGGTCTCGTAGGCGACCTTGCCGATGAAGTCGGGCACATGGTTGAGCGAAAGGCTCGAGCCGACGCCATTGTAGAACTGCTGGAAGCTGCCGGTCGGGTTGACCTGGTTGCCGCCCGCAGCCGTCGAGCCGTTGCCGAGGATCGCGGACGTGATCGTGCCGGGAACGCCGGTGCCACCGAAGGTGGTCTGCGGGTTCTCGGCCGAAAGCGCGACCCAAAGCTGGTGGTTCATGAAGTCGGCGGCGATGCGGACGCCGGGCTGACGCGCCCAGGCGAAGCCGGGGACGTACTGCGCGTCGATCTGCGGCGGCGTGACTTCGGCGCGCGGGGTGATGCCCTTGCTCTGCAGCGTCAGCAGCGACCAGTTCTGACCGGCGAGGAAGTGGACGCCCGAGTCGCCATTGTCCCAATCGATCGTACCGTAGAGGTTGCGGATGCGCGGCACGTAGCTGTTCGACTGGTTCGAGTTCGACGTCTGCGCGCCACCCTGGAAGTCGAACTCGCCGTACATGGCGGCGGTGGTGTGCGCGTTCGGCTTGCCCTGCGCCAGGAAGGAGACGCGGCTCTGACGTGCCGAGAAGCGGCCTTCCTCGGCGTGCGAGGCGCGGCTCTGCGACGGGAACGGCACGTTGAAGCTGGAGGCGATGTCGTCGCCTTGGAAGCGATCGCGATAGATGCCGGCGAGTTCGAGGAAGCCGCCGGGCGTGATCGTGATGCCCTTGAAGTAGAACTTGTCGTTATGATGTTCCTTGTCGATCGCGCTCGCGATCTTGGTGTTGACCTCTTCGGGCGTGACCGGCGGCGCGGCCTGGACCTGCGCCTGGACGGCCTGGACCTGCGCCTGCGTGGTCGAAACCTGCTCCTGGGTGTTGGCCTGCGCCGAGCTCTGGATGCCGATCTGCTCCTTGAGATCCTGCACTTCGGCCTTCAGCGACTCGACCTCGTCGATCAGCGCGCGATTGCTGGCGCCGGCGCTGCCTTTGTGGGTGACGTGATGCTTCTTAGCAGGCGCGGCATGGGCCGCGGAGCCTGCGAGCACAGCGGATGCCGCCGCCGTCGCGAGCAGCGAGAATCGGATATTCATTTTAGGTCGCCCCTTTGGTTGGCTTTGGTCTGCCGAGGGGCGGCCTAGTCAGCGCTCATGACAGTTGCGTGACTCCGTTGCAGGCGCGAACGAGTGTAGCTTTCGGAGCACACTCGGTCGATTGCGCCGCGATGCAGCACCACCCTCTGACGCCTCAATAATCGGCCTTGAGCGCCATGTAGAAGCTGTAGCGACCAGAACGGCGTGGATGCTCGAGGCCTGGCCCCGCCGAACCGAGCAACGACCAGTGCTTGGCGAAACGGTAGGCGCCGCCGACGTTGATGCCGGTGATCGCGGTCTCGTCCACCGAGTCGCGGCCCTGATGGTAGATTTCGGCGCCGAGCGAAACGGCATCGGTGATCGCGCGCGATAGCGCGATGCCTTCCAGCCAGAAATTCCGTGCATCCCGGCCCGGATTGATCGTGTAGCCACCGCCGCCGAACAGTGACCACTTCCCGAAATCCTTCTGTGCCCAAAGCGGCAGGAAGGCGCTGACCCGGCCGCCGCCGAAACCACGCGTCGCGGTCGGCACGCTGAGCGAGGGAAAGAAGGCGACGTCGGGCAGCAGCGAGCCCTCGCTCTGATACAGGAAGCGATATTTGGCGCCGAGCTCGAGATCGCCGAAGCCGACATGCGTTCCGCGGCGATGTTCATATTCAAGCGGAACGCCGACAGTGAGCTGGAGGTCGTGCGCCGCGCCATAGTTGATGTCCAAACCTGCCTCGCCATCGGTCTCGCCGGGAAAATGGGTACCGGCGACGAAGCCGTAATTCTCCCAATGTCCGGTGTCGGTTGGCTCGGGATCATCGGTGACGAAGGGCGGCCCGGCGATCGCGGGTGCGCTCGCGAGCAGCAGCGCCGCGATTGGCACCCACCCACGCAGACGGACGATCATCAACGCAACTTGGCCCTTTTCGGATAGCGGGCGCGCAAGCGCCTGCTTAGACTGATCTCGATTACACGAAAGTGCGGCTTTCGTGCGATGTTCGCCAAGATATGTCAAACTGTTCATTGACGAAGGCCACAATAATATGGGTGATAGCCGAGTAGACGATGCGTTGAGCAAAGTACCCGCGGTCACGATCGGTTTCTGGATTATCAAGATTGCGGCGACGACCTTGGGAGAGACGGGCGGCGACACGGTCAGCATGACGCTCAACTGGGGTTATCTGCTGGGGACCGCGCTGTTTGCGACGATCCTCGTATTGCTCGTCTGGTTCCAGATCGTCGCCAAGCGCTTCCATCCCGCGCTTTACTGGGCGACGATCATCGCGTCGACCACCGCCGGCACCACGCTCGCCGACTTCGCCGACCGTTCGCTCGGCATCGGCTATCCCGGCGGATCGACGCTGCTGTTCGCGTGCGTTCTGACCAGCCTCGCGGCGTGGAAGCTGACGCTGGGCTCAGTCGCGGTCGATACGGTGCGGACGCCTCGCGCCGAGCTGTTCTACTGGATCACGATCACCTTCTCCCAGACGCTCGGCACCGCGCTCGGGGACTGGATCGCGGACGCCGGCCTCGGCTACGAAGGTGGCGCGCTGGTGTTCGCCGCGCTGCTGCTCGTCCTCGTCGCGGCCTATTACTGGACGGCGGTTTCGCGCGTGTTCCTGTTTTGGGCGGCGTTTATCCTGACGCGGCCGCTCGGCGCGACTGTCGGCGATCTGCTCGACAAACCGATCGACAAGGGCGGCTTCAACATGAGCCGCCCTCTCGCCTCGCTCGTGCTCGCGGCGTTCATCATCCTGTGCGTGGCGCTGATCCCGCAGCGGGCGGGACGTCATCCCGGCGCCGAACAGCCGGCCTGACGCTGGTCAGAACGGCGAGACGATCAGCCGGAGCCCGAGGACCGTCGCATTGCCGAGGTCACGCCGCCAGCCGGGATGGACGACATATTGCGCATCGGGCTGCACCCGCAGCCAGGGCATGACGCGGCGGTTATAGGTGACTTCGATATCGGTCTCGGCGCGATGCGGCGGCCCGCTGTCCGTCGCGAAGGCGGCGTCGCCGGCATTGCCCAGCCGGGCGTGCGCGATCGCCAGGCCAAGCCGTCCGGTGACGTCGCCATACGCGAGCCCGCCGCCGGCATAGACGCCGATCGGGTTCATCCGCGCCGCCGCGACGCCGATGCGGACCCAACCCTCGAGCTTCATGCCCTCGTCACGGCCCGCGAGCCGTCCCTCGATCAGCGCATAGGCGCCATGATCGCCGCCGACCGCGCGCGGATCGCCGCGCGCATCCGTCTCGGTGAGCGCCGGGAAGCGGCCGGTATAGGACCAGGCGCCGAACTGGACTTGGTTCGGCCCGATCCTCCGCTCGACCTCCGCGACCAGCAGCAGGCCATGATCGCCCGGCCGACGAATGACCGTGCGCGTGGGATGATCGGGATCGCCCGCTTCCGCTTCGAACACGCCGAACCGCGCCGACCAGGTGACGCTATCAAACGTGAAGGTCGCGGCCGGGCTCGTCGTCGGGAAGATCGACGGGCCGTTACGACCGGTGCGGGAAAAGTCCGGGCCGATGCCGTGCGAGGAATTCAGGAAGAGATGGCCGACATCCTGCACGTCGAACGTGCCGTTGAGGTCGATCAGGCCGAGCTTGGCGGCCGCCTTGCCACGCCCGATCGCGAACGGCAGCTGCAGCCAAACCTCGAACGGCCGCAGGGCCGAGACCGCATCGACATTGCTCACCGTCTGCACGTCGCCGACGCGGTAGGTGCTGAACGAACGGCCGTGGACATATTCGAGATCGACATAGGCGGTCGCGCCGTCGATCCCGGCGAGCTGGCCGGTCCAGGTCGCGGTCAGATCGGCTTTCCCGAGCTGCGTGACGCCACGATCGATGCCGCCGGAAACATCCGCGAGCGTGTCCGCGACGTAGCCGCCAGCGATGGTCAGACCGTCATGCGCGGCGTCATCGGCGCGCGCCGCTGCCGGCAGCAGCGCGAGCATCGCCACCAAGCCCCGCGCCGCCAGCCTTGTCATCCGCGCGCGTGGCGCAGCGCTCATCGGGGATCCTTGCCGCCCTGTAATGCGCGGGACATGAACGACCGCCGTCGCCCACGCCTGACCGGCAGGGCCGAACTTCGTTTGCGCCGGGTATGTTGGCGTCGCCAGCGGCGTTCATCTACATTATGATGACCTGGTACCGCGACGGAGCGCCACGCCCGCGATGAAGCGCAGCGACGATCTTCCACTCACGATCCGGCCGGTGGTCGGCATGGACGATCACTACCCCGCCGGACATGTCGACGCGTTCCACAGCCACGCGCGCAGCCAACTCTGCTACGCGGTGACCGGCGTGATGTCAGCGGTGACCGACAGCTCGACCTTCGTGCTGCCGCCGAACCGCGCGATCTGGATCCCGGCCGGAACTCGTCATCAGGTCTCGTGTCGCGGGCCGGTGGCGCTCAACGTGCTTTATGTCGATCCGGAAATCGCGGGCCAGGCCGGGCATTGCCGCGTGTTCGACGTTTCGCTGCTGCTGCGCGCGCTGATCCAGGAGGTACTGACATTCGCGCACGCCTATGACGAGGAGGGCCGCGAGGGCCGTATCGTCGCGCTGCTGCTCGAGGAGATCGGGCGCATGCCTGACATCGCGCTCTCCGCGCCGACACCCGAGGACCGCCGCCTGCGCCGCGTCTGCGACATGATCATCGCCGATCCCGCCGATCAGCGCGACCTCGACGATTTCGCCAAGATCGCCGGCATGGGGCGGCGGACGTTCACCCGCGCCTTTCGCCAGCAGACCGGGATGGGCTTCGCGATGTGGCGCCAGCAGGTACGGCTGATGGCGGCGATCTCGCTGCTCGGCGAGGGCCGTTCGATCACCAACATCGCCTACGATGTCGGCTATGAGAGCGCGAGCTCGTTCACCGCGATGTTCCATCGCGTGCTCGGCGTGCCGCCCAGCCATTATCAGCGGCAGCATAGCGCAGCGTGACGCGGGCTGCCGTTCGGCCTGATCATGGGCCGGGTCACGCGGCCCACATCAAGCGATGCTCGGTCCGCGCGCGACGGCGTCCACGCGGCAGCGCCGGTAGACATTCGCCAACGAAAAGCAGGAGCATGCCTTGGACGCCGCCACGCTCGATCCCGAGATCGCCAGCTTCGTAAAGGAGATGCAGCGGGCCTGGGCGTCCCATCCGCCATTCATGACTCTGCCGCTCGAGGAAGCGCGCGCGGTCGCCGAGAAGGTGCGCGCTCCCTGGCGGCAGGGCGGGCCCGCGATGGCCGAGACGTTCGAACGAACGATCGCGACCGACGCGGGCCCGTTGCGGATCCGCGTCTACGATCCCGGCTCCGGCAAGCCCGCCCCGGCGCTGCTCTACCTCCACGGCGGCGGCTTCACGCTGTTCAGCCTCGACACGCATGACCGGCTGATGCGCGAATATGCCGCGGCCGGCGGCTTCGTCGTGATCGGGATCGACTATCCGCTCTCGCCCGAGGTTCGCTATCCGGTCGCGCTCGACCTGACCATCGGCCTGATCGATTGGCTGGCGGCGCACGGCGCCGAGATCGGCGTCGATGCCGGCCGGCTCGCGATCGGCGGCGACAGCGCCGGCGGCAACCTCTCGCTCGCCGCCGCGATGCGGCTGCGCGATCGCGGCGCGCCCGACCGGCTCAAGGGCCTGCTGCTCAACTATGCGGCGCTCGGCGCGCCGCCGTCGGACGAGGCGGAAGCGCGTCACGGCGGCCCGGGTTCGGTGCTCGATCGCGCCGAGATGGAATATTATTTCGGCAATTACATCGGCGAGGCGGGCCACACGCTCGACGACCCCTATGCGCGGCCGATCATCGGCAACTTCACGCATCTGCCGCCCGCATTCCTCGTCATTCCCGAATGCGACATCCTCTCCGAGCAGAGCTTCGCGCTGCGCGAGCGCATGGCGCTGGCGGGCATCGACGTCACGAGCGAGGTCTATCGCGGCGCGACGCACAGCTTCCTGGAAGCGATGTCGGTCGCCGAGGTCGCGCGCCGCGCGATCGCCGACGGCGCCGCCTGGGTGAAGGCGCGGCTCGACGCGTAATGCGGAAGGTCACCGCCTAAGGTCACAGCTCCTACAGCGGAAAGTCACAGGGTTTCGTGATCTTCGACGGTTCGCCTCGAACCGGTACGTTGTGCTCCGGCGAAGGCCGGAGCGCTGAACCACCCGCATACTGCCGGCTGCCTGCGCTCCGGTCTCCGCCGGAGCACGGAAGGGGCTGGATCAGACCGGATACTGTTCGCGCGAATCCAATGGCGATTTGAAAGAGCGGAGGCGGATGTCGCTCGGCCGGTGGGCTGTAGGAAAGTGAAATCTTCGTCTCGCTCCACACCCGTTCCCCGGCGAAGGCCGGGGTCCAGTCCCGCAACGCCGCGATGGCTGTACAGATCGATAGGTCGTTCCAACTGGACCCCGGCCTTCGCCGGGGAACGGCTCTCGCGGAAACGCGCCCTTCGCCCGGAAAGCGAGGGTCGGGGCGGGGTTGCTTGGCGGAAGCCGATCGCTTCCCGCCACCCACCCCTCAATCCCCTCCCTTCCAGGGAGGGGAAGCAGATGGCAGCCACTGCTGCTTCCCGCGATCGAACCAGCTCTTCGGCGCCGGCTTCGGATCGGGCGCGATCTCGGCGAGCGTCGCGGCGTCGTAGAGGCGGCCGCCGCGCATCACCTCCACCACCGAGCGCGCGTTGTGGATGTCGACCGTCGGGTCCTTGTCGAGGATGACGAGGTCGGCGAGCTTGCCCGGCTCGATGCTGCCGAGATCATGTTTGCGGCCGATCGTCTCGGCGGAGCCGATCGTCGCGGCGTGGAGGATCGCCGCCGCGCTCATGCCCCCCTTGGCATGTGCCTCCATCTCCCAGTGGAAGCCGATGCCGGGCGCCTCGCCATGGCTGCCGATGCCGACGAGCCCGCCCTCGGCCTGCACCGCCGCCGCATCCGCCGCGATCGACGGGAAGCGATATTCGTCGAACGTCCGCCACGGCCGCCGAACCAGATACTGATCGATCGCGACCTGCGGCCAAAAGCGCATGACCTTCGGATCGGCGTGCGGATCGTCCTGCTGGATCGACCAGTCCTGCGCGGACGGACCGCCGTTGGTGATCTCGAGCGTCGTCGTGTAGCTCGTACGCGTGAACCTCATCAGCTGCAGCACGTCCTCCTGCAACGGCGAGGCGACCAGCGCATGTTCGTTGCCGCCGATGCCGTCGATGATCTGGGTGAGGTCGAGCTTCATCGAGAGCGCGCCCTCGGTGGTCGGGTGCATACCGAGTTCGCGGCAAGCTTCCGCGACCCACTCGCGGACCTTACGGCTGCCGGTGCGATACTCCTTGATGTTGCGGATGCGATAATCGTCGCGATAGCGGCGGATCACCGCCAGCGCGTCGTCGAGCGAGCCGAAGCGCTGCATCGAGAACAAGGCGACGCCGGTCTGGCGGACGCGGGGCCCGAGCATCAGCCCGGCATCGAGCAGGTCCTGATAGGGCAGCATGTCGATCGTCAGCGTCGAGGGATCGAAGCTGGTCGTGACGCCCCAGGCGAGGCGCGCGCGAAAACCCCAATCCTCGAGGCCGAGCACGTCGCGGCGGATCGTCGCGATATGGTCGTGCGTGTCGATGAAGCCGGGGGTGACGATCTTGCCCGAGACGTCACGAACCGGCGTGCCGGGGGGAACGGCGATGCTGCCTTCGGGGCCGACGGCGGCGAAGCGATCGCCCTCGACGAGGATGTCGGCGCGATCGATCACCCGATCGCCGGGCTGCATCGTCAGCACGCGGCCGCCGCGCAGCAACAGGCGCCCGGCCGGCACATCGCGCGGGAATTCGACATCGGCGGTGAAGGCGCGATCGTGCGGCGACATCGGATCGGGCGACCAGCCCGGCTGCTCGGGCGGGAGCAGCTGGACGTCCGCGAGCGGGCGCTCGTGCCAGGTCGAGCCGCTCGACCAGCCGATCGTTTTTCCGTCCGTCGACCATTCGAAGTAATCGGCGCCGCCGTTGGTGACGCGACGATGGGGCAGATGTGGCACGGTGAGATCCACCGTCGCGCCGGCCTTGTCGGGCATCGCGACGACATGGAGTTGCTGGGCGACCTGCGCGAGCAACCATCTGCCGTCCGGGCTTATCCGCAGATCGTCGACCGCGACGGCGCCGTCCTGGAAATACCAGCCCGGCCCCTTCACCTGCACCGCGAGGCTGTGCGCGCCGGTCGCGAGATCGACCGTTTCCAGGCCGTCATCGGCGAAGACATAAGTCCTGCCGCCGGCGAATTGCGGCCGCGCGCCGATCCTGCCGCACATCACGACCTGCGCAGCGCCGCCCGCCGCCGGGATCGCGACGAGCTCGGCATCGCTAAGATGGCCATATTCCATGTAGAGATCGAGCCGCGCCTGCTGGCCCGAGCGGACGGCGAGAACGTGTTTCCCGTCCGGGGTGAACACCGGATAGGTATAATATTCGGGCAGGTCGCTGAGCCGCGTCGGCGGCGATGAGCCATCGGCAGGCGCGGTCCACACCGCGCCGGCGCCGCGCTCGCTCCAGCTGACCCAGACGAGGCGGCGGCCATCCGGGCTCCAGCTCGGCATGTAGGCAGGATCGCCGCCCGGCGCGAAGGCGACCGGCTTCGAAGTGCCGTCGAGCGGCATCAGGTAAAGCCGGCCGAGCGCGGAGAAGGCGAGCGTCTTGCCGTCCGGCGAGGGGGTCGGCGCCATGATGAGCCGCGCGCGGACCGGCCCGGTCTCCTCGACGATATCCTGCCGCGTCGATGCGCCGACGGGCACGTCGAGCGCGGCGGTGAGCGGCAGCGTCGTCGCCGCGCCGCCGTCGAGCGGCAGCCGCTCGATCCGTCCGCGCACGCTCAGCAGGATCGCCTTGCCGTCGGGCGTGAACGCGTAGCGCGGCAGCACGTCCTGCCAGGCCAGCGCCTGGAGCTGGTCATGCTCGATCGGAAAAGCGAGCCGGCGATCGGCACCGGTCGCGAGGTCGCGGAGCCGGAGCTCGGTCTGGCCATCGAGCCGGTGGCCGTAGGCGAGCCAGCGCCCGTCGGGCGACAGCGCGGGGCGGAAGGCGGCGCCGGGGTTGCCCGCCTTGCGCGGCCCGTCGGGCTCGGCGACGATCGTGCGCTCGGCACCGGTGGCGAGGTCGCGGCGGACGATCGTCCATTCGCCGACATCTTCGAACGATCCGCCCAATCCGCCGACCTGTCGCGCGAGATAGAGATAGCGCCCATCCGGCGAGGCGACCGCGCCGAGGCTGGTCAGCCAGCCGCTCTCGGGCGCGTCGCGGGACGCGCGGATCGGAACGAGCAAGCTGCCGTGCCCCGCGAGATCGTAGCGCCACAGCTCGTAGGCGTTGAGATCGGCACGGCAACGGCTGACGAAGATCGCCTTGCCATCCGCGCTCCATGCCGGCGAGACGAGCGCGGTATCGTCGTCGCCGAAGCTGACCTGGCGCAAGCCGGAGCCGTCGGGTCGCACGATCCAGAGATTGTCGGCGCCCGAACGATCGCTGACGAACACGATCCAGCGCCCGTCGCGCGAGAAGGTCGGCTGGGTGTCGAACGGCACGCCGCTCGTGATCCGCGTCGCACGACCGCCGCTTGCTGGCATGCCGTAGAGATCGCCGAGGATGTCGAAGACGATGCGCTTCCCGTCCGGCGCGACGTCGAGCGACATCCAGGTGCCGTGATGCGTCTCGAACTGGAAACGGCGGGTCGGCTGCAGCGGCAGCGTCCGGCCGGGGGGCTGCTCGGGGCGCGGATCGTCGGCGATCGCCTGCGGTTGCGCGGTAACGGGCGGTTCGCCCGCCTCGGCATCGGCGACCGGGGCGCCGGCGAGCAGCGCGGCGAATAGGAGGAACGGGATCATTGCCCGGCCCACCACCGTCTCCGCTCGTGTCGAGCGAAGTCGAGATATGTTGGCGCAGCGCGCGCGGCACGTCCCTCGACTGCGCTCGGGACGAATGGGCGATGTTCAGGCCAGGAGGCGCGCATCAGCGATAGCCCGGCGGCAACGGATCGTTCGCGCGTTGCGGCGCGTAGCGATCGCGCAGCTCGATCTGGCGCGTCGCCAGCGAGGCCTCGACGCCGCCGACGAAGACGTGGCTCGCCGCGCTCGCCGGTTCGAGCGGATCGCCGTCCCAGATCACGAGATCGGCGTCGGCGCCCGGCGCCAGCGTGCCGGCGTGCGCGATTCCCCAGATCTCGGCCGGCGTCGCCGTGATCGCGCGCAGCGCCGCCGCATAGGGCAGCCCGTTGGCGACGGCGAGCCCGGCACCCTCGCGCATCGCGATGCCGGCGTCGTGGCTCAGATAGATGGTGTTGCCCGAGACGCTGAATGCGATCGCGACGCCGGCCTTCGCCAGCAGCGCGGCATTTTCGAGCCGCGCGCCAAGCCAATCGAAGGTCTGCGGCAGATCGTCCTGCGGATCGAGGATTACGGGGATGCGCACCCGCGCGAGATCGGCGGCGAGCGACCACGCCTCCGCGCCGCCGAGCAGCACGACACGGATATGGAGATCGCCGGCGAGCCGGATCGCCTCGCGAATGTCCGACGCGCGATCGGCGCGGATCGCCAGCGGCATCGTGCCCGCGATCACGGGCTGCAGCGCCTCGATGTCCGGCCGATCGAGCAATTGGTCACGCGGCCCGGCGCCACGCGGCGCGGCGGCGAAGCGGCGCGCTTCAGCGAGCGCGTTGCGCAAGAGCGTCCATTGCGCGGCGCGCGAGCCGCCGGCCTGGCTCTGGCTGCCGTCACCGATCGCCGCGAACATCGCCGCGCGCGGCCGTTCGAGGATACTCCCGCTCGTCCGCAGCCGGATGACCGCACCCATGCCGGTGAACGGCGCGGTCGCCGCCGCTTCCGGGAAGCTCATCGCGCGCGTCACGCCGTCGGCGCGCGCGACCGCGATCAGCACCGAATTGTCGTTGAGCGCGTAGCTCGTGTCGAACGCCGGGCCGAGCGGGCCGGTGCGCGCGGCGCGATCGTCGGTATCACGCGCGGTCGGAACTTCGACGAGGCCGATCTGCGTCGCGGCGTCGACGAGACCGGGCGTCACGACATGACCGCCGGCATCGATCACGCGCGCGCCCGGTGGCGGGCTCCCTTGCGGTGTCACCGCGACGACATGCCCGCCAGCCATCACGATCGTCGCATCCTCGACCGGCTGCGGTGCCGTCATCGTCCAGGCGCGGGCGTGGACGATCGCGACGGTCTCGGCACGCGCCGCGACACCAGCGACGAGCAGCGCGAGCGCCGCCAGCCGCTTCACGGCCGCGCAGCCGGCAAGCGCCCGACCTCGAAGTCGCTGCGCGGCTGATAGCGCGGATCGTGGCGATCATAGGCGACCGCACCATCGACGAACACCGTGTCCGCCTTGGTGAAGACGCTGAACGGATCGCCCGACCAGATCACGACGTCGGCATCCTTGCCGACCGCGAGCGTGCCCATCCGATCGGCGAGGCCGAGCGCCTGCGCCGGGTTGCGCGTCAGCCAGGCGACGACATGCTCGGGCGGCAGGCTCAGCCCCGCGCGCCGCCCCGACGCCGCCGCCTTGCCGGCCTCGATCGGCAACCATTGCCCCAGGAAAGGCGAATCCGAATGCATCATCGTGCAGGTGCCGGCGGCATCGAGGAAGGCGGCGTTCTCGCGGATGCCGTCGGCTGCCTCCATCTTGTAGCCCCACCAATCCGACCACACGACCGCGCAGATGTGGTTGGCGGCGAGCATCGGCGCGATCTTGTAGCCTTCGACCGCGTGGTGGAAGGCGGCGATGCGGAAGCCGATATCCTTGGCGAGGTCCATCATCACCGCCATCTCGTCGGCGCGGTAGCAATGCATGTGGACCGCGATCCGCCCCTCGAGCACGGCGGCGAGCGTGTCCATCGTCGGATCGTCGGGCGGATGGTGATGATCGCCGCCGTCGAGATAGTCGCCCCATTCGTGGCGATAGCGATCGGCCTTCGCGAAGGCATCGCGGATGAAGGCGATCTCGCCCTCGCGGCTGGTCGGGCCCTTGCCGCGCTCGGCGTCGTTGCCCTTGGGGTTCTCGCCGCATGCCATCTTCATGCCCTGCGGGGCGCCGGGCACCTTCATCGCCTGCACCGTCGTCGCCGGGATCGGGTGGAGCACGACCGAACGGCCGCCGAAGATCGGATCGGAGCCGGGCAGCACCTGCAGCGTCGTGACGCCGCTCGCCAGCGCGCGATATAAGCCGGGATCCTGCGGGTTGATCGCGCTCTCGATCCAGGTGCCGGCGGCGTTGGGATCGGAGAGCTCGCTGACGTCGGACGACTTGTCGTCGATCGTGGTGAGCGGGACGACATAGGTGCCGTCATGGCTGTGGACGTCGATCACGCCGGGCGTCACCCAGCGCCCGGCGGCATCGATCACGCGCGCGCCTTCGCGCGGCAGGCCGTGGCCGATGCCGGCGACCTTGCCGTCGCGCAGCAGGAGCTCGCCGTCGTCGATGCGATGCTCCTCGCCGTCGAGGATCGTGGCGTGGACGATCAGCGTGTCGGCGCGGGGCAGCGGCGCGTAGGTCGAAGGGAAGAGGTCGCGCGTCCAGGGAGGCGTCGCATCATGCTGATCCTGACGACGGTCGTCACGCCGCCCATCATGATCGTCGCCATGATGATGACGGTCGCCGCCGCCATGACCTGGCGGCCCGCGATGATCATCGTCCTGCGCCTGCGCCGCGGCGAGCGGCAGCAGCAGCGCGAGGAGGGGGAGAGCGGCGCGCCGGAGTGATCGTCGGATCATGCGCGCCGCCCTTGCCTCCCGCGTCAGAAGCGCTTGGTGATCGTGCCGAGCACCTGGCGCTCGGCGCCGAAGAAGCACTGCACCGTGCTCGCGCAGCGCGCCACGAAGCGCTTGTCGAACAGGTTGGACGCGTTCACCGAGAAGCGCCAGCCCGGCATGTCATAGTGCAGCATGGCGTCGAACAGTGTCGACGAGTTACCGTAGATGACGGGCGTCGCGAACGGCCCCGGGACCGCGCCGGTGGTAGCGCTGGTGTAACGCACGCCCGCACCGAAACCGAAGCCGGCGATGAAGCCGTTCTTGAACGTGTAGTCCGCGAACGCCGTCGCTTTGTTCTTCGGCGCCACGGGCAACGGATAGCCGACGTCAAGCGGCTCCGCGGGTGCACTCAGCACCTTGCTGTGATTGTAGCTGTAGGCAATGTTGATCGAAAGCTGATCGTAGAGGCGCGCGACCAGTTCGAACTCACCGCCATAGACCTCAACCTCGCCACCCTGCGTCGCAACGTTGATCGTCGGCGTCACCTGCGTGCTGACAAAATTGCGCTGCTTGATATCGAAGCCTGCGACCGTGGCGAAAAGCTTGATGTAATCGGGCAAGCCGCGGGCATCGAACTTCACGCCGCCTTCGATCTGCTTGACGCTGGTCGGCTTAAGCGGGTCGCCGGTGATCGCGTTGGTGCCGATCACGGGCTCGAACGAGGTCGCGTAGCTGATGTATGGCGCCACGCCATTGTCGGAGACGTAGCTCAGGCCGACACGGTAGGTGAACTTGTGGTTCTTCTGGAAGCTGTACACCGGCGCGCTCGCGGCCGGCGTGTAAGGCGCCGCCGTCTTCGCACGAACCCAATCGTAGCGGCCGCTGAGCGTCAGATAGAACTTGTCGTAATTGACCTGATCCTGACCGTAGACGCCGGTTTGTTTGACCCGCTGCTCGTTATAGCGCGTCGATTCCGGGAACTCCGCGACGGGAGCATAGACCGGATTGTAAACATCGAGGGTCCGGTTGCCGAAATCGAAGCCATAGTTCGCATCGTTGAAGACGTTGCGGTAGTCGACGCCCAGGATCGCCTTATGCCTGATCGCACCGGTTGCGACATCCGCCGCGAGGCGGTTATCAGTCGCAAAGCTGCTGACCTTCTCTCCGAAGGTGTAGTTTGATTGGGTGACGGTGCGATAGTAATTCGGCAGCGACGGATCGGTGGTGTTGACGAAGCCGCCCGAGTCATACTCGCCGATCGGCGTGTTCTCGTGATAATGGCTCCACTTCGTGTTCGAGACGAAGCGCAGCGCGCTCGAGAAGCGCTGATCGAACTCCCAGCCCGCGCCATATTGGCGACGCTCGAACAGGTAGTTGGGGTCGTCGAGATTGGTCGAGCGCGAGATCGGCCCGTTCGGGTTCGGTAGCAGCGAACCCGCCTCGGGCACGAAGCCGCCCGAGCCGCCGCGATTGTTATCGTACTGATAATAGGCAAGCGCGGTCAGCTTGGTGTCGGGCCCGATCTTGAATGTGGCGCTCGGCGCGATCGCGACGCGCTTGTCGTCGGTATGATCGACGTCGAGCGAGGTATCGCGATAGAGCGCGGTCATCCGCAGGTCGAGGAACGGTGTCGCCGCGCCGGTCACGGTGCCGGCGAATTCCTTGAAGTCGTGCGTGCCGCCCTTGACCTCCACCTCTCCGCCGAAGCTCGAAGACGGGCGGCGCAGCGTCTCGTTGAGGATGCCGCCCGGGGGTGCCGAGCCGTAGAGTACGGAGGCCGGGCCCTTCAGGATGTCGACCGACTGGAAGAGATAGAGATCGAGGCCTGTCGAATCGAACGTCGTCGTGTTCGGCACGGCGAGACCGTCGACATATTGGCGCGGCGTGAACCCGCGCACCGTGATGAAGTCGTAGCGCGGATCGAAGCCGTAATTCTCGCCGCCGACGCCAGCGGTGTAGCGCACCGCCTGCTGGAGATCGACGAAGCTCAAAAGGTCGATCTGATCGCGCGTGATCACGCTCTCGGACTGCGGCGTCTGGATCAGCGGAATGTCCGACTTGTTCGCCGTGATCTCGGACGGAACATAGTGCTTGGCCGTGACGATGATCTCGCCATTGTTGCCCTTGATGGTCTTGATCGACTCGCCGCTGCCCTGATCGGGCGACGTCACGGTCTGATCCTGCGCCCAGAGCGGCGCGGCCTGCGCGGCGGCGAGCGCCGCGCCAGCGAGCATCAGCCCACGGACATGTTGAAAGCGAACCATGCGGTAACCCCCTTGTTGAACCCTGCCCTGCCCAACCTGCGTTCGTATATTTGCTGCAGATGCTAACCCCGCCGTTCGCTTGCCGTGCTTCCGGCGCGGGTCTCATTCCATCGCGGTTGGGCCTATGACGATCCCGTTACAGCGCCGACGCGGATGCGATGCGCTATTGCGAGGCGTTATCAGACCAGGCGCTTGCGGCCAAGCCCTGGCCGAGCCGCGAATTGCGCAGCCCATAGAGCGCGTAGAACAGTGCGCCGACGAGGATGTAGAGGATCAGGATGACCGCCGGGATCCAGTTGCCGCGCGCGGCATCGAGGATGATGTTGGCGATCACCGGCGCCACCATGAGCACGGTGAACAGCACCGCGAGCGTGGGCACCAGCCCGATCCACAGGCCGCCGACGCGGACGCCGCCGCCGGGCACGCGGAACGGCCGCGGCAGCTCGGGATGGCTCGAACGCAACCACATCACGCTCACGCCCACGGTCACGAACACGACGCCGGTGCCGAGGCTGACGAGATCGCCGAGGATCGAGATCGGCAGGCACGCGGCGCCGACCGCCGCGACCGCCGCTACCCCGATCGTGCCGAGATGCGGCGTGCGGAAGCGCGGGTGGACGGTGCAGAAGAAGCGCGGCAGCAGCCCGTCGCCCGACATCGCGAAGCAGATGCGGGAATGCGCGTAGGTGTTGACCATCAGCACCGACGACAGTCCCGCGAGCGCGCCCAATTTGATGAGCAGCGTGATCGCAGGCCAGCCGATCGCGTTCGCCGCCACCGCGACCGGATCGGGCACGCCGAGCCGGCGGAAAGAGACGAGGCCGGTCAGCACCAGCGCGACGGCGACATAAAGCAAAGTCGCGACCGCCAGCGCGCCGAGGATGCCGATCGGCACATCGCGTTGCGGGCGCTTGGCTTCCAGCGCGGCGGTCGCCACCGCCTCGAAGCCCAGATACGCGAAAAACAGGATCGAGGCGCCGCGCAGCACGCCCGCCCAGCCATAGGCGAACCCGCCCTCGCTCGGCGGCACGAACGGGTGCCAGTTGGCGGGATTGACGTGACGCGCACCGACCGCGACGAAGATGACGAGCACGCCGACCTTGACCGCGACCATCACCGCGTTGAGCCGCGCCGAATGGGTGACGCCGCGGATCAGCACCACCGCGAAGAAAGCGACCGCCGCGACTGCGACGAGGTTGATCCCGCCGCCGATCGTGAAGCCCACCGCGCCGCCACCCGCGTCGGAGCCGACATGCGCCTGCACCAGCGGCGTCGTGATCGCGGCGGGCAGATGGACGCCGAAATCGCCGAGCAGGCTGGTGAAGTAGCCCGACACGCCGACCGCGAGCGCCGATCCCGCCAACCCCATCTCCAGCGACAGCATCCAGCCGAGCGTCCAGGCGAACAGCTCGCCCATCGCCGCATAGGCGTAGCTGTAGGAGGCGCCGGCGACCGGCAGCGTCGAGGAGAGCTCGGCGTAGCAGAGCGCGGTGAAGCCGCAGGCGACCGCGGCGAGCACGAAGGAGAGCGTCACCGCCGGCCCGGCATAGGCCGAGGCGGCAACACCGGTCATGACGTAGACGCCGGCGCCGATGATGCAGCCGATGCCGAGCAGCGTGAGCTGGACCGCGCCGAGGCTGCGCACCAGACCATGCCGCTCGCTTTCCACCGCGACGTCGACGAGCGGCTTGCGGATCAGCAGGCGATGCGGTCGTTTGTCCATCCCACCCCCATAGCTTCCCCGTTCGCTTCGAGCGAAGGGTCGAGCCCGTCGAGACCCGTCGTCGGGAAGGCGCTGCGATCGGTTCTCGACGGACGCTACTCGACTACGCTCGAAGCTGCTCGAACCGAACGGTCGGGAATAGTCGGCGACGGGCCGGTCATCACTTCGGGAGGGCCGTCGGCGCGATTCACGGTGTTCCTGCGAAAGCAGGAACCCGAAGGTCATGAAGGCTGCGCCTGCTGCTCTGGGCTCCTGCCTTCGCAGGAGCACGATAGATCCGATGTCATTCGCCGAGCGCCGTCCCCCGCACCGCATGCGTCATCCAGTCGGCGAGCGCACGATCGTCGAGGCCGGCGACGATCTCGTCGAACGTCTGCGCGCTCTCGTCCTGGCCGAGCTTGAAGCGGGCGTGGGTGCCGGTGACCCGCGCGCGGAAGGCGACGATGTGGCGCAGGAGCTGCTCGCGGCGCTCATCCATCTGCGCCGGCGTCCACGGCTCGGGCCGATCCTTCTCGAGCGCGGCGGCGAGGCGCTCGACCGAGGCCGGGGTCTCCTCCGGCACGAACGCGATCTCGACGTCGAAGCGCGCCACCGCATAGTTCCAGGTCGGCCCCCAGGTCGGGTTCGAGACGAGCCGTGCCGGAACATAGGCGTGCGGCCCCTGGAACAGGATCAACGCGCGGGCCTGGCGCTCGAGCAACGCGACCTGCGGGTTCGACTTGCCGAAATGGCCGAACAGCGCGACGACCTCGCCCGCCGCATCGGTCTCCGCGAGCAGCGGCAGCACGGTCGCGGCGCTGCCCTCCGCGCCCATCGAGACGATCCAGGCGAGCGGATATTCGGCGATCAGCCGGGCGATGTCGGCGCTATCGCGCGGCACGAAGATGTCGTTGGCCATCGCCCAACCTTGCCGCGCCCGATCGTGCCGGGGCAAGCCCAGCTGCCCCCCGGCGCGCGCAATCGGCCCGCGCCCGCGCCTCTTTGGCCATCGCGCGTTCATGACGCGGACAGCAGTGGGATAGGCCGCCGCCATGACACTCCGCCGCTCGCTCGTCTCGCTCCACCGCTGGCTGGGGCTCGCCGCCGCGCTGCTCTGGCTGCTGCAGGCGGCGACCGGGACGCTGATCGTGTTCCACTGGGAGATCGACGACGCCACTGTCGCCGGCGCGCATCGGCCGACCGATCTCGCCGCACTCCAGCGGCGTGCCGATGCCTTCGCGGCCGCCGGCGCGCCCGTCCAGTCGATCTGGACGAGCGCCGGCGCGCTCGATCGCTGGGACCTCTCGCTGGCGAACGGCGACAGCGTGCGCGTCGATGGCGCCGGCGACGTGCTGCGCACGCGGCGCGATGGCGATGGGCTTGCCAATGGCGGGTTGATCGACCGCATCGTCGTGCTCCACCAGTCGCTGCTCGCGGGCGATGCCGGCCACTGGATCATCGGGCTGAGCGGCGTGCTGCTGCTGACCAACCTCGCGCTCGGCCTATGCGTCGCCTGGCCGCGGCGCGATCAGTGGCGGCGCGCGATCCGTCCGATCAGCCCGAAGCCGGTCGCCGCGCGCCACTTTAGCTGGCACCGGGCGGTGGGGCTGTGGGCGGTGATCCCCGCGATGCTCGCGATCGCCTGCGGCACGGTGCTCGCGCTGAGCGACGCGTTCGCCTCGCTCGCGCCGGCACCGCCGGCGGTTGCAGCGCACGCCGCGGAGCCGATCCGGATCGGCATGATCCAGGCGATCGCGATCGCGCGCCGCCGCCACCCCGGCGCATCGCTCTCGGGCATCGACTTCGCCGCTCCCGCCAGCCCGAGCTGGACCGTGCATCTCAAGCAGCGCGGCGAGCGCGTCCGCGCCTACGGCAACACCAACGTCACCGTCGACGCAGCGACCGGCGCGATCACGGCGGACGACGACGCGCTGCGCGGCGGCGCCGGCAAGTGGCTCCACAACCATTATTTCGCGATCCACACCGGCGAGATCGCCGGCCTCGGCGGCCGCGTCGCGATGTTCGCGATCGGCCTGTGGCTGCTCGCGATGATCTACATGGGCACGCGGCTATGGCTCGCGCGGCGACGCTGATCGCTTTATCTCCGCCGCGTGATCGGCCCACACCGCACGCGATGAAGCGGAGCCAGCGGCGATCGGCCGCGCGTTGTTCACATCGACAAGCTGATCGACGAGCGCACGGCCTTCCGGCCAATCGCCGATGTCGGACTCGGCGTTGAGATGGCCGCGCGCGCCGGCATCGATCAGCGTGCAATTCCAGCGTGCCGCGAGCGCCGCCGCGCTCTCGAAGCAGGCATAGCGATCGTCGCGGCTGGCGACGAGCATCGCCGGGAAGGGCAGCGCGCCCGAAGGCGAGGGCGCGAACGGCCGCAGCAGCGGATGCGTGTCCGGTCGATCGACGTCCGGCGGCGCGACGAGCAGCGCAGCGCGGACCTTGGCGAGCCTGTCGCGGGACGCCTCCGCCGCCCACCACGCCACTGCGAGACAGCCGAGGCTGTGCGCGACGAGCACGACCGGCTCGCGTTCGCGCGCCACCGCGCGATCGAGCCGCGACAGCCACAGCACGCGCGAGGGCTGCGCCCATTCGCCGAGCTCCACCTTGCGGCAATCGGGATCGGCATCGCACCACAGGCTTTGCCAATGCCCCGGCCCGCTATCGAACAAGCCGGCCACGATCAGCTTCACCGGGCTCGCCATAGCCGCCCTCAGCGCGGTGAGACGGCATCGAGCCGCCGCCAGAATTCCTCGAGAGGGATCGCGGCGCGCGGCTCCGCCGGAAGGCGCGGCGAGGCCAGCGAGCCCGCCGGCGGCATCGACAGTGGTTGTTTGCGCGGCTGCGGCGCCATCCCTCTTCTCCTGCTGGGATGGCTATACTCTAGCGATTTAGTAGGGAATTGCAGGCGAGTTTTGCTTTAACGGCGTCAAGCATTCCGATCGAAACCGATCAAAGCTCCGCGCGGCCCTGCACCCCCGTCATCCCGGCGGAGGCGGAGATCCATATTCTCCGACCTCGCAGCATATGGATTCCCGTCTCCGCGGGAATGACGGGGAACGCAGCGGACAGGATCAGTAGCGGTAGTGATCCGGCTTGAACGGGCCTTCGACGCTCACGCCGATATAGGCGGCCTGCTTCGGCGTCAGCTTGGAGAGCTTCACGCCGAGCTTCTCGAGGTGGAGCGCCGCCACCTTCTCGTCGAGATGCTTCGGCAGCACGAACACCTCGTTCGCGTACTCGCCGGGCTTGGTCCAAAGCTCGATCTGCGCGAGCACCTGGTTGGTGAAGCTCGACGACATGACGAAGCTCGGGTGGCCCGTCGCGCAGCCGAGGTTCACGAGCCGCCCCTTCGCGAGCACGATGATCTTCTTGCCGTCCGGGAACTCGACCTCGTCGACCTGCGGCTTGATCTCGGTCCACTTGTAGTTGGAGAGACCGGCGATCTGGATCTCGCTGTCGAAGTGGCCGATGTTGCAGACGATCGCCATGTTCTTCATCGCGGCCATGTGGTCTGCGGTGATGACGTCGGCATTGCCGGTCGCGGTGACGAAGATGTCGGCGCGCGTCGCCGCCTCGTCCATCGTCACGACCTCATAGCCCTCCATCGCCGCCTGAAGCGCGCAGATCGGATCGATCTCGGTGACGAGCACGCGCGCGCCGCCGTTGCGCAGCGACGCCGCCGAGCCCTTGCCGACGTCGCCGAAGCCGGCGACCGCGGCGACCTTGCCAGCGAGCATCACGTCGGTGGCGCGGCGGATCGCGTCGACGAGGCTCTCCTTGCAACCATAGAGATTGTCGAACTTCGACTTGGTGACGCTGTCGTTGACGTTGATCGCCGGGAACGGCAGCTCACCCTTCTTGGCGATCTCGTAGAGGCGGTGGACGCCGGTGGTCGTCTCCTCGGAAACGCCCTTGATGTTGCGCACGGTCTGGGTGAGGTAGCCCGGCTTCTTCGCGATGAACGCCTTCAGCGAACGCTGGAACTCTACCTCCTCGTCATTCTCCGGCTCGCCGAGCGAACCGCCCGCCTCGAGCTTCGCGCCGACCAGCGCGAACATCGTCGCGTCGCCGCCGTCGTCAAGGATCATATTGCAGGTCTGGCCCTGGCCGTCGTCCCAATCGAAGATGTCCTGCACGAAATCCCAATATTCGGCGAGGCTCTCGCCCTTGAAGGCGAACACCGGGATGCCGGCGGCGGCGATCGCGGCGGCGGCATGATCCTGCGTCGAGAAGATGTTGCACGACGCCCAGCGTACCTGCGCGCCGAGCGCGACCAGCGTCTCGATCAGCACCGCGGTCTGGATCGTCATGTGCAGCGATCCGGTGATCCGCGCGCCCTTGAGCGGCTGCGACGCGCCATATTCGGAGCGGAGCGCCATCAGACCGGGCATCTCGGTCTCGGCGATCTCGATCTCCTTGCGACCGAAGCCGGCCAGGCTGATGTCGTGGACGAGATAGTCGTTGAACGTGTCGGCGGGTGCGGTGGCCACGGGTCGAGCTCCTGATGCTGGCGTGGCCGCCCCATATCCGTGGCGGTTGCCATATGCAAATATAAAGATGTCTTTATATCCCGTGGCACGGATGTTAGGTTGGCTTAACGCATTGTTCCGTATTTTCGATTATCAATCGGCCGCTTGAGCAGGAGCGGTTGCGGCGTGGGGCAGGCGGAGGCGAAGCCGGCGGGCGGGAGGCGCATGCGGCGCGGCGCGCTGCGTTGCGCGCTGATCGTCGCTTCGGCACCGTGGCTCCTGGTTCCGCTCTGCACGCTCGCGAACGGCGATCCGCTGCGCGTCGCCGGCGCAATCGTCGCGCTGCTGGTCTGCGTCGGCGGGCTGATCGCGGCCGAACATCATGATCGCGCGATCGAGCGCGCCGCGGGGCTCGCCGACGGGCTCGTGCGCCGGCTGCCCGGCGGCGAGACGATCGGCGAGGCGCCGCTCGACGTCGTCGCGGCGGTTGAGAAGCTCGACGACCAGATCGGCGCGCTCGGCCACCGGCTCTCGCACCGCCACCAGCTCACCGGGTTGCCGACGCGCGAACCGCTGCTCGCCGCGATCGGCCAGGACCAGGCGCGCGCCCGGGGTGGCGCGCTGCTCGGGCTGATCGAGTTCGTCGACATCGACCGGATGAGCGCGTTCGACGCGCAGCTTGGCGAGCGCGCGCTGATGGCGCTGGCCGAGCGGATCACGCGCATGGTCGGCACGCCCAAGCTCGTCGCGCATGTCGACCGCGCACGCTTCGCGATCTGGTTCGGGCCGGAGACCGCACCCGCGGCGGCGCGCGCCGAGCTCGATGCGATCGGCTATGCGCTGTCCGACGCGATCGCGATCGACGGACGCGAGCTCGTCCCCGAGGTGCGCACCGGTGCTGCCTGTTATCCCGCCGACGCGGCGACGCCGGCCGGGCTGCTCACCCGCGCGATCGCCGCGCTGACCCTCGGCGCGCTCGCCGGCGATGCCGACGGCGGCGACGCCAGCGCGCATGCGCGCGACAATTTCGCGATGGAGCAGGATCTGCGCCGCGCCGTGACGCGCGACCAGCTCGAGCTGCGCTTCCAGCCGCTGATCGATTCACGCGCCGGCCGCGTCTGCGGCGCCGAGGCGCTGCTGCGCTGGCAGCATCCCGAGCGCGGGCTCGTATCGCCGGCGCAATTCGTGCCGCTCGTCGAGGCGGCGGGGCTCGCCGACGAGGTGGGGCTATGGACGCTCAACGCCGCCTGTCGCGCCGCGCGGGGATGGCAGCGCCTCGGGCTCGGCGAACTCATCGTGGCGGTCAACCTCTCCGCCCACCAGCTCGAGCGCGACGATCTCGGCACGCTGATCGAGCGCACGCTGGCGCGCCACACGCTCGCCGCCCCGGCGCTCGAGCTCGAGCTCACCGAAAGCGTCGCCGCCGCGGACACCGGCCGCAGCGCGGCGCTGTTCCGCAGCCTGCGCGCGCTTGGCCTGACGATCGCGATCGACGATTTCGGCACCGGCTATTCGTCGCTCAGCTCGCTCAAGAAGCTCTCGTTCGACAAGCTCAAGATCGACCGCGAGTTCGTCACCGAGGTCGACAAGCGGCCTGACAGCCAGGCGATCTGCCAGAGCCTGATCGCGCTTGGCCGCGGCCTCGGCATCCGCGTCCTTGCCGAGGGTATCGAACGACGCGAGGAATATGAGTGGCTCAGCCGCCACGGCTGCACGCTGTTCCAGGGCTATTATTTCGCGCAGCCGCTCGAGCCCGACGCGTTCATCGCCTTCGCACGCGATCGCAAGCGCGTGGCGCAGCTCACTTCCCTCTCCCCCGCCGCGCTCCAGGCGCGGCTCAGCGAAAGTCTGACCGGATGATCCGTTCGCGCCTGCTTCTCTCCGCCGCCTGCGGGCTCGCGCTGGCGCTCGCCGCCTGCGGCCCGAGCGTCGCCCCGCATCCAGAGACGCCGGCGGCGAAGCCCGCGAAGCGCGGACCGATCGACCAGGCGATCGCGGCGCTGCAGGACGGCAAGGAGAAGGACGCCGCGCGCGAGCTCGCCCGCATCCTCAAGAAGAACCCGAACGACGGCGAGGCGCTGCTGCTGCGCAATTCGATCGAGCGGGACCCCGCCGCGCTGCTGCCGGGCGAGAGCTATCCCTATGTCGTCCGCTCGGGCGACACGATGATGTCGATCGCCGAGCGCTATCTCGGCAGCGCACTCAAATTCTACGCGCTGGCGCGCTACAACCACATCGCAGTGCCGTCGTCGCTCGTGGCCGGGCAGCTGCTGCGGGTGCCGAGCGCCGCGCTCAGGCCGAAGCCCGTGGTGGTCGCGCCGCCGCCGGAGAAGGCCGAGGAGGCACCCAAGCCGGAGCCCAAATCCAAGAAGAAGGCGACGCCGGCCGCCGCACCGGCGCCGACGCCGGGGGCGCCCGCCGCCCCGGCCGCGGCCGCGCACAACCCCGCGCTGGCGGCGCGGATGCGCGGCGCCGGCCTCGCGGCGCTCGCCCAAGGCAACGTCGCCCGCGCCGTCGTGCTGCTGAGCCATGCCGCCGCGCTCGATCCCGCCAACCCGCTGATCCAGCGCGACCTCGCCCGTGCCCAGCGCATCCAGAGCACGGTCCAGGCCAAGCATTGAGTTGGAGGAGGTCCGCCTCACCGCAGACACGACCGTTCGTGCGGAGGAGCTGCTGAACCCGTCGAAGCGCCGTCTCGAAGCACCCTACCTGCCTTCGGCCGGGGCGTCGCCTCCGCCATGCTCCGCTCGGCCCCTCCTCAGGGCGAACAGAAAACGTGTGGCAGTAAGCACAGCGCAAGCTTTCCGCCGGCCGAACACATTGTAATCCCGAGCTAAACCACGGGAACACTTGCTTAACGCCCGGCATGATAATCCGTTCGCGACGATGGGCCGCTCGGCCCGTGTGAAGGGGACTGCCGGGATGGAGATGTTCGGGCGCTATCGGATCGACGCGCGCGTCGGCGAAGGCGCGATGGCGGACGTATTCCGTGCGCACGACACCAGCATCGAGCGTGTCGTCGCGATCAAGGTGCTCAAGCCCGAATTCCGCAGCAACGCAGAGATCGCCCGCCGCTTCCTGCGCGAGAGCAAGGCCGCCGGCAATCTCAGCCACGCCAACATCGCGACGATCTACGACGTCGGCGAGGCCGATGGCGTGCCCTATATCGCGATGGAATATGTCGAGGGCCGCCCGCTCGACGAGATCCTGAAGGAGCAGGGCCGCATGCCCTGCGATCGCGTGCTCGCGATCGGCGTGCAGCTCGCCGGCGCGCTCGGCTATGCCCACCGCCAGGGCGTCGTCCACCGCGACGTCAAACCGTCCAACATCCTCCTCGCCGACAAGGGCCAGGCGCCGAAGCTGCTCGATTTCGGCATCGCACGGATGGCCGAGCCGGATGCCGAGGCCGCGGAACGCCGTGCCGTCGCCACCCAGGTCGGCCAGGTGATCGGCACCCCGCGCTACATGAGCCCTGAGCAGGCGCTCGGCCTGCCGGTGGATCATCGCTCCGACCTCTTCTCGCTCGGCGTCGTGCTCTACGAGATGGTGACGGGAAAGCCCGCCTTCTCCGGCGCCGGGCTCGCGACGCTCGCGATCCAGATCGCGCAGGAACAGCCGCTGGCGATCGACGGCATGGTCCGCGATTGCCCCAAGGGGCTGCGCTTCATCGTCGAGAAGCTGCTCGCCAAGAAGCCGGAGGCGCGCTTTGCGGACGGCGAGGCGCTGCGTGCCGCGCTCCAGCGCGAGCTCGACGCGCAGCGGATCGAGGAGCCGGTGAAGCGCCGCGGCATCGCGCTCCGGATCAAGCTGCCGCTGATCCTCGTGCCGGCGACGGCGATCGCGCTGGCGTTCAGCGTCCATGGCACGCTCACCCGCGAACGCGCCGCCCTCGAGCATATGGCGCTGACCTCGGGCTCGTCGATCACCGGCTTCGTCACCTCCAACGCCGCGCTGCTCGCCGCCGACAATGCCGGGCTACCGGCCGCGCAACAGGATTGGGCGCCGCTCCAGGCCTTCGTCGACAATGCCGCGCGCAACAGCGACGTGCGCCATCTCGTCGTCACCGACGCGGCGGGTGTCGTCCGCGCCGCGAGCGATCACCGGCTGATCGGTACGCAATATGCCGCGCCGGCCAACGAGGCGCGGATCGCGTTCCTCGGCGACAATGATATCCGCGAGGCCAAGGGCGGCTTCCGCTTCGTCCGCACGATCAAATATGCCGGTGCCGATTTCGGCAGGGTCGACCTGCTGCTCGATCGCGACGAGCTCGACGCCGCCTCGAACGGCGCGCGTGACCTCCTCTTCGGTCTGGCGCTGCTCGTGATGTGCGTCGTCACCGTAATGTCGTACATGAGCGGCCGGCTGATCTCGGCGCCGGTCACACGCCTGCGGCGCGCGCTCGACGACGCCGCGAAGAATGGCCTCTCCTTCCGCATCTCGCACAAGCGCGGCGACGAGTTCGGCGGGCTGTTCGATGCGTTCAACGCGATGGCGCAGGCGCTCGAGGCGCAGCAGCCCGATCCCGCCGAACAGGCGGCGCGCGAGGCGGCGATGCAGAAGACGCGGATCGAACCCGCTCCGACGGTCGTGGCCGCACCCAAGCGCAAGGCCGCCTGAACGGCATGTACGTCTTCCGGCTCTTCGACAAGGCCGATCCGGCGCATCCGCTCGACGCGCGCATCCTGCGCGAGGGTTCACTGAGTATCGGCCGCGATCCGGGTTCGGACTGGGTGCTGATCGATCCCGAGTGCCAGATCTCGCGCGCGCATTGCGAGCTGCTCGCAGGCCCCGACGGCCTCTCGCTCGTCAGCCTCGGCAGCAACGGCGTGTTCGACGGCGATACCGAGGAGCGCTTTCCCGCCGATCGGCCGGTGCCGCTCGCGCTGCCGCGCACGCTCGAATTCGGCCATTTCCGTCTTGTCGCGGACCGGGCCCCTGACGAAGAGCTCGCGCCCGGCGGCGCCGCGCGCACGATGGTGTTCTCGGCCCCGCTTGGCGACTCGGTCGACGTGCCGAGTGACTGGTCCGACGCGCCGTCGATCGCCGCCAACGACGGTGCCGAGGAGGTCTCGCTGTTGGAGGCCTTCTGCCAGGGGGCCGGGCTCGACGCCTCGCTGTTCTCGACCGAGGATCCAGCGGTGGTGATGCGCCGCGCCGGGGCGGTCTATCGCCAGATGGTGCTCGGCGTCGGCGATCTCATGGCCGAGCGCGAACGCGCGCGCGCGCAATATAAGCTCGTCCGCACCACGATCGGCGGCGTCGACAACAACCCGTTCAAATGGGCGCCGACGCAGCGCCTCGCGATCGACCTGCTGCTCGCCGGCGAGAGCAGCTTCCTCTCCGGCCCCGCCGCGCTGAAAGCCTCGTTCCGCGACGTGAAGAAGCATCTGGTCGCCACCTTTGCCGGGCTGCGCGCGTCGCTGCGCTCGGCGGTCGACAGCTTCGCGCCGGCACGCATCGAGGATGCCGTGGCCGGTCGCGGCAGCCTGCTCAAGGGCGGCGGCGCGCTGCGCTGGGAAGAAGTCTCCGCCCGCCACGCCGATCTCCACAGGCAGCTTGAAGAGGGTGCCGAGGGTTCGCTCAACGCTGCCTTCGTCGTCGCGTACGACGCCGCGGCTGCGGCGCTCGACGGCGGCCCGCAATGAAACTCGCCAGCCTGCTGCGCCCGTTCCGCGCCGCGCCTGCCGGTGCGACGCCGATGTTGCCGACGATCCGCTCCTGCGCGCGCACGCATGCGGGCCGCGTCCGCGCGATCAACGAGGATCGCCTGCTCGACCGGCCCGAGCGCGGGTTGTGGGCGGTCGCCGACGGCATGGGCGGTCACAGTGCCGGCGACGTCGCCGCGAGCATCGTCATCCGCGCGCTCGCCGACGTCGCGGGCGGCGAGCAGGCGATCTCCTGTGATGCCGTGCTGGACGCGCTGCGCGACGCCAACGCCGCGATCCACGCGCGCAGCAGCGACGCGGTGAGCGGCTCGACCGTCGCCGCGCTGCATATCGAGCGCAGCCGCTTCACCTTGTTCTGGGCGGGCGACAGCCGCGTCTATCGGCTCGGCGAGCACGGGCTCGAGCGGCTGAGCCGCGATCACAGCGTCGTGCAGGCGCTGGTCGACTCGGGCGCGATCGCGCCCGAGCAGGCGCGCCACCATCCCCAGGCCAACGTCATCACCCGCGCGCTCGGCACCGGCGACGCGGTCGACATCGAGGTCGCTGCCGGTACGGTCTCGCCCGGCGACGTCTTCCTGCTCTGCTCGGACGGGCTGTCGGGCTTCGTCCCCGATGACATGATCGCGCTGCACCTCACGCTGCCGATCGAGATCGCCGCCGACGCGCTGCTCTCCGACGCGCTCGCCGCCGGCGGCGCCGATAACATCACGCTGGTGCTCGTCGCGATCCCGCATTGAATCTACCACTGGCCCCTCCCCTTCAGGGGAGGGGTTGGGGTGGGGTGGCTGCGAGGAAGCGACGCCGGGGCATCGAGCCCCGGCGCCACTGCCCCACCCCTACACCCCTCCCCTGAAGGAGAGGGGAATGGTTGATGCGTTTGACAGTCCTGCTTCTGCCATGCCCTAATCGCTTGCGTGCGTAGCGCGTCCCCATGCTGAGCTTCATCGCGCGACGGCTCGCCATCGCGCTGCCGACCTTGTTCCTCGTCGTGACGCTGAGCTTTTTCCTGATGCGCGCGGCGCCGGGCAGTCCGTTCGACAATGGCCGCCGGCTCACGCCGGAGATCGAGCGCAACGTGCGCGCGCGGTACGGGCTCGATAAGCCGCTGACGGTGCAATACGCCCACTATCTCGGCGGCGTGGTGACCGGCGATCTCGGACCGTCGCTCAAGTATCAGGACAAGAGCGTCGGTGCCCTCATTGCCGAGGGACTGCCCAAGAGCGCTACGATCGGGCTGGCGGCGCTCGCGCTCGCACTTAGTGTGGGCGTGACCCTCGGCCTCGTTGCCGCACTCCGCCAGAACGGCGCCGCCGACTATGCCGCGACCGCTGTCGCCGTGCTCGGCGTCTGCGTGCCGACGTTCGTCACCGCGCCGCTGCTCGTGCTCGTCTTCGCCTCCTGGCTCGGCTGGCTGCCGACCGGCGGCTGGGGCGGCATCCGCAACCTCGTGCTGCCGGTGATCGTGCTGGCCTTGCCACAGACGGCGATCATCTCGCGGCTGGTCCGCGCCGGCATGATCGAGACGCTGCGCTCCAACGCGATCCGCACCGCGCGCGCCAAGGGCCTGCCGCCGTCGCGCATCGTGCTGCGCCACGCGCTGCCGGCGGCGGTGGTGCCGCTCGTCGCCTATCTCGGGCCGGCCTGCGCGGGGCTGCTCACCGGCAGCCTCGTCGTCGAGCAGCTGTTCGGCCTCCCCGGCATCGGCCGCTTCTTCGTGATCTCGGCGCTGCAACGCGACTATCCGGTCGTGATGGGGGTGGTGATCCTCTATTCGGCGTTGATCCTGCTCCTCAACCTCGCTGCCGACCTCGCCCAGGCTGCGCTCGATCCGCGGATCAGTCTGGCATGAGCGAGGCCGCGCTTCCCGCTCCCGTCGCGGCCGCCGGACGCAGCCTGTGGGAGGATGCCCGCCGCCGCCTGCTCGCCAATCGTGGCGCGCGGGCGAGCCTGATCCTGCTCGGCCTGCTGGTGCTCGCCGCGCTGATCGGTCCGTGGCTCTCGCCCTATGCCTATGACCAGGTCGACAAGGCCGACATCTGGCTGCCGCCGCTCGCGCACAGCCATCTGCTCGGCACCGACGCGCTCGGCCGCGACCTGCTCTCGCGGCTGCTGATGGGACTCGCGGTCAGCCTCGCGGTCGGCGTCGTCGCGTCGGGAGTGAGCCTCGTCATCGGCGTCGCCTATGGCGCCACCGCCGGCTATCTCGGCGGGCGGATCGACGAGGCGATGATGCGCATCGTCGATATCCTCTATTCGCTGCCGTTCATCTTCTTCGTGATCCTGCTGATGGTGACGTTCGGCAAGAACTTCATCCTGCTGTTCGTCGCGATCGGCGCGGTCGAGTGGCTGACGATGGCGCGGATCGTGCGCGGCCAGACGATCGCGCTCAAGCATCGCGATTTCGTCGAGGCCGCCCGCGCGATGGGGCTGACGCCGGCGCAGATCGTCCACCGCCACATCGCACCGAACCTCTTGGGGCCGGTCGTCGTCTATGTGACGCTGACGATCCCCGGCGTGATCCTCGCCGAAAGCTTCCTCTCCTTCCTGGGATTGGGCGTGCAGGAGCCGATGACCTCGCTCGGCACGCTGATCAGCGACGGCGCGCGCGACATGGAGCTCGCGCCCTGGCTGCTGCTCTTCCCGTCACTGGCGATGGCGCTGACGCTGATGGCGTTCAACTTCGTCGGCGACGGCCTCCGTGACGCGCTCGATCCCCGCGAGCGATGAACTCCACGAAACCGACCAATCCGTTCGTGTCGAGCGAAGTCGAGACACGTGATCGAGGGGCGGCGTTTGCCGCACGTTCCTCGACTTCGCTCGGGACGAACGGGTTTAGTTGGCGCGGCCTTGCCCATGGGCTGTTCATTCCCCTCACCCTCCTCCTCGCCGCCTGCGGGCATAGCGGCGGCGGCGGGCGCACGCCCTGCCCCGCCGGCAAGCTATGCCTCGAGGCGGGGAACGGCGCCGAGGTCGAGAGCCTCGATCCGCCCAAGACGCAGCTCACCACCGAAGCGACGGTGCTCTACGATCTGTTCGCCGGCCTCACCACGCTCGACGCGGACGGCACCGCCATGCCCGGAATGGCGACACGCTGGGAGACCTCGCCCGACGGGCTGACCTGGACCTTCCACCTGCGCGATGCGCACTGGTCGGACGGCATGCCGGTCACGGCGCAGGATTTCGTGTTCGCGTTCCGGCGGCTGGTCGATCCGCACACTGCCTCGCCTTATGCCTGGCTGCTCGCGGTGCTGGTCAACGGCGAGGCGGTCACCGCCGGCAAGGCGGCGCCCGAAACGCTCGGCGCGGCCGCGCCCGATCCGCGCACGCTGGTGCTGCACCTCACCCATCCCGCGCCCTATCTGCCGCTGCTGCTCGACAATACGAGCGCCGTGCCGGTTCCGGAGCATGTCGTGCGGCGCTGGGGCGATGCCTGGACGCAGCCCGGCCACATGGTCTCCAACGGCCCCTATCAGCTTGCGAGCTGGGCGCTCAACGATCGGCTCGTGCTCGTCCGCAACCCGCGATATTACGGCAATGCGCAGGTCTGCTTCGATCAAATCGCCTACCGTCCGATCTCGGACACGATCGCCGCGGAGCGCGCGGTCGGGACGGGCGAACTCGATCTCAACATCGCGTTCGCGTCCAACCGGGTGAACTATCTGCGCCGCAGGCTGCCGGGCTATGTCCACGCCAACCCGGTGTTCGCGACCGCCTATATCGCGCTCAGCTCGCATGTTCGTGCGTTCGCCGACCCGCGCGTGCGCGTGGCGCTTTCGATCGCGATCGACCGCGACTTCATCGCCGGCAAGCTGCTGCGCGCCGGCCAGCGCCCAGCCTACGCTTTCGTGCCGCCGGGCATCGCCAACTATCCCGGTCTGCCGCGCGCCGCTTGGGCCGACTGGCCGCTGTCGTTCCGCGACGCGGTGGCACGCGAGCTGCTGCGACGCGCCGGCATCGACGCCGCGCACCCGCTGCGCCTCGAATTCAAATATTCGAACGCCGGGGAACGGATCATCTGGCCGGCGCTGCAATCGGACTGGCGCGCGATCGGGGTGCGGCTCGATCTCGCGCCCGAGGAGGGGCAGATCCTTTACGCCGATCTCGTCGCGCGCAATTTCGAGGCGGCGAGCGCGGCATGGTTCGTCGACTTCAACGATGCGATCAGCTTCCTGCGCATCCTCTCGTCGGGCGGCGGCGCCCAGAACTATAGCGACTATCACAGCGCGCGCTTCGATGCGCTGATCGCCGCCTCCGACGAGGAGCGCGACATCGGCCGCCGCGCGCGGCTGCTGGTCGAGGCCGAGCGCGTCGCGATGGCCGACGCCGCGATCCTCCCGCTTTACGTCTACAGCGGCCGCAACCTCGTCGATCCCGACATCAGCGGCTGGCGCGACAATCCTGCGGACTATCATCCCAAGCGCTTCCTGTGCCGGCGGGGGGTTCGCTGATTTTGCGTCTTTCCCGTTCGTGGTGAGGAGAGACTGAGCGCAGGCGAAGGCTCGTCTCGAACCACGGCGACCCTTCGAGACGGCACTTCGACAGGCTCAGTGCCTCAGGGCGAACGGCGGAGATGGATCGACACAAAACGGCTCTAAGGATCGAATTCCGCCACGCGATGACCCGGTGCGACCTCGATCAGCTCCGGCAGCGGCGCGGTCTCGGGATCGGCACCGCCGGCCAGCCGCGACAGTGCGAAGCGGAAGGCGGCGCGGCGGTCGAGCGGGCTCGGCGGCTCGCCGATCGCGCGGAGCCGCGGCCGGCGGCGCTCGAGCGCCGGATCGGGCGAAAGCGCGGCGGCGAGCAGCGTGCGCGTATAGGGGTGGCGCGGATCGCCGAAGATCTGCGCGCGCATCCCCTCCTCCACCACCCGCCCGAGATAGAGCACCATCACGCGGTGGCAGAGCTCGCGCACCACGGCGAGATCGTGGCTGATGAACAGTATCGCGAGCCCGAGCTCGGCCTGCAGCGCGATCAGCAGGTCGACGATCTGCGCGCGGATCGAGACGTCGAGCGCCGAGACAGCCTCGTCGCAGATCATGAATTTGGGTTCGAGGATCGTCGCGCGCGCAATCCCGGCGCGCTGGTTCTGGCCGCCGGAAAGCTCGTGCGGGTAGCGGTTGAGGAAGGCGTCGCTCAAGCCGACGCGCGTCATCGCGGCGAGCGCCGCCGCCTCGCGCGCGGCACGGCCGAGATGCGGACCGAAGACGGTGAGCGGCTCGGCGATCGCGCCGCCGATGGTCATGCGCGGATCGAGGCTGGCGAGCGGATCCTGGAAGACGATCTGGAGATCCTTGCGCGCCGCCCGCAATGCGGCGGCGTCGAGCGCGCCGAGATCGCGGCCGAGCAACGTCACGCTGCCCGCGTTCGCCGGCAGCAGCCGAATCAGCGCACGCGCCAATGTGGACTTGCCGCAGCCGCTCTCGCCGACGATGCCGACCGTCTCGCCCGGCCGGATCGCGACATCGACGCCGTCAACCGCGCGCAGCATCTTCGGCCTCCGGAACAGGCCCGCACCGATCGGGAAACGCACTTCGATGCCGCGTGCCGCCACCACCGGCGCCGCTGCAGGATCGACCGGCGGCAGCGACCGTTCCAGCGCATCAAGGCGCGGTATCGCCGCGAGCAGGCGGCGGGTGTAATCCGATCGTGGATCGGCGAAGAGCGCTGTGGCCGCGCCCTGCTCGACGAAGGCGCCCTCCTTCATAACGCAGACACGGTCCGCCATCCGCGCCACGACGCCCATATCGTGGGTGACGAGCGCGAGCGCGGCGCCGCTCTCACGCATCAGCTCGGCCATCAGGTCGAGGATCTCGGCTTGGACGGTCACGTCGAGCGCGGTGGTCGGCTCGTCGGCGATGAGCAGCGCCGGCCCGCACGCCATCGCGGCGGCGATCATCACGCGCTGGCGCATGCCGCCGGAAAGCTCGTGCGGATATTGGCGCATCCCGCGTGCCGCTTCGGGAATGCGGACATGATCGAGCCAGCGCCGCGCCTCCTTGCGCGCCGCGCCCCAGCCGACGCCGCGATGCGCGACGAGCGTCTCGGCGATCTGGTCGCCGACGCGCAGGTGCGGGGTGAGCGCGGTAAGCGGATCCTGGAAGATCATCGCCATCCGCGCACCGCGCAACCGATCGAGCGCGCGTGCGCCGAGCCCGATCAGCTCCTCGCCTTCGAACTTGGCGCTCCCGGAGACCTCACCATTGCCGGCGATCAGCCCCATCACCGCCATCAGGCTCTGGCTCTTGCCCGAGCCGCTCTCGCCGACGATCGCGAGACACTCGCCGCGCGCGATATCGAACGAGACTCCGCGCACGGCCTTGACCGCACCATCGGGCGTCGCGAAGCGCACGCGCAGATCGCGGACGGCCAGGACGGGGTTAGGGGCAGGTTCAGCCAAGGCGCGCCATGGATGCACGGCCGGGTGCCGGTTTCAACGCTGAAATGCGGATGTGACATGGATCGGGTAGCCACAACCAGCATCGTCCCGTTCGTGCTGAGCGAAGTCGAAGCACGTGAGGCAGCCGGACCGTTCGCGGCACGTCCTTCGACTGCGCTCAGGACGAACGGGTGAGTGGGGATAGGCGGGGTGATGAGTTTGCGTGCGTGGTGCTGGGTGGTCGGCCTGTCCCTGCTGTCCTTGCCGGCCGCCCTCGCCGCGCAGACCGCCGCGCCGCCGGCCTCGTCCAGCAAGGGCAAGACACAATCCCAGAGCTATGACGATGACGACAATGAGGACATCGTCGTCACCGCACGCAAACTGCCGCAGCGCGGTGCGGTGGTCGGCGACATCCCGCCCGAGGAACAGCTCTCGCCCGCGGATATCCGATCCTACGGCGTCAGCTCGGTCACCGATCTGCTCGCCGAACTCGCGCCCGAGACGCAGAGCGATCGCGGCCGCGGCGGCGAGGCGCCGGTGGTGCTGCTCAACGGGCGGCGCATCTCGAGCCTCGCGGAGATCCGCGACATCCCGACCGAGGCGATCCAGCGCGTCGACATCCTGCCCGAGGAAGTCGGCCTCAAATATGGCTTCACGGCCAACCAGCGCGTCGTCAACATCGTGCTCCGCCGCCGTTTCCGCTCGATCACCGGCGAGCTCGACGGCGGCTTCGCGACCGAGGGCGACGGCGCCAATGGCGAGGTGCAGGGCGACATGCTGCGTATTCGTGGAGACGGCCGCGCCCAGCTCGATCTGAAGTACAGCCAAGCCGCGCAGCTGCTCGACAGCGACCGCAACATCGTCGAGCAGGGCATTCCCGGCAGCGCCGTTCCCACCGGGCTCGCGTCCGACCGCACGCTCAAGCCGGCGACGCGCGAGTTCACCGCCAACAGCGTCTACAACCGCGTCATCCTCGGCGGCGTCTCGGCGACGGTGAATGCGAACGTCGACGTCAGCGATAGCGACGGGCTCCAGGGGCTGCCGCTCGCGAAGCTGACGCTGCCCGCCGGCAACCCGTTCTCGACTTCGCCCGACGACGTCACGATCCGCCGCTATCTCGGCGGCGATCCGCTCACCCAGCATATTGGCACGGTCACGGCACACCTCGGCACGACGCTCAACGGCAATGCCGGCAAGTGGATGTGGACCTTCACCGGCACCTACGATCACAGCGACACGCGCACGACGACGGCGACGGGCTTCGACCTCAGTGCCGTCCAGGCCGGACTAAACGCCAACGATCCTGCGACCAATCCATTCGGTCCGCTGAGCGGGCCGAGCCTGTTCGACAAGGCGCATGCGCGCTCGGACACCGGTGAGGTCGCCATCGTCGCCAACGGCCCGCTGTTCGACCTGCCCGGCGGACCGGTTTCGACGACGCTCAAGGCCGGCGTGACGCTGTCCGGCTTCCACTCCAATTCGATGCGCGCAGGCATCGACACGCTCAGCGACCTCTCCCGCACCGACGGCAACGGGCAGCTCAACCTCGACGTGCCGATCACCAGCCGCAAGACGCATTTCCTCGACGCGATCGGCAATCTCTCGGCCAATCTCAACCTCGCGGTCGACCATCTCTCCGACTTCGGCACGCTCAAGACGCTCGGCTACGGCTTCACCTGGTCACCGCACGATGCCGTCACGCTGATCGGATCGGCGACGCACGACCATGCCGCACCGACCGTGCAGCAGCTCGGCAACCCGCTGATCGTCACGCCGGACGTGCGCGTCTACGATGCGGTGCGCGGCGAGACCGTCGACGTGACGCAGATCAACGGCGGCACCGGCTCGCTCAAGGCCGACAGCCGGCGCGTCTACAAGCTCGGCCTGACGATCAAGCCGCACATCAAGCAGGACCTCACGCTCACCGCCAACTTCGTCTCCAGCCGGATCCGCAACGCGATCGCGACGCTGCCCGAGCCGACCGCAGCGATCGAGGATGCCTTTCCCGATCGCTTCATGCGCGACGCCGACGGCGACCTCGCGGAAGTCGACGCGCGGCCGGTCAATTTCGCGCGCGAGAATCGCGAGGAGCTGCGCTGGGGGATCAACTTTTCGCAGCCGCTCAAGAGCAAGTATAATCCCGCGCTGGCGGACGCGATGCGGCAGCGCTTCGAGCAACTTCGCGCGCAAGCCGCCGCGCGTGCCGCCGCCAACGGCCAGGCGCCAAGCGGTGGCGGGGGCGGTGGCGGGGGCGGGGGCGGGGGCGGGGGCGGTGGCGGTGGCGGTGGACCCAACGCCAATGACGGGCCGCCGGGCAACACCGGCGGCGATCGCCTTGACGGCGGTGGCGGACGCGTCGGTGGCCGCGGCGGGTTCGGCGGCGGCGGTGGTGGGCGTGCCGGCGGGCGCGGCGGCGCGCAGAACAGCGGGCGGCTGATGATCGCGGTCTACCACACCGTTTATTTCCGCGACGACGTGATGATCCGGCCGGGCGTGCCGAAGCTCGATCTGCTCAACGGCGACACGATCGGCGCCAATGGCGGCCAGCCGCGTCACCAAGTCGAGCTCCAGCTCGGCTATTCGAACAACGGCCTCGGGCTGCGGCTTTCCGGCCAGTGGCAGAGCGGCACGACGGTGACGGGCGCCGCCGGATCGCCGACCGGCGACCTGCGCTTCTCACCGCTCGCCACCGCCAATCTGCGCCTCTTCGCGAACCTCCAGCAGATCGGCAGCCTCGCCAAGCACGCTTGGGCGCGCGGCGCGCGGATCACGTTTGCCGTCACCAACCTCGCCGACAGCCGGCAGCGCGTCCGCGACGCCACCGGCGCGACGCCGCTGCGCTACCAGCCCGATCTGCTCGATCCGTTCGGCCGGACGGTGAAGATCAGCGTGCGAAAATTGTTCTTCTGAAGCTCAGCCGAGAACCCGTGCTCCGGCGAAAGCCGGAGCCGAGGGCAACGAGAGCAGCGCAAGCGGCTCTGGGTTCCTGCTTTCGCAGGAACACCGGAATCTGTCAGTCCGGCCCATCCCGTCCCGCATCGTCAAACCGCGGCAGATCGTCGCCCGGTTCGGCCCAGGGGATCGCGCTCGCCATCCAGATGTGGAAGCCGGGCGGCACCGCGGCGGGATCGTCGAGCGATGCGATGGTGACGTCGATCCGCCCCGGCTGATGGACGACTTGGATGGTAAGTGGCGTGCCGCAGCAGCGCGCGAACTGGCGCACGCCATGGTCGACGAGCGAGATCGCGCCAATTTGCTCGGCGCCCTGCTCGATCAGGAAATCGCCGATCGGCACGGTCCCGAACACCAGTGCCGGTGCGCCCGCGACCTTCTGGCACAGCCGGCAGTGGCACCAGCCGGTGTCGACGGGTGTGCTCGCAAGCCGGTAGCGCACCCGGCCGCAGGCGCAGCCGCCCCTCATGTCAAGCGCCCGAGGTGCAGCGCCGCCCCAAGAGCCGCTCCCTGAAAGGGTGGAGTTTGGGGTGGGCGGATATGCGGCGAGACGTCCGCCTCGATAACAAACCATCCCCGGCCCCTCCCTCGCAGGGAGGGGAAATCAAGCGCGGACGCCGCCACGTCACCTGAGCGCTGGCGCGATGAGCGCGGCGGCATAGTCCCACAATGCCGGGCTCGCCGCCGCGATCATGCCGGCGCGGCGTTCGGTTACGCGATAGGCGCCGCCGTCGAGATAGGCGACGCGGCCGCCCGCCTCCTCGAGGAACAGCGCGCCGGGCGCATGATCCCAGGGCAGCGTCCGCCAGAACAGCGCGATGTCGTTCTCGCCGAGCGCGACGCGCGGATATTGTTCGGCGGCGCAGCCCGGCACCGGCACCTCGGCAAGCTTGCCCGCCACCGCCGCAGCGACGAGCGGCCGCTTGGCCTCCGGCAGATATTTGGTCGCGAGCGCGGCGACCGGCGGTTCTCCACCGCTCGCTGGCGTTCCAACGCGCGCACCGTCGACGAACGCGCCGCCGCCCAGCGCGGCGTGGCACATCCGCTTGCGCACCGGATCGTAGACCCAGCCCGCCTGCACGACGCCGCCTTCGGCCAGCGCGACCATGATCCCGAACGCGCCCTCGCCCGCGGCGAAATTGGACGTGCCGTCGAGCGGGTCGACGATCCAGACGACACCGTCACCGAGCGTTTCGATCAGGCGCTCGTCGGCGGCGCACGCCTCCTCGCCGACGACGCGGCTGCCCGGCAGCAGCACCGGCAGCCGCGCGGTGAACAGCGCTTCCGATTCGCGATCGACGATCGTCACCGGATCGTCCGGGCCCTTCTGCATCACTTCGTCGGCCGCGAGCCGGCGATGGCGCGGCATCATGATCGTCTCCGCCACCTCGCGCATCATCGCGGCGACGGGATCGTGGAGGGGATGCATCAGCTTGTCTCGTTTCCTTCGCTTCGAGCAGATGGTGGAGCCTGTCGAGACCCGCGGTCGAGAAACCGGGGCTCTCGGCCGGTTCTCGACAAGCTCGAACCGAACGGAAGAGGGAGTGCGGTGATTATCAGCTCCGATAATCGGCGTTGATCGAGATGTAGCCGTGGGTGAGATCGCAGGTCCACACCGTGGCGCGCCCTTCGCCCAACCCGAGATCGACGCCGATCTCGATCTCCTGACCTTTGAGGTGCGCGGCAACCGGTGCCTCGTCATAACCGTCGACGGCGAGACCGCCTTCCGCCACCTGGGTGGCGCCGAAGCGGATCGCGAGCTTGTCGCGCTCGGCGGGCTCGCCGGCCTTGCCGACCGCCATGACGACGCGGCCCCAATTGGCGTCCTCGCCGGCGATCGCAGTCTTGACCAACGGCGAGTTGGCGATGCTGAGGCCGACACGCCGCGCGCTCTCATCGGAAACCGCTCCCTCGACCGTCACCGCGATGAACTTGGAGGCGCCCTCGCCATCGCGCACGACGAGATGCGCGAGCCGGCGGCAGACATCGGTCAGCGCGGCGGCGAAGGCGTCGGCGCCGGGGCTGTCCTCATCCTCGATCGGCGCGTTGCCCGCGCGGCCGGTGGCGAAGGCGAGCACCGTGTCCGAGGTCGACGTGTCGCTGTCCACGGTGATGCAGGAGAAGGTCGCCGCATTCGCGGCGTTGAGCGCGCGCTGGAGGACTCCGGGCGCGACGGCCGCGTCCGTGAAGACGAAGCCGAGCATCGTCGCCATGTCCGGCGCGATCATGCCCGATCCCTTGATGATGCCGACGATGCGGATCCGCTTGCCGTCCACGATCGCGGTCGCCGCGGTCCCCTTGGGGAAGGTGTCCGTGGTCGAGATGGCGCGCGCGGCCTCCTGCCACGACGCTTCCGGCGCCCGCAGCACCGCGTCGATCCCCGCCTCGGCCTTGTCGATCGGCAGCGGCACGCCGATGACGCCGGTCGATGCGACGAACACGTCCGACGGCGCGCAGCCGGTCGCCTGTGCGACACGCGCCGCTATCGCCTCCACCGCGGCGCGGCCGCGATGGCCGGTGAAGGCGTTGCTGTTGCCCGCATTGACCACCAAGGCCCGCGCCCGCCCCAGCGGCAGCGCGGCCCGGCACCATTCCACCTCGGGCGACGGGCATTTGGATTGCGTCGTCACGCCCGCGACGACCGTTCCCTCGTCGAGCGCCACGAAGGTGAGATCGCAGCGATCCCAATCCTTGTACCGCGCCCGCGCGATGGCGAGCCGCACGCCGGCAACGGGCGGCAGCGCTGGAAAGAGGATCGCAAGCGGGGAGACGGCATCGGACATGGGCGCGGCTATAGGTGCGGAAGATGCGCTGCGCTATGCTCCAACATCTTGACCAAGCTACTTGGCCAAGGCAGATTTGTGGCATGACCAAGCGTGAAAAGATCGGCAAGGCGAAGACGGTCAACATCGGTGAGGCGAAGACGCGGCTTTCCGAGCTGGTCGCAGCGGCGCTGCGCGGCGAGGAGGTCGTACTCGCGAAGGCGGGAGCGCCGCAGGTTCGCCTCGTGCCCGTCGAGGAAGCACGCGAGGCGGAACTCCAGAAGATCGCGGCAAAGCGGATGGCTGCATTCGGAATGTGGAAGGAAGCGCTTGAAGGCTATGATCTGAGCATCGAAGCGCTCAAGGCGGATCGCGTCGACGAAGACGAACGGTTGAGGCGCAAGTTTGGATTATCTGATTGATACCCACGCGATGATCTGGGCAGGCGCGGGCTACCGACAGCTTTCACCCGCGGCTGCGGAAGCGATCGTCGATCCGACCAACCGTCTTCTCGTGAGCGCCGTCTCCGCCTGGGAGTTCGAGGATCTGCACCGGCGCGGTCGCCTTGCTGGGAGCGTGGCGCTCGATGCGATTCTCGATGCGCTGTCGTTGGTGCTCGTCGATCTGCCGGCACATGTCTGGCGCGTCGCTCGCCGCCTGCCTAATCTCCACGGCGATCCGGTCGATCGCATGCTGATCGCGCATGCCATCCATGCCGACCTCACGCTGATCACCGCCGACAAGATGATCCGTCGCTATCCCGTTCGGACGCTCTGGTGATATCGCGCCCGAATTGACGGCACTCCCGCCGCCCCCTATTTCCGCCCCGTTTCGGCACGGCTGAGGCCTAGCCTGTTTCCGCGCGTTTTTAGGAAAAGCCCATGCTCGGCGGCATCGCCAAGGCTATCTTCGGGTCGTCGAACGACCGCTACGTCAAGTCGCTGGGCTCGATCGTTTCGCGCATCAACGGGTTCGAGCCGTCGATTGCGGCGATGACCGACGATGAGCTCGCCAACCAGACGATCGTCTTCCGCCGCCGCTTGGCGGAAGGGCAGACGCTCGACGATTTGCTGCCCGAGGCGTTCGCGACGGTGCGCGAGGCGGCCAAGCGCACGCTCGGCCAGCGCCATTATGACGTCCAGCTGATCGGCGGCATCGTGCTCCATCGCGGCGAGATCGCCGAGATGCGGACGGGCGAAGGCAAGACGCTGGTCGCGACGCTGGCGGTCTATCTGAATGCGCTCGCCGGCCAAGGCGTCCACGTCGTCACCGTCAACGACTATCTCGCGGCACGCGACGCCGAGTGGATGGGACAGGTGTATCGCTTCCTCGGCCTGACCGTCGGCGTGATCGTGCCCAACCTCTCCGACCAGCAGCGCCGCGACGCCTATTTCTCCGACATCACCTACGGTACCAACAACGAATTCGGCTTCGACTATCTGCGCGACAACATGAAGTACGATCGCGCTCACATGGTGCAGCGGCCGTTCTTCCACGCGATCGTCGACGAGGTCGATTCGATCCTGATCGACGAGGCGCGCACGCCGCTGATCATCTCCGGTCCGACCGAAGACAAGAGCGAGCTCTACAAGTCGATCGACGCGATCGTGAAGCAGATCTCGCCCGAGGATTACGAGCTCGACGAGAAGCAGCGTTCGGTCGTCCTCACCGAGGACGGCACCGAGACCGTCGAGCGGATGCTCGAGACCGCCGGGCTGCTCGAGGGCAGCAACCTCTATGATTTCGAGAACACGCAGGTGGTACACCACCTGAACCAGGCGCTGCGCGCCAACGCCATCTTCCGCCGCGACATCGATTACATCGTCAAGGACGGAAAGGTGATCATCATCGACGAGTTCACCGGCCGCATGATGGATGGCCGGCGCTGGTCGGAGGGGCTGCACCAAGCAGTCGAGGCCAAGGAAGGCGTCGAGATCGAGCCCGAGAACCAGACGCTCGCCTCGATCACCTTCCAAAACTATTTCCGCATGTATCCGAAGCTTTCGGGCATGACGGGCACCGCAGCGACCGAGGCCGCCGAATTCTACGAAATCTACAAGATGAACGTCGTTTCGATCCCGACCAACGTGCCGGTGCAGCGGATCGATGAGGACGACGAGTTCTACAAGAACCTGCCCGATAAATTTGCCGCGATCACGCAGGCGATCCGGGCCAAGCGCGAGATCGGCCAGCCGATCCTCGTCGGCACCGTCTCGATCGAGAAATCCGAGTTGCTCTCCGAATATCTCCAGAAGGAAGGCGTGCCGCACGCGGTGCTCAATGCCCGCTATCATGAGCAGGAAGCGCATATCGTGGCGCAGGCCGGGCGCATGGGCGCCGTGACCATCGCCACGAACATGGCCGGGCGCGGCACCGACATCCAGCTCGGCGGCAATCTCGAATTCCGCATGGCGGACGAGCATCCGGACCTCGAGGAAGGAATGCCTGCCTACGACGCGGCGGTGACGCGCATCCGCGCCGAGATCGAGGCCGAGAAGGCGCGCGTGCTCGCCGCCGGCGGCCTGTTCGTGCTCGGCACGGAACGCCACGAGAGCCGCCGCATCGACAACCAGCTGCGCGGCCGCTCGGGCCGCCAGGGCGACCCCGGCCTGTCGCGTTTCTACCTCTCGCTCGACGATGATCTGCTGCGCATCTTCGGCCCGCAAACCATGTTCGCGCGGATGATGAACTCGAACCTTCAGGATGGCGAAGCGATCATCTCGCCCTGGATCTCGAAGGCGATCCAGACCGCGCAGAAGAAGGTCGAGGCGCGCAACTACGACATCCGCAAACAAGTCGTCGAATACGATGACGTGATGAACGACCAACGCAAGGTCATCTACGAGCAACGCAACGACATCCTCGATGCCGCGACGGTCGACGACGTCGTCGAGGAGATGCGCGGCGAGACCGTCGCCGGGCTCGTCAGCGATGCCTGCCCGATCGGCTCCTATCCCGAGCAGTGGGACGTCGTCGGGCTCAAGGAGCGCACCGCTGCCGTGTTCGGCTTCGAGCCGCCGCTCGACGACTGGCTTCAGGAAGAGGCCGTCGAGCCCGAGCTGATCGCGACGCGCATCCAGGAACAGGCCGACACCGACGTCGCCGCGAAGGCAGCAGAGATCGGCGACGAGGCGTGGCGCAACATCGAGAAGAGCGTCCTCCTCCAGCAGCTCGACGAGCATTGGAAGGAACATCTCTCGACGCTCGACGCGCTTCGCCAGGTGATCCATCTGCGCGCCTATGCGCAGAAGACGCCGATCAACGAGTATAAGCAGGAGGCGTTCGCGCTGTTCGAACGGATGCTCGGCGCGATCCGCGAGAGCGTGACGCACACGCTCGCGCACACCCGCTTCTACCAGCCGCAGCCGCTGCCCGAGCTGCCGGCCTTCCTCACCACACATCTCGATCCTCTGACCGGCGAAGACGACAGCGCCGACCGCGACGCCGCCAGCCCGTTCGCCGCCGCTGCGCCCGCCTTCGCCGACATGGGCTTCGTCACCACCCGGCTCGCGCCGGCCGACACGCAAGCCGTCGCGCAGGCGCCCGTGCTGCCCGCCAGCGAGACCGATCTCGCCGCCGACGCGCGCGGCCCGGAGGAGCAGGCGAACTGGCGCGGCGTCAGCCGCAACGCACCCTGCCCGTGCGGCTCGGGCCGCAAGTACAAGCACTGCCACGGCGCCATCGGCTGATCCCGTGACCATGCTTGCACGACTCTCGAGGTCGTGCGCATCATGGACGGATTGGCCGGGGGGCTGCGATGAACGGTGCGAACTGGGGTACGCCAGGCAAGCTGCTGCGCGCGGGGGTGGAAAACCCGGCGGGATTGCGCGGCGCGCCGGTGAAGGAAGGACCGCTCGGCCTGCTCGTCCGCCAGGTGATGAGCGAGCCTTCGGCCGAACATTGGCGCTACTCGATCGTGATGCAGGGCCGCCCGCTGCTCGGCGCCGTCGACATCCGCCTGCTGGCAGCCCGGCCCGACTATCCGCAAAGCTAGAGCTCGCCGTGCTCCGGCGAAGGCTGGAGCGTTGGCGGCAGATGCGGTCCTTTCTCCTTCACCGCGCCGAACTTCGCCGGAGCACGACATCTGCCGAAGCCGCTGTCACCGAAACCGGGCATGCGCAACAGCGCTGACGTTCACGCGTTTATCGGGTCTCGATCAGGAGATCCGCCATGCCCCAGGGCGACAAGAGCAGCTACACCGCCAAGCAGAAGCGCAAGGCCGAGCATATCGAGGAAGGCTATGAGAAGCGCGGCACACCCAAAAAGGAGGCCGAGCGGCGTGCCTGGGCGACCGTGAACAAGGACGATGGCGGCGGCAAGAAGTCGGGCTCCGGGCGCGGCCGGAAGAGCGATCATCCCGCTTCGTCGCGTGGCGGCCGCGCACACAAGTCCGGCAGCGCGGAGCAGCGCTCGGCGGCGGCGCGCAAGGGCTGGGAGACCCGGCGCCGCAACGGCAACGCCTGAGCACCCCGCTCAGGGCAAGTTCGCGGAAACCGCGGCGGCCATGCGGGCGAGCAGGCCGTAGACCTTGAAGCCCGCGAACAGCGCCGCCGCGAGCGCGCCGCCGGCAAGCACGACATATTGGAACATCGCGGCGCGTTGCCGGCTCGCCTCGAGCTTGGCGGCGACTGCGGCGGCGGCGAGCCGTTCCGGATCGCGGCGTCGCTCGCCGGGTCGCCCGTCCGCACGGGGAGTCGCGTCACCCGGCGGCGCGACGATGTCATCGATAGCGAGCACATCCTGCGTGCGGACGCCGAACTCGCCGCGCCCACGCCACACCACGCGGGCGATGATGATATGGCTGGCGCGGCGAAGCTCGATGGCTCGGCCGGGCGCGGGCGGATCGACGGTCTGGACGAGAATGCCGCGTGACGAGATGTTCCGGATCGTCACGTCGACCCAGCCGCTATCGGAGCGCATTCGTGCTGCAACGAACACCTTGCGCCGCGCCTCGCGGTTCTTGAACCCGGAAGCCAGCTTCAGCGCCAACCGGATCGCCTCTCGTTTCGGGCCGGTGAACCCGAGCCGTTTTAGAAGGCAACCCGCCTGGTGGCGCGAAGTTCCCGCGCACTGTATCACTTGCGCAAGACAGCGCTTCCCACCATCTTGAATGAAGGTTTGAGGGGAAGCGCATGGCCAGCGATGCCGATCTCGTCCTGACGCCGCCGCCGCCGGTCGCAGCCGTCGCGCCCGAAAAGGCGGCTGGCCTCGTGCCGCTCGACGATGGGCAGAGGAGCGAGCTGCAGAAGCGGGCTGACGCTTTCGTTTCCGAGCTTGCCGCGCTCGATGCCAACAGCCCCGAATTCGGCAAGAAGGTCGATCAGCTTACCAACATGGGGCGGCGCGAGATCGCCGACGCCGCCGGCCACTCGAACCGCTTCCTCGATCGCCCGGTGCGCGCGATGGACAAGGAGAGCGGCGTCGGCACCGATCTCGCCGCGCTCCGCCGCACGATCGAGGATCTCGATCCCGGCCGCCAAGGCGCGCTTTCCAAGCGCCGCTTCCTCGGCGTGATCCCGTTCGGCGGCCGGATGCGGACCTATTTCGACGGCTACAAGTCCGCGCAGAGCCACATCGCGACGATCCTCGAGCGGCTCGCCTCCGGCAAGGACGAGCTGCTCAAGGACAATGCCGCGATCGACGTCGAGCGGCAGGGACTATGGGCGGCGATGGGTCGGCTCGAGCAGATGATCCAGATCGCCAAGTCGCTCGACCAGGGGCTCGAGGGCAAGGCGGCCGAGCTCGATGCCGGCGATCCCGAAAAGGCCAAGGCGATCCGCGAAAGCGCGCTCTTCTACACCCGCCAGCGCGCGCAGGACCTGCTCACCCAAATGGCAGTGACGGTGCAGGGCTATCTCGCGCTCGATCTCGTCAAGAAGAACAACATCGAGCTGATCAAGGGCGTCGATCGCGCGTCGACCACCACCGTCGCCGCGCTCAAGACCGCGGTGACGGTTGCGCAGGCGCTCAACGGCCAGAAGCTGGTGCTCAACCAGATCACCGCGCTCAACACGACGACCGCGAACATCATCGATTCGACCGGCGAGCTCTTGCGCAAGCAGACCGGTGAGATCCACAGCCAAGCCGCCGCCTCGACCGTGCCTGTCGACACGCTCAAGCGCGCCTTCCAGAACATCTACCAGACGATGGATGCGATCGACGCGTTCAAGCTGAAGGCGCTCGACAGCATGAAGCAGACCGTCGACGCGCTTGGCGCCGAGGTCGAGAAATCCAAGGGCTATATCGCGCGCGCGGAAGGCGCCGCGCAGTCCGGGCAGCCGGCGCAGGCCGATCCGTTCCGCCTGGCGAGCTGATGCCGAGTTCCGACGACATCATCGCGCATGCCGCGGAATTGCTGCGCCGCCTCTCGCCGGAGGCGCGGCGGCAGGCGCAGCGGCGACGCGAGCGGCGGCGGCGGCAAGCGACGCGGATTGCGAGGCGCATCGTGATCGCCTTCGTGCTGATCCTCGCGGCAGTGACCGCGTTCGCGTTCCTGATCGGTCCGATCGGCCAGTCGGGTGCGATGCTCGCCGCGCTCGCCTTCCTCCTAGCGGTGCTCGGTATCGCTCAAGTCTCGCGTGAACCCGATCTTGCGGCGGCAGCTACTCCGAACGCGGCGGTCGACATCGCGGCGCTGCCGCAGCGCACCGAGGATTGGCTGGATCGCCAGCGGATGGCGCTGCCCGCGCCGGCGCAGCGGCCGCTCGATGCGATCTCGCTTCAGCTCGAGGCACTCGGCCCGCAGCTGGCGACGCTCGACGCGCGCGAGCCGGCGGCGTTCGAGGTACGCCGTCTCCTCGCGGACGAACTGCCCGAACTGGTGCGCAACTATCAGAAGGTTCCGCCCGCGCTCCGCCGCACCGCGCGCGACGGCGCCGAAAGCCCCGATCGCCAACTGGTCGAAGGCCTCGGGCTGATCGGCGAGGAGATTGCCCGGATGAACGAGCGGCTCGCGGCCGGCGATCTTGCCGCGCTCGCGACGCAGGGCCGCTATCTTGAACTCAAATATCGCGGCGGCGAGCCGGACTGAGCCGACCCGCCGCCGCTTCTACGACCCGTCTTCTATTTATTACTGCGCTGCGCCTGCTTGTGCGGTCGTCACGGTCGTCGTCGTGCGCTCGCTGGACGAATGGCCGCTGGCGCTGGTATGAACGGCCTTGTGATGCACCGGTGCCGCGCTCGACGTGTGTGTCTTGTCGACGGTGGTAACCGTAGTGGTCGTAGCCGGCGGCGCCGCGCGTGCGGCGGCGGCATCGGCCTGCGCCGAAGCGGCTGCCTGCTGCGCGGCATCCGCGCGTGCGTTGGCGTCGGCGGCCTGCGCCTGGGCACTGTCGGCTCGCGCGCTAGCGTCGGCGGCCTGGTCCTGCGCCGCGTTCACAGCCGCATGGGCGTCTTCGAGATGCGCCTGCGTAGCCATGTCGCGGTTGCGCTGGCCGGCGGCGATCGCCTGGTCGGCAAGCTGCGAGGCGCTGATCGCGTCGCGGATGCCGGCTTCCTTGTCACCGGCCGAGACGTCCTCGCGGGCGTGCGCCAGCGCCGCCTTGGCCCGCGCCTGCAGGCCCGGTGCGTCACCGGTCAGACCCGCGACGTTGATCGAATCGATCTTAGCCTGTGCGGCAGCGATCGCCTTCTGGGCGCGATCGCCCTTGCCCTCGGCGAGCGCCGGAGCGGCGGTGAGCGCCGCCAGCGCAGCCGCGCAAAGTCCATGCGTAAACAGTCGTGACCGGTTCATGACCGACCCTCCTCTTGTTTCGATTGCGGCCGGGCGAACGATCGGAATTTTGTTCCGGTTCCACGTCCAAATGGCGGCGCGGAAGATCAGGCACTTAGCGTAGCTGCGTGGTCGCGATCAGCTGCGGGATTCGGCGGGATGATTGGCCGGCCGAACATGGTTACTGCGGCGATCGTGATTACGACTTCATACGCACCGCAATCGGCGCTGGTCAGATGCCAGCATACCATTCGTAGCCGGTCACATCTTCCCAGAAGCCGCCCTTGCCGCCGGCAATGTCCTTCAGGCTGGCCACCGCCTCGATACGGTCCAGGAACTTGGCGTGTTTGTAGCCGAGCTGGCGCTCGACCCGCAGGCGCAGCGGCGCGCCGTTCTGGATCGGCAGCGGCTTGCCGTTGAGGCCGTAGGCGAGGATCGTCTGCGGGTGGAAGGCATCGACCAGATCGATCGACTCGTAATAGGGCGTGCCGGAAAAATCGTCGAAGCAGTGGAAGACGATGTAGCGAGCGTCGCGCGCGAGGCCCGCCAGTGCGAGAACGAGGCTGAGTTGCACGCCGGTCCACTGCCCGATCGCGCTCCAACCTTCGACGCAATCGTGGCGCGTGATCTGGGTGCGACGCGGCAGCGCGCGCAGCTGCCCGTGGCTCAACGCGAGCCGGCGCCGGACGAGGCCGTCGACGCGCAGCCGCCAATCGCGGAAGCCGCTCGCCGCCAGCCCCTGCCAGATCGGCGAGCGCGGCAGCGCGTTGCCGTTCGAGCGGAACACCGGCGAGAGATCACCGACGCCATATTCGGGCGCGAGCGCCTCGCGGCCGACGATCAGACGCTGCGTGCGGTAGGCTAGCCCTTCCGCCAGATCGAGCGTGTGCGTGACGCTCGGGCTGGAGTTGATGCGATCGCAGCCGGCGAGCAGCAGCCCCGCCGAACCGGTCATCAGCGTGCGCCGGCTGACCAGCGTCATGCCCGGCGCCCCGGCAGGCGATAGCGGCCGGTGACGATCGAGCGCAGCTCGTTGCGCGGCCCGGCGAGCAGCACCATCAGGATATGCACGGCGATGAACGCGGCGATCGCCACCGCGCAGACGAAGTGGATCGATCGCGCCGACTGGCGGCCGCCCATCAGCGCGAGCAGCCATGGCAGAGCGGCGTCCATGCCCGGTGACATCATCAGCCCGGTGAGCACGAGCAACGGCAGCGCGACGAAGATCACGCCGAAGTAGCTCAGCTTCTGCAGGATGTTGTAGCGCAGCGCCGCCGCGCCGGTGGGAAAGCGCAGCCGCGCATGATCCTTGACGTCCTGCCAGACGTGGCTGGGCCGGAGCTCGGCGGCGCGCGGCAGCAGATCGCGGCAAAAATGCCCGCGCGCGAAGCTCCATAGCCAGTAGAGCAGGCCGGGAACCACGAGCAGCCACGCGAATGCGAGGTGCCAGCGCCGCGATCCGGCGAGATCATAATGCGACGGGATCGTCGCCCACCAGGGGAAGGCGCGCGTCTGCACCGCGCCGCTGCGATCGTGCCATTGGCCGAGCACGCCGGTCGTCGGAACGCGCAGCCCTTCGACATTGACGAAGCCGCCACGGGAATCGGCGCCGATCTGCAGCCAGGCATGATCGAAATTGGCGCCATAGCGCCCCCAATAGAGCCGGGGATGCGCGTTGAAGATCATCAGCCCGCTCATCAGCATCACGAACACGGTGAGCGCGTTGAGCCAATGCCAGACGCGCGTCGGCCAGCGGTGGCGCGTCACCACCATGCCGGGCGCGAGATCGGGATCGGAGTGCCTGTCCGCCACCCGATACCCATAACAGAGCTTCGCGCACCGCGCGCGCCCGACGATGATGTCAGCAGCGATCCGAAGCCGAGCGGAGATCTGCGGCCGTCATTCCTCTTCGTCCTCCTGCGCCATCCGTACGAGACGGATAAGACAGGCGATCACGAGGGCGGCGACACCGAGCGCGCAGGCGACGAGCACCGATGTTCCGAACGGGAGCCACAACAGCATGCGCGATCAACGCGACAGCCGACGCGGCGATCCTGGCACCTTAACGGTCAGTGCTCGTTCACATGTGAGCCGACATCGTCGCGATCGGTTTCGAGAGAGGAACGTCCGCGTGAAACAGACTGCACGCATGCTGCGCTGGCTGACGATGGCAGCGACGCTCGCCACGCCGTTGTCCGCGTCCTACGCGCAAAGCTACCAGGACGAGCCGCCGCCCGGACAAGGCTATGCGCCCGGCTACCAGGGCCAAGGCTATCCGGGCAATTATGCGCCGCCGAACGGCTCGCAAACGGCGCCCGACGACGATTATTATTCGCAGGATTATCCGCCGCCACCCGGCGCGGAGCCGCCGGGTTCGGGCTACGATCGCGCGCCGAGCGGTTACGACGACCGCGCGCCGAGCGGCTATGGCGCGCCCCCCGCGGGCTATGCCGCGAGTCCCCCACCACCCCCGCCCGCCGGCTATGACGGATCGCAGCCGCCTCCGCCTCCTCCCGGCTACCAGCCCGATCCGGGCTATGGCGCGCAACAGCAGGATGCCGACCGCCGCTACGAGGCCTATGCCGAGGATTGGGCGCAGCGCTATTGTGTGAGATCCGGCAATGACGCCGGCGCCGGCGCGGTGATCGGCGGCCTGCTCGGCGCGCTGGTCGGTTCCGGTCTGGCGGGACGTGGCGACCATGCCGCGGGCGCGATCGCCGGGGGCGCGGTCGGCGCGGTCGGCGGCGCCGCGATCGGCAGCACCAGCGGCAACGCGACCAGCCCCGGCTGCCCGCCGGGCTATGTCGTGCGCGGCGGCGCGCCGGCTTTCTACTATGGCGGCTATGGTGCCGCTTATGACTATGCCGCGCCGGCCTGGTATCGGCCCTGGACCTTCTACGGCGGCCGCTGGATCTACCGGCCCTATCCTTATCATGTCTGGTATTACCGGCATTATGGCTATGGCCGTCCCGGCTATTATGGCCGGCCGGGCTGGCACGGGCGCTATTATCGCCGCTATTGAGACGCGAGCACCCGGCAGCCTCAGCGCTTGCCGGGCGCCTCCGTTCAGATCCGTCGCAGCAGCCGGATCACCACGATCACGATGATCGCGCCGACGATCGACGCGAGCACCGATCCCACCAGCCCACCGCCGAGCGGCACGCCGAGCTGCGGGAACAGCCATCCCGCGACGACCGATCCGAAAATGCCGATCAGCGCATCGGCGATGAAGCCGAAGCCGCCACCCTGGACGAGCACGCCGGCAAGCCAGCCGATGATCGCGCCGACCACGATCCAGATGATGAAGGCGATCAGCAGGCTCTCGCCGGTCATGGCATGCATGGCATTTCTCCGCCGTTACGCCGCGTCAATGACCGCGCCGGATCAGAGGTTCCACCTGTGCTCGAATGCGCTGGATGCCCCGCGTGGATTCGAACCACGATTGACGGAGTCAGAGACCTTATAGTTTGCCGCAGAAATCTGCGGTTTTCTGTCTCCATGTTGCATCTGTGTTGCATGTACCGAGATTGGACGCGCAGCGGCGCGGTGGAGTCGGCTTGCGCTGGCTTGGTTCGCAATTATCTATGGCTGGCCCCGTGTGGCCCCGCCGACGGATCGGCCCTGGGTATGCCAAACCTGGGCGTGTGGGTTCGAATCCCACCGGGGGTCGGGAGCTGATCAGCGGCGATACAATCCGTGGAAAGGTTGCCGGAACGTCGTTGACAGCGAATCGTTGGATTCGTAACAGCTGATTAAGTGGACTGGGAGAACCCGGTCGGCGCTGTAGCCTCGGCGAGCCCGCCGGGGCTCTTCGCTTTTCAGGGATAGACGTGCATCCCGAAGCCTTCAAAGTTGTGGCCTACAAATGCCCGCCCATCGCGGCAAAAGAACTTTTTCGTTATGACGTCGAAGGCCCGGTTTGGCTGAGCGGGTTTGATCACGTGCAGTCCGATTGGCCTTGCCACTAGATCGGCAATTTGTAACCCGGTTGAATTCACCCGCTTATCGGCAAAGACGATATCGAAGGGAAAGTGTCGGCGCTTGTCGTTTTCCCCATCACAGATCCGACGGAACTCTAGCTCTAGGTCCTTATCTTCTCGCTTCCCGCGCGACTCGAAAATGACATGAGTGGTGCGGTCCTCCTGCCTTTTTTCAGTCATAAGATCATACAAGCTATCAAGGCAAAACCGCAGAGCCACATGGTAGAGATTATCGCCAATTTCCATGTTGTGATCATGAATCTTCTTTTTGTCTATTGAGCAAGAGATTGTTATAAAGTTTGCTGCCTCGACGATAGCGTGCAGCGCTCCGATGAAGTTATACTTA
>JAFAZF010000027.1 GCA_019239915.1 Sphingomonadaceae bacterium
CTGCTCGACTGGACGTTCGCGCTGGCGATCATGGCGAGCCCGCTCGCCACGATGGCCTGTGTCGATGCGTTCGGCACCACGGATTTCCGCCCCGATCTTCCGGCATTCGCGGGCGTGCCGACGCTGATCGTCCACGGCAGCGGCGACAAGACGGTGCCGATCGACGCCAGCGGACGCGCCGCCGCCAAAGGCATCCCCCACGCCGAGTTCATCGAATATGACGGCGAGCCCCACGGCCTGTTCGCGACGGCGGCGGAGCGGCTGAATCAAGACCTGATCAGGTTCTTGCGGGGGTAGGCCCCCCGCCTTCCCTCGGGATGATTGGGGACCAGACTATCGGATAGAGCCCGCTGTGCTCCGGCGAAGGCCTGGAGCCTGGAGCCTGGAGCCTAGAGCCTAGAGCCTAGAGCCTAGAGCCTGGAGCTTAGCATGTGCCGCCAGCGCTCCGGCCTGCGCCGCAGCACGCTGAGGTAACTATGCCGCGTGCAGCACCGGGCTGCCTTTCTCCACTGCGAAGCTGGCGCGCTTCGAGATCGCTCCGCCCGGTTTGCTCACCTGATCCACGACCATGAAGTCCGTCCGCCAGGTGTTGCGCGTCACATCGCAGACGAGATAGCCGCGGCGGTAGCAGTAGAAGGCGAGCTCGGGATTGTGCGTCAGCACCGGCGGCGTCACACCAGGCTTGGGATCGCTGCCGTCGCCACCGGACGAAAGCGAGGTGCCGACGAACTCGGCCGCAGCCTTGGCTCCGTCGGTCGAGAGTAAATTGCCGGCATAATGTTTGTGCTCGTCGCCGGTGACGACGATCGCGTCGCCGCGCTTCGCCAGCCGCGCGATCATTCGCTTGCGCGCGACGTTGTAGCCGGCCCAGCTGTCCATATTCTCGATGCGCTGCGGCTCGTTCGCCTGACGGCGGTCGATCGGCATCATCATCACCTGCTGCCCGATCAGCGTCCAGCGCGCGCCGTGATCCATCAGGTTCCGATCGAGCCACGCCTCCTCGTCGACGCTCATCATCGTCGCGTTGGGATCGTCCTGCCCGGCGCAGAGCGGCTGGTAGTTGTCGCCGCAAGGCTGGTCGGTGCGGAACTGGCGCGTGTCGAGGAAATTGGCCTGGACGAGATCGCCGAAGCCGCGCGAGCGATGCACGCGCACCGCGCCAGGCAGCGGGAACTGCGCCTTGCGTACCGGCATGTGCTCGTACCAGGCTTGGAACGCGCAGGCGCGGCGGAAGGCGAACACCTCCTGCGGATCATTCTCCTGGTCGATCAGCCCCGCCCAGTTGTTCTCGACCTCGTGATCGTCCATCGTCACGTACATGGGCGTCGCGGCGAGCAGCGCCTGGAGATCGGGATCGGCCATCTCCTGCGCGTAGCGGATGCGATAATCGTCGAGGCTGTAGCATTCCTGCCCGGCGGAGGCGCGCACCGCCGGCGTCGTCGGCAGGCCGGGGCGGACGATCGTGCCGCCGCCATATTCGTAGATGAAGTCGCCATAGTGGAAGAGGAAGTCGAGATCGGCGGCGGCGAGGCCCTGCGCGGCGGTGTAGAGGCCGTCCTGCCAGCGCTGGCAGCCGAAGGTGCCGAAGCGCAAGCGATCGAGAGGTTTGCCCGGCGCGATCGTCGTGCGGGCATGGCCAATGCGGCTGACCGCGCCCCCGGCGGTGAAGCGGTACCAATAATCGCGCATCGGCCCGAGGCCTTCGACCTCGACATGGACGCTGTGCGCGAACTCGGGCCGGGCCAGCGCCTCGCCCTTGGCGACGATCGTGCGGAAATTCGGATCGCTAGCCACCTCCCAGCCGACCTTTGCGATTGCCATCGTCATGCCGCCATGCTGGTCGAGCGGATCGGGGGCGAGCCGCGTCCAGATCACGAAGCCGTCCTCGGCCGGATCGCCCGATGCGACGCCGAGCGCGAACGGATCGCGCATGAAGCCCGTGCCCTGCCCCCGGATCAGCGCGGGCGCTGCCAACAGCGCGGCGCCGCCGCCGAGAATGAGCGAGCGCCTGGTGACATTGGGGGTGAGCATCGGCGCCTCCGCGGAAAAGCCGTGCCAGCGTCGCGACGGTGGGTGACAGCCGCAAGCATGAATTTTCCGTCACAGGGCGTCAGGAAAGCGATACGAACGCGTCCTCTGCCGTTAAGCCGAGACAAGAGGGGGGAGCGGCCGCTGCTCAAAATCTGTCCCGAAGGCGATCTCGCCGAGGCGATCTGGGTCGATCTGATCGATCCGAGCGCGGAGGAGGTCGCGAAGGTCGAACAGGCGCTCGGCATCGATGTGCCGAGCCGCGCGAGCCTTGCCGAGATCGAGGCGTCGAGCCGGCTGCGCACGCACGAGAACATCCTTTACATGAGCGCACCGCTGATCGCTGGCACCGAGGGCCATCGCTGGAGCCTCGCGCCGACCGGCTTCGTGCTGTCGCGCGAGCGGCTCGTCACCGTCCGCTTCGCGGAGCTCGGCGCGTTCGACGAGATCCACAAGGAG
>JAFAZF010000046.1 GCA_019239915.1 Sphingomonadaceae bacterium
CAGCACGAACGGTTTGGCGCACCTGCCCGTCCGGCCCAACCTCTCCCCGCTGCATCGCCGCTTGCCGCACCGGACGCGCGTGGCTAGTCCGCTGGCCATGCAACAGCCGGTCCGTATCGCGCCCTCGATCCTGTCGGCGGACTTCGCGCGGCTGGGCGAGGAGGTCGAGGCGATCGATCGCGCCGGCGCCGACTGGATCCATGTCGACGTCATGGACGGGCATTTCGTCCCGAACCTGACGATCGGCCCGATGGTCGTGAAGGCGATACGCCCGCACACGAGCAAGCTGTTCGACGTCCATCTGATGATCGAGCCGGTCGATCCGCTGCTCGACGCCTTCGCCGAGGCCGGCGCCGACACGATCACCTTCCATCCCGAGGCCGGGCCGCATCCGCACCGCACGATCCAGCACATCAGGTCGCTCGGCAAGCGCGCCGGCCTGTCGCTCAACCCTGGTACGCCGGTCGAGCCGCTCGACTATCTGATCGAGGATCTCGATCTCGTGCTGATCATGAGCGTCAACCCCGGCTTCGGCGGCCAGAAGTTCATCTCGAGCCAGCTTCGCAAGATCGAGGCGGTGCGCCGGATGATCGATACGCGCGGCTTGCAGGTCGATCTCGAGGTCGACGGCGGCATCGATACCCACACGGCGCCGCTCGCGATTGCGGCCGGCGCGGACGCGCTCGTCGCCGGCACCGCGACGTTCAAGGGCGGCGCGTCCGCCTATGCCGCCAACATCGCGGGACTGCGCGGCGGGTGAACGCCGGAAGCCCCGCCGAATCCCTCTCGCCGGAGCAGGAGCCGATCGCGCCGGGGCGGCAACTCGTGCGTGTTGCCGATGCCGGCGCCTCGCTGCTCGACCGCGCCGTCACCGCCTTCCACCGGCTGACCTGGCGGACGCCGCTGCACGGCCTCAAGCTGCGCGGCAAGCATCCGCTCAAGCTGCTCGCCGTGCCCGACGATCCGATTCACGGCGATCCGCGGGCGGGCGCCGCGATCCTCGGTGGCGACTTCGTGTGCCTGGGCGAAACGATCCCGATCGAGGGTCTCGATTTCGCAAAGCCGCGGCCGGCCGGCATCGCCGACTATCTGCAGAGCTTCGCCTGGCTGCGCGACCTCGCCGCCGCCGCCGAGCGTGTGCGCGCCGCGCCGCTCGCCGAAGAGGTGATGCGGATATGGGTGCGGCGCTATGGCGGCCATGTCGACGAGGCGGCGTGGCGGCCCGATCTGTGGGGGCGACGCATCCTCCACTGGGCGGCGCACGCGCCGCTGATCCTGTCCTCGACCGATCTCGTCTATCGCACCGGCGTGCTCAACGCGCTCGCGCGCGGCGCCCGCCATCTCGACAGCAGCGCGGCGAGCGCGCCGATCGGCCTTGCGCGGGTCTCCGCCTGGGCGGGGGTCGTCGCGGCCGGCCTGCTGATCCCGGGCGGCGAGGCCCGGCTGGCGCGCGGCGAGGTCGGCCTCGCGCGCGCGCTCGATCAGGCGATCCTGCCCGATGGCGGCATCGTCAGCCGCTCGCCGGTCGATCTCGTCGAGGCGATCGCGCTGCTCGCGCAGCTGATCGCGGTCTACGATGCGCGCCGCCAGACGCCGCCGGACGCGATCGTCGCCGCATTGCTTCGTAGCGTGCCGGCGCTGCTCGGCATCCTGCTCGGCGACGGCTGCCTGTCGAGCTGGCAGGGCGGCGGCCCTCTCGATACCCGCTATGTCGAGGCGGTGCTGACCGCCGCCGGTTCGCGCGGGCGACCACTGCGGCAAGCGCACGAATGGGGCTTCCAGCGGCTCGCTGGCGGCCAGAGCGTCGTCGTCGCCGACTGCGCACCGCCGCCCGCCGCCCGGCTGGCACGCGGCGGCTGTGCCTCGACGCTCGCCTTCGAGATGTCGGACGGGCCGCACCGCCTCATCGTCAATTGCGGCGGCGATCCTGCCGGACTCCTCCCGCCGCAGGTCGCCGCCGCGCTGCGCACCACCGCCGCGCATTCGACGCTGACGCTCGCGGATTCGAACTCGACCGCGATCCACGACGACGGCTCGCTCGGCCGCGGCGTCACCGAGATCGAGCTCGACCGCCAGGAGATGGAGACCGCCAGCCGCATCGAGGCGAGCCACGACGGCTATGTCCGCCGCCACGGCCTGCGTCACAAGCGCCAGCTCGTGCTCTCGACCGACGGGCGCGAATTGCGCGGCGAGGACCAGCTGCTCCCCGCCGGCCGGCTGCGCATGCCCGAGCCGGCGAGCTTCGCGATCCGCTTCCATCTCGGCCACCGTGTCGAGGCGACGGCGCTCGTAGATGGCCAGGGCGCGCTCATCCGCCCGCCCGAAGGCTCGGTCTGGCAGTTCCGCTGCCGCGGTGGCGCGCTCGCGATCGAGGAGAGCGTCTGGATCGACGGCCGCGGGCGGATGCTGCCGACGCAGCAGATCGTCATCACCGGCCAGGCGCCCGCCGGCGGCACCGGAGTCTCGTGGACGCTGAGGCGGGCGAGTTGAGAGTTTAGATGAATCCGTTCGCCCTGAGCTTGTCGAAGGGCTGTTCTTTTCTTCAGTCCAAGAAGGACAGTGCTTCGACGGGCTCAGCACGAACGGGTGGTTTGAAGCGAACGGCAACGAGGAAGCAATGACCGACACCAAGATCAAGCGCGCGCTGCTCTCGGTTTCCGACAAGAGCGGGCTCGTCGAACTCGGCCAGGCGCTGGCGAAGCATGGTGTCGAGCTGGTCTCGACCGGCGGCACCGCCAAGGCGCTGCGCGAGGCCGGGCTTGCGGTGCGCGATGTCTCCGATCTCACCGGCTTTCCCGAGATGATGGACGGGCGCGTGAAGACGCTCCATCCCAAGGTCCATGGCGGCCTTCTCGGCGTCCGCGACAATCTCGAGCACATGGCGGCGGCGGACGCGCACGGCATCGGCATGATCGATCTCGTCGTCGTCAATCTCTACCCATTCGCGCAGACGGTTGCGAAGGGCGCCGAGCGCGACGAGATCATCGAGAATATCGACATCGGCGGGCCCAGCATGGTGCGCTCGGCGGCCAAGAACCACGCCCATGTCGCCATCGTCACCGATCCCGCCGATTATGCCGCGATCATCGCCGGCAACGGCACCACCACGCTCGACCAGCGCAGGCGGCTCGCCGCGAAGGCGTTCGCGGCGACCGCGCAATATGACGCGATGATCTCCTCCTGGTTCGCCTATGCCGACCAACAGCAGTTCTTCCCCGACCAGCTCTCGATCCCGCTCCGCAAGGGCCAGGAGCTGCGCTACGGCGAAAACCCGCACCAGTCCGCGGCGCTCTACCTGCCGGTCGGACCGTCCGCGCGCGGCATCGCGCAGGCGCGCCAGATTCAGGGCAAGGAGCTCAGCTACAACAATTTCAACGACGCCGACGCCGCGCTCGAGCTCGTCGCCGAGTTCCGCGACGGGCCGCCCACCGTCGTCATCGTCAAGCACGCCAACCCCTGCGGCGTCGCCACCGCCGACACGCTGATCGAGGCGTATGAGGCGGCGCTCGCCTGCGATAGCGTCTCCGCCTTCGGCGGCATCATCGCGGTCAATCGCCCGCTCGACGGCAAGACGGCGGAGGCGATCAGCGGCATCTTCACCGAGGTCGTCGCCGCGCCCGACGCCGACGATGACGCCAAGGCGGTGTTCGCGAAGAAGAAGAACCTCCGCCTGCTGCTCACGGGTGAGCTGCCCGATGCGGCGCGGCCGGGGCTGACGATGAAGTCGATCGCCGGCGGCATGCTCGTCCAGTCGCGCGACAACGGGCGGATCGCGCGAGACGACCTCAAGCTCGTCACCAAGCGCGCGCCAACCCAACAGGAGCTCGCCGACTGCCTGTTCGCCTGGACGGTCGCCAAGCACGTCAAGTCGAACGCGATCGTCTACGCGAAGGACGGCGCGACCGCCGGCATCGGCGCGGGGCAGATGAACCGCCTGGAATCCTCGCGCATCGCGGCATGGAAGGCGAAGGACGCCGCCGATCAGGCTGGCTGGGAGAGTCCGCGCACGATCGGCTCGGCGGTCGCGTCGGACGCCTTCTTTCCGTTCCCAGACGGGCTGCTGACCGCGGCGCAAGCGGGTGCCACCGCCGTCATCCAGCCTGGCGGCTCGATCCGCGACGCCGACGTCATCGCCGCCGCCGACGAAGCCGGACTGGCGATGGTGTTCACCGGAATGCGCCATTTCCGCCACTGATACGGGACGGCGCGGCCGATCCGCGCGCGATGGGAATCGTTGCTCAACCGTTTCGCCGCCCGAGCGTTAGGGCGATGCTCGGAAGGGAGGGTGGCTGTGGCGCGAAGCCGAAATGCGTTCCGGGTCGAAGACGCGGACAGACGTAGAACAGGGGTACCGGACTGTCGCGCCATTCGGCTGGCGCTGGCCGTGTGCGTCGCCGCCATCGGACTTGCCGGTTGCCAGCGCTCGGCTGCGGCGGACCGGATCGGCGACCCGCGCGCGGGCGCGATCGCCATCGATCGCATGGCGTGCGGCTCCTGCCACCGCATTCCCGGCATCGAAGAGGCGGACGGCAGCGTCGGGCCGCCGCTCGCGCACTTCGCATCCCGCCAGATGATCGCCGGCGTGCTGGCCAATTCGCCGCAGGCGCTCGTCCGCTATCTCGAGGCGCCGCAGGAGGTGGTGGCGGGCAACGTGATGCCGAACGAGGGGCTCGGCGACCGTCAGGCGCGCGACATCGCCGCCTACCTCTACACGCTGCGCTGAGCGATGCGGATGCGATCTTCTTTGTTGCGCAGGCTGTTCCCGGGCTGGCTGCTCGGCATGTTCACCGCCGCGCTGCTTGCCGGCGTTTTCGGCGCGCTCCTCCTCTCCGGGCTGATCTTCGACACCAGCGCCAGCAGCCAGCACTCGAAGACGTTCGCCTGGGCGATTCACCTCACCATGATCCACTCGGTCCGCGAGCGCGCCGGCCGCCAGGAGCGGCCGGACGCGGCCCGCCACGCCTCGCTCCTCAATGGCGCGGCCGCCTATGCGCGCGATTGCGTCGCCTGCCACGGCGGCCCGGGCGCGGCGCGCGCGCCTTGGGTGAGCGCGATGCTGCCGACGCCGCCCTATCTCCTCGACAGCTCGAGCCGGTGGTCGCGCGCCGAGCTTTACCGGCTGGTCCACGATGGCGTGAAGATGAGTGGGATGCCCGCCTGGGGCGAGATCGAGCCTGATCAGACCATCTCGGACATCGTGAGCTTCGTCCAGCAAATGCCGAAGCTCAGCCCGACCGAATTCGCGCGGTTGCGCCAGCAGGCGCGCCCGGCAACGCCGGACAGCCCGACCGCGATCGGTGCGCAAGAGCCATCGACGTTCAGCTCGGCGTCTTCGCCTTCCTGAACAACAGCCGGTCCTCCTCGCCGAAGCCGCGATACCAGATCACCGCGCCGTAGGCGGCAAGGATCAGCGGCACACCGAAGATCAGCTGAAACCATTCGGGCAACAACGTCGCCGCCGTGCCGACCACCAGGCCGGCGGCGGACGCGGGCACCAGCGCCCAGCGCCAGCCCGTCACCGGCGCGCCGAGCAGGCGGCCGAGCAGCCGCGCCTTGGCGATCGCCGCCAGCGCCAGCGCGAGGATCAGCGCGAGCGCGGGGCCGGCGGCCGCGAACGCGTCCGCGCTCGGGTCGTTGACCGCATGCGCGGTGAGGATCGCGCTCCTGATGCTGTGCGGCAGCCAGATCCCGGTCGCCCGCACAGCTCCCTGCACGATCGGCACGAGATCGTGGCGGCTCCAGCGCATCAGCCAGATCAGCGCGAAGGAGAGCAGCGTCTGCGCCGCGATCATGGCGATCGAGATGGCGAGGTTGCGCTTGGCGGCGATGTAGATCAGCGCCGCCTCGCTTACCACCGCGGTCGCCGCCACCGCCTCGGCGGCGAGCAGCACCGCAAGCGCGGCGGTGCCGTGGACGAAGCTCGGGCCGACCAGCCCCATCACCGCCTCGCCGGGAATGCCGAGCGCCAGCGCGATGCCGATCTGCGCGGCGATGATCCAGAAGCCGACTTGGCGCACCTGCCGGGCGACCGCTGCGTGATTGTCCTCGGCGAGGTTCTGCGTGATCACCGGTCCGAGGATCGGATCGAAGCTCGTCTTGAGCTTCTGCGGCAGCGAGGCGACCTGCTGCGCCACATAATAGATGCCGACGATCGCCGGCGCGAAGAACAGCCCCAGGATCGCGATGTCGAGCCGGCGCGAGCCCCATTCGATCGCATCGGCACCGGCGAGCGGCAGGTTCTTGGTGGCGATGCGATAGAGTTCGCGCGGGCGCGGCCGCCAGCCGCGCGGCCGCCCGTAGCTCTTGAGCAGCGGCACGATCGAGGCGACGAGCGCGGTCGTCGCGGAAAGCGCGTAGGCGAGGATCAGCCCGTCGCGCCGCGAATAGAAGGCGAGCAGCAAGGCGGCGATGCTGATCGTCCATGGCTCGATCAGCGAGCGCGCCTTCACCGTCGCGCCGATGTCGCCGCGATAGGCGAGCCCGGCGAGCGCGATGTCCGATCCCACCCAGCCGATGATGGTGAGCGGCAGCAGTGCGTCGCGGCCGTTGATCGCACTGTTGGGAAACATAAGCTTGGGCGCGGCTATCAGCACCGCGATCGCCAGCGCCGAGCACAGTCCGCCGACGAGCAGCCCGTCCCACACGACATGGACGTGCGGGCGCTTGGCTTTGGCCAACTGCTGCGCGAGCCCGCGCTTCAGGCCGAGCGTGGCGAGCTGCGCGGCGAACTCGACGATGATCGTCGCATAGGCGAAGCGGCCGAGCGCGTCGGCGCCATACATCCGGCCGGCGACGAACAGGAACGGCAGCCGTGCCGCGAGCCGGAGCAGGAAACCGAGGAAATTGGTGCGCCCACCCTTCGCCAACGCGGCGATGTCCCCTGGCGCCACCTCTTGCGAAGGATCGCGCGGACCGGCGAGCGGCTCCGCGGGGGGCACGCCGGGAGCGGCGGCGATCGTCAAGGCGCCTGCCTTGCAACAGACCCCGTGCTCCGGCGAAGGCCGGAGCGCTGTCGGCAGGCGTCCTCCTCTCGTCTCCTTCGCCGGAGCAGGGCTGTTGCTCGCGTCGCAATCAATGCGCGGCGCCCCAGCTTGGGCCGGTGCCGATCTCGACGCCGAGCGGGACCGAGAGGGTAAGCGCAGGCTCGGCCGCAAGCGCCATCGTCTCGCGGATCACCGCGCCCGCCGCCTCGGCCTTGGCTTCGGGCACCTCGAAGACGAGCTCGTCATGGACCTGGAGCAGCATCTTGACGTCGGCGAGGCCGGCGTCGGCGAGCGCGCCGGTCATCCGCGCCATCGCGCGCTTGATGAGATCGGCGCTGGTGCCCTGGATCGGCGCGTTGATCGCCTGGCGCTCGGCGCCCTGACGCTCGCCGACGGTCTTGCCCTTGATCGCGGGCAGGTGCGTCTTGCGGCCGAACAGCGTGGTGACGAAGCCCTTCTCGCGGACCTGGTTGATCGTCGTCGCGATATAGTTGCGGACGCCGGGGAAGCGATCGAAATAGCGATCGATGATCGCCTGCGCCTCGCCGCGATCGACGCCGAGACGTCCCGAGAGGCCGAACGCCGAGATGCCGTAGAGGATCGCGAAGTTGATCGTCTTGGCGCGGCCCCTGGTGTCTCGGTTCACCTCGCCGAACAGCTCCTGCGCGGTGAGGTTGTGGATGTCGTCGCCGTTGGCGAACGCCTCGCGGAGCTGCGGCACGTCGGCCATGTGCGCGGCAAGCCGAAGCTCGATCTGCGAATAGTCGGCCGAAAGGATGACGTGGCCCGGCGCGGCGACGAACGCCTCGCGGATGCGCCGCCCGCTCTCGGTGCGGATCGGGATGTTCTGAAGGTTGGGGTCGGTCGAGGACAACCGCCCGGTCTGCGCCACCGCCATCGAGAAGCTGGTGTGGACGCGGCCCGTCGCCGGGTTGATCTGCTCCTGCAGCGCATCGGTATAGGTCGACTTGAGCTTGGTGAGCTGTCGCCAGTCGAGCACCAGCCGCGCGACCTCGACGCCGCTCGCGGCGAGCCGCTCGAGCTCGTTGACGTCGGTCGAATAGACGCCCGATTTGCCCTTGCGCCCCCCGGGCAGCCCGAGCCGGTCGAACAGCACCTCGCCGAGCTGCTTCGGGCTGCCGATCGTGAACGGGCCGCCCGCCGCCTCGTGGATGACGCCCTCCAGCCGCTGGATGTCGACGGCATATTCGGCGGAGAGCCGCTTCAGCTCCTCGCGATCGACGAGCACGCCTGCCATCTCCATACCGGCGATCACCGGCACCAGTGCGTGATCGACGCTGTGATAGACACGGCTCGCCGCCTCGCGCGCAAGCCGCGGCTTGAACTTGCGCCACAGCCTGAGCGTCACGTCGGCATCCTCGGCGGCGTATTCGGTGGCGCGATCGAGCGCGACCTTGTCGAAGCTGATCTGGCTCTTGCCGGTGCCGCAGACGCTCTTGAACTCGATGCAGGCATGATCGAGGTGGCGCTTGGCGAGATCGTCCATGCCGTGTTGGCCGAGCCCGGCGTCGAGCGCGTAGCTGAGCAGCATCGTGTCGTCGTAAGGCGCGATCTCGATCCCGTGCTTGCGGAACATGATCAGGTCGTACTTCAGGTTCTGGCCGATCTTGAGGATCGAGGAATCCTCGAGCAGCGGCTTCAGCTTGGCGATGACGAGATCGCGCGGCAGCTGCCGCGGCGCCTCGGCGAGCAGCCCGTCCTCGGTGCCCGTATGGCCGACGGGGATGTAGCAGGCCTTGCCCGGCGCGGTCGCGAGGCTGACGCCGACCAGGGTGGCGCGGATGCAATCGATATGGTCGGTCTCGGTGTCGACCGCGACATGGCCGGCCTCGTAGGCGGCGGCGATCCAGCGATCGAGATCGGCTTCCTCGACGACCGTCTCGTAGTCCTTGTGGACGAACGCCGGCTCGTCGCTCTCGATCACCGGCGGCGGCTCGGATGCGGCGACGCTGCCGCCGAGCTTGGTCAGCAGCGAGCGGAAGCCCTGATCGGCGAGGAAGTCGCGCAGCGGATCGGGCGGGATACCCTTGAGCACGAGATCGTCGAGCGGCTCGGGCAGCGGCCGGTCGCAGACCAGCCGCACCAGCTCGCGCGAAAGCCGCGCATTGTCGGCATGATCGATCAGCGATTGGCGGAGCTTCGGCTTCTTGATCCCGTCGGCCGCCGCCAGCACCGCCTCGAGGCTGCCATGCTCGCGGATCAGCTCGCTCGCGGTCTTGGGGCCTACGCCGGGGACGCCGGGGACGTTGTCGACGCTGTCGCCCATCAGCGCGAGCACGTCGCCCAACTGCTCGGGCGGCACGCCGAACTTCTCGATCACATAGTCCGGCCCGATGCGGCGGTTATTCATCGTATCGAGTAGATCGAGACCGGGCTCGATCAGCTGCATCAGGTCCTTGTCGGACGAGACGATCGTCACCTGCCAGCCCGCCGCCAGCGCCGCCTTCGAATAGCAGGCGATGATGTCGTCCGCCTCCAGCCCTTCCTCCTCGATACACGGCACCGAGAAGGCGCGTGTCGCCTCGCGGATGATCGGGAATTGGGGGACGAGATCCTCGGGCGGCGGCGGCCGGTGCGCCTTGTACTGATCGTACATCTCGTTGCGGAAGGTGTGCGACGAGGCATCGAAGATCACCGCGAGATGCGTCGGGCCGCCGTCCTTCTTCAACTCGTCGAGCAGCTTCCACAGCATCGCCGTGAAGCCGTAGACCGCGCCCGCCGGCTGACCTTTGCGATTGGTGAGCGGCGGCAGGCGGTGATAGGCGCGGAAGATGTAGCCCGAGCCGTCGACGAGATAGAGATGGTTGGATGGCATGGGCAAGGCTTTAGCGGCTCGGGGGCGCACGGCATACAGTGCGCGTCCTCCCCTCCCTGGGAGGGAGGGGATTGAGGGGTGGGTAGGCGGCTGGGCGAACGTTTTGCGCCCCTCCACCCACTCCAAACCCCTCCCCGAGAGGGAGAGGCCTTACGATTGCCCCTTCCCCGCCAGCTTCTGCGCGGCTTCGAGCAGCTCGACCGGCATCATCGCGATGATCGTGGAATTATGCTCGACGCCGATCTCGGTGAGCGCCTGGAGGCGACGCAGCTCCAGCGCGCCCTTCGATCCGGCGATCGTGCTTGCCGCGCTCGCCAGCGTCTCGGCGGCCTCGCGCTCGCCCTCCGCCTTGATGATCCGCGCGCGTTTTTCGCGCACCGCTTCGGCTTCGCGCGCGATCGCGCGCTGCATCTGTTCGGGAATATCCAGATCCTTGATCTCGACGGCGTCAACGGTGACACCCCAGCGCTCGCACGCCTCGCTCAGCATCGCGAGCAGCCGCTGGTTGATCTGGACGCGCTCCTTCAGGAGTTGATCGAGATCGCTCTGGCCGATCGCGTCGCGCATCGCGGTCTCGGCGGCCTGGATCACCGCGCGCTGCCAGTTCTCGACCGTCATCACCACCCGCGCGGCATCCGACGCGCGGAACCACAGCACGGCGTTGACCTTCACCGGCACGCCATCACGCGTCACCGTCTCCTGCGTCTCGAGCGCGATCGTGACGGTGCGCAGATCGACCTTCACGACGCGATCGACGAACGGGATCAGCCAATACCAGCCGGCGTCCTTGGTGGTGCCGAGCCGGCCGAGCCGGAACAGCACCGCGCGCTGATACTCCTGATTGACGCCGAACGTCCGCGCCGCGGTGACGAGCAGCAGGACGATGACGATGCCGACCGGTCCCCAGAGCATGGTCTTAACCTCCCGCTACTCCTGATCGGTTCTTCCTGAGCCCTTCGATTGCCTGCCAAGGCAGGCGCTCAGGATAAACCCCGGTGCTTTGTATCGAAGTCGGAGGACATGCAACGAACGCTGTCTCGTGGAGCAAGCACTTCGACTTCGCCAGTGCGAACGGATTTTGAGGAGTGTAGTCGCTCTCGATGCGGTGTCGAGTGCCCTACGGCAGCAACACCGTATCCTCGGCCCTGGCGAGCGCGCGCGGATAATCGAGCGTATAGTGGAGGCCGCGGCTTTCCTTGCGCTTGAGCGCGGAACGCACGATCAGATCGGCGACCTCGATCAGGTTGCGGAGCTCGATGAGATCGGGCGTGACCCGGAAATTGCCGTAATAATCCTCGACCTCGCGACGCAGCAGGCGGATGCGATGCTCGGCGCGTTCGAGCCGCTTGGTCGTCCGCACGATGCCGACATAGTCCCACATGAAGCGGCGGATCTCGCGCCAATTATGCTGGACGATGACCTCCTCGTCCGAATCGGAGACGCGGCTCTCGTCCCAGCCGCGCACCGGCGGCACCGGCGGCAGCTCGTCCCAATGCGCCGTGATATGCGCCGCCGCTGCCTCGCCATAGACGAAGCATTCGAGCAGCGAGTTCGATGCGAGGCGATTGGCGCCGTGCAGGCCCGATTGGGTGCATTCGCCGGCGGCATAGAGCCCGGGCAGATCGGTGCGGCCGTCGCGATCCACCAGGATGCCGCCGCAGGTATAGTGCTGCGCCGGCACCACCGGTATCGGCTCCTTGGTCATATCGATGCCGAGCGACAGCAGCTTCTCGTGGATCGTCGGGAAATGGCCGCGCACGAAATCCGCCGGCATGTGGCTGATGTCGAGATGGACATAGTCGAGCCCCAGCCGCTTGATCTCGTGATCGATCGCGCGGGCGACGATGTCGCGCGGCGCGAGTTCGGCGCGCGCGTCGAAATCCGGCATGAAGCGGTGGCCGCCATTGGGCACGCCGGGCGGCAGCTTGAGCTGTCCGCCCTCGCCGCGCACCGCCTCGGTGATCAGGAAATTCTTGACCTCGAGGTTCCACAGGCAGGTCGGGTGGAACTGCATCATCTCCATGTTCGAGATGCGGCAGCCCGCGCGCCATGCCATCGCGATGCCGTCCCCGGTCGCGCCGCGCGGCGCGGTCGAGTAGAGATAGGCGCGGCCAGCGCCGCCGGTGGCGAGAATCGTCGCGCGACCGGTGATCGCCTCGACGCGCCGCGTCCGCCGGTTGTGCGCATAGATGCCCCAGACATGGCCGTCGCCCGAATAGCGCTCGCCATGACGGCTGGTGATCAGGTCGATCGCGACCATGTCGGGAATGAGCGTGATGTTGGGATGCGCGGCCGCCGCCGCCTCGAGCGCGACCTGCACGGCGTGTCCGGTCGCATCGTCGACATGGACGATGCGGCGATGGCTGTGGCCGCCCTCGCGCGTCAGGTGCAGTGCATTGCCCTCGACGTTGAACGGCACGCCGAGCGCCACCAGCCGATCGATCGCACCCGGCGCGCTGCCGATCACGAATTCGACCGTATCGCGGTTGTTGAGCCCGGCGCCGGCGATCATCGTGTCCTCGACGTGGCTCTCGAAGGTGTCGCCCTCCTCAAGCACGGCGGCGATGCCGCCTTGCGCCCAGGCGGTCGAGCCTTCCGACAGCCCGGCTTTGGCGATCACCGCGACGCGGAAACGGGGCGCCAGGCTGAGCGCCGCGGTCAGCCCCGCGGCGCCCGAGCCGACGATCACGACATCGAATAGCTGCGGCGTGCTCGCCACCTTTCTCGCCTCATCCCCTTGTCTTTCCGCGCGGGCGGAAGCGCGGATGGCTAGGGCGTGGACCGCGCGCTGGCAAGCGGAGCGGCTACACGCTCAGGCGAGCCGGTGGGGGCTGGGATCGCCGCGTTCGGCGACCAGTGCGCGCCGCGCCTCCGTCCGGGCGCGTAAGTAAGCGGCGTTCAGCGCGTCGCGATCGAGATCGACGCGAAGCGCGGCGATATCCGCCAGCAGCGCGTCGTCGGTCTTCGCCGCGATTGCGCGGACCAGCGGATCGGGACCGAGGCCCAGCATCTCCGCAAGGAGGCGCATCGTGCGTGCACGCAGCCGGAACGCGAAATCGTCGAGCCGCGCCGATTCGTGCTCACCCTTCTTGCGGAACGCGCCGGCCAGGTCCCACGCCACGGCCGGCGCGCGCCCTTAGGCCGCCGCGGTCAGGTTCAGGAAGACGTCCTCGAGATCGGCCTCGCGCGTCGAGACGTCGACGATGCCGAGGCCGGCGGCGGTGACCGCGCCGAGCACCTCGCCGGCGTTCACCTTGTCCTTGTGAAAGGTGATCGTCAGCAGCCGGCCCTGGCTGAGTTCGATCTTCTCGAAGCAGGGCGCGTCCGGTGCCGCATCGAGATCGCGGTCGACCAGCACCTCGACGACCTTCTCCTGCGCCATGTTGACGAGCTGACGCGTCGGCTGGTTGGCGATCAGCCGGCCATGGTTGATGATCGCGATGCGATCGCACAGCTCCTCGGCTTCCTCGAGATAGTGCGTGGTGAGCACCACCGTCACCCCGCCCGCGTTCAGCTCGCGGACATAGGCCCAGAGCTGCTGGCGGAGCTGGACGTCGACGCCCGCGGTCGGCTCGTCGAGCACCAGCACCGGCGGCGCGTGGACCATCGCCTTCGCGACCATGAGGCGCCGCTTCATCCCGCCCGATAGCGTCCGCGCGTATGCATTGGCCTTGTCCTCGAGATGGACGGCGCGGAGCAGCTCCATCGTGCGCCGTTTGGCCGGCGGCACGCCCCACAGGCCGGCGCTGTTCTCGAGCGTCTCGCGGGGGCTGAAGAACGGATCGAACACGATCTCCTGCGGCACGATCCCGATCGAAGCCTTGGCGTTGCGCGGATGGCGATCGGTGTCGAAGCCCCAGATCTCCGCGGTGCCGCTCGTCTTGACGACCATGCCGGCGAGGATGTTGATCAGCGTCGATTTGCCCGCCCCGTTGGGCCCGAGCAGCCCGAAGATCTGGCCGCGCGGCACCTCGAAGCTGACGCCATCGAGCGCGCGCTTGCCGCCCTCGTAGGTTTTGCAGAGCTGGTCGATGCGGATCGCGGCTTCGGCGGGGGCGGAGGTCATGGCGGCGCTGATTAGCGGCAGGCGGAGGTTCGCGCAAAGGCGCGCGGGCGTTTACCTTCCGTTTAGCGGCCGCGCGCATGATGCGGCGCCATGAAGATGGATCATCACGGCATCGAGCAGCGGCTTCGCACGGTCGCACGCGTCGCGCCCGCCCCCGCCCCGGAGCGGCACGGCGTCCGCGCTCACGCTGGCCTGGTGCTGGCGGCGCTGCTCGCCGCGGCGCTGGCGGCTGCCGGCGGCATCGGCGCGCATCCGCTGCCGCGCCACACGGTCGCCCGCTTCTCCGCCTGATTGCGGACGCCCGCGCCGCTTGCTAAGCGCGCGCCCGTGCAGCAGCCTCCCGAGATCATCCGCGTCAACGCCAGCCGCGTCGCCTGCGATGGGGCCGGCGACATCGCACCCGCGCTGGGCCATCCGCGCGTCTATCTCGAGATCGACGAGAAGGGCTGGGTCGATTGCGGCTATTGCGACCGGCGCTTCGTGCTCGAAGGCGGCCCGGCGGATCACTGAGGGGGGCGGTTATTGCTCATTTGCGGACGTTCACGTTTCCGTTCGGCCTGAGCTTGTCGAAGGCCTGCTCTTCTCTTTGGATGAGGCGAGGCGGCTGATCTTCGGCCAATCGCCTCGGATCAGGGCAAGTTCTTGGCGCGGCTCCAGCCCTTGAGCCGCCGTTCCATGGCGAGCGCGTCTGCGCGCGTCGGGAGGGTCTCCGACCGGACGAGCGTTACCGGCAGGTGATCGTGCGCGATGCCCGGCACCACGCCGGACCGATGCTCCGCCAGCCGGCGCTCGAGATCATCGCTATGGCCGACATAGAAGATGCCGCCGCGGCAATGGAGCAGGTAGGTCCAGAACATCACGGTCGATCAAGACTGAAGAACAGGCCTTCGACAAGCTCAGGCCGAACGGAATCGCGTGTCCGAACGGCTGCTAACCACCGCAACCGGGCATTCGTCATGAGCGCGGTTCGCTGCCCACCGCTTCCTGCAGCGTCCTGAAGCCATCGCGCTTCATGAGCGCCGCCAGCCCCGCGCCGATCCGCCGCGCGAGGTCGGGTCCTTCGTAGACGAGCGCGCTGTAGAGCTGGATCAGGCTCGCGCCGGCGCGGACGCGGGCATAGGCGTCCTCGGCGCTGGCGATGCCGCCGGCCGCGACCAGCGGGAGCGCGCCGCCGCTCGCCGACCGGAACGCGCGCAGCTTTTCGAGTGCGAGTTCGCGCAGCGGCGCGCCCGAGAGGCCGCCAGCCTCCCGAGCGTGTGCCGAGCGCAGCGGCGGGCGCGACAGCGTCGTGTTGGCGACGATCAGCGCGTCGAGCCCGTGATCGAGCGCGGCGCGGACGATGCCGTCGATCTCGTTCGTATTGAGATCGGGCGCGACCTTGAGGAAGACGGGCGGTCCTTCTCCTCCCCGCTCCTCCGCGATTCGCGCGAGCAGCTCGTCGAGCGCGCCGGCATCCTGCAGCGCGCGCAATCCAGGTGTGTTCGGCGACGAGATGTTGATCGTCAGATAGTCGGCGACGTCCCGCATCGCGCGCACGCCGGCGACGTAATCGGCGATGCGATCGGCGCTGTCCTTGTTGGCGCCGATGTTGACGCCGACGATGCCTGGCCGCGTATGCCGCGCCGCCAGCCGCGCGTGCGCCGCCGCGTGGCCCTTGCTGTTGAACCCCATGCGGTTGATCACCGCGCGATCCTCGGCGAGGCGGAACAGCCGTGGCCGCGGATTGCCCGGCTGCGGCAGCGGCGTCACCGTGCCGATCTCAACGAAATCGAAGCCGAGCCCGAGCAGCGCATCGGCGACCTCGCCATCCTTGTCGAACCCCGCCGCGAGCCCGATCGGCCCGGGAAAATCGATGCCGGCAACGCGGATCGCGAGCGGCCCGAGGCGCGCCACGCCACGCGGCGGCAGCGCCTTCAGCGCAGCGATCGCAAGCCCGTGTGCGTGCTCGGCATCGAGCGTGAACAGGAGCGGCCGGAGGAGAGAATAAAGTCGCATCGGAGACGGCGCCGCTATGGCAGCGGGATGCATAACGGTCAAAACCCGGCGAACGTGTCGAATCCATACAATACCGCTAGTCTTTGGGCGGCTACTGCTCATCTTGCGACCCGAGACAGGCTGGAAACGGCCGGTCTTACCTTTCGGCCCGGCCTTCATCGGCCGGGCCTTTTTTTTGCCGCCTTTTCGTTTATTGATAGAGATCAATAGCTTTGCGTGTGGGGACGCGCATGTTTGATACGATGTGCGCGTCGGCGACGGCGCCGGGGGGGGCGCCGGTCGCGCTCGACTATATGGCGCCGGCGGCGTATCTCGCGCGGCTGGTCTCGTCCTATTATCTGTTCCGGGTCGATCTGCCGGCAGTGCAGGACGTCGCCCGCGCCGAGATGGCGCAGCTCCGCTTCATCCTGCGGGGCGGCGGCGCATACCGCTTCGGCGACGGGCCGGTGGTGACTCCGGGCGAGATCGCGCTGACCGGACCGACGCATGCCGCGACGCAGATCAGCACCCAGGGGCCGACGCTCGTTTTCGGCATCGGCCTGCTGCCGGCGGGCTGGGCCGCGCTGGTCGATCTCGACGCGCACCGCGCCCGCGACGCGCTGACCGATGCGGTGCCGATCTTCGGTCCGATCCTGCACGAGATGATGGCGCAGCTTCGCACCGCGCGCACGCTGGAGGCGATGGGCGCGATCGCGGACGGCTTCCTGCGCCGGCTCGTCGAGCGCGGCCGCGAGCCGCCGCACGACTTCACCGACATCGTCGATGCCTGGCTCGTCACCGATGATTCGCCGGAAGTCGATGCGCTGATCGAAGCGACCGGCCTATCGGCGCGGCAGGTCGAGCGGCTGACCAATCGCATCTATGGCGGGCCGCCGAAGCTGCTCGCGCGCAAGTTCCGGGCGCTGCGTGCCGCCGCCAAGATCGCGGTCGGCGAGGATTGGAGCGCGCTCTACGAGGGCGCTTTCTACGATCAGAGCCACGCCATCCGCGAGTTCAGGCGGTTCATCGGGCTGACCCCTGTGCAGCTTTCGCAGTCGCGCTCCCCGATCGCCAAGATGACGTTCGAGCAGCGCAGCCGCCTCGAAGGCTTGCCCAAGCTGACGCGGGTGAGCTGAGGACGTTCCCTTCCCCCCTTCCACGGAGGGGAGCAAGAAACCTCCCGTGTTCCTTGGGGCTTGACCCGCCGCGCTCGCGCCCCCAAGTGCAAATCCGACTGTTCCGATCCGATTTGCGGGAGCGTGCGTGCGCCTGTCGAGCCTAGCCGACTATGCCGTGGTGATGATGACGGCCGCCGCGCGCCATGACGGCGCGGTCTCGGCCGCGAGCCTCGCTGGCGAGACCGGCGTGCCGCTCGCCACCGCGCAGAAGCTCTCGGGCCGGCTCGCGGCCGCCGGGTTGCTCGTGTCCGCGCGGGGACAGAATGGCGGCTTCCGCCTTGCCCGCCCGCAGGCGGCGATCAACCTTGCCGAGATCATCGAGGCCGTCGAGGGCCCGATCGCGATGACCGCCTGCGTGGACGACGGGCGCCACGATTGCGCGCTCGAAGGCAATTGCCGCGTCCAGCCGCACTGGAGTGTCGTCAACGGCGTGGTAAGGGGGGCGCTGGCGGGGATCAGCCTCGCAACACTTGCTTCCCAGCTCCCGTTCGTCCCGAGCGAAGTCGAGGGACGTGAGGCAGGCGAAGCGTTTGCGGCACATGCCTCGACTTCAGCCCGAAAGGCTGAAGTTTATCCTGAGCGCCTGCCTTCGCAGGCAGTCGAAGGGCTCGGCACGAACGGAGTTCTCGTGGAGAGGGCAGTCTGATGGCCACCCGCAACGCCGAAGCGCAGGCCGCCGCCGATCGCGCCTCCACCTACGAGTGGGGCTTCACCAGTGACATCGAGCAGGAGTTCGCGCCCAAGGGCCTCTCCGAGGACATCGTCCGCTTCATCTCGGCCAAGAAGAACGAGCCGGAATGGATGCTTGACTGGCGGCTCAAGGCCTATCGCCATTGGCTGACGATGACGCCGCCCGATTGGGCGAAGCTCAACGTGCCGCCGATCGATTATCAGGACGCCTATTATTACGCCGAGCCCAGGCAGAAGAAGACGATTGGCTCGCTGGACGAACTCGATCCCGAGATCCTGAAGACCTACCAGAAGCTCGGCATCCCGATCGAGGAGCAGAAGGTGCTCGCCGGCGTCGAGGGCGCGCGCAAGGTCGCGGTCGACGCGGTGTTCGACAGCGTCTCGGTCGCGACCACCTTCCGCAAGGAGCTGGAGCAGGCAGGCGTCATCTTTCGCTCGATCAGCGAGGCAATCAAGGAGTATCCCGAGCTCGTCCGCAAGTGGCTCGGCAAGGTCGTGCCGATGCACGACAATTATTTCGCTACGCTCAACTGTGCGGTCTTCTCGGACGGTACCTTCGTCTACATTCCCGAGGGTGTGCGCTGCCCGATGGAGCTGTCGACCTATTTCCGCATCAACGCCGAGAATACCGGCCAGTTCGAGCGCACGCTGATCGTCGCGGACAAGGGCTCGTACGTCTCCTATCTCGAGGGCTGCACTGCGCCGCAGCGCGACGAGAACCAGCTCCACGCCGCCGTCGTAGAGCTGGTCGCGCTCGACGATGCCGAGATCAAATATTCGACCGTGCAGAACTGGTATCCCGGCGACGAGCAGGGCCGCGGCGGCATCTACAATTTCGTCACCAAGCGCGCGCTCTGCCAGGGGCGGAACAGCAAGGTGAGCTGGACGCAGGTCGAGACCGGCAGCGCGATCACCTGGAAATATCCGAGCTGCGTGCTCGCCGGCGAGAACAGCGTCGGCGAATTCTATTCGGTCGCCGTCACCAACAACCGCCAGCAGGCAGACACCGGCACCAAGATGATCCACTTGGGGAAGGGCAGCCGCTCGACGATCGTCTCGAAGGGCATCTCGGCGGGCCGCTCGAACAACACCTATCGCGGGCTGGTGAGGGTCGGACCGACGGCAGAGGGCGTGCGCAACTTCACCCAGTGCGACAGCCTGCTGCTCGGCCATGAATGCGGCGCGCACACTGTCCCCTATATCGAGGTTCGCAATCCCAGCGCGCAGATCGAGCACGAGGCCACTACCTCGAAGATCAGCGACGATCAGCTCTTCTACGCCATGTCGCGCGGCCTCGACGCCGAGCAGGCCGTCGCGCTGATCGTCAACGGCTTCGCCAAGGAGGTTTTGCAGCAGTTGCCCATGGAGTTCGCCGTCGAGGCGCAGAAGCTGCTGGGGATCAGCCTTGAGGGGAGCGTGGGGTGATGGCTCAGAATATGGGCGTTATCTGCGAAGTATCGGTGCGCGATAAGGACCATGAAATTCGGTCTGTAGGTCCGCATAAGTTTCTATCAGTTCCCCGAGTAGGCGAGATCGTCATCGCCGATTATCTCGGTGAAGAGGCTCAGCTCCGCGTCAAGGACGTCTTGCATATCGGTCTTCCGACAGACCGAGCGCCGGCCAAGATAGCGACGCTCGAAGTCGTCGAAGTCCACCTTACGTGCGAGAAAGTTTAGTGCTCCAGATCACCAACCTCCACGCCGAAGTCGACGGCAAGCCGATCCTCAAGGGCCTCGATCTCGCGATCGGCGCGGGCGAGGTGCATGCGATCATGGGGCCGAACGGCGCCGGCAAGTCGACGCTCGCCTACACGCTCGGTGGCCGGCCGGGCTATGAGGTGACGGAGGGTTCGGTGACCTTCACCACCCCGTTCGTCCCGAGCGAAGTCGAGGGACGTGCCGCAAGCGATGCGCAGCGTGTCTCGACTTCGCTCGACACAAACGGGGTTGGGGAGGCGCTCCAGACCACAGGAGGGGAGGTGGCGGTGGACCTGCTCGCGCTCGCGCCGCATGAGCGCGCGGCGGCGGGGCTGTTCCTCGGCTTCCAATATCCGGTCGAGATTCCCGGCGTCTCCAACGTCCAGTTCCTGCGCGAGGCGCTCAATGCCCAGCGCGCGGTTCGCGGCGAGCCGCCGCTCTCGGGCGGCGACTTCCTCAAGCGCGCCCGCGCCCAGGCCGACGCGCTCGGGCTCGCCCCGGACATGCTCAAGCGGCCGGTCAATGTCGGCTTTTCGGGCGGCGAGAAGAAGCGCAACGAGATGGTCCAGATGGGGATCATCGACCCCCGCCTCGCCATCCTCGACGAGACCGACAGCGGCCTCGACATCGACGCGCTCCGCCATGTAGGCCACGGCATCAACAGCATCATGCGCAGGCCCGACAAGGCGGTGCTGCTCATCACCCATTATCAACGGCTGCTCGATTACGTGAAGCCGGATTTCGTCCACGTGCTGGCGGGCGGGCGGATCGTCCGCTCGGGCGGGCCGGAGCTTGCGCTGGAGCTCGAGCGCGAAGGCTATGTCGGGGTGGCGGCGTGATCGTTCCGCTAGCCAGGAAAGACCCGTTCGCACTGAGCGTGGTCGAAGTGCGTGCCCAGCAGAACGGCGCTTGCAGCACGTCCTTCGACTGCGCTCAGGACGAACGGATCGCTTGCTGATGGCGTCGCTCGCCCTCCCCTCGTCCCGCGAGGAAGCGTGGCGCTGGTCGGACTTGTCCGCCCTCCCCGCGCTCGCCGAGGCGCGGCCTTCCGGTGCGATACCGGCGCCCGACGTACTCTGGATCGGTGACGGACCCCGCCTGCTCTTCGTCGACGGCGTCTATGATCCGTCGCGCTCCAACCCCGGCCCGGTCGAGATCGGCCCTGCCGACGCGCGTGCGGCGCGGCACCCGCTCGGGCGACTCGCCGGCACGCGGGGCTGGCGGCTGCGCATCGGCGCCGAGCACATGCCGTCGGGGACGATCGAGATCGTCCATCTCGGCTCGGGCGGCGCCAGCCATCTCGCCGCCGAGATCGAGATTGGCGAGGACGCGCAGGCGAGCATCGTCGAGAGCTTCGCCGGCGCCGGCTGGGCGAACCGAGCGACCGGGATCACGCTCGCCCGCTCGGGCCGCCTCATGCTGATGCGCCGCATCCTGGGCGCGGCCGGCGGCTTCACCAGCTTGGCCGACACCGCTGAGATCGGCACGGGCGCGAGCCTGATCGCGACCACGCTGGCTGCAGGAGCAGGCGACAGCCGCATCGACGCGCATCTGACGCTCGCCGGCGAGGAAGCCTTCGCCGAAGCGGGCGGCGCCCTCCTCGCGCGCGGTCAACAGCGCCACGACGCCGCGCTCGTCCTCCGCCATGCCGAGCCGCACGGCCAGAGCCGTCAGGTTTGGCGCGCCGTCGCCGACGATCAGGCCACCGCCTCGGTCGCGGCGCGCGTCGAAGTCGCGCGCGATGCGCAAAAGACTGACGCCGAGCAGTCGCTCCGCGGCGTGCTCCTCCAGCGCACCGCGACGATCAACGCCAAGCCCGAACTCGAAATCTTCGCTGACGACGTGAAATGCGCCCATGGCTGCGCGGTCGGCGAGCTCGATCGGGGCGCGCTCTTCTACCTCAACTCGCGCGGCATTCCGCCCGCCCCCGCCAGGGCGCTGCTCACCCGCGCCTTCGTAGCCGACGCGCTCGCCCGCATCGGCGAGGAGGCGGTGCGGGAGGTGTTCGTCGCGGACGCGGACAATTGGCTCTCCAACTCTCCGTTCGTGTCGAGCGAAGTCGAGACACGTCCCTCGACTTCGCTCGGGACGAACGGGAGGGATTGATGGCCACGCTTGCTCAGACCCGCCCGCTCGATCGCGTCTCGGACTTCCCGGCTATCCCCGCCGGCTGGGCCTATCTCGACTCGGCCGCGACCGCGCAGAAGCCCAAGCCGGTGATCGATGCGATCGATCGCGCCTACGCCGAGACCTACGCGACCGTGCATCGCGGCGTCTATCAACGCTCGGCCGACATGACGCTCGCCTATGAGGCGGCGCGGGCGCGGGTCGCCCGGTTCATCGGCGCGGGCTCGGCGGACGAGATCGTCTATGTCCGCGGCGCGACCGAGGCGATCAACCTCGTCGCGCAGAGTTGGGGCCTCGCCCATCTCAGGCCCGGCGACCGTATCCTGCTCTCCACGCTCGAGCATCACAGCAACATCGTCCCCTGGCAGTTGATCCGGGAGCGCACCGGCATCGAAATCGACGTCGTGCCGCTGACCGAGGACGGCCGCGTCGATCTCGATGCGATGGCGGCGATGATCACGCCGGCGCACAGGCTCGCAGCACTCGCGCATGTCTCAAACGTGCTCGGCTCGGTGCTCGACGCGAAGCGCGCCGCAGAAATCGCGCATTCGGTCGGCGCGAAGCTGCTGCTGGACGGCTGCCAGGCGGTGCCGCGCCTCGCCGTCGACGTCGCCGCGCTCCATTGCGATTTCTACGCCTTTTCCGGTCATAAGCTCTACGGTCCGACCGGCATCGGCGTGCTCTGGTCGCGGCCCGAGATCCTCGATTCGATGCCTCCCTGGCAGGGCGGCGGCGCGATGATCGACCGCGTGACGTTCGAGCGCACGACCTTCGCGCCGCCACCGGCGCGCTTCGAGGCGGGCACGCCGCACATCGTCGGGGCGCTCGGCCTCCACGCCGCGGTCGACTATGTCGAGGCGATCGGGCTCGACGCGATCCACGCCCACGAGGCCGCGCTGGTGAAGCAGACGCGCGACGCGCTCCGCACCGTCAACAGCGTCCGCCTGTTCGGCCCCGAGGACGCCGCCGGCATCGTCAGCTTCGCGATGGAGGGGGTGCACCCCCACGACGTCGGCACCATATTGGACGAGGCGAAGGTGGCGATCCGCGCCGGGCATCATTGCGCGCAGCCGCTGATGGCGCATCTCGGCGTCGACGCGACCGCGCGGGCGAGCTTCGGCGTCTACAGCGGACCCGGCCATGTCGAGGCGCTGGTGAGGGGGCTCGATCGGGTAGCCCGAATCTTTGGATGAATGGGAATTTCGGCTGATGGACGGGGACCAGGAATTTCGCATCGAGGAGGCCGACGCCGCGCCGCCGGCGCCGCCTCGCCCGCAGGTGGGCCGCGACGAAAGCGTCGCCGAAACCTTCGAACGCAAGCGCGACTATCTGGAAGGCTTCCTCTCGCAACGGCCGGCGAGCGACGATGCCGGCGCGCCGTGCGGCGAAACCTATGAGGCGGTGATCGCCGCGCTCAAGGACATCTACGATCCCGAAATTCCGGTGAACATCTACGATCTCGGCCTCGTCTACGGCGTCGACATCGAGGGCGGCCACGCGACCGTGACGATGACGCTGACGACGCCGCACTGCCCCGTCGCCGAATCGATGCCGAGCGAGGTCGAGCTGCGCGTCGGCGCCGTGCCGGGGGTCGGTTCGGCCGAGGTCAACCTCGTCTGGGATCCGCCCTGGGACCCGGCGAAGATGTCCGACGAGGCTAAATTAGAACTCGGAATGCTATAAACCCGTTCGTCCCGAGCGAAGTCGAGGGACGTGCGGCAGGCGAAGCGCTCGGGGCAAGTGCCTCGACTACGCTCGGCACGAACGGAGCTAGAAGGTAATGAGTGTCGCAACCCGCCAGCGCCCCGCCGCGCTCACGCTGACGCCCGCCGCAGAGGCGCGCATCGCCAGCCTGATGGCAACTGCTCCCGCAGGCGCGGTCGGCGTCAAGCTGTCGACGCCGCGGCGCGGCTGCTCGGGCCTCGCCTACTCGGTCGACTATGTCACCACGCCCGATCCGATGGACGAGAAGATCGTCACGCCCGGCGGCGACTTCTATGTCGATGCCGGATCGGTGCTCTATCTGATCGGCAGCCGGATGGATTGGGTCGAGGACGATTTCACCGCCGGCTTCGTCTTCCAGAACCCGAACGCCAAGGGCAGCTGCGGCTGCGGCGAGAGCTTCACCGTCTAGTGCTGGCCCGGTCTCACGCCGGCCGCTCGCCCGCGATCGGATAGCCCGGCGCCTGCGGCTCGGCGAGGGTGCGCTCGCCGTCGAGCCCGTGCGCGACGTCGTCGCGGCCGATCGTATCGAGGTGCATCAGCCTGCGGACGAACGGGCTCAGCGCGACCACGGCCGCGCCTGCGGCGATGCCGAGCCAGCCGATCCGGCCGTAGACCGTCAGTATCTGGTCGGCGCCGGTACCGGCGCCGCCGGTGAGGCTCGCGATCAGCCCGGCGAGATACTCGCCCGCCGCCGTCGACAGGAACCACACCCCCATCATCAGCCCCGCCATGTTCAGCGTCGACAGCCGCGTCATCGCCGACAGGCCGACCGGCGACAGCGCGAGCTCGCCCCAGGTCATGACGAGGTTGAGCAGCACGATGTAGATCGCCGGCGTCAGCGCGTTGCCGCTCGCCGCGCCCCACACCAGCACGAGGAAGCTGAGGCCGGTGAGCGCGAGGCCGATGCCGAACTTGGCCGGCGTACTCGGCTCGAGGCGTCGCCGCCCAAGCCAGGTCCACAGCGCCGCGAACGCCGGCGCGAAGACGATGATGAAGATCGAGTTGAGCGACTGGAACTGCGAAGCGGGGACCTCGAAGCCGAACAGGTGGCGGTCGACCCGCTGATCGGTGAACACGTTGAGCGACGAGCCGCCCTGCTCGTTCAATCCCCAGAACAGCGGGTTGAGCGCGCAGAGGAAGAGCGCCGCCAGGATCCGGTTGCGCGCGTCCCTCTCGAGGGTCGCGACCGCGCGCCACAGCACGAAGGCAACCGTGGCGGCGGCGAACGCGACGAGCAGCCAGCCGACCAGATCCTGATACTGGATCAGCGCGTAGATCAGCACGACGCCGCCGATCGCGGCGGCATAGATCGTCGTCTCGGTGCTGAGCCCGATCGATCCGCGTGCGCGCAGCGCCTGCGGCGACGGCGGCAACCCGGCCGCGCCCAGCGCTGGCTGGAACAGCACGAAGTTGACCAGCCCCGCGAGCATGCCGACGCCCGCGGCGCCGAACCCCCAGCCCCAGCCCCACAGCTCGCCGAGCAGGCCGACGACGATCGGGCCGACCGCGCCGCCGACGTTGATGCCCATGTAGAAGATCGAATAGGCCGGATCGCGCCGGATGTCGTCGCGCGGATAGAGCTGGCCGACGATCGTCGAGACGTTGGCCTTGAGAAAACCGGTGCCGACGACGATGAAGGCGAGCGCGAGGTAGAAGCCTTGCAGGAAACCGCCCTGCGCGCCTCTCGGTCCCTCGACCAGTGCGATGGTGAGGTGGCCGATCGCGATCAGCGCGCCGCCGAACAGCACCGCCCGCCGCGCGCCGAGCCAGCGATCCGCCAAGGCGCCGCCGATCACCGGCGTGATGTAGACCAGGGAGGTATAGGCGCCGTAGAGCAGATAGGCCTTGTCCTCGCCGAACAGGAAATGCTTGGTGAGGTAGAAGACCAGGATCGCGCGCATCCCGTAATAGGAGAAGCGCTCCCAGGTTTCCGCGAAGAACAGCACGAACAGCCCGCGCGGATGGCCGAGGAAGGTTCGCGCGGCGCGATCGTCGGCAAGGGCTGTCATTCCCCTGTAACCTAACCCCATCGCTCCCCGATGAGAAGCGACGGCCCTTCAACACCCGTTCGCTTCGAGCAGCATCGAGCTTGTCGAAATGCGACCGTCGAGAAGCGGCCCCGCGCCCGGCTTGGCCGGTTCTCGACAAGCTCGAACCGAACGGCGCTGAGCCTCGGCAGGTTGAGCTAGGAAGCCCGATCGCCGACCGCTAAGGCCGCGCGATGTTCAACGATCGCTCCTCCCCCGCCAGCCTCGTCGCGACGCGCCGTTCGGGCAAGCCGCGCGACATGGTCGCGCCGGGACCGGACGACGCGCAACTGCGCCGCATCCTCGCCGCCGCGATCCGCACGCCCGATCACGGCAAGCTCGCGCCGTGGCGCTTCGTGATCGTCGGCAGCGGCCAGCGCAAAGCCTTCGCCGATCTGCTCGACCGCGCCTATCGCGAAACCAAGGCCGATGCCGGCCGGCTCGAGATCGAGGCCAACCGCCAGTTCGCGCTGCAGGCCCCCGTGCTCGTCGTCGCGATCTCGATGCCGGCGCACGCCAGCCACATTCCGATCTGGGAGCAGGAGCTCTCGGCCGGCGCGGCGTGCATGAACCTGCTCGCCGCCGCGCACGCCGAAGGGTTCGTCGCCGGCTGGCTGACCGGCTGGGCGGCCTATTCGGAGACGGTCCGCGCGGCCTTCGCGCCCGAAGGACGGATCGCCGGCTTCATCTTCGTCGGTTCGCCCGCACGCGCGCTCGAGGAGCGGCCGCGCCCGGACTACGACGCGGTGGTGAGCCTTTGGCCGGGCTGAGACGGCGCTGCGGCCGCGGAAGGACGTCGAATCCTTGACGCGCCATGCTGTATTAGTACACTATGTCGCTCGAGATGCGCGACGAGCGGCCGATCAACGTCAGGATTCGCGACCGGATCGCGGCCGCGATCCTCGATGGCGAATATCGTGACGGCGATCCGCTGCCTTCGGTGCGCGCACTCGCGGCGCGCTACGAGGCCAACCCACTCACCGTGGCAAAGGCCTATCAACGCTTCCAGGATGACGGGCTCGTCGTGGTTCGGCGCGGCGTCGGCATGTTCGTCGCGACGGGCGCGGCGGCGCGGCTGCGCGCGAGCGAACGCGCCGCCTTCCTGACGACCGAGTGGCCGCGCGTGCGGGCGACGATCGAGCGGCTGGGCATCGCCCGCGAGGAACTGTTCAGCGCAGCGGAAGAACGCGTCTGACCGGTCATTCCTGCGCGGGAACGGCAAGCGTCTCGACGGCTTGGCGCTTCTTCTCGAAATAGCGCAGTTCGTCGGCATCCGGCAGCCGCCAGCGACGCTCACCCGACAGACGCAGGATTGCTGCGCCGCAACGCGCACAGCGACTGTGATAGAATTCACCGTCCCAGCTTTTCTCGGCCGCTCGGCGATGGCCGCGCCAGCTGCAGAAGAGCGCGAGCGGTCGATCTGTAATTGACATGACCCGATTCCCGTTTTGCACGAGTTTAGACAGATCAATGTTGCAGTGCCACGAAAATAGGTTCTTCTCCGCAACGAACGTCCGCGAGGTTGCGCCGGGATGGGACGCGGGTTAGCCGCCGCCATGGACGCGCTTCCCTCCGATCGCGAAACGCTCGTGCTGCCTGCCGACGATGGCCTTGCGCGCGCGGCCGCGCTGATCCGCGCCGGCCAGCCGGTCGCGGTCGCGACCGAGACGGTCTACGGGCTTGCGGCGGACGCGACGTCCGCAACGGCGGTCGCCGGCATCTACGCGGCCAAGGGCCGACCGAGCTTCAACCCGCTGATCGTGCATGTGCCCGACGCTGCCGCCGCCGCCGGGCTCGCGGCGATGATGGACGCAGCCGAGCGCCTCGCCGCACGTTTCTGGCCGGGCCCGCTGACGCTGGTGCTCCCTGCGCGCGCCGCGAACGGCATCGCCCGTATCGTCACCGCCGGCCTCGCCACGATCGCGCTGCGCGTGCCCGCCCACCCGGCGATGCGCGCGCTGCTCGCCGCCGCGAACCGCCCGCTCGCCGCGCCCTCGGCCAACGCCAGCGGCACGATCAGCGCGACGCGCGCGGAGCATGTGCTGCGCTCGCTCGGCGGGCGCATCCCGCTGATCCTCGATTCCGGCCCGACCGCGCACGGCCTCGAATCCACGATCGTCGCGGTGGAACAGCACCGGCTGCGGCTGCTCCGTCCCGGGCCGCTCGATCCCGAGCTGCTGGCGGCGGTGGCCGGCTTACCGCTGACGACGACCGGCGATGACAAGATCGAGGCGCCGGGCCAGCTTTCCAGCCACTACGCACCGGCCAAGCCGCTGCGCCTGAACGCGCGCGACGCGATTCCCGGCGAGTGGCTGATCGGGTTCGGCGCCGTCACCGGCGACGACACGCTCTCCGACACCGGCAACCTCATGCAGGCGGCGGCGAACCTCTTCGACGCGCTGCACCGCGCCGATGCCTCTGGCACGGCGGCCATCGCGATCGCACCGATCCCGGACGGAGGCCTGGGCCGCGCCATCAACGACCGCCTGAAGCGCGCTGCGGCACCGCGCTAATCCAGTAGGAATCCGCTCGTGCTGAGCGAAGTCGAAGCACGTGTGGCCAAGGCGCATGGCTCATCACGTGCTTCGACTTCGCTCAGCACGAACGGTTTTGGAGCGTCACCCAGATTTCGTGATCGCGCTGATTCTCAGGACAACCGTGCTCCGGCGAAGGCCAGAGCCCTGAGATCATGAGCGCGGCACCCCATGCAGCGCTCCGGCCTTCGCCGGAGCACCGGGGTTAGGATAGCGCCACGCCGTCCTTCAACCGCGCCGCGAAGCTCTTGCGCAGCTTGGCGAGCTTGGGCGGGATCACCGCGAGGCAATAGGGATTCCGCTGGCCTTCGCCCTGCCAATATTCCTGATGATAATCCTCGGCCTTGTACCACGGGCCGTCGGGCTCGATCGTGGTGACGATCGGCTTCGGCCAATCGGGCTGGTTGCGCACGATCGCGGCGCGCGCTGCCGCTTCCTGATCCGGCGACTGCGGAAAGATCGCCGAGCGATATTGCGTGCCGATGTCGCTGCCCTGGCGGTTGAGCTGCGTCGGGTCGTGCGTGTGGAAGAAGATGTCGAGCAGATCGGCGTAGGAGATCACGTCGCTGTCGAAGCGGACGCGGATCGCCTCGGCATGGCCGGTGTCGCCGCCGCAGACCTGGCGATAGCTGGGGTTGGTGACGCTGCCGCCGATATAGCCGCTCTCGACGCTTTCGACGCCGACGACGTCGTTGAACACCGCCTCGGTGCACCAGAAGCAGCCGCCCGCGAAGGTCGCCGTCTCGATCGTCATGATCCCTATCTCCCAAAGACCGTCATCCCCAGCGCACGCTGGGGTGTCAGGAGGCTTGTGCGCCGCGCTTGCCGCACGAGATCCCGGCGTCCGCTGGGATGACGGCAACAATTCGATAGATAGGAACGCCGCCGCCGCGACGCAAAGGCTCAGCCGATCGGTGCGAGCTTCGAGGGCAGCGGCTCACTCCGCACGACCAACGCCGGCGGGGGCGGATCGAAGCGCCGCCAGCCGCCCGAATCCAGCCGCTCGATCGGCTGGAAGCGGACCTTGTACTGCATCCGCGCGGACCCCTCGACCCAATAGCCGAGATAGACATAGGGCAGCCCGGCGTGCGCGGCGCGGCGGATATGATCGAGGATGATGTAGGTGCCGAGGCCGGAGCGCTCGGGCCTGTCCGGCTCGAAGAAGCTGTAGATCATCGAGAGTCCGTCGGCTTGATGATCGGTCAGGCAAGCGCCGACGAGCCGGCCGGGACGACCGCCGATGCCCGGCTCGCGATATTCCATCACATGCGTGTTGACCGGCGTCTGCTCGACCATATCGGCGAAGTCGATGTCGTCCATGTCGGCCATGCCGCCACCGGGGTGGCGCGCGAGCAGATAGCGGCGCAGCAGCGCGAACTGCTCCTCGGTCGTCCACGGCTGGCAGGCGGAGACGACGAGATCGTCATGCCGCCGCATCAGCTTGCGCTGCGTCGCGTTCGGCTTGAACTCGCTGGCGACGACGCGCACCGAAACGCAGGCCTGGCAGCCATGGCAGCTCGGCCGATAGGCGACCGATTGCGAGCGGCGGAAGCCGATCCGCCCGAGCGCGTCGTTGAGCTCGGCGGCGTGCGGACCGGTGAGCTCGGTGAAGACCTTGCGCTCCGTCTTGCCCGGCAGATAGGGGCATGGTGAGGGTGTCGTCACGAAGAAGCGTGGAAAGCGGAACGGCGCGCTCACCTCTATGGCATCCCCGAAACTAAGTTCGACCCCGGTCTTGGTTGTCGAAACGTTTATGATCGAAGATGGCCCCAAGGGGAAGTGCACCGCCCGATCGAAAGAGCGTTAAAGCCGGCATTCACCTTCTTTTTTGCGCGTGACGCCTCTTCGGCGCGATCATGCGGACATGGCCGGCGACTATTTGGTGTGACCGGTCGGCGACGGCGTGCCCGGGATTGCGGTGTCTTGCGCGTTCGCGGCCGGCTGCGCCTCGTTCGCGGGATTGGCGGCGGCGGCGGCACCCGCGGCCTGCATCGCGTTCTGCGTGGTCGCGCCCGATGCGGCGATCGTGCCGTTGCGCATCGCGTCGGCGGAGTTCTCGAGGACGTTGGCGGCGGCGGAATCGCTCTGCTGCGCGGCGTTGTCGAGCTGATCGGCCTGCTTGTCGGCCGCGGACTTGCCGCAGGCGGCGAGCAGCAGCGCGGCGGCGATCACGGGAAGAGCGGCTTTCATGAACAATCTCCTATGCGTCGCTACCCCAACGATGCTGGCGGAGCGCGGTTGCCTCGGCCCGCCCCGTTCCCTACCTGTTCGGGGTGACTGCTCTCTTCCAAAGTAATCCGTTCGCACTGAGCGAAGTCGAAGTGCGTGCCCCGTACGCCCCGCCTCCCGCACGTCCTTCGACTTCGCTCAGGACGAACGGCGCAGATGGGAAGACGGAGGATGACTGAGTTGGCGTCGCTCGCCCCCGAACCCGCCTATCTGCGCGGGCTCAACGATCCCCAGCGCGAGGCGGTGCTGACCACCGAGGGACCGGTGCTGATGCTCGCCGGCGCCGGCACCGGCAAGACCGCGGCGCTCACCGCGCG
>JAFAZF010000066.1 GCA_019239915.1 Sphingomonadaceae bacterium
GATAGGCCGTGCCGCGCGCGTTGCGCACGGTCGCGACATGGTCGATGTTGACGCCGAGGCGGAGCTTGCCGGTCATGTCCGCGCCTTAGCGCAAAGCGCGGCGGAAAGCAGATCGTAAGCGAAGCCCGTGCCGTCGAGCACCTGTCCGAAATCGATCGGTCGCGCCGTGAACGCGATCACCGCGCGCTTCGTCGCGGGCGCGAGGAAGTTGCGGATCTGGACGCCGCCGATCTCGCCGCGCCGCTCGAACAGCGCGATGGGCGTGGCACAGCCCTTGAGGCTGGCGCTGTAGCTCCAGCCACCCAGTGCGGCGAACCCCAGCTTGGGATCGCCTTTCCACATCTCGGCGGTCGCCTCTGGTGATAGCAGGCGGTAGTCCATCAGCGCGCGATCGAACGACCATAGCTCACGCGGCGTGCCGAAGCCGCTGCCGGCTGCGCCATAGCTGGCGAGATCGACGACCGGCTCGGCACGCGGGCGGACATGCGGGCGCACGGGTGCACCGAAGCTGAACAGGTCGAGCGTCCTGAGGCCGAGCGGCGCCGCGATCCGCTCCTTCAGCAGCGTCGCGAACGGCTTGCCGGTGATGTGCTCCAGCAGCGCACCGAGCACGATATAGTCGCAGTTGTTATAGTGGTAGCCGGTGCCGGGCTCGGCGATGGGATGCTCGGCGCAGAAGCCGATCGCCGCCTGGCGCGGATCGACGGCGGCGCTGCGATAGAAATGCGGCACGCCGTCGGCATCCTGCGCGTCCTCGGCCGGGTCGGCGAGGCCGCTCACATGCTGGAGCAGCATCCGGATCGTGACGAGATCCGAAAAGACCTGCGGCCACGCAGGCCAATATTCCTTGATCGGCGTGTCGAGCGCGAGCCGGCCGGCGGCGACCTCCTGCATCACGATCAGCGCGGTAAGCTGCTTGGTGACCGAGGCGTAGCGCCACACCGCGTCCACCCCCTGCGAGGCGGGGCCGGTGTTGCGGACATAGGTCAGGGCCGGGCCGCGGCCGACCAGCACGACGCCGACGAAACGATGCTTCGCGAGCGTCGAATCGATTCGCGGCGCTAGCTGCGGCACGTTGCCGAGGAGAAGCAGCGCCGCCAGCGCTGCTCCGAGGTGCTTCACTTCGCGCGGCTGCCGGGCTTGATCGCGGGGATCGCCGCGAGCTCGGGCGGCAGCGCATCGGCCGCATAGCTCGGCACCGCAAGACGGATCAGCGGGTAGAGCGGCACGCCGATATCGGCCTGGCCGTCGGAACGGTCGACAAGCGAGGCACCGGCCAAGACCGCGCCGCCGGCCTCCTCGATCGCCTTGATCGCCTCGCGCGACGAGAGGCCGGTGGTGACGACGTCCTCGCACATCAGCACCTTCTGGCCGGGCTCGAGCGCGAAGCCGCGGCGCAGCTCGAACGTGCCTTGCGGCCGCTCCACGAACATCGCTTCGACGCCCAGCGCGCGGGCAAGCTCGTAGCCCACGATGACGCCACCCATCGCCGGCGCGACCACGGCGGTGACGCTCGCGCGAATCTCGGCCGGAATCTTCTCCGCCAGCGCCTCGCACAGTCGCGCGGCGCGCCTCGGGTCCATCAGCACGCGCGCGCACTGCAGGTAGCGCGGGCTCCGGAGCCCGGAGGAGAGAATGAAGTGCCCTTCAAGCAACGCGTCCGCGGCACGGAATTCGGCGAGCACCTCGTCGTCGGTCATGCAAGCGTTCCTCGATCCAGGTGGGCGCCGCCTGATTAGGGATGTGACAGGAACGCTTCAACCGCTGGCATTTGCGTGGAAGCTGTGCTTGAGGGGCGGCGGGCGCCTGCCTATAAGGCGCCCGTGCGACTTGACATGACCGGGCGTCGGCGGTTCTCGCCGCCGGCATGGCCACGGGGGTGAGATGAAGCAGTACAAGATCCTGTTGATGGCGCTGGCGGCCGCGATGCTGCCGGGGGTTGCTGCCCATGCGCAGGCGCCGGTCGGCCCGTCGCCCGCCGCCGGCTCGATCTCGACGCCCGAGGCAGTCGGTACCGCGCCGCTGGCCGGAACGGCTTCCGCTGTCGCGACTACGAATTCCGCCGCCCCCGCCGCGACCGCCCCGGACGTCAGCAAGACCGCGGCGCCGGCCGCGAAGCCTGCCGCTGCGGCGGCGACGCCGCAGTTCGAGCAGCCCGAGCCCGGCATCGGCCAGCCGACGGACCGGATCGGCATCCAGCCGCAGGTGACCGACATTGGCAAGGAAGCGCTGTGGTTTCACGACGCGCTATTGATGCCGATCATCACCGCGATCTCGCTGCTCGTGCTCGCGTTGCTGCTCTACGTGATCGCGCGCTATAACCGCCGCTCGAACCCGAACCCGTCGCGCACCTCGCACAACACGCTGATCGAGGTGATATGGACGCTGGTGCCGGTGCTGATCCTGCTGATCATCGCCGTGCCGTCGATCAAGCTGCTCGCGCGCCAGTACAACCCTCCCAAGGCGGATCTCACCGTCAAGGTGATCGGGCACCAGTGGTACTGGTCCTACCAGTATCCGGACAATGGCGACTTCGAGGTCGTCTCCAACATTCTCACCGACGCGCAGGACAAGGCCAAGGGCGAGCCGCGCCTGCTCGGCGTCGACGAGCGGCTGGTCGTACCCGCCGGCGCGGTCGTGAAGGTGATCACCACCTCGGACGACGTGATCCACTCGTTCGCGGTGCCGGCCTTCTGGGTGAAGATGGACGCCGTTCCCGGCCGCCTCAACGAGACCTGGTTCAAGGTCGATCGTCCGGGCCTCTATTATGGGCAGTGCTCGGAGCTCTGCGGCGCCCGCCATGCTTACATGCCGATCGCGGTCGAAGTCGTGCCGCCGGCCGACTTCGCCGCCTGGGTGAAGGCCAAGGGCGGCACGATGCCGGGGCAGGGTGCCGCGCCGGCCTCGAGCGACGCCACGGCCAACTCGCCCGTCAGCAACCCGCATGCCGGCACCAGCGCCGCGACGCCCGAGCCGTCCGCCGCCGCCACCGGCCCGACCGAGAATGCCAGCGCGCCCGTCGCTCCGACGGCGCAGCCTGCGACCGCTAATTAAGGCCACTATTGATGACCGATATCGCCGCCAATCCGTCGCACTTCGAGGCCGGCCACGGCCATGGTCACGAGCATCATCATGATGCCGATCATAAGCCGGGTTTCTTCGCGCGCTGGTTCATGTCCACAAACCACAAGGACATCGGCACACTCTACCTGATCTTCGCGATCATGGCGGGCATCATCGGCGGCACGATCTCGGGCCTGATGCGCATGGAGCTTGCCGAGCCAGGCATCCAGTATCTCGAGCTGTGGTCGGGCGCGACCGGCGACGCCGCGCGGCACTTCTGGAACGTGCTGATCACCGCGCACGGCCTCATCATGGTGTTCTTCATGGTGATGCCGGCGATGATTGGCGGGTTCGGCAACTGGTTCGTGCCGATCATGATCGGCGCGCCGGACATGGCCTTCCCGCGCATGAACAACATCTCGTTCTGGCTGCTCGTCCCCGCCTTCACGCTGCTGCTCTCCTCGACCTTCGTGTCGGGCGGCACCGGGCTCGGCGCCGGCACCGGCTGGACGGTGTATGCGCCGCTCTCGACGAGCGGATCGGCCGGGCCCGCGGTCGATTGCGCGATCCTCTCGCTCCACCTTGCCGGCGCGAGCTCGATCCTCGGCGCGATCAACTTCATCACGACGATCTTCAACATGCGCGCGCCGGGCATGACGCTGCACAAGATGCCGCTGTTCGTGTGGTCGGTGCTCGTCACCGCCTTCCTGCTGCTGCTCGCGCTCCCCGTGCTCGCCGCGGCGATCACGATGCTGCTCACCGATCGCAACTTCGGCACGACCTTCTTCGATGCGAGCGGAGGCGGCGATCCGATCCTCTACCAGCACCTGTTCTGGTTCTTCGGTCACCCTGAGGTCTACATCATGATCCTGCCGGGCTTCGGCATGATCAGCCAGATCGTCGCAACGTTCAGCCGCAAGCCGGTGTTCGGCTATCTCGGCATGGCCTATGCGATGGTCGCGATCGGCGTCGTCGGCTTCGTGGTGTGGGCGCACCACATGTACACCACTGGTCTCGACGTGAACACGAAGATGTACTTCACCGCCGCGACGATGGTCATCGCGGTGCCGACCGGCATCAAGATCTTCTCTTGGATCGCGACGATGTGGGGCGGCTCGATCGACTTCAAGGTCCCGATGGTCTGGGCGCTCGGCTTCATCTTCATGTTCACGGTCGGTGGCGTCACCGGCGTCGTGCTCGCCAACGGCGGCATCGACAACTACATGCAGGACACCTACTACGTCGTCGCGCACTTCCACTATGTGCTGTCGCTCGGTGCGGTCTTCTCGCTCTTCGCGGGCTTCTACTACTGGTTCCCGAAGATGTCGGGCCGGATGTACAACGAGCTGCTCGGCCACCTGCACTTCTGGGTGTTCTTCATCGGCGTGAACCTGCTGTTCTTCCCGATGCACTTCCTCGGCCTGCAGGGCATGCCGCGCCGCTATCCCGATTATCCGGATGCGTTCGCCAAGTGGAACCACGTCGCCTCGATCGGTTATGCGGTCATGGCGGTTGGCATGCTATTCTTCTTCGTCAACGTGATCTGGTCGCTGTTCGCTGGCAAGAAGGCGCCGGCAAACCCGTGGGGCGAAGGCGCGACGACGCTCGAGTGGACGCTGCCCAGCCCGCCACCCTACCACCAGTTCGAGACGCTGCCGATCATCGACGACAGCGGCCACCACTGAGACATGCGTACGGCGCCCGCGGGAGGGGGCGGGCGCCAGCAATTGACTTGACGGACCGATGACGAGCAGCACGATTACGACCCCCTCGGGCCAAGCGCTTCCCGCCGACTGGCGCGACTTCCTCGCGCTGACCAAGCCGCGCGTGATGACGCTCGTCGTCTTCACCGGCTGGTGCGGGTTGCTCGCGGCGCCGGGCAGCATGAACCCGGTGATCGCGTTCACCGCGATCCTGTGCATCGCGCTCGGCGCTGGCGCGGCCGGTGCGCTGAACCAATGGTATGAGAGCGATATCGATGCGGTGATGCGGCGCACCGCCAAGCGCCCGCTGCCCGGCGGCCGTATGGACCGCGACGCCGCCTACCAGTTCGGCGTCGGCCTCGCGGCCTTCTCGGTGATCCTAATGGGCTTCGCGGTGAACCTGCTCGCCGCCGGGATCCTCGCCGTCTCGATCCTGTTCTACGTGCTCGTCTACACCGTCTGGCTCAAGCGTCGGACGCCGCAGAACATCGTCATCGGCGGCGCCGCTGGCGCCTTTCCGCCGCTGATCGGTTGGGCGGCGTGCACCGGCCGGATCGAGCTGTTGCCGGTCCTCCTGTTCGCGCTCGTCTTCCTGTGGACGCCGCCGCACTTCTGGGCGCTGTCGCTGTTCATCCAGTCGGACTATGCCGCCGCCGGCGTGCCGATGATGCCGTTGGTCGCGGGCCGCAAGGCAACGCGCCAGCAGATCCTGCTCTACACGCTGCCGATGGCGGCAGTGGCGATCGCGCCGTGGCCGCTCGGGCTGACCAGCGGCGTTTACGGCATCGCTGCGCTCGCGCTTAACGCGATCTTCCTGGTGCTCGCGGCCCGCGTCGGCTTCAGCCGCGAGGAGGATGCCGCGAAGATGGCGCCCGAGCGGCGGCTGTTCGCCTATTCGATCATCTACCTGTTCGCGCTGTTCGGCGCGCTGGTCGTTGATCGGCTGATGTTCCGCTGATGCCGCGCCACGATCCCGTCGGCGAGGACGCGGTGCTTGCCGAGATCCGCCGCCGCCAGCGCGGCCGCGCGGTCGTCATGGCGGCGCTGCTGTTCGCCTTCGTGATCCTCGTCTTCTTCATCAGCATCGCGAAAATGGTGAAATGAACAGCAGCGCGTCGACGGCGAACCGCAATGGCCGCACCGGCTTCATCTTCGCAGGGGTCGCGGCGGCCATGCTCGGCCTCGGCTACGCCGCCTCGCCCTTCTACCGCATGTTCTGCCAGGCCACCGGCTTCAACGGCACGCCGCGCGCGGACACCAAGGCGCAAGCGCCGGGCGAGGTCGTCGGCAAGATGGTCTCGGTGCGCTTCGACGCCAACGTCCAGCCGGCGCTCAAATGGACGTTCGCGCCCGAGGAGCCGACCAAGCGCGTCGCCGTCGGCGCGCGCGAGATGACCTTCTTCGATGCGGCCAATCTCACCGACAAGCCGCTCACCGGCCATGCCGCGTTCAACATCACGCCCGAGCAATCGGCGAAATATTTCGTCAAGATCCAGTGCTTCTGCTTCACCGAGCAGACGCTGCAGCCGCATGCACGCGTGCGCATGCCGGTGGTGTTCTACGTCGATCCCAAGTTCGCAAGCGATCCGGACACCAACGACATCAGCGAGATCACGCTTTCCTACACCTTCTTCCCCATAGATTCCGCCAAGGCGGCGAGCTAAGGGCGAGGGCAGGGCAGAGACCGAAGGGGCAGACATGGCCGGCGCCAAGAATCACGACTACCACATCCTCGCACCGGACCCCTGGCCGATCATCGGCGCGTTCGCGGCGCTGACGATGGCGGCGGGCGCGATCCGCTGGATGCACAGCATGCCCTTCGGCGGCTACATCTTCTTCGCCGGCGTGCTCGGCGTGCTCTTCACGATGTTCTCCTGGTGGTCGAACGTCATCAACGAGGCGCATGCCGGCGACCATACCCCGGTCGTTCAGCTCCACCTGCGCTACGGCATGATCCTGTTCATCGCTTCGGAGGTGATGTTCTTCGTCGGCTGGTTCTGGGCTTTCTTCGACGCCTCGCTCTTTCCGAAGGCGGTCGATGCCGTCGGCGGCGTCTGGCCGCCCAAGGGCATCGAGGTGCTGAACCCGTTCGCCTTCCCGCTGCTCAACACCTTCATCCTGCTCTGCTCGGGCACCACCGTCACCTGGGCGCACCACGCCCTGCTCCATGGCGATCGCGATGGCCTCAAGAAGGGGCTGTGGTGCACGATCGTGCTCGGTGCGCTGTTCAGCTGCATCCAGGCCTGGGAATATGCCCACGCGCCGTTCGCCTTCAAAGGCAACATCTACGGCGCGACCTTCTTCATGGCGACGGGCTTCCACGGCTTCCACGTGCTCGTCGGCACGATCTTCCTGATCGTCTGCCAGATCCGTGCCTATCGCGGCGACTTCACGCCGAAGCAGCATTTCGGCTTCGAAGCCGCCGCCTGGTACTGGCACTTCGTCGACGTCGTGTGGCTGTTCCTCTTCGTCTCGATCTACGTCTGGGGCGGCTGGGGCGCACCGATCCACGCGGGCTGAACCGGACCTCCCCTCCCTGAAAGGGACGGGATCGAGGGGTGGGTAGGAGGCTGGGCGACGCACTCCATTCGCAACCCACCCCCAGCCCCTCCCTTCCAGGGAGGGGAGCCAAGGTACGATGCCTGACCTGAAGCGCATCCCCGTCATCCCCACGCTCGTCGTGCTGGTTGCCGCCGCGCTGATGGTGAAGCTCGGCATCTGGCAGCTCGCGCGCGCGCAGTGGAAGGAGGCGCTGCTCGCGCGCTACCAAGCCGCCGCGACGCAACCGCCGATCGCCTACCCGCTGGTGCCGACCGGGCATGACCTGCTGTTCCGCAAGGCCGAGGGCTTCTGCCTCCAGCCGACGGCTTGGCGCGTCGAGCCCGGCCGGAACCTCGCCGGCGAGATGGGGTGGCGTCACATTGCCGCCTGCCGCACTGGCGCGGAAGGGCCGGGGATCAGCGTCGATGCCGGCTGGTCGCGCGACTTCGCGATGAAGCCGGCCTGGAGCGGCGGCAAGGTCGCGGGCGTGATCGCGCCGCTTCCCGATCATCGCAGCCTTATCGAGGCGATGTCTCGTCGCGCGCCGCGCCAAGCGACGATGCTCGTGGCTGCGACGCCGGCAGCCGGCCTGCAACCGAGCGCACCGCCGAGCATTGCCGACATCCCCAACAACCATCGTGCCTATGCGGTGCAATGGTTCGTCTTCGCGATGCTCGCGCTCATCATCTATGCGCTGGCGCTCCGCCGCCGTCTGCAGGGGCCGCGATGACCGCCTTCTCCGATGATCGGCTCGATGACGCGCAGCTCGCGGCGCTCGTCGCGGCCTTCTACGCAAGGGTTCGCAAGGATCCCCAACTCGGGCCGATCTTCGACCGCGCCGTCGACGATTGGGACGCGCATCTGCGCACGCTTACCGGCTTCTGGTCCTCGGTGATGCTCGGCAGCGGCGCCTACAAGGGCAACCCGCTTGCCGTGCACCTGCGCGTGGAGGAGATGACGCCGGCGCTGTTTGCGCGGTGGCTCGGCATCTGGCGCGAGGTCACCGCGGAGCGGCTTCCGGCCCCGATGGCGGACGTGCTGCAGGCGAAAGCCGCGCGTATCGCGGAAAGTCTCAAAGCCGGGCTCTGGCTACCCGAGCGCAAGAGCTGAACGCAGCTACTTCACTCGCCGGAAACGGAGCGTGCGATCGAAGCGGCTGAACACGAGCACGCCGCCCTCCTCGGCGAGCGCCGCTCCGCGCAGATCGGCCTTGCCGATATCATGGGGCTCAAATCGGAAACGAAAGCCGAGTCCCTCCGTGGGATCGACCGTCACGGGATCGCTTGCGACCTCATACATCGGCAGCGCGATACGGACGGCGGTCGGTCGGCGTCCGTCTTTCAACGCCAGGGACAGGCCGTCATCGGAGAGCTGACCGCCGTCGGTGGCGCCATCGGCGAAGCGGACGATCGCCTCGAACAGCTGGCGGTCGATGCCGGCCGGCCCGTCGAGATCGACATGTACCGTCTGCGGGGGGGCCGGGGTTTGGCCGAGAAAGGTGAAATGCGGCGGCGTGACCGGATCGCCATCGAGGACGACGCGGCCCTGCTCGGCGTGCCAGCGGCCTTCCGCCTCCTCGTCCAGCGCGCCGTAGGACAGCGCATATTCGAAGCGGCCGTCGGCCTTGAGGTCGAGCTCGGCGGCGATCTCCATCTGTCCGCCGTCGTAGTTGCCGACAAGCGCCGCCGGGTGCGGATCGGCTGTGCTCGCCGCGAGCAGCAGTGCCAGGGTCGATAGCGCGAGCATCGCAGCCTCCGTTTTGCCTGCGTAACGATAGCATGGCTGCCCGCGTCGGTCGCGCCTCGCAGTTGCCGCACCGTGCCCGCACCGCTAAGCGCGGGCGCTTATGCGTTATATCAGCACCCGTGGGAGCGCGCCGACGCTCGACTTCGAAGGCGCGACGCTGGCCGGCCTCGCCGCGGACGGCGGCCTCTACGTGCCCGAGGCGTGGCCGACGCTCTCGCGTGGCGAGATCGGCGCGCTCGCCGGGCTTTCCTATGCCGAGACGGCGGCGCGGATCATGGCGCCGTTCGTCGGCGATGCGATTGGCCGCGAGGAGCTTCGGGCGCTGTGCGAGCAGGCCTATGGCCGCTTCAGCCATGCCGCGGTGACCCCGCTCGTCCAGCTCGATCACCGGCATTGGCTGCTCGAGCTTTTCCATGGGCCAACGCTCGCCTTCAAGGATGTCGCGCTGCAGTTGCTTGGCCTGTTCTTCGAGCGCTTCCTGGCCGACCGCCACACGCATCTGACGATCGTCGGCGCGACTTCGGGCGATACCGGCTCGGCGGCGATCGACGCGGTGGCGGGGCGTGAGAAGATCGACATCTTCATGCTACACCCGGCGGGCCGCGTGTCCGAGGTGCAGCGCCGGCAGATGACGAGCGTGCTCGCGCCCAACATCCACAACATCGCGATCGACGGCAGCTTCGACGATGCCCAGGCGCTCGTGAAGCGCATGTTCGCGCACCAGAGCTTCGCCGGCCGCTTTTCGCTTTCGGCGGTGAACTCGATCAACTGGGCACGCCTGATGGCGCAGGTGGTCTACTATTTCTACGCGGCCGTGCGCCTCGGCGCGCCAAGCCAAGAGATCGCCTTCTCGGTGCCGACCGGCAATTTCGGCGACGTCTTCGCAGGCTATGTCGCGGCGAAGATGGGCCTGCCGGTCAAGCGGCTGATCGTTGCGACCAACGTCAACGACATCCTCCACCGCGCGCTCTCGGCCGGCGACTATTCGGTCGGGACGGTGACGCCGACCGCCGCGCCCTCGATGGACATCCAGGTCAGCTCGAACTTCGAGCGGCTGCTGTTCGATCTCCACGGCCGCGACGGCGCCGCGTTGAGCCAGACGATGCGCGGCTTCGAGGCGAGCCGGACGCTCGCAATCCCGGCAGCGATGCGCGGCGAGGCGGCGACGCTCTTCGCCAGCGCACGGATCGACGCCGATGCGATGAGCCAGGCGATGCGCTGGGCGCACGAGCGCGCCGCCCAGCTGATCGATCCGCACAGCGCGATCGGCCTCGCCGCCGCGCGCGCCGCCGATCTCCCCGCGGAGGTGCCGGTGGTGACGCTCGCGACGGCGCATCCCGCGAAGTTCGGTGACGCGGTCGAGCGGGCGACGGGCTTGCGCGCGCCGATGCCCTCGCGTCTTGCCGGGCTGTTCGATCGCTCCGAACGTTATGCAACGCTGCCCGCCGAGCTCGAGGCGATCGAGGCCTATGTCGCCGAGCGGGCAAAACCGAACGCGGTACCGGCATGAGCGCGCGGCTGCATCGCCTGGCCAATGGGGTCGCGGTCGCCGTGGAGCCGATGGCGGGCGTCGAGACGCTCGCGGTCGGCCTCTACGCCGATGCCGGCAGCCGCTCCGAGCCAGCCGGGCTGGGCGGGCTCGCGCACATGGTCGAGCACATGGTCTTCAAGGGCGCCGGCGCCCGGGACGCGCGCGCGATCGCCGAGGATATCGAGGATGTCGGCGGCGCGCTCAACGCCTGGACGGCGCGCGATCACACCGTTTTCCACGCCCGCCTGTTGCCCGCCGACCTGACGCTTGGCCTCGACGTGATCGCCGATCTCGTCCGGAGCCCACGCTTCGATGCCGACGAACTCGAGCGCGAAAAGCAGGTCGTGCTCGCCGAGCTGGGCGAGGCGCGCGACACACCCGACGACATCGTCTTCGATCACCTCGCCGCCGCGAGCTGGAAGGGCCAGCGCTACGGCGATCCGGTGCTCGGCGACGAGACCAGTATTGGCGCGATCACAGTGGCCGCGATGCGCGCCTGGCTGGCGGAGCAGTACCGTCCATCGGGTCTCGTCGTCGCGGCTGCGGGCAAGGTCGATGAGGGCGCGCTGCTCGCGCTCGCCGAGGCGCGCTTCGGCGATATGGAAGCGGGCGCACCGCCGCCACCTTCCGCTGCATCGTTCACCGGCGGCACGGTGCGCGACAATCGCCGCTTCGATCAGGTCCATCTCGCGCTCGCGCACCCTGGCGTCGCGCAGGGCGATCCGGCGTTGCATGCGCTGAGCCTATTCGCGGGCGCGGCCGGCGGCGGCATGTCGTCGCGGCTGTTCCAGGAGGTGCGTGAGGCGCGCGGCCTCGCCTACTCGATCTTTGCGTGGAGCCAGGCGGCGGCGGATACCGGCGCGTTCGGCCTCTATCTCGCCGCCGACAAGGCGAACGCGCCGCACGCTTTCCAGCTCGCCCGCGATGTCGTGGCGCAGACCGCCGAGGGCCTTACCGATGCCGAACTGGCCCGCGCGAAGGCGCAGGCCAAGGCAAGCTTGCTGATGGGTCTCGAGAGCGTCCAGGCACGCTGCGACCATCTCGCCCGTCAGCTCCAGATCCACGGCCGCATCGTCGAAGCGAACGAGACGATCGCCGCGCTCGATGCGGTGACGCTGGCGGAGGCGCGGGCAGCCGGTCAGGCGTCGCTGTTGGGTCCAGCCGCGATCGCCAGCGTCGGCGCGCGTCTTGCGAAGGCGGCTTAGGCTCATCCTCCCCTGCATTCGCAGGGGAGGGGGACCGGCGAAGCCGGTGGCGGGGTTTCTGCGTCGAGCATTTCCCCTCCACCAGCCTGCGGCTGGTCCCCCTCCCCAGCAAAAGCCGGGGAGGATTTAGGTGGATCTCCTTACCCTCGCCGGTTCCTCGTGGCCGGATTACGCGCTGCTCGACTCCGGCCATGGCCGCAAGCTCGAGCGCTACGGCCGCTTCCGCTTCATCCGGCCCGAGCCGCAAGCCATGTGGACCCCGGCGTCGGCCGATTGGGACGCGGACGGCGAGTTCGTTGGCGCGTCGGACGAGGAGGGCGGTGGGCGCTGGCGGCTCTCCGGCAATGTGCCGCGCGAATGGCCGCTCACCTGGGAGGAGGTGCGCTTCCAGGCTTCCTGCACGCCGTTCCGCCATCTCGGCTTCTTCCCGGATATGGCGCCGCTCTGGACATGGATGCGCGATCGCACAGCGTCCGGCGATCAGCTCCTCAACCTGTTCGGCTACACCGGCGTCGGCACGCTCGCGCTGGCCGCCCAGGGGGCGAGCCTCGCGCATGTCGACGCTTCGAAGAAATCGGTCGAGCAGGCGCGCGCCAACGCCGCGCTCTCCGGGCTGGGCCACGCGCCGATCCGCTGGCTGGTCGACGACGCCGCGAAGTTCACCGCGCGCGAAGTGCGTCGGGGTCGCCGCTACGACGGCATCTTCCTCGATCCGCCCAAATTCGGGCGTGGACCCGAGGGTGAGGTCTGGCGGCTGGAGGAACATCTCGGTCCGCTTATCGCCGACTGCCGCAAGCTGCTCGACGAGAAGTCAAAGTTCCTCCTCCTCACCTGCTATGCCATCCGCCTCTCGGCGCTTGCACTGGGTGCTCTGCTCGAACAGGTGCTGGGCGACCTTGGCGGCCGCATCGAGGCCGGCGAGCTCGGCGTCCGTGAGGAAGCGCGCGGCCTGATCTTGCCGACTGCAATCTTCGCGCGATGGGTTCGCGCCTGACCGCCTAGGCTGGAGACCGCGTTCGCGCGGCCGGCATTCTGGTTTCGGCCACCGGTCGCCGCGCAGACCAGCCGAAGGCCGCGATGACGGCGTAGCTCACCGCCGGCACCCAAAGCGCGGCCGCGAGACCGACCCGGTCCGCGGCCCAGCCGGTCAGCGGTGGCAGCACCGCGCCGCCGAAGATCGCGACGCAGATCAGGCCCGATCCCTCCGCTGCGCGTGGGCCGAGCCCCTCGTTGGCAAGGCTGAAGATCGTCGGGAACATGATCGCGTTGAACAAGCCCACCGCGATCAGCCCCCAGCCTGCGGTCGCGCCCGCACTGTTGGCCGCGAGCGCCAGCAGCGCCAGCGCGATCAACGCGACGATGCTGAGCACCTTGCCGGGGGAAAATAGCCGCAGCAGGCCCGCACCGATGAACCGCCCGACCATCGCGCCGCCCCAATAGTAGGAAAGATGCTTGCCGGCCGTTTGCGGATCAAGCGCGAGCGTCGTCGGCTGGGTGAGCCAGTTGGTGAGGATGCTGCCGATCGAGACTTCAGCGCCGACATAGAGGAAGATGCAGGCCATGCCGAAAGCGAAGCGGGTTCGCTTGAGCAGATCGAGCGCGGCGAGCGGGTTGGCGACGTCGCTGCGATCGTCACCGAGTGCGCTGCGCCGTGTCCAGACCACACCCGCGACGAGCAGCAGCACGAGCGCGAGACCGATATAGGTGTGGCTGATCGTGCGCGCTTCGGCGATGCGGAAGGATGCCAGCGCGTCTCCTGAGAGTTTCGCCGGGTTGGTGTTGGCGACGCTGCCCAGGATGAGCAGCGCGCCGATATAGGGCATGACGGTGGTGCCGAGCGAATTGAATGCCTGTGCGAAGGTGAGGCGGCTCGACGCCGTCGCCGGCGGTCCCAGCAGCGAGATCAGCGGATTGGCGACGACCTGGATGATCGTGATCCCCGCCGCGACGACGAACAGCGCGCCGAGGAAAGAGGGAAACAGCCCCGAACGCGCCGCCGGCAGGAACAGCAGGCAACCCGCCGCCATCGTCACCAAGCCGATCGTCGCGGCGCGCATGTACCCGATCCGCGCGACAAGGAATCCGGCCGGCACCGAGGTCAGCAGATAGGAGATGAAGAAGGCGAACTGGACGAGCATCGCCTCGCGATAGTCGAGCGCGAACAGTCCCTTGAGCTTGGGAATGAGAACATCGTTGAGGCTGGTGATGCCGCCGAAGATGAAGAACAGCGCGAACACGAACGGCGCCAGCGTGCGAGCGGTGGCGGCGGGAACGGCGGGGAAAGACGACGAGCCTCTATCTGCGAGCATCCTATCACCCCCTCCACTGTTCGGGCCGAGCCTGTCGAAGCCGTGATCTTGAAGAAAAGGACAGCCCTTCGACACGCTCAGGGCGAACGGCTTTTTCCTTTTGGTCGGTCTAGCTTGATCGCGAGTCCTTCGCGACGCTATCCCGACGCATGGCAACGGACATACCCGATCCTTTCGACGCCATTGTCGACGCGCCGTTCGACGAAGCGCTGTCGCAGCGCTACCTCGTCTATGCGCTTTCGACGATCACCGCGCGATCGCTTCCGGATGTGCGCGACGGCCTCAAGCCGGTACACCGCAGGCTGCTCTGGGCGATGCGGCTGCTCCGCCTCGATCCGGCGGCCGCCTACAAAAAATGTGCGCGCGTCGTTGGCGACACGATCGGCAAATATCATCCGCATGGGGATCAGTCGGTCTATGACGCGATGGTCCGCCTCGCGCAGACCTTCTCGCTTCGGTACCCGCTCGTCGACGGGCAGGGCAATTTCGGCAATGTCGACGGCGATAATGCCGCGGCCTACCGCTATACCGAGGCGCGGCTCACCCAGACCGCGATCGACCTCATGGCCGGTCTCGACGAGGGTACGGTCGACTACCGCCCGACCTACAATGGCGAGGAGGAAGAGCCGGAGGTTTTCCCGGGCCTCTTTCCGAACCTGCTCGCCAACGGCGCCTCCGGCATCGCGGTCGGCATGGCGACCGCGATCCCGCCGCACAACGCCGCCGAGCTGATCGACGCCGCCACCCATCTGATCGACCAGCCGTCCGCGACCACGGCCGACCTGCTGCACTATGTCCAGGGGCCGGATTTTCCCACCGGCGGCATCGTCGCGGATCCACCTGCCGCCATTCGGGAGGCGTATGAGACGGGGCGGGGGGCGTTCCGTGTCCGCGCGAAGTTCGCCGATCCCGAGAAGCTGAGCGGCGGCACCTGGCAGCTCGTCATCACCCAAATCCCCTATCAGGTGCCCAAGGCGAAGCTGATCGAGCAGATCGCCGATCTCATCAACGAGAAGAAGCTGCCGATCCTCGCCGACGTTCGCGATGAGAGCGACGAAGCGATCCGCATCGTGATCGAGCCGCGGAGCCGCGCCGTCGATCCGCAAATGCTGGTCGACAGCCTCTATCGTCTGACAGATCTCGAGGTTCGCATCGGCCTCAACCTCAATGTGCTCGACAAGGACAGGACGCCGCGCGTCATGTCGCTGAAGGAGGCGCTGGCCGCCTATGTCGCGCATCAGATCGAGGTGCTGGTCCGCCGGTCGAAGCATCGCCTCGCACAGATCGACGCGCGGATCGAGCTGCTCGACGGCTATCTGATCGCCTATCTTAACCTCGATCGCGTCATCCAGATCATCCGCAGCGAGGACGAGCCGAAACCGGTGATGATGGCCGAGTTCGGCCTTACCGATCGTCAGGCCGAGGCGATCCTCAACATGCGACTGCGCTCGCTGCGGAAGCTCGAAGAGTTCGAAATCAAGAAGGAGCGCGGCGATCTCGCCAGGGAGCGGGAGGGCTTGGCCGCGCTGATCGAGAGCCCGGCGCGCCAGCGCACGCGGCTCAAGAAGGATTTGGCGAAGCTGCGCGAACGCTACGCGCCGGAAACCGCGCTCGGCGCACGGAGGACGCTTATCCAGGAGGCGGCGCCGGCACGCGAGATCCCGCTCGAGGCGATGATCGAGCGCGAGCCGATCACCGTGATCCTCTCGCAGCGTGGATGGATCCGCGCGATGAGCGGCCATCGTGAGCTTGCCGATGCCGAAACGCTCAAGTTCAAGGAAGGCGACGGCCCGGCTTTCGCCTTCCACGCGCACACCACCGACAAGCTGCTGCTCGCCGCGGACAACGGCCGCTTCTACACGCTCGCTGCCGACAAGCTGCCGGGCGGACGCGGCTTCGGCGAACCCGTCGGGCTGATGCTCGATCTCGAAAACAATGCACCGATCGCAGCGCTGTTGCGTGCCGGTGCGGCCGAGAGGTTGCTGCTCGCGGCGAGCGACGGGCGCGGCTTTGTCGCCAGGGCCGTCGATCTCGTCGCGGAGACGCGCAAGGGCCGGCAGGTGGTCAACCTGCGGCCGGGCGCCAGGCTCAAGGTGGTGCGGCCGATCGCGGCCGACGCGGACTATGTCGCGGTGATCGGCGATGCCCGCAAGATGGTGCTGTTCCCGCTCGCCGAGCTGCCCGAGATGACGCGCGGCGCGGGCGTCCAGCTGCAGCGCTACCGCGACGGCGGCCTTTCGGACGCGACCACGCTGAGCTTTGCGAAGGGCCTCTCCTGGACGATGGGCGGCGAGAGCGGCCGGACGCGCACCGAGGCCGATCTCGCGCAATGGCGCACGGCCCGCGGCGCCGGCGGCAAGCCGCCGCCCAGCGGCTTTCCGCGTGACAACCGGTTCGGCCCGTCTTGAAGTGGAACCGATAAGATTCATTAACCCTAGTTCTCTATGGGCTCAGGGTGATGGGTGCCGCGAAGAGCAACGGGCAATCGCCGAAGGAACGACGGGACGTGGGCCCCGCCGGCAAGCTGCCGTCGCTTATCGCGGCGGGGCTCAGCGCCCCGATCGTGACCGCGCTCCGGCAAACCTATCTCGACGCGCTGCCCAATCCGGTCGCGATCGTCGGCAGGAGCGGTGAAACGACCGAGCTTGTTGCGCGCAACGAGGCTTTCGACAAAATCCTCGCCACGATCGAACCGATCGATCCGTGCCGCATGCGCACTCAGATCCTCGCCTTTCTCGACGGCGACGAGAAGCGGCATGATTTCGATTGGAGCGACCACGACGGCGTTGCCGGCCGGCATTTCCGCGTGCGGCTTACGCGCATGCCCGCGATGATCGATTGGCGTCCGCGTTGTCTCGTTTCGCTGATCGAGCGTACCGCCGAGATCAATACCGCACGCTCGCTGCGCGCAGAGATGCTCAACGACAGCCTTACCGGACTGCCCAACCGCGCCGCCTTCATCGAGGCGGTGGCGGAGGGGCTGAACGAGATCGCGGAGCGCGGACTGGCGGTGCTGGCGATCGATCTGAACCGCTTCAGCCGCATCAACGAGTGCATGGGTGCGATTGCCGGTGACGAACTGATCATCACAGTCGCGCGGCGGCTGCTCTCGGCGTTGCGCGCCGGTGACAAGCTGGCGCGCATCGGTGGCGACGAGTTCGCGGTGCTGCTCCGCGTCGGCGATCCGCATGCGGAGGCTGCCCAGGCGGCCGAGCGCATGCGCCGCGCGCTGAGCGCGCCGTTCCGGCTGAGCGAGCTAGAGATCGGCATAGCTGGTGCGATCGGCGTGGCGGTCGCCGGCGAAGGCTCGATCGATGCGGAGGATCTGGTCCGCAACGCTCAATTCGCGCTCAAGCGCGCCAAGTCGACCGGCGAGGTCGAGATCTACCGGCCGGGCGAGGTCGGCGCCGTCCGCCACAAGCTCAGCCTCGAAACCGGCCTGCGCCGCGCCATCGAGGGCGGCCAGCTCCGTCTCGTCTTCCAACCGCTCGTCGATCTCGCGACGGGGGGCCTCGCAGGCTTCGAGGCGCTGACGCGCTGGGACCATGAAGGCCAGTCAATTCCGCCCGCCGACTTCATCGCGGCGGCGGAAGAATCGGGGCTGATCGTGCCGCTCGGCCGCTGGGCGGTCGATACTGCCCTGGCGGCGCTCGCGGACTGGGATGCCGCGCTCGGGCGGCCCTTGCCGATCCGCGTTGCCGTGAACGTCTCGGCGATCCAGCTCGCGCGCGACGACGTCGGCGCAGTCGCCGCCGCGGCGCTGGCGCGGACCGGTGTCGCCGGCAGCCGCCTCACGCTCGAGCTCACGGAGAGCGCGATCGTCCACGATCCCGCTCGTGCCACGCGCGCGCTCGGCGCCCTCAAGGGGCTCGATGCGACGATCGCGATGGACGATTTCGGCACCGGCTATTCGAGCCTCGCCTATCTGCAGAAGCTGCCGATCGACATGCTCAAGATCGACCGCAGCTTCGTCACCGGCATGCTCGCCGATCGCGACAAGGTCGCGATCGTCCGCGCGGTGCTCAGCCTCGCCGACGCGCTCGGCATGACGACGACCGCCGAGGGCGTCGAGACGGTCGAGCTCGCGCAGACGCTCGCCGCGCTGGGCTGCACCTACGGCCAGGGCCATTATTTCGCGGCGCCGCTCGGCGCCGAGGACGCGCTCGCCTATCTATCCGCGCGGAGCGCCTGAGCGACCTCCTCATCGGCGATCGCTGCAACCCGCGCGGCGTCGGGAAATCCCTCGGCGATCCAGCGATCCTCGATACGCTTGAGCGTCGCGGCGACGCTGGGTCCTGCGGACAGGCCGCGCGTGACCAGCGCACCTCCGGTGAGCGGAAAGCGCGGTGCCGGCCAGCTGGCGATCTCGGCGAGCTTGGCCGCCACCGCATCGTCATCGAGGTCGGCGAGCAACAACTGGTCCTGCGCGCCCACTGCGCCGAGGCGATAGCGCAGCTCGAGCGGATCGGTCGTGAGCAGCGGCGCTGCGGCGATCTCCATCCGCTTGCGATCGGCATTGGAAAGCTTGAGCCGGGCGGCAACCGCGCCGGCCGCCGCGTCCGGCAGCAGCGCCACGAGCCGGAGCAACGCACTGGGCGCGAGCTGCGCGTGCGTCTCGCGCGCGATCGTGCGACGCAGCCGCCGAAGATCATCGATCTCCGGGAGCACGGGCGTGAAGATGCCGTGCGCAACCATGATCGCTACGGTGTCGGCGGCGTTCGGGGCGACGAGCAGCTTCAGCACCTCCTGCGCGATCCGTTCGCGCGAAAGTGCCATCAGGTCGTTCGCGCGCGCGGTGCAGGCGGCGAGGCCGTCCGCGTCCGGCGCGCCCGCACCGAAGCGCGCATGGAAGCGGAAGAAGCGCAGGATGCGGAGATGATCCTCGGCGATGCGAACGAAGGGGTCGCCGATGAAGCGGACGCGGCGCGCGGCGAGGTCGGCTCGCCCACCGAAATAATCGTGAATCTTGGCCGAGGCGTCGCGGCCGAAGTCGGGGCCGGCCGAGAGTGCATTGATCGTGAAGTCGCGCCGCGCGGCATCCTCGCGCCAATCGTCGCTGAACGCGATCTCGGCGTGGCGGCCGTCCGTCGCGACGTCGCGGCGCAGCGTCGTCACCTCAACCGGCCCGCTCGGCAGCACCGCCGTCACCGTGCCGTGCGCGATGCCGGTCGGCACCGCCTTGAGGCCGGCATCGCCGATCCGGCGCGCGACCTCGTCCGGCCGCAGACGCGTCGCGAGATCGACGTCGGCAGTCTCCAGCCCGAGCAGCGTATCGCGTACGACGCCGCCGACGAAGCGCGTCGCGCCCGCTTTTGCATCGAGCGCGTCGAGCAGCCGATCGAGCCCTTCGCGCTCGCGCCAGGCTGCGCTCACCACAGGCCTCGCAGCCGCCGGCTCAGGTTGACGATCAGCGCGGCGGTGATCCCCCAGATGCGCCGCTCACCCCAGATGATCTCGTAATAGCTGCGCATACGGCCATCGAGCTCGAGCTCTCGCGCGATCTGGTTCTCGGGCGCCAGCGCGAAGGCGAACGGCACCTCGAATACCGCCGCGACCTCAAATTCATGCGGCACCAGTGGCAGATCGGGCGCGACGACGGCAACCACCGGGGTGATGTGGAAGCCGGTGCGGGTACGGAAGCGATCGGTGGTGCCGATCACCTCAACGGCGCTGCGCGGCAGCGCGATCTCCTCCTCGGCCTCGCGCAGGGCCGCATCGATCGCGTCGGCGTCGGTGGCGTCGACGCGGCCGCCGGGAAAGGCGACTTGCCCCGCATGGCGGCGCAGATGCTCGGTGCGCAGCGTAAGCAGCAGCGTCGGCTCTGGCCGATCTACCACCGGCACGAGCACCGCCGCGTCCGCGAAGGCGCCGGCGAGAGCGGCATCGGGCTCGCTCTCCTCGATACGATAAAGATCGATCTCGCGTTGCGCGCCTTCGCTCAACGCCGCGCGCAGCCGCTTGGCGAGGCTCATGTGCTGGCGAGCGCGAAGAAGGCGCCGTCGCTCCACAGCCCCGGCGGGTCGCTCTCCTCCGCCAGCGCGAGCTCGGCGAGTTCGTAGAAGACCGCGCGCGCGATCAGCGCGTCGAGACCGCCACGCACATGAAGATAGGGATGCGGCCCATCGTCGCGTTCCTCGATCCGGATGCCGTGCCCCGGGCCCGCGACGACGAGATCGCCGGTGTTCAGGCGGAAGGCGAGGCGGCGCGCCTCGCCCTCGCCCTCGCTCGCAAGCTCGACCGCGACGAACGGCGCCTCCTCGACGGCGATCGCCAGCTTCTCGGCGGGCGTGACGAGGACGAAGCCGCCGTCGGGCTCGCGACGCAGGATCGTCGAGAACAGGCGGACGAGCGCGGGTCGCTCGATGCGCTCGCCCTCATGATACCAGCTACCGTCGCGCGCGATCCGCATCGCGCTGTCGCCGGTCCGTTCCGGCTGCCAGCTTTCGACGGGCGGCAGCCGGCGCGCGGCGGCGAGTTCGGCGATCTCTGCGAGCGACAGGCCGGCGAGATCCTCTGGCGGCGGGGGTGCAGGCATGGGCAAGGCGTTAGCGCGCCGGACGCCGCGGTGAAACCCTCAGGCTGCGATCGCGGCGCGGCGAGGGCGCAGCGTGCCCTCGACGGGCAGGCGCACGCCGGCGGGATTGCGGACCAGCAAGCGGTGGCGCTCGACCGGACCTGGCACGCCCCACTGCTGCGTCGGCGCGGCGTCATAGCCGAAGAAGCGGCCATAATATTCGGCGTCGCCGATCAGCATCGAGGGCGATGCGCGCGCGGCGTCGATCGCGGCGAGCGCGCGTGCCATCATCGCGCGGCCGATGCCGAGCCGCTGGCGATCGGGACGGACCGCTACCGGGCCGACGAGCAGCAGCGGGGTGGCGCGCCCATCCTCGCCCGCCAGCTCGATCGGCCAGGTCTGGAGGCTGCCGACGAGATCCCCCGCCTCGTCGAACGCCGCGAGCGAATAAGGCGGGATCGCGTCGCAGCCGTTGCGCAGCTTGTAGGCGGTGCGCCCATGTCGATCGGCTCCGAACGCGGCATCGAGCAGCGCGTCGACCTTCTGGGGGTCGGCGGCGGCGAGCGGCAATATGGTAACGGACCGATCAGGCGACACGAAGCTGTTCCAACTGTTTGGAGAAGGCGCGCGCATTAGCGGCGAAAAATGAAAAAGGAAGGTCATGCGCGGCGGACCAACAGATTGCCGCGCCCGGCATCGGCGGGTATCGCGCGGCCAAGGAGGACATGGCTTGGCGGACGATCTGCTCCAGCTCGAGGTATCGGGCATCGAGGTCTCGGTGCTTACCGGCATCTATTCGGAGGAGACGCACCTGCCGCAGCCGCTGCGCATCGACCTCGTCGTCGATCTCGATCTGCCGGGCGAGCCCTTCGCGCCGGACACGCCGCTTTCGGCCTCCAAGAACTACCTCGATCTCAAGCGCGCCGCTACGGACGCGCTTCCCAAGGATCGCCATTTCACGTTGATCGAGGCGGTCGCCGACCATGTCGCGGAAACGCTGTTCGTCGGGGATGCGCGCGTCGCGCGCGTCGATATCCGCATCGTCAAGCTTGCCATTTCCAAGGGTGGCGAGGCGATCGGCATCCGCATGGTCCGCCACCGGCGATGATCGGATCGCGCCGGTGAGCGAGGCGCCGCTCGCGCTGGTGACGGGCGGTTGCCGACGGCTCGGCGCCGCGCTGGCGGCACGGCTGGCGCGCGCCGGCTGGGCGCTTGCGCTCAACGCCCACGGCGCGGTCGAGCCGGAGCCGGAACTCGCCGAAGTGCTGCGCGAGACCGGTGTCACGTGGCGCGCCTTCCCCGCCGATCTCGGCGACCCGCAGGCGGTCGACGCGCTGCTCCCGGCGGTGACCGCCGCCTTCGGAAGGGTTCCTACCCTGCTCGTCAACAACGCCTCACGCTTCGAGTTCGATACGCCCGAGAGCGCGACCGGCGAGGCGCTGCTCGGCCACTATGCGGTGAATGCGGCGGCGCCCGCCTTGCTCTGCCGCGCGCTCGCCGCATCGGGCGCGAGGGGCGCGCTCGTCGTCAACATCCTCGATCAGCGCATCGCCGAACCCAATGGCGATCAGTTCAGCTACACGCTTTCCAAGCTCGCATTGGCGTCGCTGACGCCGATCCTCGCCCGCCATTTCGCGCCGAGGCTCCGCGTCAACGCCATCGCACCGGGCCTCACCATGCCGACCGCGGACTATGACGAGGGCCAACTCGCCCGCCTCGCCGACGCGATGCCGCTCGATCGCCTGCCAGAAGCTGCCGACATCGCCGACGCGCTCGCCTATCTGGTCGGCGCGCGTGCGGTGACGGGACAGACCATTTACGTGGACGGCGGCGCGCATCTCTGTCGCTACGAGCGCGACTTCGTGTTCCTGGGGAAGGACGGTAACTGACGCGCAACGTTTAGTTCTGCGTCCGCGTCCGTCCGCATTCGCCGAGCCCGGCGAGCACCACCTGATAATCGTCGCGCGCCGCCGCGGCGTCGGCGGGTTCGAGGTTGGCGAGGCTGGCATCGGGCAGCTGGCGCGGCAGTTCGCAGGCGAGACGATACCAGAGCAGCGTCTGCGGCTGCGGCGGCGCGGCGGCCTCGTCGACCATTTCGGCGAGCGCCACCGCCCAGCGCGGCTGCTCCTGGGGCCGCCTGAGCACGGCGAGGCTCACCGGATGGCCGTTGGCGGTGGTGAGGAAGATCTGCGTCTCGCTTTCGCCGGGCAGCGTGCCCGGCACGTGGAAAGCGCTGGCGACGCCAGTGATGCGCGGCGGCGCGTCCGGAGTGGCGGCGGCGACCAGGATCGCCTTGGCTCTGGCCTCGAGCTCCGGCGTCCAGGCGAGCGCCGCGTCCGGCGCTACCAGCCGCAACGTGCCGGCCGGCTGGTCGGCGGGTGCGCTGGCAAATAGCAGCACGTCCGCCTTTTTCAGTTTCGGGACATGATTCGCCGAATCGAGCGGCAGGTCGGCGAGGAAGCTCACGTCCGGCGGCATGCCCTCGGCGCCCTTGAGCAGCGCTGTGATCGTGGCGCGCACGTACAGACGGGCGTGCCCCGGCGTCACACCCGCGGCGTCGGCGCCGCGCAGTAGGATCGCATCGGTAACGATCACATGCGCGACAATCGGCGCTGCCAAGGAGAGATCGGCAATGTCCGAGTAACTATAGGCGGAACCCAGAAGATTTGCCTCGCGCGCGGCAAGTTGCGCGGGCGCTAGGACAAGTGCTGCAGCAGTTAAGATGCCCGGCCCAGCTTTCATTCCGAATCCCTATGCTGCACTGCAACAAATACTGTGGTTGCATAGTATTCATCTGCCCTGCGACGTGGCGATCTTCGCCCGTTTACAAAGCGTTTGCCACCTGCAAATGCGCACGATAACATCAATTCGTTCGTGCCTGCGTTTGTGGGCGCCGGTGTGCCCATGGAGGCATAGCCGGTGCCCGATGAACAGGCCCAGCGAGACATGATAGGAGTGGTGGAAGCGAATGGCCTATGCTGACCAAGAAGCAGGCGGGCGAAAAGTAGTCTCGATCGTCATCGTCGCGCTTCTCCATGCGGCGCTCGCCTATGCCTTCATCACCGGCCTCGCCTTCAATGTGATCAAGAAGGCGGCGTCCGACCTCAAGACATTCGACGTGCAGGACGAGCCACCGCCGCCGCCGCAGAAGCTGCCGCCGCCGCCGCCGGTTCCCAAGAACCTGCCGCCGCCGCCGATCGTCGCACCGCCGCCGATCGTGCAGACGCAGGCACCCGCGCCGGTGATCCAGACCGTGCAAGCACCGCCGCCGGTGATCCACGTCCAGGCTGTGACGGCGCCACCGCCACCGCCTGCGCCGAGCAAGGCGAGCGGCGCCAAGCCGCGCGGCAGCTTTCAAGAGCTGATGTCGTCGGACGACTACCCGCCCGCCGCGCTTCGCAACAACGAGCAGGGCACCGTCGGCTTCAAGCTCGAGGTCGGCGCCGACGGCAGGGTGACCAACTGCACGGTGACGAGCTCGAGCGGCTTCTCCGATCTTGACGAGACCGCCTGCAAGCTGCTCACCCGCCGGGCGCGCTTCACGCCCGCCAAGGATGCGTCGGGCAATCCGATGACGGACACCTTCGCGAGCCGCTTCACCTGGCAGGTGCCGAAAGACTGATCAACCGGAGCGGCGCGCCGGCATGCGGCGCGGCGCCGATACAAACGACTGAGACAAGGACCTGAACGCAATGACGACTCCCCCCGCCGCTCCGAACTCGAACCCGTACGGCCTGCTTGCCGCGCTCCATCAGGGCGGCCTGATCACGCAGACGGTGTTCGGTATCCTCGTGCTGATGTCCGCCGTGACGTGGTACATCATGTTCACCAAGCTGCTCGAGCAGCAGAAGATCTTCAACGAGGGCAAGCGCGCCCGCACCGGCTTCTGGGGCTCGGGGAACCTGCGCGAGGGCGCGAACAAGCTCGACAAGAACGGCGCCTATCGCCAGCTCGTCGACGACGGCCTGCTCGCCGAGCAGCAGCACACCCAGCTCACCGATCCGATCGACCAGCATGAGTGGATGCACTCGTCGCTCAACCGCAGCCAGGCGGCGATCGGCTCGAAGCTCGGTAACGGCCTCGCCTTCCTCGCCACCGTCGGTTCGACCGCGCCGTTCATCGGTCTGTTCGGCACCGTCATCGGCATCTATCGCGCGCTCATCAAGATCGGCGCCGCCGGTCAGGCCTCGATCGACGCGGTCGCCGGCCCGGTCGGTGAGGCGCTGATCATGACCGCGCTTGGCCTCGCCGTCGCTGTTCCCGCGGTGCTCGGCTACAACTGGCTCGTCCGCCGCAACAAGGCCGCGCTCGAGCAGCTCAACGCCTTCTCGAACGATCTCCATGGCTACATGGTCTCGGGTGGCGCGGTGCGCCCGGCACTGCGCGGGCCCGCGCCGAAGGTGGCGACCACCGCCAGCGGCGTCGCGGCGAAGCATTGAGCCTTAGGTTGCGCTTCAGCGGCGGGGCGGCGTTCGCCCCGCCGATCGACAGACCAGGACGGGATAGCTGAACCATGGCCATGAGTGTGGGTCCGGGCGCCGACGGCGACGACACCCCGATGTCGGACATCAACACGACGCCGCTCGTCGACGTCATGCTGGTGCTCCTCATCATCTTCCTGATCACCGTGCCGGTCGTGCTGCAGACCGTTCCGGTGAAACTTCCCAACGTGCGCTTCGAGCCGACGACGACGAAGCCGGAAAACGTCAACCTCTCGATCAAGGCGGCCGCCGACGGCAGCTGCGAGGTCTATTGGGGGCTGACGCGCGTCCACACCGCGGAGCTGCTCAACCGCGCGGTTGACAAGCTCAGGCTCGAGATCAGCAAGCAAGGTGGCGCCGGCGCATCCGGTCTGCAGCTGCCGGAAGCGCACATCCGCGGCGACATCAACACGCCCTACCGCTGCATCGGCGGCGCGATCTACATCATGCAGCGGGCGGGGTTCCCGCGCGTCGGCTTCATCTCGGAACCGCCTCCGGGTGGCAATCCGCGGCTCTGAGCCACATCTAGCAGGTTCGGCCGGGGCGCCGCGGCGGCCACGGCACAAGGAGTAACAACGTCATGGCCATGAGCGCAGGCACCGCCGAAGGCGAGCCGATGATGGACATCAACACGACGCCGCTGATCGACGTCATGCTGGTGCTGCTCATCATGTTCATCATCACCATCCCGGTGCAGACCCACGCGGTGAAGCTCGACCTGCCGGTCGACAATCCCAATACCCCGAAGCCGCCGATCGATCCGGTCAAGAACAAGGTCACGATCGATCCCGCCGGCACGGTCTACTGGAACGCGACGCCGGTCGATCTCGTCACGCTGCGCCAGTATCTCGATCTTACCAAGAACATGAACCCGGAGCCCGAGCTGCACCTGCAGCCCGATCCGCAGGCGCGCTACGCGGTGGTGGACCAAGTGCTTGCGGTCACCAAGAAGGCGCAGGTCGAGAAAATGGGCTTCGTCGGCAACGAGGCCTACGGCAACTTCTGACGCCGAGGTTCCACCGCTGAGCACATGGAGGGCGGGCCGCAAGGTCCGCCCTTTCGTTGTGGGAGGAGGGCCACGGAGGGCGGTGACCGGCCGGCCGCTCTGGTGGAGAGCCGCTGCTTATCCTCCCCATCGCAGATGGGGAGGGTGACCGTCCGCGCAGCGGATGGTGGAGGGGCGGCCTCTGCCGTCGTGCATTTCCCCTCCACCGCCTTCGGCGGTCCCCTCCCAAGCATGCTTGGGGAGGATGACGCACGTCTGGGCGATATCCACCGCCGGGCGCTACCCTGCCGGCAGGATCCGTCCGTCCTCGCCGCAACGTTGGATCGCCTTGGGATCGGTTCGCGGATTCTGTGCCGCAAACATCGCGAGATAGCCTCCGGCCGACGGCATCGGCACCTGCGCGACGCGGACGTAGCCGATCGCCGCGAATTCGCAGGCGAGCAGTGCCGGCGGCGTGCCGTGCGCCAGCGTCGGCCGATCGGCATCGACGACGACGATGCGGCCGCCCGACTTCAGCGCCGGCCAGATCCGCCACAGGAACTCATAGGGGCTCGCGATCTCGTGATACATGTGCACGAGCATGATGCGATCGAAGCTGCCGCGCGGCAGCCGCGGATCCGCCGGCAGGCCGAGACGCACGCTGACATTGTCGAGCCGTTCGCGCGCGACGCGATCCGCCAGCGCGTCGCGAACCTGGCTGACCACGTCCTCGGCGAGAACGCGACCGCTCGCGCCTACGCGCGCGGCGAGACGGACGGTGTAATAGCCTTCACCCGCGCCGATGTCAGCGACGGTCATGCCGCGCCTGATGCCCGCTTCGCGCATCACCGCATTGGCCTCGCCCGCCTTGTCGCGCGCGTCCTCGTTCGACCAGCCTGCGCTGATGATCGGTGCGACCGGCCGCGCGGGGGCGGGGAAGGCGCTGCTCGGCACGTTGTCGTCGCCGAGCGGCGCGTGATGGCATCCGGCGAGTCCGAGCAGGGCTGCGAGCGCGATCCTCGATCCCGGGCGAGCGGTGCTCCGGCGCAGGCCGGAGCGCTGGAGCGTACGGGCGACGCCAGCTAACCAGCGTTCCGGCCCTCGCCGCAAGACGGGGTGCTTCAGCAAGGGCGACATCGTTATGGTATCGTCTTCCGCCAATGCCGCGGTGCTCTGGCGAAGGCATGAGCGAAGAGCCGAGAGCTCCGCGTCCGCGGCAGCGGGGCGCTGCTTTCGCGGCAACGCAGCGTGTCTCGGAAAACGCGCGATCGAGGCTCGAACGCCACTCAGTCGACATCCTCCACGTCGACCTTCTCGCCGCTCACGCGCTGCGAGAGCGCTGCGGCCATGAACGGATCGAGATCGCCATCGAGCACTTCGCCGGGCGCGGTCGAGGTCACGCCGGTGCGGAGGTCCTTCACCATCTGATAGGGCTGGAGCACATAGGAGCGGATCTGGTGGCCCCAGCCGATATCGGTCTTGGTCGCGTTCTCGGCGTTGGCGGCCGCTTCGCGGATTTGCAGTTCGCGCTCATAGAGCTTGGCGCGCAGCCTTTTGAAAGCCGTGTCACGGTTCTTGTGCTGCGAGCGGTCGTCCTGGCTCTGTACGACGATGCCCGTCGGCAAGTGGGTGATGCGCACGGCCGAATCGGTCCGGTTGACGTGCTGGCCGCCGGCGCCCGACGCGCGATAGGTGTCGATGCGCAGATCCTTGTCTTCGATCTGGATGTCGATATCGTCGTCGACCTCCGGATAGACCCAGACAGAAGTGAAGCTGGTGTGGCGGCGCGCCGCGCTGTCATAGGGCGAGATGCGGACGAGGCGGTGGACGCCACTCTCGGTCTTCGCCCAGCCGAACGCATTCTCGCCCTTGAACAGCAGCGTCGCCGACTTGATGCCGGCCTGCTCGCCGGCATGATGCTCGATCAGCTCGACCTTGAAGCCGCGCCGCTCGGCCCAGCGCGTGTACATGCGCTGGAGCATCTCCGCCCAGTCCTGGCTCTCGGTGCCGCCGGCGCCGGCATTGATCTCGACGAACGCGTTGTTGGCGTCGGCCTCGCCGGCCAGCAATGCCTTGACCTTGTCGCGCTCCGCCCGCGCGGCGAGTTTGGCAAGCGCCGTCAGGCCTTCTTCCGACAGTGCCTCGTCGCCCTCGGCATCGGCGAGCTCGATCAGCTCGACGGTGTCGTCGCGCTCCTTGGCGATGCCACGCACCACCGCGACCGCCTCGTCGAGCCGGCGACGCTCCTGCATCAGCTTCTGCGCGGCCTTGGGATCGTTCCACAGCGCCGGATCCTCCGCGCGCGCGTTCAGCTCCTCGAGCCTGCCGAGCGCGCGATCCCAGACGAGGAAGCGGCGGACGAGATCGAGCGCGTCGTTGATCGTATCGACATGAGCCTGCGCTTCAGCGCGCATGTGGTGGTCTCCGAAAATCCAAATCGTCGCCCCGGCGAGCGCTGGGATCTCATGCGGTAAGCGCGGCGCTCAACCTCTTGAGACCCGAGCGTTCGCCCGGGTGATCTAATGTGATGGGCCTGCTTTAGTAGATGCCGCCCTCGCGCGTAAGGAATTCCGTGTCGCGCGCGGGTCCCTGCTCCCCCGACGCCGGCGGCGGCGCCACCGCCTGCTCGCGCTTGATCACGCGCTTGGGTTCGCTCTGCGGCTTGAACGCTTCCCAGATCACCGCCGACTTCGGATCCTCGGACGGCCACGCGCCATAGACGCGGCGGCCGGACGCGCGGTCGACGCGGACCATGCGGATGCCGGCAGGTGCGCGGAACGGCACGACCGGCGCGTCCTTCATCGCCGCCTGCGCGAACTGGAGGAAGACCGGCGCCGCGATCCGGCCGCCCTGCGCGGCGGCGCCGAGCGGGCGCGGGCGGTCATAGCCGAGGTAGACGCCGCCCACGAGATCGGCCGAGCCGCCGACGAACCAGACGTTGGTGGGGCCGCTGGTCGTGCCGGTCTTGCCGAAGATCGGGCGATCGAGCGCGCGCAGCACGGTCGCGGTGCCGCGTTGAACGACGCCCTCCATGATGTGGAGCATTTGGTAGGAGGTGAGGGGGTCCATCAGCTGGCGCGCACGCACCGGCGGCCGCGGCATCGGCCCGCCGTTCCAATCGGGCGCGTTGCAGCCGTCGCAGGGACGATTGTCGGCGCGGAAGATCAGCTTGCCGTGGCGATCCTCGACATAGTCGATCAGCGTCGGCTTGAGCTCGCGCCCCTGGTTTGCGAGCATCGAGTAGAAGTTGACCATGCGCTGGACAGTGGTCTCGCCAGCGCCGAGCGCGATCGCGAGCACCGGCGGATAGGTGCCGACGCCCATCGTCGCGGCGGTCTTCACCACCTTGTCCATCCCGACCGTGGAGGCGGTGCGCACCGTCATCAGGTTGCGCGACTGCTCGACGCCCCAGCGCATCGTGTGGGGGCCGGCATAGCCGCCGCCGAAGTTGCGGAAGCATTTCGTGCCGAGCCGTGCCGACTGGTACACGCAGAAGGGTCCGTCGACGACGATCGTGGCGGGAGTAAAACCGTTGTCGAGCGCGGTCGCGTAGACGACCGGCTTGAACGAGGAGCCGGGCTGCCTCATCGCCTGCGTCGCGCGATTGAACGAGCCGCCGCGAAAATCCCAGCCGCCCTGCATCGCATAGACCTGGCCGGTGTGCGGGTTCTCGGCGACCATGCCGCCCGAGATAACGGGGGTGGCGCGCAGCCCCCAGGCGCCGCCCTCTGAGCCGACGACGATCACGTCGCCCGGCTTGAGCACGCTCCAGGCGGACTGGCCGGTGCCGCGGCGCGGCAATGCGGCGAGGCCGGCGGGCATGCGGCCGGTCGATCCGTTGTCGAAGCCGATCGTCGCCTCGCCGCCCGCCTTGGCGAGCACCACCGCCGCGTGCCACTCGGGATAGCCGGGGCCGACCCTGGCCGCGAGCAGCCGCCCCTGCCAGCCGGGGCCGGGATCGACATGGTCGGACGGGCCAGCCCAGCCGCGGCCGCCATCCCAGCGGCGCAGGCCGTCGCGCAGCGCGCGCGCCATCTCCGCCTGGATCGCGGGGTTGAACGACGTGCGCACCCAGAGGCCACCGGCATAGACGCTGTTCGGCCCATCATCCGCGGTCTCGCCGAAGCGGTCGAGCAGCTCGCGGCGGACCTCCTCGGTGTAGTAGTCAGTCGGCGCGTCGACCTTGGGCGCGGTGCGCGCCACCGTCTCGAGCGGCGCGGTCGTCGCGGCATGATATTGATCGGCCGAGATATAGCCGTTCTTCTGCATCTCGCGCAGGACATAGTCGCGGCGGTCGAGCGCACGCTCGGCATCATGCTCGGGCGTGTAGTTGGCGGGCGCCTTGGGCAGGATGGCGAGATAGGCCATCTGCTCGAGATCGAGATCGGTCACATCCTTGCCGAAATAGGCTTGGGCGGCGGCCTCGACGCCATAGGCGTTCCGGCCGAGGAAGATCTGGTTCAGATAGAGTTCGAGGATCTGCTTCTTGTTGAGCGTGTTCTCGATGCGATAGGCGAGGAAGGCTTCCTTGAGCTTGCGGCTCACAGAATATTGGTTGCCGACGAGCAGGTTCTTCGCGACCTGCTGGGTGATCGTCGAGCCGCCGCGCGCGCGCTGTCCGGTGCCCATCTTCGAGATGTAATCGATCACGGCGGCTCCGAAGCCGGTGATGTCGACGCCGTGATGCTTGAAGAAGGTCTTGTCCTCGGCCGAGATGAAGGCGTCCACGAGCAGCGGCGGAAACTCGTCATAGGAAAGCTCGACGCGCTGCTCGCGTGCGAAGCTCTGCAGCGGCGTGCCGTCGACGGTCCGGATATTGGTCGGCAGCGGCGGTTCATAGGCGAGCAGGGTGCTTGCCGAGGGCAGGCCGCGCAGCAGCATCGCGTAGAAGACGATGCAGGCGACGATGAACAGCAGCGCCAGTGCGCCCAGGCCCTGCGTCCAGCGCGAGCCGAGCACGCGCCGCCACAGCGGCCGCTCGCGCCTTATCCTGATCGTGCCTTCACCCAACTCGCGGTCCGCCATCGCGGGGGCGCTCTAGCAGCTTATGCGGAGCTTGCCATCCGGTTCAGGCACCCGTTCGCCCTTAGCTTGTCGAAGGGCTGTTCTTCTCTTTGGAAAGAAGGACAGGCTGTGACAGGCTCGGCCCGAACGCGACTTGTGTTCGAACCGCTTCAGTCCGCACTGGCGGTCTCGATGTTGAGGCGGCGGGCGAAATGGGTTTCGATCGCACGGGTCGCGCCGGTGGCGATGCGCTGCTGATAGTCTTTGGAGAAAAGCAGCTTCTCGTCATCCGGATTGGAAATATAGCCGGTTTCGAACAGCACCGAAGGCACGTCCGGCGCCTTCAGCACGACGAAGCCGGCGAAGCGGTGATAGGTCGTGCGGAACGCGATCATCGGCGACAATTCGCGCTGCAGCAGGTTCGCGAAATTGGCCGAGACGTTCATCGTCTCGCGCTGGGTGAGATCGATAAGGATCGAGCTTACCTCGCTGGTCTGGCCGCCGAGATCGACGCCGTTGAGCACATCGGCCTTGTTCTCCTTCGCCGCGAGCCGCGCCGCGACCTTGTCCGACGAGACCTCGGACAGCGTGTAGAGCGTGGCGCCGCGCGCGCTCGGATCGGGTGCGCTGTCGCAGTGGATCGACATGAACAGATCGGCATTCAGCCGCCGCGCGATCTCGCGCCGTTCGCCGAGGATCAGGAAGCTGTCGTCGTCGCGGGTGAGCGCGACACGGAAGCGGCCGGTCGAAAGCAGCTGGTCTCGCACCGCCTTGGCGATCGCGAGCGCGGCGTCCTTTTCGTAGCGCTGGCCATCGGCGCCGCGCGCGCCGGCGTCGTGGCCGCCGTGGCCGGCATCGAGAACGATGAGCGGACGGCCGCCGGGGCCGCGCACCTTGGGCATGTGGATGCGATAACCGGTCGGCACCTCGATCGGGACGTTGACATGCGCGTTCGTCGTCACCGGCGGCGGCGTCGCTGCCGCAGTGCGCGTCGCGGCGAGCGACGCGAGGCGGACCGCGCCCGGCGCCCCGATCCGCATCCGCCCGGCCTGGATGCCGCGCGCGAAGCTGCGATCGTCGGTGTTGGCGAGGCGGATCGTCATCGCGCGGCCGTCTTCCGAGAAGCCGCTCGATGCGATCAGTGCGGGCTGAGCGAGATCGAACACGATCCGCGTCGTGCCCGACGTATAATGGGATTGGCGCCAGCCGCTCACCGTCGCCTCATCGCCGGCGGAGGGCAGGCGCGAGGCATCTGTCCCCTCGAGATCGACCGCGAGGCGGTTCGGGCCGCCTGCCACGAATGCCGACGCCGCGTCCGGCGGTGTGTCGAACTTGAAGGTTATCGCGCCGTTATTGACCGCAATGCCCTCGATCCGCGCCGCGTCGGCGGGCGAACATGCGATAGACATGGCGATCAGGCAGGCGGGCACGAACACCTCCTGCCGTCCCGCTCGGCTGCGGGTCCAGTGAAAAAACATTCGGCGTTTCGCCTCTGCACCTGTTCTGATGCGATCCGGCTAGCGCGGTGCGGCTCAAATCGAGGTGTAAGCTTCCGGTGAACGGCGCGTTCACCTTCTTTTCATATCCTGCCGCCAAGGTCGGGTTCGCGGTGCCAAGGGTTGCCGGGCGCAAGCCCCGATGCTAGCACCGTAAACGGCCAAGAGAGCGCCGCGGCCGAACGCTGCGCCTCTTGCCGGTCGCAAGAGCCGGTACCACATCGTTCCGGCAATTCAGGTTGACGCCGCAAATGCCGCATTCCCTCCCGTCCAGCGATCGCAGCGCACCGCGCGGCGATGCGACACGGGACATGCTTCGGGCTTCGATGACCCGACAGGCCGCAGCGGCGGAAGCTTCGCCTTCGTTCGTAACCTTGCCCGCCGCGCCATTTGCGCGCGCGCGGGCCATCATTCACGGCGCGCATAGCCCGGGCTTCGATCCCGTGGCGCGCGCCCGGAGACATAATAATGACAACCCGTATGCTCATCGACGCGCGCCACCCGGAGGAGACCCGGGTCGCCGTCGCCAAAGGTAATCGGATCGAGGAGTTCGATTTCGAGTCCGAAGAGCACAAGCAGCTCAAGGGCAATATCTATCTCGCCAAGGTGACGCGCGTGGAGCCGTCACTCCAGGCGGCGTTCGTCGATTTCGGCGGTAACCGCCACGGCTTCCTCGCCTTCTCGGAAATCCACCCCGACTATTATCAGATCCCCAAGGAGGATCGCGACGCGCTGCTCCGCGAGGAAGCGCAGCATGCCGCCGAGGAAGAGGCGCTGCGCGCCCGCGAGGATGCCGAGGAGGACGACGAGGATGATCGCGGCCATGAGCCGGACATCGACGTCGAATCCACGGAACGGCTCGATACCGATGGCGGTGCCGAGCTGCTGGACGCTGCCGAGGATCATCCCCACGACGACGAGCATGATCACGAGCACGACGCACCGCCCGCGCCGAAGCCTTCGAGCAACAATGGCGGCGAAGGCGATGCGGTCGAGGCGCTGCGCAAGCGCCGCATGGCGCTCCGGCGCCGTTACAAGATCCAGGACGTCATCCGCCGCCGCCAGGTGCTGCTCGTCCAGGTCGTCAAGGAAGAACGCGGCAACAAGGGCGCGGCGCTCACCACCTATCTGAGCCTCGCCGGCCGCTATTGCGTGCTGATGCCGAACACCGCGCATGGCGGCGGCATCAGTCGCAAGATCTCGAACGCCGCCGATCGCAAGCGGCTGAAGACGATCATGGCCGAGTTGCAGCTGCCGGCGACCATGGGCTGCATCGTGCGCACCGCCGGGCTCCAGCGCACCAAGGCCGAGATCAAGCGCGACTTCGATTATCTCGCCCGCCTGTGGGACGAGATCCGCGATCGCACGCTGCACTCCTCGGCACCGGCGCTGATCCACGAGGATTCGAGCCTCATCAAGCGCGCTATCCGCGATATCTACAACAAGGACATCGACGAGGTGATCGTCGAGGGCGAGGACGGCTATCGCGCCGCGCGCAGCTTCATGAAGCTGCTGATGCCCAGCCACGCCCGCAAGGTCGCGGCCTATGTCGACGCCGTGCCGCTGTATCAGCGCTTCGGCGTCGAGGATCAGCTGGCGGCGATGTACCAGCCCGTCGTCCAGCTGAAGTCCGGCGGCTATCTCGTCATCAATCCGACCGAGGCGCTGGTGTCGATCGACATCAACTCGGGCCGTTCGACGCGTGAGCACAATATCGAAGGCACTGCCACCGCGACCAACCTAGAGGCCGCGCACGAGATCGCCCGGCAGCTGCGGCTGCGCGACATGGCCGGCCTCGTCGTGATCGACTTCATCGACATGGAGAACAACTCCAACATCCGGAAAGTCGAGAAGGCGATGAAGGAGGCGCTGCGCAATGATCGTGCGCGCATCCAGATCGGTCGCATCTCGGCATTCGGCCTTATGGAAATGAGCCGGCAGCGGCTGCGCACCGGCGTGCTCGAGGCGTCGACCCGCCAGTGCCCGCATTGCGAGGGCACGGGCCTCGTCCGTACCGCTTCGTCGGCGGGTCTTTCGGCGCTGCGTATGCTGGAGGAAGAGGCTGCGCGCGGCCGTGGCTCGCAGCTGCGCCTGCGCGCCAGCCAGGAAGCGGCGATCTACGTGCTCAATCGCAAGCGCGGCGAGCTTGGCGAGATCGAGGACCGCTACGGCGTCCACATCGACGTGGTCCCGGAGCGCGAGCTCGAGGGCGCGCGCATGGCCGTCGAGGTCGGTGGTCCGCCGCCCGAGCACGCGCCGAAGCTGCCGCCGCCGGTGATCGAGCCCGAGGAAGACGATGCGATCGTCGACGAGTTCGAGGATGAGGATGAGGAGATCGCCGAGGCGGCGCAGACGCCACGCCGCGACGATGGTCGCGAGCGGGATGAGGAGGGTGGCGAGCGCCGTCGCCGTCGCCGTCGCCGCCGCCGCGGCGGTCGTCGTGACGAACAGGGCGATGCCGAACCGCTAGCGGCGGGCGAAGACGACGAGGGCGCCGAGCCCGTCGAGGGCGAGCCGGAGAGCGAAGGTGAGGCTGGGGTTGCGGCCGAGGCGGGCGAGAGCGCCAGCGAGGAAAACGGTGCGCGTCGTCGTGGGCGGCGCGGTCGCCGTGGCGGCCGCCGCCGCGATCAGGAGGCCGGCGCGGCCGTCGCGATCGAGGGAGAGACCGGCGTCGAACCAGTCGCCGAGACCCAGGCCGAAGCGGTCGAAGCGCCGTCCATCGGTAAGCCGGTCGACGAGCCAGCGGGCGAGCCCGTCGCGGCAGCGGAGCGCGAGGCGCCGCGCACACGCCGTCGTCCGCGCGCGCGTGCTGTCGAAGGTGAGGCTGGTGAGGCGGCCGAAGCCGCGCCTAAGCGCTCGCGCCGGAGCAAGGCCGCTGTCGACGCCGAAGCTAACGGCGAGACGAGCGAAGCGCCGGCCCGCAAGCCGCGCAGCCGCCGCGCCAAGGCCGCGCCGGAGGAGGTCGAGCCGGTCGCTAAGGAGTCCGTTACTTCCGAGCCCGTTACGCCGGAACCCGTCGCGCCCGAACCGGTCGCACCGCAACCCGTGGCTTCCTTCGACGGTGGCAACGGCGCGGCCCCCGAGGCGATCGCGGTCGAAGACGAAGAGCCTGCACCGGAATCGGATGGGCCGCCGCGTCGCGGCTGGTGGCAGCGCACCTTCGGCGCCTGAGCTTACGGGGCGAGGCGTGGGCGCGCGCCTTCACGGCCGGTTCAGGCAAAGCGGGGCAGCGGGAGCCATGGCTTCCCGACTGCTCCGTCTTGCCTGCCGTTGCCTCGCTTTTCTCGCGCTCACGGGTGTCGCCGCCGAGCCGGTCGTGGCGCAATCGGTGCTGCGCGATACCGAGACCGAAGCCTATCTCGCCCAGATCTCGGCGCCGTTGATCAAGGCGGCGGGGCTGCAGCCCTCGAACGTCAAGATCATCCTGCTCAACGATCCCGAGATCAACGCCTTCGTCGCGGGCGGACAGGCGGTCTACATCCAGTCCGGCCTGTTCGAGGCCGCCGACAACACCAACGAGCTCCAAGGCGTGATCGCGCACGAGCTCGGCCATATCGAGGGCGGCCACGTGCTGCGCGGCGGCGAGGGCGAGCGGCCGGCGATGGCGATCATGCTGCTCTCGCTGCTGATCGGCGCCGCGGCGATGGCGGCGGGTGGTGGCGATGCCGGCATGGGCGCGCTGATGGCGGGACAGCAGGCGGCGATGGGCAAGTTCCTCGCCTTCAGCCGCGCGCAGGAGGGCAGCGCCGATGCGTCCGCCGTGCGCCATCTCAACGAGGCCCACATCTCGGGCAAGGGCATGGTCAGCTTCTTCGGCAAGCTCAAGAAGGAGGAGTATCGCCTCTCGCCGAGCTACACCGACGTCGATCCCTATGCGCAGACGCATCCGATGAGCGAGGATCGCCAGGCCACCTTGCAGGCCGATCTCGAAAAATCGCCCTGGTGGAATGCCAAGACGCCGGCGCAGCAGGATATCGCGTTTCATCGCCTCAAGGCGAAGCTCCAGGGCTACCTCGACGACCCGGAGGTGACGTTCCGCCGCTACCCGTCGAGCGATCAGAGCGTACCGGCGCATTACGCGCGTGCCTATGCCTATCATAAGTCGGCTTATCCGGACAAAGCCAATGCCGAGGTCGCGGCGCTGCTCGCCGCCGATCCGCACGATCCCTACTTCCTCGAGCTGCAAGGCCAGATCCTGCTCGAAGGCGGCCACCCGAGGGACTCGCTCCCGCCACTGCGCGAGGCGGTCGCGCGCTCGAATGATGCGCCGCTCATCGGCTCGCTGCTCGGCCAGGCGCTGCTCGCCACCGAGAACCCCGCCGATTATGCCGAAGCCAAGAAGGTGCTGAAGCTCAGCCTCGCGCGCGACAACGACAATCCGCTGGCTTGGTACGGGCTCGGCATGGTCTATGATCATGAAGGCGACCAGCCGCGCGCGGCGCTGGCGTCGGCGGAGCGCTTTTCGATGGAAGGGAATGATCGGCAGGCGCTGGGCGCCGCCGAGGTGGCGATGAAGGGGCTGTCGGTCGGCACGTCCGACTATCTGCGTGCCGAGGATATCGCGATGACCGCGCGCAACGCGGTCAGCGACAAGAAGAAGCAGCCGCGCGAGCAATGAGCCTGAGCTGGAAGCAGGTCGCGGCGGGGCTCGCGGCGATGGCGGTGGGTGCCTCCGCGGTGGTCTTCGCGGAGACCAGCGGCGGCGCGCCCGCCGACCGCGGCGTCATCGAGCACGTCGTGCGCGACTACATCCTCGCCCATCCCGAAATCATCCCGGAGGCAATGGACCGGCTCCAGGCCAAGCAATCGGCCGCGGCGATCGGCGAGAACCGCAAGGCGATCGAGGCGCCGTTCGCGGGCGCCTGGGCCGGCAATCCTCAGGGCGACGTCACGCTGGTCGAATATGTCGACTATAATTGCGGCTTCTGCCGGGCGAGCGTCACCGACGTCGATCGCCTGATCGCGGACGACCATGGGCTCAAGGTCGTGTTCCGCGAGATCCCGATACTCAGTCCGGAGAGCGATGTCGCCGCGAAGCTCAGCCTCGTCGCCGCCAAGCAGGGCAAGTTCTACGGCGTCCACAAGGCGCTCTACGCCGCCGGTGCGCTGAGCGATGCCAAGATCGCGGCGGTCGCGGCGAAGGCAGGTGTCGCGAATGCGGCCGCGCTCGCGAAATCGCCGGATATCGCGGCCGAGATCGCCGCCAATCTCGACATGGCTCACGCGCTGAAGCTCGGCGGCACGCCGACCTTCATCGTCGGCGACGAGATGCTGGCCGGCGCCGTCGGCTACGACGCGCTCAAAAAAGCTGTCGCCGACGCGCGCGCGAAGCGGGGCTGAGCCCCCAAACCGGCGACCTTCCACCGGAACGAAGCCGAGCGAGCGGCGGCACGGGTTTGTCCATGCCTCTCGCCCCGCCCGGTAAGGCACGCGCAGGAATGGCGCTCATGCGCACCTTAGTTGCCCGTCCAACGATCCGCTTGCTCACACTCCTGTGCGGTTCCAGAAGGAGCTATCGAAACAAGGGAATAACCCAGATGAAATTTGGCAAGCTCACCGCCGCGACGGCGATCGCGGCTCTCTCCGCAGGCGCCGCTTCGGCCGACGAAGGCATGTGGACGTTCGACAACTTTCCGGCGGCGAAGATGCGCGCGGATTATGGCTGGGCGCCCGATCAGGCATGGCTCGATCATGTCCGGCTCTCGTCGGCGCGGTTGACCGGCGGCTGTTCATCGTCGGTGATTACGAGCCAGGGACTGCTGCTCACCAACCATCATTGCGTGCTCGATTGCGCGCAGAACCTCTCCACGCAGTCCAGCGATTACGTGAAGGACGGCTTCCTCGCCGACGATCGCACCAAGGAGCGCACCTGCCCGGGCCAGCAGGCCGAGATCCTGATGGCGATCACGGACGTCACGCCACGTGTGCAGAAGGCGATCGGCAGTGCCGCGGGCGCGGCACTGATCGCCGCGCGCGACGCCGAGATTGCGCGGATCGAGAGCGACGGCTGCAAGGATCAGGCGACGCAGCGCTGCGAGGTCGTGACGCTCTACGGTGGTGGCCAGTACAAGCTCTACGCCTATCGCAAATATAGCGACGTGCGGCTGGTCTATGCGCCGGAGACCGCCGTGGGCCAGTTCGGCGGCGATCCCGACAATTTCAACTTCCCGCGCTACGGCCTCGATGCCGCCTTCCTGCGGCTCTACGAGAATGGCAAACCGGTCGCGACGCCGACGCATCTCAAGTGGAACCCGCGTGCGCCCGTTCCGGGCGAGGCGGTCTTCGTCGCCGGCAATCCCGGCAGCACGCTGCGGCTCGACACGCAGGCGCAGATCGCGCTGATGCGCGATCTCCAGCTACCGAACACGCTGATGCTCCTTTCCGAATATCGCGGCCGGCTGATCGGCGCGATGGGTGACGATCCCGAGAAGCTGCGCGAGGGCAAGGACGAGCTGTTCGGCATCGAGAACAGCTTCAAGGCATATTCGGGACAGCTGCGCTCGCTGGTCGATCCGGCGTTCGCCGCCAAGCTGGCGGCCAACGAGGCCGATCTGCGCAACCGCGTCGCGGCCGATGCCGCGCTGAAGGCGAAGATCGGCGACCCCTGGCGTGACGTCGCCGCCGCGGTCGACGCGCAGCGCGCGATCTACATGCGCTACGCCTATCTCGAGCGCCGCGCCGGCTTCGGCTCGGATCTCTATGCCTATGCGCGCACGCTGGTCCGGGCCGCCGAGGAGCGCGCCAAGCCCAACGAGAAGCGGTTGCCCGCTTATACTGATGCACAACTGCCGCTGCTCGAGAAGCAGCTGCTCGATCCGACCCCGACCTATGCATGGCTCAACGAGCTCGGCCTGCGCTTCTGGTTGTCCAAGACGCGCGAATATCTGACTGCGGACGATCCGGCGGTGAAGGCGCTGCTCGGCAAGGATTCGCCGGAGACGCTCGCACATCGGCTCGTGGGCGGCACCAGACTTGCCGATCCGAAAGTGCGCGAGGCGCTGTTCAAGGGTGGGCTGCCAGCGATAAGGGCGTCGGACGATCCGCTGATCCGCTTCGTGTTGGCGACGGACGGTCAAGCGCGCGCGGCCTATGACCTCTATCGCGCCAAGGTGGATGGGCCGATCACGGCGGCGCAGTCGCGGCTCGCCCAGGCGCGCTTCGCGATCTACGGCGATCGCATCTATCCGGATGCGACCTTCACGCTGCGCATCTCCTACGGCAAGGTCGAGGGGTGGACGCACGATGGCATGACGGTGCCGCCGACGACCAATTTCGCCGGGCTCTACGATCGCACGACGGGCCAGGATCCCTTCTACCTGCCGCCGCGCTGGGTGGCGGCGAGGGCCTCGCTCGATCCGAAGACGGTGCTCGATTTCTCGACCACTAACGACGTGATCGGCGGCAATTCGGGCTCGCCCACGATCGCCAAGGATGGCTCGGTGATCGGCGCGCTGTTCGACGGCAACATCTACAGCCTTGGCGGCGACTTCGGCTACGATCCTGCGCTCAATCGGTCGGTCGTCGTCTCGGTCGGCGCCGTCAACGCAGCGCTTGCGAGGGCGTACCACGCCGACGCGATCCTGAAGGAGCTGCAGGCGGATTGAGGTGTCTTGTGCTCCTGCTTTCGCCGGAGCAGGGGGCCATATCTTCTACGACCGCCCCCACGGCTTGCTTCGCAAGCCGGCTCCGCGGCTGCGACGTGCCCCCGGCACGTTGCTATTCGCCGCCGCGCCCCTTGAACCCCTGGGCGATCAGGTACCACTCGCTCGACTCTTTGCGGCTGGCGGGCGGCTTGGCGTGCTTCACGGTCGCGAAGCGGCGTTTGAGCTCGGCGACGATCCCGGCGTCGGCGCCCCCCGCGAACACCTTGGCGACGAAGGCGCCGCCCTCGCGCAGCACCTCGGCCGCGAATTCGGCGGCGGCCTCGACCAGCGCCATCGTGCGGAGATGGTCGGTCTGCGCATGGCCGACCGTATTGGCTGCCATGTCCGAAAGCACGAGATCGGCGTCGCCGCCCAGCATCTCGGCGAGCAGCGCAGGCGCGGCATCGCTCATGAAATCCATCTGGACGAGTTCGGCGCCCTCGATCGGATCGGTCGGCAGCAAGTCGATGCCGACGATGCGCGCGGCGGGCCGCCGCCGCCGCACCACCTGCGTCCAGCCGCCGGGCGCGACGCCGAGATCGATTACGCGTGTGACGCCGCGCAGCAGCCCGAACTTCTCGTCGAGCTCGAGCAGCTTGTAGGCCGCGCGCGAGCGATAGCCGTCGCTGCGCGCCTTGCGGACATAGGGATCGTTGAGCTGGCGCTCGAGCCAGCGCGTCGAGGCGGCCGAGCGATTGCGCGCGGTGCGCACGCGCTGGCGCCCGCCCGAGCCGGTGCCGCGGGTCATGCCGGTGCGCGATCCTGCGCCATCAGCGTGCGCAGGATGCCCTCGCGGATGCCGCGATCGGCGACGCTCAGCCGCTGCGCCGGCCACAGCTCGAGGATGGTTTCAAGGATCGCGCAGCCGGCGACGACGAGATCGGCGCGCTCCTGACCGATGCAGGGTATCTCGGCGCGCGCGCGCACGTTCATCGCCGCGAGCCGCCCGCTGATGTCGCGCATCGCCGCGCTCGGAACGCTGAGGCCGTCGACCGCGCGGCGATCGTAGCAGGGGAGATCGAGATGGACGCTGGCGAGCGTCGTTACCGTGCCGCTGGTGCCGAGCAGGCGCGGCCGAGGCGGCGGCGCGAGCTTTGCGGCGAAACCCGCGAACGCCGCGCGGGCGCGGTCGCGCATGCGGTCATAGGCGGCTTGATGATCGGCGCCCGGGGTGCGGCTGTCGGGCTCGGCCTCGGTCAGCGACACGACGCCCCACGGCGCCGAATACCAGTCGAGGATGCGGGGCTCGGCGTCGGGACCGCCTTCGCACTCGACGAGCACGAGCTCGGTCGAGCCGCCGCAGATGTCGAAGATCAGCGCCGGTCCATCGCCGGGCTCGAGCAAGGCATGGCAGCCGAGCACGGCGAGCCGCGCCTCCTCGCCGGGGCCGATCACGTCGAGCGCGATACCCGTCTCCTCGCGGACGCGTGCGACGAAATCGCGCCCGTTTTCGGCGCGGCGGCAGGCCTCGGTCGCCACCGAGCGGACGAGGCTGACGTGGCGGCGCTTGAGCTTGTCGGCGCAGACGGAGAGCGCGGCGATCGCGCGCTCGATCGCGGCATCGGACAAGCGCCCGCTTGCCGCCAGCCCCTCGCCGAGACGCACGATGCGCGAGAAGGCATCGATGATCGTGAAGCCGTCGGGCGCAGGCCGAGCGATCAGCAGCCGACAATTGTTGGTGCCGAGATCGAGCGCGGCATAGGTGCGGCGGGGATCGCCGCGGTGCCGCGGGTCGAGCCTCGGAGGCCTGGCGCGCGCGCCGGCCGGAAAGACGGCATCGTGCGCCATGTCCGCCTGATCTATAACGTCCCGGCGGAAAGAGGCCGCCGCTGCTTGACGTGGAAAATAGAACGGGTGGCGGAAGGCGGCAAGGGTGGCGGCCGGCATTCGATTTCCGCCAATCGATTGGCCGGCTCTATGTCGCCGCTATCGCGCCAGCGGATTGCGCCTGTAGCCGCGCCGCGATCAGACCGAGGCGAATGCGCATCGCCAGCGAGCTCAGGATCGCGGCGATCGCGGCGCCCACCGCACCGATCAGCGGCAGCAGCAGCGCGAGCGCCGCAATGTAGAGCACCGCGCCGATCGCACGGGTGCCGAGCAGCTTGCCCGAGCGGCCGTGCGCCGCGAGCAGCGGCTCGAACGCGACGCCGGAAAGATCGAGCGCCGAGGCGATCGCTAGCAGGAACAGGTAGAGATGCGCGAACTCGTAGGCCGATCCCGCGAACGCCTGCAGGATCAGCGGCCCGCCGAGGCCCGCGATCGCCGCGACGAGCAGCGCGAGCAGCGCCGAGACCAGCCCGATCTGGCGCATCACCTTGGCGACGGTGCGGTGATCCTCGCTCGCCACCAGCCGCGCCATCTCCGGATAGAGCACGCCGGTGAGCGTCTGTACCGGCTTCGCGATGCCACGCGCGAGCTTGAGCGCGAGCCGGAACCCGCCCGCCGCCGCCGGGCCGGCCACGGCGCCGACCGCGAGCACGCCGAGCTGCGACCACAGCATGCTGAGCGATGCCGCGAAGTTGGTCTGCAGCAGGAAGCGCCACAGCCGCCGGTTCTCGGCGACGGCACTTGCGGCGGCGCTGCGGCCGAGCTCGAGCCTACCGCCTTCGACGCTGAGCGCCGCGATCCACTGCACGATGCTCTGCAAAATGGCGGCGGCCCCCCAGACGATGAGGAATGTCGCGACGCCGCCGCCGGTCGCCCAGCCGACGAGCGCGCCGATCAGCCGCACGCTCGGCGCCACCGCCTCGCAAAAGGTGATGATGTCGAAGCGGTTGAACAGCCGCAGGATGCCGCTCGGCGTCGAGCCCGTCGAGAGCAGCAGCACTGCGCCGAACAGCGCGGCGAGGTGGCGTTGCTCGGCTGTCCAGCCCAGCAGCGGCGCGGCGACATGGACGCCGATCGCGGCAACGATCGCGCCGCCGATGGCGGTGAGGACGTCGAGCGTGCCGGTGAAGCCGATCAGCCGCGCGAGCCGGTCGCGCCGCTCCTCCGCGAGATGCACGGCGCCGTAGCGGATCACGCCTTGCCAGCATTGGAACTGGACGAGGTTGGCGATGCCCTGCGCATACGAAAGGATGAGTGCGAACACGCCGAAGCGCTCCGGCCCCATGCCGCGCGCCGCAAAGGCGAGATAGAAGAAGCTGGCGACGCCGGAGAAACCGCGTCCGCCGACCAGCCAACCGATGTTCCTGCCGATCCGCGAGAACACCTCGCGATGGGCGCTTTCCGGCTCGGAGATAGCGGCGGCAAGATCGGCCGCGAGCGCGGCATCG
>JAFAZF010000036.1 GCA_019239915.1 Sphingomonadaceae bacterium
AGCGCGGCGGCGCGGGCGCACGATCGCTCAACATGCTGCTGCAGCAGCGCATCAATCCCCCGACGGAACAGGCGATCGAACGCTTCGGGCACCGCTATGGACCGGGCGACAAGGTCATGCACATCATCAATGACCGCGAGCGTGACATCTACAATGGCGATCTCGGCGTGGTGACCGCGGTCGATCATGCCGAAGCTGAGCTGCACGCCCGCTTTGGTACGATCGATGCAGCTTTTGATTTCGGCGAGCTCGACGCGCTCCAGCTCGCCTATGCGACGACGATCCACAAATCGCAGGGCTCGGAATATCCCGCCGTCGTCGTGCCGCTGACGATGCAGGCCTACACGATGCTCGGCCGCGAGCTCATCTACACGGCGGTGACTCGCGCGAAGAAACTGCTCGTGCTGGTCGGCTCCCGCAAGGCGCTCGCCATCGCGGTCAATCGTCGGCAGCCTCGGCGTTGGTCGCTGTTGCACGAGCGGCTTCGCGCTCGTTGAGTCAGATCACGGCTGCCAGAAACCGGCTTTTCTGCCGTGTACCGCCCTGAGCGTTTCGACATAGGCCTGGTGATCGGGGAATGCGCCGTAATCCTCGATGCTGGAGGCGAGGCTCGCACATTCGGCGAGGTGGCGCGCGGCGTGCTTGTATCGGGTCGCCCTCGCTCGGCTTAGTGTGAAATCGATCATCGCGCGCCGGAGCAGCGTCGCGGCGACCGGGTATTTATCCTCGAGCGCGTCCGCGGCGGGAGAGAGCAACTCATAATGGTCGCCATTGAGGTCGGGAGCCTTGCTCAGGACCAGCGTGTTCGCCCGCTTGAGCGCCGGCCACGTGATGAAGAAGGCCAACGCCTGGTGGATATCGACGCTGCCGGCATGCTCCATCGCGCGCTGCTCGGCATCGAAATCCTCGAACGCCGGGACCTTCTTGAGGTAGGCGCGCAAATGGTCGACGCTGAGCGTGCGGGTGAAACAGTCCCAGCGAAAGCTCTGCGCCTCGTCGAGCCGGCCGAGCGCAATCAGGGCGTCGATTCGCGCCTGCTCCCATTCCGAAGGCGACCAGCCACGGCGCGTGTCGGCGCCTTCGATCGCCACAAGAGCCTCCTGAGGACGACCTGCTTTTAGCAGGCGGCGCGCAATCGCTGCCGCAACAAGGGGCGATTTGCGCGTTTCCTTTTCCTGCTGGGCGATGTAGCCGTCGACGTCATCCTGAGCATCGGCGATCTGCTCGAGCGCTAGTCGCACGCCGCTCGCGCGGTGACGCTCTTCGATCTCGTCCTCGTAGATAGCGCCGCGGCCTGAGCCCCAGCCGATGACCCGCCGTTCATCCTCCGAAGGCTTTGACTGGGGTTCTGCCGCCCAAGCCATGAACAGGGTTTTGAGATGCTTCAGCCCTGGCGCTCCCAACTGGGGCGCCAGGATCTCGATGAGGCCGTCATATTCGCCATAATGGTTGGTCTGCAGCGCCTCAAAGGCACGGTTCGCAAGGGCGATCGGTTCAACCCCGGCGCGCTGCGCAAGCGGTCCTAGGCCCGCTACGGCGTCATGGAATAGCTGGCCGACATATCCATTGCTATCGTCGCATCGCGCGAACACGGTTTCGGCAAGCGCGATGAACCGCCACAGCAGCGCGAGCGCTTCGCCTGGATCATCCTTGCCGATCTGCTCCACGATCGCGCGCCGCTGTTCGCTGAGATCGGCCACCAGGGCTTTGGTCTTGTTCCAATCGACGAACGATCGTGCCTTGGCGATCGTGCTCAACCGTTTCGCGATCTCGCGCGCAAGCTCTGCGGTCCCGGCATGTGCCATCAGCTCCATGCGCAATCGGCGTTTGATCGACGCATCGCCCGCGCCGATCTCGAGGAGCAGTTCCGCGAGCCGACCAGCACCGAGCGCTTGAAGGTTCTGGGCGTTGAGCGTCTTCTGCGAAGGCATCACCCCCGATAGGCCCTGCCAGATCATCGGCGCAATGTCGTCTCAACGGCGTGATCGACGGCGGGGGCTCGGTTCGCGGTGATCGGCATCTGAGCTCCGTCTTTCTGAGGGCCGGAAAAATTTTGGGCCTGTCGATGGAAAAGCAGCGCCGCTGATCTGCTGATCCGGGCGACGCAACAGCGGGAAGTTCGCAGCGACAAGGAAGGTAGAAGGCATGAAAGAGGGGTGGGGCTGCGCAAGAAATGCGGGATAGCAGTGCCGCCGCGGCCGGAGCTCGGTAGATCCCCGCCATGGCGAGCAGCGCGCAGACCGTTCGGGCCATCTCTGGCAAGCGCGACCCGCACCAGCATCGACGGCTTACGCGCCATCGTGCGGGCGAGCCAGGATCCGGGCGCCACTCCTTTGCGCGAGGCCCAGCCAGCGGCCGAGCTCGCGCCGACTATAAGTAAACGCCTCAGCGTGCATTCGCGGATCCGGGATGTGCGGCCCAGCCGTTCCTTCCATCTCACCATTTACTGAGTTGCTAGCGCGAGATCATGTCTCGGTTGAGATCGCGTACATTCCTTTGGTGCGCGGTGGTGCCGTGAAGCTGGGTGATTTGATCATTCACCTGTCCCTTCCAAGCAGGTTTCAAGGCAAAGGACTCCTTGCTGAGATCGAGGCACTCAATCATCAGCTGCCTCGCGAGCCGCGGATCATCCCAGCCACCCCATTGTGCTCGGAACATCTCGGATGCACCGGCGCCGAGCCCAAGCCCGAGATGCGGCGCGGAGACGAGCCAATCGCGCTTGAGCCTGGCCTGCGCGAGATGATCCACCATCGATGGGCTGAGGCTCTTCCCATCAGCCGTGAGGACATTCAAAGTTCCCTGCGGCCGCGCCATCGACATTGCCGCACGGCGGCGATCAATGCGGGCAGCGAGCGCACCATCCAGTGCCCCCGCCCCGCCCTCGCCATGATGTTTAATTGCCGCCAAGAGCGCGGGAAGCGTAGGCTCGCGGACATAGGGAGCCAGCGCGCGGTTAACAGCCGGGGTGGCGTCCGCCGTGATGCCGCAGCGCACGCCCTCCACTTTGATCCAGCGCGGGTTGTCAGCAAGCAGCACGAGCGCAAGCTGGACGCCAGGCCGAAGGCAGCCGCGATCGTCGCGGAATGGCGGTGGCGCCGCACCCGCCCGTTTCGCGGCGAGTTCTCGCGCCGTCTTTGCGACATCAGCGGCGACATCGGCCGGCAGCCGGTGCATGCCGTCGATCGCGCCGCGGCGTGCCTCGCCGATGTGGTGCAGACGCTTGGTGTCATTGCGCAAGGAGGCGAACAGCGTCGCAGCCCGCTCGGGCGCGTGCGTCGCGGCCGCCAGGCCGCTGGTGGTTTCTTCGAGCCAATCGGGATTGAGCGCGATGTGAGCGAGGAAGCGGATGAACCGATCCCGCGCACGGGCCCGCTCCTCATCGTCCTGACGACGCGCAATGGCAGCCGCCCTCTCCTTTTCCGCGCGTTCCTCTTCCTCGACCTTGCGCGCCAGTTGAGCAACGGAGCGATCTCTGCGACCATCAAGCTCCCGGACGATCATCATGTCCTGCTGCGGCGCCAAGATCGTCGCACACCGTTTTGCCGGCTTCGGCTCGACGGTAGCGATATTGGCAGTGGCTGCGAGGTTCCGCACGGCAAGCGGGGGTGGTCTATCCGAGGCGGCAACGTGCGCAAACTGAAGCGGCGCACGCGATTGCGGCTGCACCGATACCGGCGTCGACAGCGTGCGCGCGATCGCTGAGCTCGCTCGCTCGAGAGGCGCGACGACGCTCAGCAATCGGACCTGATCCTTATTCTCCTCGGCGGGCATCGGGGCAGCGGACAGTTCAGGGCACAGGGCTTGATTGTGGAGCGGTGCGACAAGTCCCGAGGGCTGCCTCACCGCTTTCCCACCATGCTGCTTCACCGACACGGCCGATGGCCGTCGCGCTTGCGTCCCGCTCTTGTGTTCCGGTGTAGCGCCGACGCTGAGCTGGCGAAGTTTCGAGTCGTGGGCAACCGAAGGGTGTGGATCATGCTGAAGGGCAGTCAATTCGCGCAATCCGGGCGGTATTGGCGGCAGAAGGGCGGCAACAATGCTCGGACGACGCGGCACGCTGGAGATCCCCGGCACCGCGTTCAGCGGCTGCGACAGCGTGCGCGGCTCGGCAGCCCATCGTTCTGCCGCATCCAAGCGAGATGGCGCTACCACAGCGGGCACTCTGGCCCTGCGCGGAGCGTCTGTAATGACCGCCAGCCGGCGCAGTTCGCAAGAGCGCGACGGGTCGATCTCCAGTGGCCGCGACAGCACAGGCGCGCCGACATCCGCCGGCTCGTGCGCGACGATATGGGAAGGTGAGGCCGCCACCGAGGTGGCAACCTTCACCGCATCAACATTCGCGACAGTGGCGGGTTGGCGCGCGATGAGCGACTCGGCCGCGACCGCAGCGGCCGGTACACTTGGCGACGCCACCCGCGAAGGCGGTCCGCTCTTGAACGCCGGCGGCGCCTCCCTCGGCACGGCAACCGCGACCGCCTCGGGCGCCACCATGGTCGGCACGATCGCCGCGGCGACACGTGATTGTGCCAGTCGCAACCGTGCGATGTCGCGCTTGATCGCAGCCTCCTCGCGGTCGAGACGATCGATCGCCTCGCGCGCCTCGTTCACCGCGATGATGCGCCGATTGCGCTCGTTGGCGGCGACATATTCGCCATTGCGAACCCGCCTGGTCTTGTCGGCGCCAAGATTCTCGGTGGGCTTGTGCTTGAGACCGCGGCCGGCGTGGCTGAGCGCGGTATATTCGCGATCATGGCCCGCTAGCAGCGACACGGCGGTCATGATCGTCGCGAAATCCTCGCGCATGAGCCGGAAGGTGTCCGGATTGTCGAGGTCGGTGCGCGGCGCGCGCGCAACCGTCCACTCGTAGCGGCCTGTGCGATGCGCGGGCCGGAAACTGGTGACGATGTGGGCGTGATTGTTGCGCTGGTCGCCGTCAGGGTTCGGGCGGTGCAGCGCCGCGACATAGGGCAAGCCGTGCACACCGAGCTCTTCCTCGCACCAGGTCTTCAAGATCTGCAGGCGCTCAGCGGGCGTTACATCATGCGGTAGCTGGAGGATGATCGTCACCGCGACCTTGGCGTTGGCGCGGGCCGCGCGGTTGGCGTCTTCGACAACGTCCATGCCGGCCGCCATCTCGTGGCGATCCTCGCCCATGTTGCTGACGACCGCAGCCTCGTCGTCGACATATTCGACCGAGTCCGGCTTGGTAATGTAATAGACCAGCCGCGAGGCGCAGCCGTGGCGTGCGGTCAGCGCACCCAGATAGGATGCCGACATGAACACGCCGAGCCGTTTGAAACGGTCGCGGACGGGAGCCGAGTAACTGGCGAGCGGCACCCGACGCGGCAGATCGAGCTTCGCCTTCTTGACGGCATCGCGCGCCACCCGCTTGCGGTCAGGCCGCACCTTGCGGCGGAAGGTTCGCCAGAAGTCGCGGATGTCGCGGTCGTGCTCGGCCTCACGCCGCTCGAACTCACGGCGGATCTTGACGTCGGAGATCGACTCGATGAAGCGTCGGCGGCGCTCGTGCTGCTCCTGACGTGCGCGCTCGTGGTCATCCTTGCGCTGCTTGACGAAGTCGCGATAGTCGGCGAACACTGGATCGGCCGGTTTGGGATTGTCGCTCAATACCGCCGGGCGAGGCGCGGTCCTCGGCCGATAGGGAAAGCGACCGCCCTTCCCCTTCTTCCGTTCTGGCTCGCCAGAACATTTCTCTCGCCGTTCTTTTCCCACGTCGGGATTGTCAGCGAAAGAATTGCGTTAAACCCGGTTGAATAAGGTCGCGCTGGGCGTGCCGGGCTTATTCAACCGGGTTTAATATCGCGGGATGTGATGAGAAGCGATTCCGAAAGGAATTGCTCATGGCTGACAAATCGTCGCCGCGCGGCGGCCCGAAACGTGCCAAGCGCGACGCTGACACCCGCGCGCTTATCAATCGGCTTGAAAGCCGTGCTGCGTTGATTGCGTCCGAGAAAGCGACGGCGCTCGGCGTCCTCGCCGCGCCCGGTCTCGTCGAGCCGCATCGCAGCCACCACGCCTATGCGCTCGGCGGCGACCAAGTCGATTGCGAGCTCGCAACGAGCGACGCGCGGGCGATGCGTGGCCTGATGAGTCTTGGCGCGACCGCACTCGCCGCTCTGCTCGACAGCGTTGCCGCCGCGCAACCGTCGATGCACGTCACGCGGCTGTGGTCGATCCTGCTCGCCACCGACCGCGACCGGTTCGAGGCGCGTGGCACCGCCGTCGACCGCAATCGGCTGGTCGGTGGCGGCGGCACTGCCGGCGACGAGAAGACGGTGTTCGAGGCGTCGCTGGCGTCCAGCGGGATCGTCGATGCGCATCGCGATCAGCATGCGTTCGCGCTCGGCTCCGACCTCTTCTACTGCGGGCTCGTTGCGAACGACGCGATCCCCATGCTCGGACTGATGAGCACGGGACCAGCCTGCGTCGCGGCAGAACTGCGCCGGCTCGGCCGCGGACAGGCCACGACCTATGTCGGGCGGCTATGGCGCGAGATCCTCGCCAGGCGTCGCGACGACTATGAGGCGCGCGGCCGCCTCGTCAGCTGGCAGCGACGCTGGGCGCGCTACAATGTCGCGTTCGAGGCCTGGCGCCAGAGCGGCCGCGCCGACACGGTCGAATGGCGCCCCAAGCCGATGACCGTCGGCCAGCGCCATATGGTGCGCGACACCGCGATCGTACTCGGCATTGAGATTCCCGCGGCGATGTCCCGCGGCGCCGCGCACGACTGGCTGATGGCGAACGGTGCCAACGCGCTGTTCAGGAAGGCTTGCTAAGATGATCTGGCTGAGCACCATCGATCATCGCGGCCAGGAGGTCACCATCGGCAGCGTCGAGGACATGAACGCGGTCGTCGCCAGCTTTGAAGACAGGCTCGACGAGATTGTGGCGATGCTGGAGAGCGGCGACCGCGACACGCGTCGCGCTGGCGCAGCCGTTTACAAGGAGCTCGAGCTTGTTCGTGCTCGCATCGCGGCCGACATTAAGAAGGTCGAAGCGATCGCGAACCGCAATGCCGAGGACATCTTCCATCGCGCTCTCGCCAAGGCGATCAGGGAGCGCAAAACGTCATGACGATAATTTACAACGAGCCGGCAAGACCATGGGCGTTCGGGCCGTTCGTCAGCGATGATATCGTCGCCCGGCAGGCCGAGGCGCTGGTCCAACGCTATGATCTGCGCGAAGCCTTGATGGCCGGCGACCACGCGCGACGCGATCTTACGGGCAGCCCGATCGACGTTCGGCTTCGCGATCAGATCGTCCGGCAGCTCGTGCCATGGGTCGACTATGCGCCAGACGGCGGCGGCACGACGACCAATAAAGGCTGGCCGATACCACAGGGCGTCAGGCTCGAGGCGCTGTGCTATTCGCCATGGTTGGACGACCTCAGATCAGATGACGGGTGTGTGGGCGGCAAGAAGCTGTTTGCGCTTCCCGCATCAGACGTGGAGTTCGCGGATCAGTTCTACGTCAGGGCCGGCATCCAGCCCGCCGACGACCGCGAAGTAGCGGCCACATTCCGTATCAGGCCGCTGGCCGTCGGCGAGATCGCAATGGAGGTACGCGCATCGAACAGTGGTCCCGCTTTCCCGATGCTGATGTCGCACCACTTCGGCGCGGCCCTCGCGCTGGACAACAGGCTCGGCGCGCCGCACGCGCTGCTCAAAGCAAGCGGCTTCACCGGTCCGGCGATCCTGGCGTTCAAACGGCTCAACGAGCTTGCGCGTTGCGGCATGATCGTGCGCGAGGTGGAGCGGTACGCGCATCTGCTCGCGCCCGAGTTCCGCGCGATGCTCGAACGTGCAAACGATCCCGCCTTCATCGAAACGGCACGCAGTCCGCTCCCGCATACCGCCTACTCCGAGGAGATCGCCGCGGCGCTCGCGAACGATCCGGCGCTGGTGGAGCTTTGTGAATTTATCGCGGTTTCCACCGACGCGCTTGCGAGTTGGCGGAACGCGATCCGAGCCGATCGCGGCACCTTCTACGAGGGTTTCCGCGCGATCGGAGCGACGTACCAGGGGCTTCTCGAGGCAGATGTCGCGACGGCGCTGATCTGGTTCCCGGATGTCCGCGCCGCGATGCTCAGTGCATTTCCAGCCCCGCCCGAGAGCGGCTCAGGCAGTCGGCAGTCCTCGCTCATCAATGACCACATGGGCAAGTGGTATGGACTCTCTAACTATTGCAACAATCTCGCCTCGGCGTTGGTCGCGGGCTACGAGGCGAAGCGTTCGGCGGGCCGAGTAAAGGGGGGCCGCATAAAGAAGAGTAGTGACGAAGTTCGTGAGCTGGACGCGCCGATCGCGTCCAAGCTCGGGAAGGACGGCAAAAACAGAACGGGCACGTTGAACGCCATTAGGAAGGGATCGGCGCTCTCCAAACTGATGCTCCCGGCGACGCCGCATTCGGGGAGTGCCGCGAGGCCCGATGCAATGCTGTGGGATTGTCCTAATCCCGACGCGGCTTTCTGGACCGACCTGGTGAGCGGTCAGCCGCAATGGATCGCTGACTTTGGCCTGTCGAAGGCGGAGCGGACAGCGCTCGCGAGCGCCCTCGCGGAGTTTAAGACGCTCGCCGGCGCGCTCTTCGCGCAAACCTCTTCTGGCGTAATGCCGCTTGCCGGTCGCGTTGTCGCGGACCTCGCAACGGGCGTGAGCGCCGTCACCCTGAATCCCGCGATCGCGCGCTCGATGTTGCAGCTGCTCGAGTTCAATGCAAAGGTTAGGGCGCACATCTCGGCGCTGTCGCCGGAACGGCAGATGCGTTTAGCGATCATGCAGGAAAACTTCCCCGCGAAGATCTTTGGCGCGCGCGTGATCCGCGACATCAAAACCAAAAGCCACCGGTTCTGAAACAATGCTGAGATCCCGCGCAACGCTTATTCAACCGGGTTAATCTGCTTCAACGTCCATATGGTGTTCCGGAAAGGAAGTCATCATCATGGCCGACGACAGCAATAAAGACGTGCAACCGGCACTGGCTCCTGCCGAAGGAAATGGCGAATGCGCCGGCGATGCCTCGGTGCCGAATACCGGGGAGCAGGCGAGCGACGACGGGGCAGCGGCTTCCGAGCCGGCTCTCATGGGCCTGCCGGAGGTCATCGCACCCGCGACGGGGGCAGCGGTTGCGAGGTCACCATCGGCGAAAAAGGCGCGCGCAAAGACAGTGAACCAGAAGCTCGGCGCCAACGACGCCGAACCGCCGCTCATGGATCTGCCTGAGCAGCGCGAGCCGGAACGGAAGCCTGTTGCGACCTCGCAACGCACCTCAGAGTCGGAGACTCGGGACGACGCGAAGGACGTGGGCTCCTCGCATGATGCGGTCGACGCCACCACCTTCGGTGACCGCATCATCGAATACACCATCATCCAGAGCGAACTGCATGGTATCGTGTTGCTCGATCCATTTGCGGTCGAGCCCGAACCGTTCAACGGCCGTGGCCAGGCAATCTTCGTTCCAGATGATAATCGCGATCTGATCGACGACATGCGCATCCGCGGCAACACCGTGCCGATTGCTGTCCGCCCGCGCCCAGCTGGCCCGGGGTGGACCTGCCCATCCGGAAGTCGGCGGCTGCGGTCCGCTCGCGAGATCAGGTCGCAACTGCCGGACTTCCGTGTTCGCGCGATCATCCACCCGAACATGTCGGACGAGGAGGCCTACGCGCTTTGCCTTGCCGACAATCGCGGTCGCAACGGGGTGACCGAGTTCCAGCGCGCACGCGAGATCGCCTGGGAATTCGCGCACCTCTTCGCCAGTGATCGCAAGAAATATCTGGCGGAGCACGCAATCGATCCCAGCGTGCTCACCCGCGCCCTCGACCTCGCCGCCATGCCCGAGGCCATTTTGCGCTGCGCGGACGATCGCGAGCAGCTGCGCTTCAACTTCGCAGAAAAGGTCTCGCCGCGGCTGAAGGAGAAGGGAGACGGCAAGAAGATACTGGCGCGGGCGACAGCGCTCGACGGCACGCTGCCGCCCGCCAAGCTGCAGCGCTATTTGCTGACCGGCGAAGCGGAACTCGCCCCGGCCGACAGGCAGGTGAGGCAGTTTGGCAAGGGTCGGAACAAGGTGCGCGCGAGCTGCGCCAGGGCGGCCGACGGCAGCGCCACCATCAAGGTGCCGGCCGTCAGCCGGCTCACGATCGACGAGCAGGCTGCGCTTGCGGAATTCCTGCGCGAGGTGCTCGCGGATCTCACCGGCGGCGCTCCCGGACGAAGCGGCGACACCCTGAGCGCCGGAGACATGCTGTGAAGCCGGTGCCCCGCCCCGCAATCCGCGCCGTATCGTTTAATGACGCTCGCAACGCGCTCGATCCGCTCATCACCGTAGCGCGCGGCGATACCGGCAGCTCGACGCGAGTCGCTGATTTCCTGCTTGCTTGGTGGAACGGGCCTGAGCTCGGCCACTTCCCGATTATCCACATCGCCAACGTCGATGCCGCGATCGCGGAAGACATGCTCATCATCCTGGCGTTTCTCGGCCAGCACGGGGTCCGTTACGCGGACTTCTGGGGCCGCCGCGAGGATATAAGCGACCTCATAGATGCGTGGCGCCCGGTCGGCTGAGCGGGGCATTCATTGCTTCAACTCCGTCAGCATTGCCCACCACATCACGGGACTGTTGCGGCAGACTGGGAGCAGAACTTGGCGATATCCATCACGTCAAGGCCCCGACCCACTCATTATCGGACGGCTCGACTGTCTCGACTCTGTAGCAACAGAGTCATCCAACATCGTGTTCATGGCGTGTAGATTATGATCAACCATTCCAACAATATCATCTCGTTCGATCATGCTGCGCAGGTCGGCCAATCCACGCCTGTACGGACAAGCGCGACGATGAGCGCGGCGGGCGACGATAATCGTGCTTCGGATATTCGGCTCGACCAGTACTACACTAGAACCGACGTCGCCGCTAATCTCTACGCGATCTTCCGGGAGCATTTCGAGCCAACGCACTATCAGATGGTCGAGCCGAGCGCCGGCACGGGATCGTTCCTCAGATTGATGCCATCCGGTAGTCTCGGGTTCGACATCGAGCCGAAATTCCCCGGGATTGAGACCGCCGACTTCCTCAAAGTTGAAATCAGAAGCCGGCGCCAAGTCGCGGTGGTGGGCAACCCGCCGTTCGGGAAGAATGCCTGCATGGCGGTGCGCTTCTTTAACCATGCCGCTCGCCAGTCGAGCGTCATCGCGCTGATTTTGCCGCGAACGTTCCGCAAAGCCTCGATCGAAAACCGCCTCAATAATAGATTTCACCTCCTCCGCGAGAAGACGGTTCCGAACGACGCCTTCCTATTCCGATCGAAACCTTACAATGTTCCTGCGGTCTTCCAGATCTGGGAGCTTCGGAGCGGTCCACGCGAACCGCGGCACGTCGAAACCAGTCATCCCGATTTCGAGTTTACCACGCCGGGCCGCGCTCATTTCGCCATCCAGCGGGTTGGCGCGCGCGCAGGGCGGCTACATCGCGATCTCACCATGAGCCCGTCGTCCCACTATTTCATAAGGGGCGAAGTTCACGACGTCATGGCGCAGCTCGATTTCTCCACCGTCGTGGGCGACGTGAGTGGAAATCCAAGCCTGTCGAAATCGGAAATTGTGCTGCTCTATCGCGAGTACGTTGCGTCGCACGCTTGCGTGTGATCCGTCCGCGACCTCCTGTGCGTCGACCCCGCGCAGTAAGCGCTTACTTTTGCCGGAAATAGGCTAGGCTTCAGCAATTTCGAGCTCTTTGCCGAGACGCGCCGTCTGCTGAAGCACAGCAATACGCTTTGCGAGACTATCGAGACCAGCCCGATTGAGCATGGCCTCCGCGCCTGTGATAAATGTTTCTGGAAATCCCAAGCAGTCTTCTGACCCGACAGCGCGCGCGACCGCGGCGAACGCCCAGGCGAACGGAATATCAGTACCGGCCAGACGAAGCCACGCTTTCCAACGCTCCCGAGGAGCGGGATCGCCGATGTAGCGCAGATAGCGCAAAGATCGCTCTCCGCCGCCGCATCCGCCATCGCCCATCTGCTCTAGAACAGCCAGCGAACGGCTGAAGAAATAATCGGCTTCCACGAGACGGTCGCCCCGCCGCCGCACGGTCATTGGCCGGACAATGGGCTCAGGCTCGCTATTGCAGCGTGCACCATCGCCAGGCATCCAGCCGTCACGCATCAGCAGCGCGTCGATCTCCGCATCTAGCAGCCCAGTGCTGATGTCATGGCTTGTCAGCGTCTCGATCAGGCGCCGGTAGAGCATGCCGACGTCCAGCAATATCCTCGCGGCGCACGCGCCATCCTGCGTGTCCAGAGCATCCGCTCTTCCCCGAATGCGGAACTGCCAAAGCATCGAGGGTGCTCGGGCATGTGCTGGGCCGGCGCCGAGCAACGCCTGGGGCGTGATGACCGCGATCGGATCCGTGCCCCACGATATGGGCTGGCTGACCAGAGAAGGGCGCGCTGCCGCCAGCATCATGCGGATGAGTTCCGGCCAGCAATCGCCGACAATCTCGACGGCCACGCTGAATTGGACAAAGGCATCCGCCAGCGCGAACCACAGCGCATAGGCATAGGCATCGGCGAGCGAATATGCGGATCGCCGGGCCTTTCCGACATGGTGGCCGGGCGGAAAGCCTTTGACGCTCAGGTGCTGAATGCGCGCCCGGACGACTGTCGCGCCGTCGACGCTATGGATCTTCGCGAGACCTGCCTCGATCGTTCGAATGGGAAGCATTCATCCACCATAACGAGCTCGTTATGGGGTTGCAACTCGGCACCCGCAGTGCCATAACGATGATGTGATGGTGAAAACCGGTTTCGTGGCAGCGCACTGCCCATGGCCGAGCAAAGGGAGAACGGAAATGGACCTCGTCCCCGTAGAGGCGGTATGTGAAGACTGCATTGTCAGGATCTACCAGACCGACTTCGACGTTCCCGCCGGCATGCGTGATGCCTTCAGCGCGAAGCTGGACGTGGTATCCGCGCATGGCGGTGAACCGACCGCGGACGATATTCGCCGATCCTATTCCGACTGTGAGATCATCAGCACGGGGCCCAGCACCAACAGAGGCATGACGATAGTTGCGCTGAGCGGAACAAAAGTCCTCGTCCTCTACTATCCCGACGATCAGATGCTGATCGAGCTCCACGACGCGGTCGACGATGACGACGATGACGACGACGACGATGACGACGATGTGATTGACTACTAACAGCTCCGCGCGAAGCGCAATTTGATCAGCGCTTTAGTGCTAGCCGCAGGCCCAAAATAGGTGCTCGGGTGAGCGGGCTCGACAACCGCCTGGAAAAAAGATGGGCACCCACATCAACGTGTCCCGTCGGGTTGATTTCGGCCTGGCGGAGGCGTCGAGCGCGGCGCTGGTCTGCTCCAGGCATCCGCTCCGCATGACTTCGCCGGAAAGCGTTTTCGCCGGGCGCAGCTATCCCGTGGTGACCCTGCGTTCGTGGAACATCAGCCAGTCAATGTTGTGGACGAGATTGGTGAGGGTAATCTTCGTCTCGGCGCGAGCGATACCGATGGTGCGGATGAAGAGCCCCATCTGGTCCTTCTGACGGCGAACACATGCTCGATGCGGGCGCGAACGGCCGACCTGACTGCATTGGCGCGCGCGGTGCGGACCGGCATCGGCCTGCCCTTGAGCTTTTTGCGGTGGATGCGGCTCACCCAGCCGGCGATCGACGCGCTGTTCGCCGCCTTCGACGGGCAGCTGCGCGAGCGCGGCTATCTGGCGATGGGAGGTCAGATCGTCGACGCCACACTGGTCGCAGCGCCAAAGCAGCGCAACAATCCGGCCGAGAAGGAAGCGATAAAAGAGGGCAAGTAAGCTCGGGACATCTGGCCGGAGAACCCGGCCAAGGCGGCGCAGAAGGATGTTGATGCACGCTGGACGCTGAAGTTCGCGAAGGCCAGGGCCACGCCCGACGGCAGACCGGGATCGATATCGCGATCCCGAGCTTCGGGTACAAAAGCAGCATCGCGATCTGCCGGCGCTTCGGCTTCATCCGCCGCGGAAAGGTCACCGACGCCGCCCGCTTCGACGGGCGCATGCTGCGCGATGTCGTCACCAACGACAACACCGCCTCGGACGTCTGGGCGGAGCCGCTCAAGGTTCCAGCGATGCACAGCATCGTTGGAATAGCGGCGGAGGGGGATACCGCGTACCGCAGCCGATCCAACGAGGCTTGGTTGAAATAATCGCGCCCGCCCGCGTCAGCTTCTCGCGGAACAGTCGGCTCGTGTTTCTCGTCGGGAGTGACGTCACCCAAGTCGAACCCGAGGAACCACAGCCAACTCAGCCGATCGCGGATCAGGAACTCCATCCGCGCGTCGCTGACAGTGTTCTGCGCTGCGAGGATCAGCACCTCGAGCATCGCCACCGGATCATACGGCGGCCGCCCAACCTTGGCGCCGTCGCCGTAAGCCAGCGCCTTCTCCAGAGCCGGGCGGAACACCTCGAAGTCCACCACCCGTTCCATCGTCTCCAGCGAATCGCCGCAGTCCGACAACCGCTTCAGCTGATCCGATAGCCCGGCTAATCCCGCCTGACGCATCGCCGCCTCCCGTTAGGCGAATGAATCATCTCCGGCCCGATCTCGCCAGGGTTTTTGGAGGTGCCCAGATGCCAAGCCCGCTCGGCTCACAAGAGCGCAAGGTGGGCGAACGACGACCTAAAGCTATAGATGGAAATCAATTGAGCGGTCTGCCGAATGATGCGCATCAGCGTTTCCGCTGCTCCTCAATGCCTTCATCGGTCGGCGGATACGCCGCCGCGCAAGCTGCCATCGCTCGCTTCGTGACGATGCCGCTCCTGGCGAGGTCCTCGATCAGTTCGGGAACGGAGTTAGCTCAAGGTAGCGCCGCATGATGTCTGATGCCAACTAGGCACGGCGGCAGCTGGGCGAAGAGCTTCAGCATCCGCCCGCTGGTCAGCCGCTGGCGGATCACCGCCACGCTCTCAGCATCGACGCGTGTCGGCTGGTCGATGCGCGATCACATGCGCACCGAGCTGCCGCTCGCCGCCTTGATGATGGCCGCGCAGCTGCAACGACCGACCGAAGGCCTCATCTGTCATTCCGACCGCGGCAGCCAACACGCATCGGAGGCGTACGGCAAGCAACTCCTTGCGATGAAAGCCAAACCATCGAGGTTAGCTCTCCCGCGCGAAGCAGCTTAGCGAGGCCGATCGCGGCGCGCCGGTTGGTCTTTACCCGGTCACCGGCTCTCCGCGGAATTAGCGATGGCGCGACTGCGTCGCAGGGATAGCCCATGCCGGTGATCAACCGGTAGAGACCGTAGCCGGTCGGTCCGGCCTCGTAGCAGAAATGCGCGTGCCCGTGATTGGCGGCGATCCGCTGAACCACCCGCCGCATTGCGTCCGGCGAGGCGTCAACCTCACCCAGGAACCGCACCTCACCTCCGCGCTCCTCGCGGGGACACGCGGCTGCAGCACGAATCGGCGCACCAGCCGCAGCCGCAACAGAACGATCAACTGGGATCACCCCATTCCCGCAATAGGTTCTGCTGAATACGTTGCAGACGTGTGTAATTCTCGCGCGACATCCGAAGTCCTTCCAGCGCGGCGACCTCGTTAAGCTCATACAGCCATTCCCGATGCTCGGGATCCGCTATTCGGCTTTCGATAAATGTTATTCCAACGAGCCGGACCCCCCGCGTCACGGGGGTAACTTCGTGCAATGTAGTCGATGGATACAGCATCAAGGATCCTGGCGGTAAACGCGTCGAGAATTCCGTCCCGCTAAGATTTATGCGCAAGGCTCCTCCATCATAGACGTCCAAGTCATTTAGAAATATCGTGCAACTTAGATCCGACCTGAGTCTCCGAGAGCTGATAGGCAAGAACGCGGCATCGCCATGCAAACCGTAGTGCATTCCTACCTTATAGGACGCGATAATTGGCGGAGCGATCACCTTTGGAAAGGCGTAATTATTAAATTCCTCGTTCCGACCCAGAGCTTGCAACATGATTTGAGCCGCTTGCTGTCCGACCTCAGGATCATGGAGTTGAAGATTATTTTTTAGGGTGTTGTGGGGATTACTGATCCTGCCACTCACGAAAGGCGCACTTTTGGCGATAGTCTTCAAAGTCGCGAGTTCATTAGCCGAGAGGACATTGTCGATGCGTTTAAACATATGCCCTGCAATGTTGCGACTAGACCAATAGTGGTGCTTGCAACCAAACTGCGCACCGCCGGCTAATCATTCGGTGAGATGCAGATAGCACAAAGGCGGCGGCCCCGAAAAGCCGCCGCCTGCTGCCGAGTCCGGACCGGTCAGAAGTCGACCGACGCTCCCACAAACACGTAGCGTCCGAGGACGTCATACACCTGTGGGAAGGTGTTGCCCGCGCCAAGCGATTTGGACGGCGTGACCGCCGAGCCCAGGATCGGCGGATCCTTGTCGAAAAGGTTCTCCGCGCCGATCCGCAACGAGACTTTGTTCGCAAGACGAGCGGTCGCGGTCAAGTCAAAGTAGCTCACGTTTTTGATCCGCTCGTCAACGGGGTAGACCGTGCCACCGATATCCGGGTTGGTTGTATCAACCTTGGTATGCCCGATGAACCGCCATTGGCCAGAGAGCGACAAGTTCCAAGGTGTCGTCCAGGTCAAGCGAGCTTTGTGGCGCCACCGGGGCGTGGGCGTACCGCAGGTTGCACCGAAATAGCCCGCGCAATCGAATTTGGACGGACCAATGTTGTTAACAACGAGTTTATCTAGGTAAGTTCCGAAGAGGGAAAATCCGAGCGAGCCCCACTTCTGCATTCTATAGGTGTAGTTCGCCGCAAAGTCGATACCTCTCGTGGTTTCTGTTCCAGCGTTCAACGTAGTATCGACTACGTAGCCGTCCTTATTCAGCCAAAGCGATCCCTGCGCTCCGGCGTCAGTGTTGCGATGAATGAGGTTGCAATACACCGCCTCGCCCGTGAGGCCGCATTCATCAAGGATGTTATCCTCTCCAAGTCCGGCCGAAATGATTCCGCTGATCCTTATGCGATAGGCATCAATCGAGAGGTTGAAGCCACGGAGGAAGCTCGGCGTTAGAACCATTCCAAGAGTATAGGTATCGGACTTCTCCGGTTTCAGCGAGCTTGGATCCACAGGACCGCCAATCTGGCCGTAATACTGCTTCGCAGGATTGGGCGCGATGTTGCCGTATTCAGCCGCAGTCACGCCTTCTCGCGCGCATTGCGCGGCGGTGAACACCGGCGTTGTCCCTTCGCAAGGATCATGCGACCCGTCGAGCGCGATCTGATTCGGCGCGAACAGTTCCGAGACATTCGGTGCGCGCACAGCGCGGTTATAGCCGCCTCGGAACCGAATGTCGGACGTCGGCGCATATTCTAGCTGCCCCTTATAGGAGGACACTGCCCCTTCCGGATTGTAGCTTGAGTATCGGTAACCACCGGTCAGGACCAATTCTTTTATGAATGGTTTGTCGCTTGCGACCGGGACGCGCAACTCTGCAAAACCTTCCTTCACGTCGAAGCCACCGCTAAGTGGCTTAACCGCGCTGCCGAACCCCGAAAGATCACCTTCAACTGAAAGCGCATCTGCAGCCGTTTTGAGCGTCTCCCGGCGATATTCGGCGCCAATGTTGAGCCCTATACCTTCCGTGGACCAAGGCGACTGAACTCCATATTCGCCCCCGAGGATGGTTATGGAGCCACCGGCAACCTTTTCAGTAGTTTCACCGGTGATAATCGAAGGCGCCTCAAGATAATTGAGGGCGGCCTGTGTGACACCGGCAGCAACATTGTTTTGAATAGTCGTCGTTCCGGTCCAGATATTGTATGGTACGCAGTTGGTGTCACTGCCACTCAGGACGGACTCACAAACAGGCAACCCGGTAGCCGGATCGGTAACAACGTTTAGCGCGTTGTTCAGGCGGCTTATGGAAAAGTAATCAGTCGCGTATTCTTTGAGCTGAACATCGCCATATTGGAAAGAGACATCATAGCTGATCCCCTTTGCAAGCTCGCCTTTGGAGCCGAGGACGGCGCGATAATCAGTATGGCGGTAGTCATTGATGCGTGGGCCGCCTTCCACATTGCGACGGGCGACGTATGCGATACCGCTGGGCGAACCTTGAGCATTCAGAACCGGGTTGCCATTGGCATCAGTCACCAAGTTTGCAGGATCGCCGCAGATCGCGGCTAGAGCGCTTGCGTTGGCAGCCAAAAGCGGATTGTTGCAATTGACGCTGGAGGTATCCGTGAAGTCGCCACCAGGTGCCGTATGGCTGGCCGACTCATCGTCCATGAACATGAACTCGGCGTAGGGCTTGAAGGCGTCCGACACTTCGTAACGCCCGAAGAAGCCGGCCGTGTAGCGCTTGTCGTTGCGCTGAAAATAATTCAATGGCGCGTAATTATACGTTCCGTACCCCGGCGTGATGGTTCGCCCTGGCCCGACCTGGAATGTACCGCTATTCACGCCGAATATGTTTGCTGGAGCAGCAATGGGCGAGCCGCCGCAGGAGCGACCGGCGGCAACACTGAGGCTTTCATCAAGCCCGCATGCCGAATAGTCACGATCTCCTTGGGTAACCGCGGCTATCTTGCGATAGTTGAAATAGCCCACGATATGGCCACGCCCATCGTCGGTCGCCGCGCCGATCTTGACGCTCATGTTGAAAGTTCTGCCGTCGACGGTCGGCCCCTTCGGGTCCTCGTAGCCGGCCGCATCGACCAGACCCTGTGCGGTCTTGTTGGCGTTGTTGTGCGGGTAGAGGCTGTATTGGCCATCGACGGACACGCCCGTGAAATCGGTGTCCATGATGAAGTTGACGACACCCGCGACCGCGTCCGAACCGTAAACCGAGCCGGCGCCGCCGGTCAGTACGTCGATGCGCTTCACCATGATGTCGGGAATGATGTTGATGTCGGCACCGCCGGCGGTGATCGGATCACCGACCTGCAGCCGATGGCCATCGACGAGCACGAGCGTGCGCTGCGCGCCAAGATTGCGCAGATTGATCGTCGCGGTGCCGTCGGAGGGGTTGTTCGAGAAGCCGCCCTGGTCGGCGAAGACCTGCGGCAGCGAGTTGAGTAGGTCTTCGATTCGGGTCGTGCCCTGGAGCTTGAGCTCCTGGCTGGTGACGACCGTGACCGGGCTGGTCGAGGTCAGGTTCGGCTGCGGAATGCGCGAGCCGGTGACGATGATCTCGCCGCCGTTCGTGCTGGCCGGCGACGCGTCGGCCGAAGTGGTCGGCGCGGTCGCGGCGTTGGCGGCGCCCGAGATCGAGCCGGCGGGCGCGGTCTGGTCGCTCACCTGCGCGAAAGCTGGCGCGGACGCGACGACGGCGCCGGCGACGATCGTCGAAGCCAGGAGGCGGTGCCGAATATCAATCTTGCTCATGATGACCCCTATTCGAGGCCGAGGATTGTGCACGGCCTCCATTGTTGCACTCCCGGATACCAGGCGCGGCTGGTGATCGGATTAATGTCCGATTTACGGGGACGACCCTTAATGCTGCAATGTTGAAACAGTCTTTGTTACATTTTGCATCGAGCTGTAGCATTTTCGCAACATTTCCGATGCCGACGCTCCCGAGGCTGCCGGCCCCCCACGCGGGGCCTCGCTTCGCGCCTTCTGAAAAGAAGGTAGCAGCAGCTATGGAGTGCGATCGTCACCAAAGCCTGAATCGATGATCAGCGATTTCAGTTTGGCGCAGTGTGTTCTTTATCCCAGTCGATCCGAGCCCAGATGGTTGCGAGTTCTCGCCAAGGGACGCTTGCAAACATCAGTCGATCGAGCTCGGACTTGAGGAATTTGAGATTGATCCCGTCTCCATAGCGCCCACCAGTCGACATGGGCGTGTGCCCGCATAATCGATCAAGAACACTGTCTTGCACGCGCTCGGCACGACCTTCATCCTTGAAACGATGGCGAAGGCTGTGAAATACCAGGCGCTCGTCTGTGGAAACGAATCTCCTGATATACCTATTGGCGCGGCGTGATGCCTCCTTGGTATGCCTCATCAATTTGTCGGGCTGTAGATCCGGGAATAGTCTCGTGATTCCAAGATTACGCAGGCTTGCGAGGTAGCGTTCCAAGCCAAGATCAGTAAGATATTTGTGGATCGGAATTAGTCGCCGCGAGCTATTGTTCTTCAAGTTTTTTTGGATCTCGCCTGCTGGTGTAGGCGCGCCAAGGAACTCACGATCATCAACATCGATATACAGGATGTCTCCGTCTCGCTTGATGTCGTCCAACCTCGCCTGCCCCACCTCCTCGAGTCGAGCGCCCGACGTTAATCCGAGGAGAAAAAGCCAAGCGAGTGTCCTATCGGTTACCGCTCCTCTTCGCGATCGCCAGCCACCGGGCTCACAGAATAGCGGTGCTCCGAACAGAACCCGAAGCTCGCCATCTTGAAAGCTTCGGCGGCCACCACCGGCGGACAAGTAGCCGGAGATCTTGATCCGCGCCGCAACGTTTTCTGGTATCCAACGCTCCTGATGAGCGAAACTCATGATCGCCTGGACAGCGCCAATCCGCTTCTTAAGTGTAGCAGCGCTGATCCGCGGGCACTGGCTGTTCTGATGCCGCTTGATTCTGTCTCGAAAGCCGAGCACCCGATCCTCTCTCGACATGTTCTTTGGCAACTTCTTGGCTTTCGTCGCGATAGTCAAAGAGCATATCTTTGGTGACGCTCGTGACAGGAATGTCACCAATAAAGTCAATGAGATCGACGACTGCGACTTTCGCCTCCCGAAGAGATTGCGGTCTTGGATTTCGCTCCTTCTGCCAAGCGTCAAGCAGTTCGCCGAAGCGCATCTGCGGACGTCGTCGATCTTTCGGAACATAGCGGGCGGGTCCCTCGACCTCACATCGCAGCTCGGCATTATCGCTGCGAAGCTGAGTGTTGAACGCCTCCATCAAGGCACGCTCGTTGGCAGCGCTGCGAACAACAGCGGCTCCGAGGCCTTTGAATATCCGCTCCAGCAAAAGTGAAGAGGCCTTCAGCCATTCGCTGGTTGGAAGCTTATCAATCGTTCGCAGCCACACATCACCAATCAACTGATGCCCTGCAAGCGAGCGAAAGTCGGAGGGACCCGTGTCGAGGTTCGATGGAAGGAGGCCAGGCGCGCCTGTACCGAACAGATGGTCTGCGGTGTCCTCCAGCCAAAATGCATAGATCAGGCTGGGCCACCGAGCGTTTCGTGTCGCCGGCTCCGATAGGAATCTTCTTAATAGAGCGGAGGCCTCTTGGGGCGAGAGCTCTTCGTCAGCGCGATTCTTGATCAGCGCCGCCCGAGCTTGGTCGAAACGCGCCTCAAGGGCAGCATTAGCCGCAATGAAAAGCCTCGTCGCTTCCCCCGGCTCGCGGGTAGCGAGTGAGACCTTCCACATCGCGCGGCCACCGAAGTGGCTTCGAAGGTTCACCGGGATCTGACGGCGCAAATAGAACATGTGGGTTTTTGGATGCCGCCAAGGCTTTGCCATGTTGACCATTTTAGCTGCCGCTGTACCACTCTGCTGTACCAGCGGGTCGTTAAGGCGGTCTAAATCAAGGCTTTTACGGAGCTTAGGCCCACATGGTGACCCCTGTTAGAGGGCGCGCGGATCCGTCGCGGCCTCTCGGTTTCGATCCCGATCGGCCGCACGCGTGCGCGCCGGCCTTCGGATTAACCGCAGGTGTATGGAAATTCGGTTAGCTGCTGCAATGTTGAAACATGATCTGCAACATTTCCGCGTCCGCCTGTAGCAATTACGCAACATAGGCTTGTCGCGGCCCGCGCGCTGGGCTTAATTCGGCGGGCGAGCAGCAGGGGGAATGGCGATGCGCAGAGGCGTGGCGGTGGTTGCGATCGGGCTGCTCGGCCTCGCGGCGGCGGCCGATGCCGGACCTAAAGGCACGACCAAGCGGCCCGAGCCCAAGATCCTCACCGATACCTTCACGTGCAGCGGCATCGCCGACGATCATGCCCGGCTCGTCTGCTTCGACCGCGCCGTCGCCGCGCTCAAGCAGGCCTATGCGGCCGACGACCTGCTCGTCGCCGACCGCGAGAGCGTGCGCAAGGCGAAGCGTTCGCTGTTCGGCCTGTCGCTGCCCTCGTTCGATCTGTTCGGCGGCGGCGGCGATCGCGAGGACAGCCAGATCGACGTCGCCGTTCAGGCGGCGCGGTTCGAGAGCGACGGCAGCGTCACCGTCACGCTGGAGAGCGCCGGCACGTGGCGGCAGGTCGACGACAATTCGCTGCCGTCACTGCCGAAACCGGGCGACAAGGTCACCGTCAAGAAGGGCGCGCTCGGCAGCTACTGGATCAGCTACGGGCGCTACGCCTTCAAGGCGCATCGCGTGAACTGAGGCGCAGCGGGTCGCGCGCCTTTCACAACGTGTAGCCCATCGTCTCGGCCCACGGCGCGAGCAGCGGCAGCACCGGCTTCAGTTCCTCGCGATAGGCCTCCCAGCGACCGCGCGAGCGCCGGTAGATCGGTTGCGCGACCTGGGCGTAGCTCGGCGTCGCGATATAGCCGCGATCGCGCGCGGCACGCTGATGGTCGAGCATGTCGGCGTTCCAGCTCAGGCCAAGGAAGTTGGCCAGCGGACGCAGCTCGGCCTCAACATCTTCGATCATCCGCTCGTAGCGAACGTCGTGCACGTTGAGTGGCAAAACCGTCTTGCACTGCACCCAATATTGCTGCATTGCATCATAGAGCTTCGCGATGTCCTCCAGCGTCAGGAAGTTCGCGCCGGCGAGATCGGGCCGCATCCGCGTCATGAAGCAGCTCAGCACGACATCGCAGGGGTGGCGCTCGACGAAGATGTAGCGTGCATCCGGGAACAGCCGGTGCGCCAGCGTAGCACCGGTGCCGCCGAGCGGCGACTTGTCGACGATCAGCCGCCCGTTCGCGGCGCCGCCCGCCGCCGCGGCAAGCTGACGGTAGCGCACGCGGGCAGCGACGATCGCCGCTTCGTCCATCGTCGCGAGCGCAGCGGTCGAGCCGAGTTCCTGGGAGAGCGTGGGCAGGATCTCCGGCTCCTCGAGCACCTGGACGTCGCGATGCGCCATCAGCATCGTATCGAGCAGCGTCGTGCCCGAACGCGGAAATCCGAACATGAAGACGGGCGCGCGCCCGCGATCGGGTGGCGTCGGCGTCCAGCCGGCGTACCAGTTTGGCGTCGTGATCGCGGCGATCCGCGCGATCCGCGCGCGATATTCGGCGGCAAGGCCGGCGGCGTCGGCGATCTCGGCGCCGGTGATCCGGTTCATCTCGGCGAAAGCGGCGAAGGCGGCGGCGCGATGGCCGCGGCGGTCCTCGATTTCGCCGATCAGCTGCGCCCGCCCGCCGCCATCCTCGTTCGCCGGCGCCGCGCTTGCGGCGGCCAGCGCGGCATCGAGATCGCCGCGTCGCAGCAGCAACCGCGCACGCACCAGCGCGGTCTTGGCGGGCGCGACGCCGATCGCGGCGATCCGCGCCAGCACCGCGTCGAGCGCGTCGAGCCGATTGGTGCGTTCGAGCAGCGTTGCCAGCGCGAGCAGCGCGGGCACGAAATCCCGATCGAGCGCCAGCGCCGTGCGCAGGCTCGCCTCGGCCTCGTCGGTTCGTTCGAGCTGCTCCTCGATCCGCGCCGCCAGGACGTGGCCGAGCGGATCGGGCGGGCGCCGACGCAGTTCGGCAAGCGCCGTCTCGCCCTGCCCTGCCGCGACCTGCGCGTCCGCCAACCGCAGCCGCACTTCCGGGCGGTCGCCGAGCGCGAGCGATCGTCCGAACGCCGCCACCGCACCGACAGGATCGCCGAGCGCCAACCGTGTCTCGCCGAGATGCGCGAGATCCGCCGCGTCCGCCGCCGCGCCGAGCCGATCGTAGAGAGCCGCCGCCTCGGCGTGCCGCCCCCGTCGCCGCGCGAGCTCGGCCTGCAGCCGGACCATCTCGACAGCGCCGCCGCCTTCGATCCGCAGCGCCGCGATCGCGGGTTCGGCCTCGTCCAGCATGCCGGCCGCAAGCAGCGCGCGGGCGAGTTCGAACTTCGGCAGCGGGTCGGCCGGCAACAGCGCCGCCGCCCGCCGCAAATGCGGCAACGCGCCGGGGGCATCGTCGCGGCGCATGTGCAGCACCCCCGCGAACATCGCGAGGCCGGGATCGTCGGGCTGCGCCGCGCGCGCCGCCGCCACCGCCGCGATCGCGCCGTCGAGATCGCCCGACCGCGCGAGGCCGATCGCGCGCTCGGCATCGGGATGAAGCGGCGCGCTCACGGCTTGCGCCCCTAGTCTCCGCTCGCACCCTCGACCGGCAGCGTCTGCCCGGGCGGCGGACCGCCGATCAGCAGCAGCGGATCGAGCCGCTCGTCGCGCCAGCGCAAGGACCAATGGAGATGCGGACCGGTGGCCCGGCCGGTCATGCCGACCAGCCCGATCGGCTGGCCCTGGCGGACCTGGTCGCCGACATGCACGTCGATCCTACTCAGGTGCAGGAAGCTCGAGGACAGCCCCATGCCGTGATCGATCATCAGCAGGTTGCCCTCGAGGCTGAACGGGTGATCGGCGGCAAGGATGACGACGCCATCCGCCGGCGCCGCGACCGGCGTTCCGGTCGGCTGCGCGATGTCGAGGCCCGAATGGAAGCTGCCCTTCTCGCCCTGGTAGATGCGCTGCGATCCGAACAGCCCGCTGATCCGCCCAATCACCGGCCACGCGAAGCGCTGCCGCCAGCCATCGCTCTCCGGCAGCAGCGCGCGCGCGGCCGCGATCTGATCGAGCTCGAGCTTGCGCTTGGCGAGGAATTCCGGTGTCGGCGTCGTGCCCTTGGGGATCGGCAGCGCCTCGATATGCCACTGGCGCGGTGCGATCGTCAGCGGATCACGCACCATCGTTCCGTCGCCACGCGTCGCGACGAGCAGCGCGGCCGGGCCGTGATCGCGGCCGAAGCCGATGAGGAAGCGGCCGTCCGGCGCGAGCCTGATCGGCGCGCCGTCGAGCGTCAGCACGGTAGTGCCGGCGGGCGCGGTGCCGATGACCATGCCGCCCTGGCTAAGCGGCCCCTGGAGCGCGAAATCGCCTGGCGCCACCGCAGCGCTCGCCGCGCCACCTGCCGGCGATTGGGCGGCCAGCGCTTCGACGCAGGCGACCAGCGATCCGATCAGCGCGACGCTCGCGAGCGCCTGCCCCAACCTCACCCGCGTGCCTCGGCCGCCGTCGCGACCTCGGCCGACACATAGGCCTCCTGCCGCGCGACGCTCCAGTAGCGGAGATGATCGAGCGTGATCTTCTCGCCGGTGACCGCGCAGAGCACGTGATCGCCGGGCAGCAGCACGCGGAAGCCGTTGGCGAGGTAGCGCAGCCGCGCCGGGCGGCCGCTGTTCGACATCAGCATCGGCATATCCTCGTCTTCATCCCGCGGTCCCGCTCAGAGCAGCGACGGCTGTTCGGGCGCCGTCTTGGCCGCGGCCGACGCATATTGCGTGCGGCCGCCGCCGTCGACCCTCACCTCGACCTCGCCGTCGGCGAAATGGAGGCGGAGCGCGCCCGCCGTCTTGGCCGCGTCCGCCTTGGTGACCGTCGTCTCGTCGCGCCGGGTTACGCGGGCATAGCCGAGCGCGAGCGGACGATCGGGGTGGAGGCTCGGCAGCAGCCGCGCGAGCGTCTCGAGCTGCCCGCGCGCGCGCCGCACCGCCTCGGCCGCACCGCGATCGAGCTCGCGACCCGCACGCTCGACGCGCAGCTGGCCGCGCGCGACCTGCTCGGCGAGCAGCCGCGGCCGCAGCGCGCCGCCGGCATGCGCGAGATCGCCGCGCGCGATCGCCAGCCGCCGCGACAGCGCACGCGGCAGCCGGTCGGCGAGGTCGTCGAGCTTCTGGCGCTGCGGCCCAAGCAGCGCCTCGCGCGCCGGCAGCCGCCGCGCGACATGGCCGAAGCGTTCGCGCGCGCGCTCCTGATAGCGGTTGGCGCAGCGCCCCGTCCGCGCGCCCAGTTCGCGGACATAGGCGACGAGCTCGGCGCGCACCGGCACCGCCATCTCGGCGGCGGCGCTCGGCGTCGGCGCGCGACGATCGGCGACGAAATCGGCGAGCGTGGTGTCGGTCTCGTGGCCGACGGCAGAGATGGTGGGAATGCGGCAGGCGGCGATCGCGCGCACCACCGCCTCTTCGTTGAATGCCCACAGATCCTCGATCGAGCCGCCGCCGCGCGCGACGATCAGCAGGTCGGGCCGCGGCAGCGTGCCGCCCCCGGCGATCGCATCGAAGCCGGCGATCGCCTTCGCCACCTGCGCCGCCGCGCCCTCGCCCTGCACCGCGACCGGCCACAGGATCACCCGCGTCGGGCAGCGATCCGCCAGCCGATGCAGGATGTCGCGGATCACCGCGCCGGTCGGTGACGTCACCACGCCGATCGTGCGTGGCAGGAACGGCAGCGGCACCTTGCGGGCTTCGTCGAACAGCCCCTCGGCGGCGAAGGCGCGCCGGCGCTGGTCGAGCAGCGCCATCAGCGCGCCCTGCCCGGCAAGCTCGAGCCGATCGATCACGATCTGATATTTGGAGCGGCCGGGATAGGTGGTGAGCTTGCCGGTGGCGATCACCTCGATGCCGTCCTCGGGCCGGAAGCGCATCGCCGCCGCCGTGCCCTTCCAGATCACGCCGTCGATGCAGGCGCGCTCGTCCTTGAGCGTCAGGTAGCAATGGCCCGACGCGTGACGCTTGAATCCCGAGACCTCGCCGCGCACGCGGACATGCCCGAACCGATCCTCAACCGTACGCTTCAACGCGCCGGCAAGCTCCGAGACCGACAATGGCTGCGCGTTGTCGCCCGCTACCGTCTCGGCTAGGAGCCCGCCGGCGTCGGAAGGAAAAGCTGAAGCCATGCCAAAGTCACTCGCTGTCCTGCTGCTGGGCTCGGGAGGCCGTGAACATGCGCTCGCCTGGAAGCTCGCGCAATCGCCTAGCCTGGCGAAGCTCTACGCCGCGCCCGGCAATCCCGGCATCGCCGAGGAAGCCGAGATAGTGTCGCTCGACGTTACCGACCATGGCGCCGTCGTCACATTCTGCAAGCTGCACGCGATCGATCTCGTCGTGATCGGGCCCGAGGCACCGCTGGTCGACGGCCTCGCCGACACGCTGCGGCGCGACGGCATCGCCGTGTTCGGACCGGACAAGGCGCCGGCGCAGCTCGAAGGCTCCAAGGGTTTCACCAAGGATCTCTGCACCAAGGCGGGCATCCCCACCGCGGCGTACGAACGCCATCATGATCGCGAGGCAGCGCTCGCCGCGCTCGAGCGCTTTGTGCTGCCGGTCGTCGTCAAGGCCGACGGGCTCGCCGCCGGCAAGGGCGTCGTCATCGCGTGGAGCGAGGCCGAGGCGACCGACGCGATCGAGCACATGTTCGGCGGCGGCTTCGGCGCGGCGGGCGCTGAGGTCGTAATCGAGGAATATCTCAACGGCGAAGAGGCGAGCTTCTTCGCGCTCACCGACGGCGAGACCGTGCTGCCGTTCGGCTCCGCGCAGGATCACAAGCGCGCGCACGAAGGCGACATCGGCCCCAACACCGGCGGGATGGGCGCCTACAGCCCCGCGCGCGTGCTCACGCCGCAACTCGAAGCGCGCGTGATGCAGGAGATCGTACGCCCGACGGTCAAGGCGCTCGCCGATGCCGGCATCCCCTATTCTGGCGTGCTCTATGCCGGGCTGATGCTCACCGAAGAGGGCCCGAAGCTGATCGAGTACAACGCCCGCTTTGGCGATCCCGAGGCGCAGGTGCTGATGATGCGCTACGAAGGCGATCTCGCCGCGCTGCTCCTCGCAGTGGCCGAGCGGCGACTCGCGGGCATCGAGCTTCCGCCTTTTTCCAGCGATGTAGCGCTGACCGTTGTCATGGCCGCGGAGGGTTATCCGGGTACGCCGCAGACCGGGGGCGCGATCACAGGTCTGGCCGAAGCCGACGCCACCGGCGCAAAGGTCTTCCAGGCGGGCACCGCGCGTGACCCGGACGGTGTGCTGATCGCGAGCGGCGGCCGCGTCCTCGCCGTCACCGCGCGCGGCGCGAGCGTCGTCGAGGCGCAGCGCAACGCCTATGCCGCAATCGCCGCGATCGACTTCCCGACCGGCTTCTACCGTCGCGACATCGGCTGGCGCGAAGTGGCGCGCGAACTCAACCCCGCGGGATGACGTGCGTTCGGCTCTGCTTCCTCATCACGTTCGCCCTGAGTAAGGGCTGAGCGCAGTCGAAGGCGGCATCGAAGGGTCGCCGCCGCGTGTCCTTCGACGGGCGCCACTTCGACTGCGCTCAGTGGCTGCTCAGGACGAACGGGCAAGAGTTGGCGCTCTGGTTCAACGCCTGAGGAAGTTAAGTCCCGAGACACCATGAACTGGCACATCCGCCCCGCCTCCCACGCCGACACCGATCGCCTCGCGCTGATCGGCGCGGCGACCTTCCTCGAGACCTTCGCCGGGCTGCTCGACGGCGACGCGATCGTCGCCCATTGCCGCCGCGCCCATAGCCCCGAAGCCTATCGCGACTATCTTGCGGCAGGCGCGCAGGCCTGGCTCGCGGAGGCCGCGAGCGGCGGCGCCCCGCTCGGCTATGGGCTCGTCGCCGCGCCCGATCTCCCCAGCGTCGACCGCGAGGGCGGCGATCTCGAGCTGAAGCGGATCTATTCGCTGTCGCGCTGCCACGGCAGCGGCGTCGGCGGCGCGCTCATGCGGCTGGCGGTGGAGCATGCCGCGAGACAGGGTGCGCCGCGGCTGCTGCTCGGTGTCTATATCGGCAACGCCCGCGCGCTGGCCTTCTACGCCAAGCAGGGTTTCGAGCAGATCGGCACCCGCCGCTTCCGCGTCGGCGATCAGGACTATGACGACGTCGTCTTGGCGAGGGCGATCGGCTGACGGCGCCGTAGCCGGTGCGCCGCCCCGCTTGCGCTGGCGGCACGCGCCCGGCATGGCCCCTCGACCAAGCAAGGGGCCCTAATGACAAGCACCGAAATCATCATTGCCGCCATCGTCCTCGTGATCGTCATCGCGGCGATCCTGCTCGTCGCGCGGCGCAAGCCCGCCGATCGCATCGAAGGCGACGGTGTCGGCGACGAGATCGCCGCGGCGGTCGAGAATATTGCCGGCGAATTCCTCGGCGTCGATGCGCACCATGATCGCGCCACCGACGGCCTGCCCCCGCCGCCGCCGCATAGCGGCCATCCTTCGACGATCGCGCTCGAGCCGGCGCCCACCGTCGTGCCCGCCGACGCCGACGAGGCCGGGCTGCCCGACGACGATCTCACCCGGCTGAAGGGGCTCGGCCCCAAGGCGGCAGCGCTGCTCGGCGAGCTCGGCATCCGCCGTTACGCGCAGCTCGCCGCGCTCGACGCCGCCGGGATCGCGCGGGTCGACGCCGCGATGGGCAACTTCAAGGGCCGCATCACCCGCGACCGCTGGATCGACCAGGCGCGCTTCCTCGCCGCGGGCGACATCGCCGGCTTCGAGGCGCAGTTCGGCAAGCTGGGCTGATTGGGACCGCCACGCGAGTGCCGGGCAAGGCTACGCTTAGGACTTGACACCAACGGCGTATCTCAGCCTAGCGCTATATTCGATCAGCCTGAAATTGGTTTCGTCGTTCCTTCCGAACGCAGTCGATGCCCAACGGATGGGGCTTCCCTTCGGCTGACCCAACGGGCCAGCCTGTCCTGAGCGCCTGCCCTGCAGGCAGTCGAAGGGCTCAGGGCGAACGGATAGTGGAGCTGTAGCGCGAACACGCGCTAGCTGCTCGGAAACAGCGCCAGCACCGCCTGCGCGGCGGCGATCCCGCTCGCCCAGGCGCCGTGCGCGGTCGAGAAGTCGGTCGGCGAGCAGGCCTCGCCGGCGAAGCGCAAGCGACCGTCGAGCGCCGGCGCGGCGAGCGTGGCGCGGGCATCGGCGTGGCCGGGGAGCGCGTGGCTGTAGGATCCGCGCGCGAGCGGATCGCGGCCCCAGGCCGAGGCGGCGACCGGCCGCAAGCCTCTCGCGAAGTCGCTGCCGAGCAGCGCCGCCAGTTCGTCGATCGCGAATGCCGCGGCCGCGCCCTCGCCCGCCGCTTCGAGCACGCGCGCGCAGTCGCCCGCCAGGAAGCACTCGATCACGGGATGCCCGAACGGGCGCAGATAGTAGCTGCCGGTGTTGGTGCGCCAGGGGCTGCCGATCAGGTGCGAATCCGCTTCCAGTACCGCGACGGTGGGCCCCGCGAGGAACAGCTTGTCGGCAAGCCCCAGCGGCAGCCGCGCGGCGGCGTCGAGATGATCGTCGAGTCCGCGCCCGAAGCGGATCGCGCCGGCTGCCAGGACTGATGTCGGAACCGTAATGATCGCCGCCTGCGCGCCGAGCGGGCCGCATGCCGTCGTCAGCGTCAGCATCATGCCCTCGCCGTCGATCGCCGTCACCGCGCAGCCGAGCCGCGCCGGCAATCCGCTGCCCAGCGTCGCGATCAGCGTGCCGTAGCCCGCCGGCAGCCGCCAGTTCGCGTCCGTTGCCGCGTCGTCATAGGCGAGGTAGTCGGCGACCGAGACGTCGCGGGACGGTGCGCCGTTGATGTAGCCCGAGAGCGCGTCGATCCAGCCGTTCCAGATGCAGCCGGGAAGCAGCGCGTCGGCCGCGATGTCGGTCGCCGGCGGAGCGTCGCGCAGCCGATCCGAAAAGGCCGCGAACGCCGCCTGCGCCTCGCGCTGACGCGTCTTGGCAAAGCCGAGCTCGCGATACTGTTCACGCCATGCCGAGCGCGTGCGGTCAATCGCGAAATCCGCCTTCGCCGCCTCGCCGACCAGCGGGTTGCGATCGGCCGAGTGCAGCCAGCCGCAGCCGAGGTCGAGCGCCGCGCCGTCGATCGTCACGCTGTGCGCCCGCCCGCCGAGGCGCTGGCCGGCCTCGAGCAGCAGCACGCTGCGGCCCGCCGCCGCCACCGTTCGCGCCGCCGCGATGCCGGCCGCGCCGCCGCCGACCACCGCGACGTCGACCCGATCCATCGCCGCTATTCCTCGCCCGCGGGCACGCAGCTCGCGAGCAGTTTGTCGAGCCGCCGCCCGTCCATGTCGACGATCTCGAACAGCCAGTCGCCGTCGCGGAAGGTCTCGCCGGTCTTGGGCAGATGCTTGAGCAGCGACAGCGCGAAGCCAGCCGCCGTCGCATAGTCGCGGTCCTCGGGCAGATCGATGCCGAGCCGCTCGGCGAGCAGGTCGGCGGGAGCCGAGCCCGAGACGAGGAAGCTGCCGTCGGCACGCTCGACGATCGCGGGATCGTCGTCGGCATCGACATCCGAGGCGAACGCGCCGCCGGCGATCGCCGCGAGCAGGTTGGCCGGCGTCACGATACCTTCGAAGTGGCCATATTCGTCGTGCACCAGCGCGAGCGGCACCTCGGCCTCGCGCAGCGTCTCGAGCGCGTTCATCGCGTCCATCTGGTCGGGGACGACCGGCGCCTGCCGCATCAGCGCGCGCAGCTCGAGCGGTCGGCCCTCCAGCGTCGCGACGAGCAGTTCGCGCACGCGCACCACCCCGACGATCGCTTCGACCGAGCCTTGGGCAACGGGCAAGCGGCTGTGAGGGCTCTCGGCGATGGCGGCGAGGATCGTCCCCTGATCGGCGGCGACGTCGATCCAGTCGACCTGGCCGCGCGGCGTCATCACCTCGCGCACCGGCCGGTCGGCGAGCCGCACCACGCCCGAGATGATCGCGCGCTCATTCTCCTCGATGACGCCGGCGGTCGATGCCTCGGCGACGATCAGGTGCAGCTCCTCGGCGGTCACCTGGTTCTCGCCTTCGCGATTCATGCCGAGCAGCGCGAACACGCCGGCGCTGGTGCGATCGAGCACCCAGACGATTGGGCCCGCGATCCGCGCCAGCCATATCATCGGCCCCGCCGCGACGACCGCGATCGGCTCGGGGCTGCGCAGCGCGATCTGCTTGGGAACGAGCTCGCCGAACATGATCGACACGAACGTCGTCAACGCGATCACCACCGGAAAGCCCCAGGAGAAAGGAATGCCGATCAGCGCTAGCCGCTCGCCGACCGGCCCGCCCAACGCCTCGCCCGAGAAGGCGCCCGAAACGATCGCGATGAGGGTGATGCCGATCTGCACGGTCGAGAGGAAGCGGCCGGGATCCTCGCGAAGCTGAATCGCGCTGGCGGCGCCGCGCCGGTGCACGCGCTCCATCGCCGCCAGGCGCGGCCCGCGCGACGAGACGATCGCAAGCTCCGACATCGCGAACAGCCCGTTCAGGATGACGAGCGCGACGATGATCAGCAGGTCGATCCAGGGGAAGGGATGCGGCGCGGGCATGGCGTCGAGCCCTGCTTAGCCGGGATGGCGGCCGGCCGACAACCATCGAGGTTGTTCGCCATCACGAGAACAGGGCGAGGCCGCCAAGAAAACTATGCTGCGCTGCACAATTCTTGTCGACGATTGCATTTTGGTTAACTACAGAGCGACCGCGACGCCGGCGGGGGCCGTGCGCCACGAAGGGGGAAGGTTTGACGTTGCAGGATCTCAAGGACATCTTTGGCCCATATTCACCCAGCCTATCGCTCCGCTCGGTGGAGGTGATCGCGCAGAATCTGTTGGCCGAACGCGCGCTCACGCCCGAGCACGAAGCCACGGTGCGCACGTTTTTGAATACCTATGTGCCGATCGCGCAGCGCCATCCGAATGGCCCGACGCTCGGCATGCGCCAGACGATCGCGGAACTGCTCGCCTAGCGCCGCTTCGCGCGCGGTGAGCGGTTCAGCGCCGCCGCCGCGCGCACCAGCGCCATGAACGCCGCCTCGTCGATCGCATCGCCTTCGCGGATGTCGATCGCACGGCGGACGTTGCCGTCGAGGCTGGCATTGAACAGTCTGGCGGGATCTTCGAGCGACGCGCCCTTCGCGAAGGTCAGCTTGACGACGGCCTTGTAGCTCTCGCCCGTGCAGAGGATGCCATGATCCTCCCACACCGGCACGCCGCGCCATTTCCATGTCTCGACGACATCCGGACAGGCCGCGTGGATCAGCGCCCGCACCCGCGCCAGCATCGCGCCCCGCCAATCACGGAGGTCGGTGATACGGGCGTCGATATGCTGCGCGGCGGACATGGCGCCGGCCGCAGCCGCATCTGAAGCTAACTGGCTTGGCATGTCACCGCTGTAGCCGCTCGCAAAAGGTGTTGCCACAAGAGAGCGGTAGTTATCGCCCCAGTAGCAGACGTTCACGTTTCCGTTCGGCCTGAGCTTGTCGAAGGCCTGCTCTTCTCTTTGGATGAGGCGAGGCGGCTGATCGTCGGCCAATCGCCTCGGATCAAGGCAAGTTTCTTGGCGCGGCTCCAGCCCTTGAGCCGCCGTTCCATGGCGAGCGCTTCTGCGCGCGTCGGGAAGGTCTCCGACCAGACGAGCGTTACCGGCAGGTGATCATGTGCGAAGCCTGGCACCACGCCGGACCGATGCTCCACCAGCCGACGCTCGAGATCGTCGCTATGGCCCACATAGAAGATGCCGCCGCGGCAATGGAGCATGTAGGTCCAGAACATCACGGTCGATCAAGACCGAAGAACAGGCCTTCGACAAGCTCAGGCCGAACGGATCGCTTTTGCGAACGGTTGCTTCCCACCACAAACGGACATTCCGCTTTCCTACAGCGTGCATGCGGGCGCATGATCGCGTCGGCTCTTTCTGATCGTTGGATTCGCGGACGCGGCCATCGGTCTAAAGTCTCAGCCGCTAAGATCACGAAACCATGTGACCTTTGGGCACCACGATCCGTGACCTTCCGTTGTGACCTTCGACGCATCAGCGCCGCGCGGCGAAGAAATCGCGCAGCAATATAGCGGCTTCGCTCTCGCCGATGCCGCAATAGATCTCAGGACGATGATGGCAGGTCGGCTGTGCGAACAGGCGTGGGCCATGCGCGACGGCGCCACCCTTGGGATCGGGGGCGGCGTAATAGAGCCTGGCGATGCGGGCGTGGGCGATCGCGCCGGCGCACATCGCGCAGGGTTCGAGCGTCACCCAGAGGTCGCAATCGCGCAGCCGTTCGGCGCCGAGCGCGGCCGCGGCGGCCCGGATCGCGACGATCTCGGCGTGGGCGGTCGGATCTGCGGTGCCGCGCATCGCGTTCGCGGAGGTCGCGATTACCTCATGCCCGCGTGTGATCACGGCGCCGACGGGCACCTCCCCAGCCCGCGCCGCCTCCGCCGCGAGATCGAGCGCGCGCCGCATCGGCTGGGGCAGCGGGAACGCCATGATGCGGCCCTAAGCCGAGATGCGCGCCGGTCAATCTTGGTTCGGGCCGAGCCGGGCACGACCCCGCCCTTCCCAGGGCTGGGAGAGAGCGTCCGCAGGAAACGATGGGCATACGGGACGGTAAGCTCAGGCGCGTGCCAGCTCCGCTCGCGGTCGCAGGATCGCGAACAGCGACCAGAGCACGCCCGGCAGCCAGCCGAGCAGCGTCAGCACGGTCGCTATCCAGAAGTCGCTGCCCAGCCGCCGCTCGCCGAGAAAGACGCCGAGCGGCGGCAGCAGGATGGCGGCGACGATCACACCCGGAGTAGCTGTCGATGAGGTCATGGGTTCGCTTCCGCCTCAGGGCTTGCTGACGTTGACCGTCGGCACGTCGACGTTGGTGGTCTTCGTGCCGACATCGACCTTCGGCACCTCGACGGTCTTCGGCTTGGTGCCGATGTCGACCTTTGCGGTGCTGACTGCGAAGGCCGGCGCCTGGCCGCCCGAAACCTGGATCGTCGGCAGCTGCGCGGTCCGCGTCTGGCTGATGTCGATGAAGCCGAACAGGAAGGCGACGATCAGCCCGATCACCACGATCGCCAATATGGCGAGCAACGCCCGCATCGTCCGGCTCCTCTCCAGCGTTATGGTATGTGAACGCGCCGGTACCGTAACGGTTGCAGCGCGGTCAGGCGGCCGGCACCACCTGCCGCCAGGCGGAGACGCGAACCTTTGCGAAGAGGCCCGCCTTGGCATAGGGATCGCTGTCGGCGAAGGCCTGCGCGGCACCGAGCGCGGCGAACTCAGCGACGATCAGCGAGCCGACCGGCTTGCCGTCGGGTCCGTCGAGCGGCCCGGCGACGCGGACCTGGGCCTGGATGGCGTGGAGATGATCGAGATGCGCCGGCCGCGTCTCGGCGCGAAGCGCGCCGGCGTCAGGCTTGTCGAAGGCGATGATGGCGAAGAGAGGCATGGGCGAAAGCTCCACGGCGGGTTGACCGAAACGGCGTTTGCGTCTACCCGCGCCGACTTTCCGGGCAACCAGAATTCCGAAGGTTTGAGATCATGTCGCGCATTTGCGAGCTGACCGGCAAGGGCCGCCAGGTGGGTCACAACGTTTCCCACGCCAACAACAAGACCAAGCGCACCTTCCTGCCGAATCTGCAGAACGTGACGCTGATCTCGGACGCGCTCGGCCGTTCGATCCGGCTGCGCGTGTCGACGCACGGGCTGCGGTCGGTCGAGCATAATGGCGGGCTCGACAATTGGCTGGTCAAAGCCTCCGACACCGAGCTCTCGCTCAAGGCGCGTCGTCTCAAGCGTGAAGTCGCGAAAGCGCGCACCGCCGCCTGAGCGGCGCTGCTACAGCTTCGGATCGAACGCGAAGCGCAGCAGCAGGCTGCGCTGCACCGGGCTGTAATTGTCGTCTGACGCGATCCAAAGCACGTCGCGGCCGCCTTCACGGGTGATCGCGAGCGCTTCCATGTTGTCGACGGTGAGCGGCGCCGCGAGATAGGCGATGTTGCGCCCCTGCAGCAGCGCGTCGGGCACGATCTGCGCGGGATCGAACACCGTCAGCGCCGCCTCGATACCGCCCGAGAGGCTGAAGCGGCGATGCAGCAGCAGAATGTGCCCGCTGGGCAGCTGCACGCCGTCGGTGATCGCAAAGCCCGCCGGCGGGCGGTAGGCGAAGACGATCGGCTTCACGCCCGGCGCAGTCGGATCGCCGGGAAACAGCAGCCCCATATTGGCGCCGTCGGGCCGCACCGCGCCGGTCTCCTCCATCACCAGGAAGCGGCCGTCGCGCAGCCGCACGATCGTCTCCGCGCCGAGATTGCCGGGCCATTTCGCCATGTCTCGCGGCGCCGCATGCGCCTCGCCGGCGGCATAGCCGGGCGCGTAGCGCCAGATCTGGTTGGTGGTCTCGAAACCGACCCAGATGCGGCCGGTCGCTGGATCGATCGCGGAGGATTCCGAATCGCGATCGATCTTGTCGGTGCCGCCGTTCGGCACCGCGGGCAGCGACTGAATGCCGTCGAGCGCAACGCCGGTGGCATTGGCGCGCAGCCAGAAAACGAAGCTCGTGTCGCTCAGCGCGGCGATGCGGTCGCCCTGCACCGTCATCGACGAGATGCCGCCGAAGCGGCGATCCTGGCTGCGCAGAACCCAGCCGCCGAGATAGCTGAGTTCGCCGATCCGGACATGTGCGCGATCATGCGGATCGATCGCGACAGGCGTCGCGGTCAACCGCGGTGGCGGAGCGAGCAGCGCAAGTGCGGGCGGCGCCAGCGCGAGCGCGGCGGCGAGAAGGGCTAAGCGACGCATGCCAGCCCTTTAGCCGCTGCGCGACGCGCGCATAGCCATGCTTTCTCGTGAACGGCGGCTGACATGCGTGTTCAGCATCGTCTCGGTGCGGCTCGGGTACTTAGATCGGTATCAACCGGGTACTAGAGTAGGAGCCATGGCTCGCAAGCTGTTCGCAATCGGCGCATTGGGCACAGCGCTCGCCGCCGCCTCGCTCGCCACCGCGCCGGCCGAGGCGCATTGGGGCGGCTATTATGGCGGTGCGCCCGCGCAACATCGGGAGGGCGGTTATGGCGACCGCGGCTATTATGGCGGCCGCGCCGGCTACTACGGCGCCGGCTATGGCTATGACGGTGGCGATCGCGGCGGCTACGGCCGTTATCGCTGCGATCGCGGCACCGGCGGCACGATCATCGGCGCAATCGCCGGCGGGCTGCTCGGCAACGCGGTCGCAGGCTATCGCGATCGCACTACGGGCACCGTGCTCGGCGCCGGCGCGGGCGCGCTTATCGGCCGCTCGATCGACCGCGACTGCTGAAGCTCAGAGGCTGCCGCTCGCTGCGCCAGCCGTGCCGACGCCGCCGAGATGGATATGGACGCCAGCGGCGTAGCGGCCGTCGCTCGCATCCGCCGCTTTGGCGAGCGGCGCTGCGTCCGCAATCGCATTCGGCTGCGGAGCCGTCGTGTTCGTCGTAGCCGCACTGACCTGCTGCGCGCTGCCGCGATGGATCATCACGCCATCGCTGGAGTCGGAAGCGCCGCGGTGGACCGCGATCGTCGCGCCCGCAGCGCGAACAAAGTCGACGGCGGCATCGCCGACATCGACAGTCGCGGCGACCGCGCCCGGAACGTCGCGCGGCTCCAGTCCGCTATATTGCTGGCGAAAGTCGAGTGCGCGGTCCCACCCGTTGCTCAGGCTGTAGAAGATATGCGCGCCGATCTGCGCGACGCGGTTGAGGCTCGGCGCCCACCACGGTGACACCGCGGTGGTGTGGTAATAGGTCGCAGCGCCCACCGGTGCATAGACGTCGCCCTCGAGCGCCGCCTGCGCGATCAGCCGCGCCCGCTCCCACGCCTCGGCCTCGCGCGGGCGCAGCAACGAACCGTCGCAAGTGAAGGTGAACTGGCAACCCGTGGTGCGGTTCGATCCCTGATAGACGACGCCGCAGACGCTGCTCGGGAACGCGGCGTTGCGGACGCGATTGAGCACCACCTGCGCAACCGCGCGCTGGCCATCGATGGGTTCGGATCGAGCCTCATAATAGATCGCCGCGGTCAGGCATTCGAGCGCACGACCGGCATTGTCGCTATCGGTCGGGGTCGCGAATGGCGGCGCTTCGGCGAAATCGGCACTCTGATCGCCCGGGCCAAGTACCAGCGGCTTGAGCAGCGTCGATGGCGGTGCGGCGGGTTCGACCGGCGTGGGCGCACGCGCAAGCGCGATGCGCGCCTCGCCGGACGCGGCTGAGACGGCGCGGTCGGTCGGATGTTGAGGCGAGCAGGAGATGGCTGAAGCGAGCAGCACCGCGCTGAATATTGATCGCTTTGACATGCCGCCTGCTCCCGAAATCGATTGCTTCTAGGAGCATGGCCTTGTCTTTTGGTTAATCCTCTTCTTCGGCTCCGTTAACACTCTGGCAGATTAGATTTATCGCGCGCTAACCAACCTAGAGCACAATGTCTTGGGAGTTGAAGCTTAGATCTGCTCGCCGTCATCCGAAGGGGGATTTGAGCATGTCGAAGTTCGTGAAGATGCTGCGCGATTCGCGTGGCGCCACCGCCATCGAATACGGTCTCATTGCGGCTTTGATCGCCGTCGCCGCGATCGTGGCGATGAAGGGCCTCGGCAACGGCCTCAAGAACACCTTCAACAACGTCGCGAGCAACCTCAGCTAAGCGGCGCGCGGCCGGGCGCCGCGCTCGCTCAGGCAACAGGAGCGCCCCGGCCCACCGGCCGGGGCGCTCTTTCGCGTCTCGTCGTCCTGGAAACCGGCAGCCGCGTGGTGGGCGCGACAGGGATTGAACCTGTGACCCCACCCGTGTGAAGGGTGTGCTCTACCGCTGAGCTACGCGCCCACGCGCTGCCGGGCGGGCCGCTTAGCGCGGCCCATCGACCCTGTCCAGCAAGAAGCCCCTCCCTTCCCGGGAAGGGGAAGCTTGTCAGTTCACCGAATCCTTGAGGAGCTTGCCGGCGCGGAACTTGGGCTGGCTGGTCGCCTTGATGTTCATCGGCGCGCCGGTGCGCGGGTTACGCCCCGTCGAGGCCTTGCGCTTGCCGACCGAGAAGGTGCCGAAACCGACGAGACGCACTTCATTGCCCGACTTCAGCGCCGCCGTGATGCTGTCCAGCACACCCTCGACCGCACGCGTCGCGTCGCTCCGCCCCAGCCCGGTCGTTTCTGCGACCGAGGCGATAAGCTCCTGCTTGTTCATTCTTGGACCCCTTCCAGGATTTCAAATCCATTGCTGTTGCGCGGCGCGGTCAGCACATGACTCGCGCGTGCGGGAGGCGCACTAAAAGCGCGCTGCAATGGCGTGTCAACGCACGGGCATGGGCGTTTCGCCGCGACGACGCGACGTTCCACCCTGATCCGAGGCCGATGCTCGGGGTGATCAATGGTCGGGAGAAGATGGAGCGCAGCGCCGCGGACAAGTCTCGCGCGCCGCGTTCCAACCTCCATCGTTACGGCCAGCTTCAGTGCCGGATCGGGCTCTCGCCTTCGAGACCGCTCGGCAGATGCGGCGGCGGCTGCACCGCGAGCTCGTCGGCCTCGCTCCAATCGATCGCGTCGAGTTTCGCCACCAGCGCTCGCGCCAGCACCTCGTCGACATGGCTGACCGGTATAATCTCGAGCCCTTCGCTGATGCTGGCCGGGATCTCGGCAAGATCCTTCTCGTTCTCGGCCGGGATCAGCACCGTTTTGATGCCGCCGCGCAGCGCCGCGAGCAGCTTCTCCTTGAGCCCGCCGATCGGCAGCACGCGGCCGCGCAGCGTCACCTCGCCCGTCATCGCAACGTCGCGGCGCACGGCGACGCCGGTGAGCGTCGAGATAATCGCAGTGACCATGCCGATGCCTGCGGAAGGTCCATCCTTCGGAACGGCTCCCTCGGGCAGGTGGATGTGCATGTCCTTCCGCGCGAACAGGCTGGGGCGCACGCCGTAGCTCGGCGCCTTCGCCTTGACGAAGCTCCACGCCGCCTGGACGCTTTCCTGCATCACCTCGCCGAGCTTGCCGGTTGTCCGGATCGCGCCCTTGCCGGGGACGGTGACCGCCTCGATCGAGAGCAGTTCGCCGCCGACTTCGGTCCAGGCCAGCCCGGTGACGGCGCCGATCTGGTCCTCCTCCTCGGAAACGCCGAAGCGGAACTTCCGCACGCCCGCGAACTCGGAAAGATTGTCCGGGGTGACCTCAACCGTGCTCGCCTTGCCCTCCAGGATGCGCCGCAGCGCCTTGCGCGCGAGCCGCGCGATTTCCCGCTCCAGCGTGCGGACGCCGGCTTCGCGGGTATAATAGCGGATAAGGTCACGCAGGCCGCTATCGGTTAGAACGAACTCGCCCTGCTTCAGCCCGTGCGCCTCGATCTGCTTGGCGACGAGGTGCGACTTGGCGATCTCGACCTTCTCGTCCTCGGTATAGCCCTCGAGCCGGATGATCTCCATGCGATCAAGCAGCGGCTGCGGCAGGTTCAGACTGTTCGCGGTCGTCACGAACATCACGTCCGAGAGATCATAGTCGACCTCGAGATAGTGATCCTGGAACTTGGAGTTCTGCTCCGGATCGAGCACCTCGAGCAGCGCCGAGGCCGGATCGCCGCGGAAGTCGGCGCCCAGCTTGTCGATCTCGTCGAGCAGGAACAGCGGATTGCTTGTCCCCGCCTTCCTGAGATTGGTGACGATCTTGCCAGGCAGCGAGCCGATATAGGTGCGGCGGTGGCCGCGGATCTCGGCCTCGTCACGGACACCACCGAGCGATTGCCGGACGAACTCGCGGCCGGTCGCTTTCGCGATGCTGCGGCCGAGCGAGGTCTTGCCGACGCCGGGCGGCCCGACGAGGCAGAGGATCGGCCCCTTGAGCTTGTTGGTGCGCGCCTGGACCGCAAGATACTCGACGATCCGCTCCTTGACCTTCTCGAGCCCGTAATGATCGGCGTCGAGCACCGCCTGCGCCTCGGCGATATCCTTCTTGACCTTGCTCTTCTTGCCCCAGGGCAGCCCGAGCAGCACGTCGAGATAATTGCGCACCACCGTCGCCTCGGCGGACATCGGCGCCATACCGCGCAGCTTCTTGAGCTCGCCGGTGGCCTTGGCGCGCGCTTCCTTCGAAAGCTTCAGCTTGGCGATCTTCTGGGTGAGCTCGGCGACCTCGTCGCCGCCCTCGCCTTCCTCGCTGTTGCCGAGCTCGCGCTGGATCGCCTTGAGCTGCTCGTTGAGATAATATTCGCGCTGCGTCTTCTCCATCTGGCGCTTGACGCGCGAGCGGATCTTCTTCTCGACCTTCAGCACGCCGAGCTCGCCTTCCATGAAGGCGAACGCCATTTCGAGCCGCTTGACTGGATCACCCTCGACGAGCAGCGCCTGCTTGTCGGACACCTTGATGTTGATGTTCGCGGCGACCTGATCGGCGAGGCGCGACGCCTCCTCGATCTGGCCGAGCGCGACGACGGTTTCCTGCGGCAGCTTCTTGTTGAGCCGCGCATAATTCTCGAACTGCTCGACGACCGAGCGCATCAGCGCCTCGGCCTCGGCGCCCGACGCCTCCTGCTCCTCGATCAGCGCGATCGTCGCGGTGAGATGGCCGTTGTCGGCAGCCCCGAGCTCGGACAGCCGCGCGCGCTGGCGGCCCTCGACGAGCACGCGCACCGTGCCGTCGGGGAGCTTCAGCAGCTGCAGCACGGTAGCGACGACACCGATGTCGTAAAGCGCGTCGCGATCGGGATCGTCCTCGGCAGGATCGAGCTGCGCGACCAGGAAGATCGACTTGTCCGCCGCCATCGCAGTCTCGAGCGCGGCAACCGACTTGTCGCGGCCGACGAACAGCGGGACGATCATCTGCGGGAAGACGACGATGTCGCGCAGCGGCAGGACAGGAAGCGTTTCGTTCATGCATACTCCGGCGCCGCGGGTTCTGGCGCGGCAAAGCATATATGGGCGCCGGTAAAGCACCGATCAATGCAGCGGCCGAAACGGTGCACAGCTATATGCGCGATGCGGCTGCTCCGGTCGGCCCGCACACGGTCCGCCACACCGTGATGACGGCGGCAGCGCCCACCAGAGTCTGGCGCCATCCTGCTGCAACAGTCCGGCTCTAATCGCTCGATCGGGGGTCTGTCGGAGCGAGCGGGTTGATGAGCCCAACGACATCGCCGCGTGTGCGCGCGCGGCTCGATCGGCGGCTCACGCTTGTCGCGGCGCTGCTCTGGCCGGCGACGGCCGGGGCGGCAGGCGGCGCCGACGTCGTCGACGATCCGTTCGTGGAAACGCCGGGCGTCTGCCATATCGAAAGCTGGTATGTCGCGCCGCTGGACGGCGGCAGTCTCGCGCATCTCGGCATCGGCTGCACGCCGAAAGCGATCCATCGCCTGGAGCTCGATGCCGCCGTCGAGCGCGTCACCGGCGGCGGCACGACGGAGCTGTTCGAGCCGGGCTTCAAATATACGCTGCTGGTGATCGGCAAGCTTTCGCTCGGAACGGAGTTCACCGCCGCGCTGGATCGGCGCGGCCGCTTCGGCGGCGCGAGCCTGTTCGTGCCGCTGAGCTACGCGCTCGGCAAATACACGATCGTCAATCTCGATATCGGCGCGCAGCGCGGCGCGGCGGCGGATGGTGGCCGCGACGCGCTCTACTGGGGCGGCCAGATCGCGCAGGCCTTTGCGCCGCATTTCGCGGCGATCGGCGAAGTCTTCGGCGACAATCGCCACACGCCCGGGGTCCAGGGCGGACTACGCTGGTCGCCGGGACCGGAGCGCTTCGATTTCGACCTGCGCGCCTCGCACGGTCCGGACCACGCCGGAACCGCGCTCACCTTCGGTCTCACCTGGCGGACATGAGCGCGCGCCCTGTTCCCGCGAAAGCAGGAGCCAGGAACCACAAGCGTCGTGCTTGCGACCTTAAGCTGCATCGAAAGTCGGCGACTGAACGCCGCAGGCGAGACCGCTTTCAGACACATCCCGTGCTCCGGCGAAGCGCTGGACAATGGAGCGCAGCAATTGCCGCAAGCGCTCCGGCCTGCGCCGGAGCACACGGGATTTCGGCACCTCCGCAAATGCGGCAGGCCGGCTCAGTCCAATCGCGTCATACGTTGGGCTCCTGCTTCCGCACGAGCCCATGGACGCCGTCCGCGCGCTTCAAGCCGCCGGCGCTTCCTTGGCCTTCTTGGCGAAGACGCGAATCGGTTCCTTCCGGCCCTCGACGACGTCCTTGTCGATCATCACCTCGCCGACGCCGTCCATGCCGGGCAGGTCGAACATGGTGTCGAGCAGGATGCCCTCGAGGATCGAGCGCAGACCGCGCGCACCGGTCTTGCGATCGATCGCCTTGCGCGCGATCGCGACCAGCGCATCGTCGGTGAAGCCGAGCTTCACGCCCTCCATCTCGAACAGCTTCTGATACTGCTTCACGAGCGCGTTCTTCGGCTCGGCGAGGATCTTGACCAGCGCCGCCTCGTCGAGGTCCATCAGCGTCGCGATGACCGGCAGGCGGCCGACAAACTCGGGGATCAGGCCGAACTTGAGCAGATCCTCGGGCTCGCACTGGCGCAGCACCTCGCCGGTGCGCCGCTCCTCGGGCGCCGCGACATAGGCGCCGAAGCCGATCGACTTGCCCTGCAGGCGGTCCGCGATGATCTTCTCGAGGCCCGAGAAGGCGCCGCCGCAGATGAACAGGATGTTGGTCGTATCGACCTGCAGGAATTCCTGCTGCGGATGCTTGCGCCCGCCTTGCGGCGGCACGCTCGCGGTGGTGCCCTCCATCAGCTTGAGCAGCGCCTGCTGGACGCCCTCGCCCGAGACGTCGCGGGTGATCGAGGGGTTGTCCGCCTTGCGGCTGATCTTGTCGATCTCGTCGATGTAGACGATGCCGCGCTGCGCCCGCTCAACATTATAGTCCGAGGCCTGGAGCAGCTTCAGGATGATGTTCTCGACGTCCTCACCAACATAGCCGGCCTCGGTCAGCGTCGTCGCGTCGGCCATCGTGAACGGCACGTCGAGGATGCGCGCAAGCGTCTGCGCGAGCAGCGTCTTGCCGCAGCCGGTCGGGCCGACGAGCAGGATGTTCGACTTGGCGAGCTCGACGTCGGCGCCCTTCGCGCCGTGATTGAGCCGCTTGTAGTGGTTGTGGACCGCGACCGAGAGCACGCGCTTCGCCTGATCCTGGCCGATGACGTAATCGTCGAGGATCTCGCAGATGTCGCGCGGGGTCGGCACGCCGCCGTCGCGCTTCGAAACCAGCGCCGACTTCGTCTCCTCTCGGATGATGTCGTTGCAGAGCTCGACGCACTCGTCGCAGATGAACACGGTCGGGCCGGCGATGAGCTTGCGCACCTCGTGCTGCGACTTGCCGCAGAACGAGCAGTAAAGCGTGCTCTTCGAGTCCCCACCGCTCAGCTTGGTCATTTCGTCAATCCCTCTGCCGCCATCGGCGAAGCTACACCACCACTAACCGACGAACACCGCTACCGCTAGCCGCGTTCGCCCCCGGTCAGGCTTCGGCCAATATGTCTAGTGCGCGAAAGGGAAACAAGACGTCACCGCGAAACGGTTGCGGCCGGGCACGCGCGCGGTCGCCGAGCCGCTCAGACCACAATGAAACATGTCGCGTGGCAGGTCGATTGCAAAGCCATGGCCAGCCGTTATTCCGTTCTCAGGGAATGGCCAGTGAAGCGAAAGCAGTAATGCGTATGAAGCCGATCATCGGCTCGGCCATGCCCCGGACGCTTCGCCGCGCCGATCCGCTGCTGACGCTGCTGGCCTACTTCGATCGCAGGGATCTGAATCGCGGCTGGCACCTTGCGGCGATGATCATGCTGATGCTCGTCATCTCCTATCCGTTTCGCTGGTCCGGAAACGAGGAGAATTACTTTCCGCTGGCCTATCGCTTCGTCTACCCCGAGGCGTTCGGCGCCTCCAGTGCGGTGTTCGACGCGAGCCGCAGCAAGTTCGCTGGCTTCTGGATGATCGGCGAGTTGGTCGGGCTCGTGGGCTATGAAGCCGCGCACCTGATCCTGGCGGTGCTGATCGCGCTCCTGCTCGGCTATGCGCTCTACCGCGTCACCCGCGCCCTCGGCTTATCGGCGCTCGAGGCGCTGTGCCTGCTGTTCCTGTTCTACGCGTCGGGCCAGGCGTTGATGGGCGGCGAAGGCTTCCTCTCCGGCGTAGAAACCAAGACCTTCGCTTACGCCTTCGGCCTGCTCGCACTGGCCGACGTGACGGAGGCGCGCTGGCTCCGCGCTACCCTTTGGGCAGCGCTCGCTACCTACATGCACTTTGAGGTGGGCGGGCTCTGGTTCGCCATCGCCGCCGCGTTCCTACTGCTCGTGCACCGGGATTGGCGCTCTCCGCTTGCGATGTGCGGCCTCTACGCGCTGCTCACGCTGCCGGAACTCGGCGTCCTGGTGCTGGATCAGCATGTCAGTGCGGCCGCGATGCGACCAACCGGCAGCCCGAGCGCGGACTATATCTACACGGTCATTCGCAACGCACATCACATCGCGCCGTTCGCGGCCGTGGACGGCTGGCGCGAGGGGTTGGCGCGCGGGCTCGGCTATGCGGTGCTCATCATGCTCGTCGCCGCACGCGCGGCGCGCAGCGACCGGCCACGTCTGCGCACGCTCGGCTGGCTGACGATGCTGCTCGCCGCCTATATGTTCGTCGCCGCGGGGCTGAGCTGGCTCGATCGCGACACCGGCGCGCTCGGCAAATTCTACCTGTTTCGGCCTGCCTCGGCGCTGTTCCTGCTCGCGCTGATCATGGGTTTCGCGCTCTGGCGGGAGATGGCGCGCGGCGCCGAGTTCGGCCGCCTGCTGCCGATCGCGGCGATCATGGCGGTGATCTTCATTCAGGGTCTGACGCGTCCGCTCAACGGGCAGGAACGACCGCTCGACGCCCGCGAGCGTGCGATGGTGACGGCCGTCGCAACGAGGACCAGACCCGACGACGTCGTACTGCTCGATCCCGCCACCGACACGCGCGCCGGGCTGTCGCGTCAGCTCGATCGCCAGACGCTCGTCGTCTGGAAATTCGTGCCGACGGCACCGGCCGACATCTATCGCTGGTGGGACCTGATCAAGCGCCGCAGCGCCACCTTTTCCGGCGATTGTACGGCGACGCGCGGCCTTGCCGACTATCTCGTCGCGACAGAGCATAGCGTCGCGACCGCCGCGCGCTGCGGCCGCACCGCCTGGTCGAACGGATATTACACGCTGATCGCGCTCCCTGCGCGTCGCGCAGCCTGATCGCGCCGCCGCGCGAGACCCTCGACGCCACGCCAGACCGCGCGTGCAGCCAGCATTGCCAGCAAGGGATAGAGGATCCAGCAATAGCGCATCACCGGCTGGAAGGCCGAGGTGAGCAGCGTCACGCTGCCGATCGCAATCAGCGGATAGAGTGCGAGCGGGTCGCGGCCGCCGGCCATGATCGCCAGCTCGATCAGCGCCAAGGCGGTGACCAGCGCCGCCGCGACCGCGCGGGCGACGGCAAAATGCTTCTCATGCTCGGCCCTGAACATCCACGGGCGCGGGAACAGCATTTCGGAGAGATGGCGCATCCAGATCCGTGCGACCGCGACCGGGTGCCCGCTCATCCAGCGCAACGTTTCCGCTTGAAGCGCGCGCGAATAGGCGAGCTCGCCGCCAAGCGCCCGCAGCCGCGCCCGCGCAGGTGCGCTGAGCAGCGGGTGGATGGCGGCCTGCCGCTGCTGCATTCCCCCCAGCGGATCGGTGGGAGCCACGGCGGCGGGATAATAGGCCATGGCGAGCTCGAGCCCGAGATTGTCGCGCGTCAGCACCGGATGGTCCAGGGCCCGTGCGTTGCGCGCCACCCAAGGTGCGAACAGGATCGCGGTGGCGGCGGCGAGCAGGAGGATAGGCCGCAGCATCGCGACGCGCGCGCGATCGCGCCAGATGAAGGCGAGCGCGATCACCGACGCCGCGACACCCGTGATCGGATTGACCAGCAGCGCCAGCGCCGGAACGGCAGCGCGCGCCAGCTCGAAGCCGTGCGCGCGGCGTCCCCGTTCCGCCTCAAGCAGCAGGACGAGCATCGCCAGCAGCAGCAAGGTCGCGACGCCGCCATCCCAGCAGCGCCAGCGCACCGCTTCGGTGAAGTCGTGGATGGGTGCGAGGAGCAGGAACGCCAGTCCCCCAGCTGCCGCGCCGCGCGACGTTCCGAGCAGCCACGCAACGCGTGCCGCGAGCAGGAAACAAGCGATCACCGTCGCTACGCCCAGCAACAGCAGAACGGTCTCGCCGGTCGTGCCGCTGCCGAACAGCGCATAGATGCCCGCCGCGAGTAGCGGCGTCGGCGGCATCAGATGCGCCGTCGGCCCCCCGCCTATGAAGAAGGCGTCCGCGAAACCACGCCCGGCGGCGAGCGCTCGTGCGACGTTGTCCGCCTCGGCGTTCGGCGCATTCAGCCAATGCCACCCCTCGCCGAGGCGAAAGGCAACGCCGCAAGCACAGCTCAGCGCGATCAGGCGCCGCGCGCGAACCGACCGCCGATCATCGGCGGGCGCCCCGCTCGCCACGCGCCGCCGCTCAGGCCGCGGCCTTCTCCTCAGCCGGCGCCGGGCGCTTGTCGAACACCTCGTCGATCAGGCCGAACGCCTTGGCCTCGTCGGCCTCGAGGAACTTGTCGCGGTCCATGGCCGCCTCGATCTCCTCGATCGGCTTGCCCGTATATTTTGAGTAGAGCGAGTTCAGCCGGTGACGCATCCGCAGGATCTCGCGCGCCTGGATCTCGATATCGGCCGCCATGCCCTGGGCGCCGCCCGACGGCTGGTGGATCATGATCCGGCTGTTGGTGAGCGCAACGCGCATGCCGGGCTCGCCGGCCGAGAGCAGGAAGCTGCCCATCGACGCCGCCTGCCCGATGCAGACCGTGCCGACGCGCGGGCGGATATATTGCATCGTGTCATGGATCGCGAGCCCGGCGGTGACGACGCCACCCGGGCTGTTGATGTACATGAAGATGTCCTTCTTCGGGTTCTCGGACTCGAGGAAGAGCAGCTGGGCGGTGATCAGCGAAGCCATGTGGTCCTCGACCGCGCCGGTCACGAACACGATGCGCTCGCGCAGCAGCCGCGAATAGATGTCGAAGCTGCGCTCGCCGCGGTTCGACTGTTCGATGACGATGGGGACGAGGCCGGAGACGATGTCCTCGTGATCATGTGCCATGGTGGTGGTCGGTCCTTTTGCCCGTTCGGTCGCGGCCAACATCGGCCTTTGCCGGGAGCACTTCAAGGGGCGTTCGCCGGTCGCGCCGACGCGGCTGTGGACGATAGCGGCAGCCGCTTGTCGGTCGCCGTCACCGCCCGCTAAGTGCTGGGTCATGACCGTATCGCCCGCCAGCACAGACATTCCCGCTCCCTTCACGCTGCTCGAGCCCTATGGTCCGTTCCACGAGTTGGTCGGGCCGCTCTACGAGACTCGTCGCAACGGGCGCATCGTGATCGGCATGCGGGTGGCAACCAAGCACCGCAACAAGGGGCCGGGCATGCATGGCGGCATGTACTTCATGCTCTTCGACACGGCGATGACGCATGCCAGCGCACAGGTGCGCCCCGAAAACGCCATCGCCGTCACCTCGTCCTTCTCGAGCGAGCTGATCGGCGCGGCCGCGTCGGGCGATTGGATCGAGGCGGAGGTGGAGGTGTTGCGCACGGGCAAGCGTGTCGTGTTCCTCAACACCGTGATCCGGCGTGACGGCCCGGACGGGCCGGCACTCGCGCGCGGCAGCGCCACGTTCCAGATCGTCGAGCGTCGCGCAGCCTGAAGGCTCAGCGCGGTGCCGGCAGGCCAAGATAGGCGAGCCGTCGGACCTCGCGGCGGCCGCGCACGACGGTGTCGAGGATCAGCCCGCAGAAGAAGCATAGCACCGCGACGATGGTGAGCCCGGTCGAGAGCAGCGCCGTCGGCAGGCGCGGCACCAGACCGGTCTGCGCGTAGGTGATGCCGAGCGGAATGGCGAGGATCAGTGCCACCGCGAGCAGCAACGCGCCGATGCCGCCGAAGTAGAGCACCGGCCGTTCGACACGGAACAGCGTCAGGATTGTCCGCAGGATCCGCCAGCCGTCGCCATAGGTCGAGAGCTTGGAAACCGAACCTTCCGGCCGCGCGCCATAAGCGGTGACGAGTTCTGCGACCGGCATACGGAGTTCGAGCGCGTGGACGCTGATCTCGGTCTCGATCTCGAAGCCGGTCGAGAGGATCGGGAAGCTTTTCACGAAGCGCCGCGAGAACACGCGATAGCCGGAAAGAATGTCGCTGAAGCTGCGGCCGAACAGCCGTGCCAACATGCCCGTCAGCAGCCGGTTGCCGAAGCGGTGCCCAGGACGATAGGCGAGCTCGAGCTCGGACCGGCGCGCGCCGACGACCATGTCGAGCTGCTCGTCGAGCACCATTCGCACCATCTCGGGTGCGGCGGAGGCATCATAGGTCGCGTCGCCGTCGGCGAGCACGTAGATGTCCGCCTCGATGTCGGCGAACATGCGGCGCACGACCGCGCCCTTGCCCTGCGTCCGCTCGGTGCGGACGACGGCACCCGCCGCACGGGCGGCGGCGACGGTGCCGTCCCTGCTGTTGTTGTCGTAGACGTAGATCGCGGCGTCGGGCAGCGCAGCGCGGAAGGCAGCGACCGTCTGCGCGATCGCCGCCTCCTCGTTATAGCAGGGCAGGATGACTGCGACGCGCGGGGCGGCGCTCATCGCGGCCGCCCGTTCAGGCTTCCGCCTTCTTCGTCGCCGGCTTGCGCTTGGGCTTCGGCGCCGCCTCCTCGGCTGCGGCCTCGGGAGCCGGCGCCTCGGGCTGCGTCTCGCTTGTCACCTTCTTGGCGGCAGCGGGCTTCTTCGCTGCCGGCTTGGCGGCGGGCTCCGCCTCGGCGGCAGCGGCAGGCTCGGCATCCGCAGCCTTGGCAGCGGCCTTCTTCGGCGTCGGCTTGGCGGCCTTGGTTTCGATCACGGCCTCGTCAGACGACGCCGCCGGCTCCGCGGCAGCGGCCTTCTTGGCGGCAGGCTTGCGCTTCGCCTTCGCCGCGGGCTCGGCATGGTCATGATCGTGATCATGGTCGCAGTCGGGGCCGTGGACATGGCCCTCGTCGCCATGATCGTGATGGTCGTGATCATGATCGTGGCTGTGCACGTGCGTGCCCGAGGCGAAGCCGTCGTCGGCCTCGATCGCGGCTTCCAGCTCCTCGCGAGTGACGCTGCGATCGCTGACTTCCGCCTTGGCGAAGAGGAAGTCGACGACCTTGTCCTCGTAGAGCGGCGCGCGGAGCTGGGCGGCCGCCATCGGATCGTTGGTAATATATTGCGCGAAGCGTTCGCGATCCTCCGGGCGATATTGTTGCGCGGCCTGTGCGATCAGCCGCTGCATCTCTTGGCCGCTGACCTCGACGCCGTTCGCCTGGCCGATCTCGGAGAGCAGCAATCCGAGCCGCACGCGGCGCTCGGCGATGGCGCGATAATCGTCGCGATCCTTCTCGAGCTCGGCCTTCGCCGCCTCGACGTCGGCCTCGTGCGTCGCCTCATGTTCGAGCTGACGCCAGATCTGCTGGAACTCGGCCTCGACCATCGTCGGCGGCACCGGGAAGTCGTGCGCCTCGGCGAGCTGGTCGAGCAGCTTGCGCTTCATGTGCGTGCGCGTCAGGCCGTTCAGCTCCTGCTCGATCTGGCCCTTGAACAACCCCTTGAGCTGCTCGAGATCCTGCAGCCCCATCGACTTGGCGAACTCGTCGTCGATCTTGGTTTCGCCCGGCACCTTCACCTCGGTAACGGTGACCTCGAAGGTGGCCGGCTTGCCAGCGAGCTTCTTCTCCGGATAGTCTTTCGGGAAGGTCACATCGAGCGTGCGGCTCTCGCCGACCTTCACGCCCTCGAGCTGCTCCTCGAATCCCGGAATCAAGCGGCCCGAGCCAAGCTCGACCGACATGCCCGTGCCGGTGCCGCCCTCGAACGCGACGCCGCCGGACGTGCCGGCGAAATCCATCACGACGAGATCGCCCTCGACCGCCGGATGGCCTTCCGGGGCGGCCTCGAAATGCTTCTGGCTCTCGGCGAAGCGATGAAGCTGCTCGGACACCGCGGCGTCGTCCGCCTCGACGGTCAGCCGCTCGAGCTTCAGATCGTCGATCGACGGCGTCGGCACCTGCGGCAGCACCTCGAGGCTGACCGTGACCGCCGCATCCTTGCCCGGCTCGTAGCTCTCGTCGAGCTCAACCGAGGGCTGCATCGCCGGGCGAAGCTGATGTTCCGAGATCAGCGACTGCACGCTCTGCTGCACCGCCTCCTGCAGCGCCTCCTGCTGGAGCTGCGCGCCATGCATCTTGCGGACGAGGTTGGCGGGCACCTTGCCGGGACGGAAGCCGGGCATGCGGACCTGCGGCGCCACCGCCTTCAGCCGCGCATCGACGCGCGCGTCGATATCCTTGGCGGCGATGGTCAGCGTGTAGCCGCGCCGCAGCCCTTCGTTCAACGTCTCGACAGTCTGCATTTCAGGGCCTTCTCTAATCTCGCGGAAGGCGCGCCTGCTGCGGGCGGGACTGGTGCGGGCGAAGGGACTCGAACCCCCACATCTTGCGATACTGGAACCTAAATCCAGCGCGTCTACCAGTTCCGCCACGCCCGCCGGGCCGCCGGTCGGCGGGCCATATAGCAGGCGGGGAGCCGAGGGCAAGGTTGCGGACGTGTGACAGCAGAACTCCCCCTCCCTCGAGGGAGAGGGCTTTCGCGTCACCGGATCCCGAGCAGCTTGTGGGTCTGGAGCGAGAGCCGCCATTTCGGTCGTTCATCCACGAAGCGCATCGCGGCCGCGAGATTTTCGTCGCGCTCTGCACTGTCCATCGGCTGGACGAGGAGGTGCGCAAAGTCCCATCGCTCCAGCGCCACCGGATCGATGCCGGCTTGCGGCCAGACGAGCTTGAGCTCGTCGCCCGATCGCTGGACGATCTCGGTGCCCGCCTTGGGGCTGACGCAGATCCAGTCGATCCCGGCGGGTGCGGGCAGCGTCCCGTTGGTCTCGATCGCGATCTCGAAGCCGTATCCGTGGAGCGCGCCGATCAATGCCGCGTCGAGCTGGAGCAACGGCTCGCCGCCGGTGATGACGACGAAGCGGCGCTCGCGCGACGGCCCCCACAGCGCTGCGACCTTGTTGGCGAGCGCGTCGGCACCGGGATAGCGGCCGCCGTCGGTGCCGTCGGTGCCGACGAAATCGGTGTCGCAGAACGTGCATGTAGCACCCGCGCGATCGACCTCCCGGCCGGACCACAAGTTGCACCCGGCCATGCGCAGGAAGATCGCGCGGCGGCCGGCATTCGCCCCCTCGCCCTGCAGCGTCGGGAAGATCTCCTTGACGGCATAGCCCGCCATCAGGGTCTCGCGGCGTAGCGCGTCGGATCGGGCAGGCCGGCTTCCTCGAACCCCTTGGCGCGCAGGCGGCAGCTGTCGCAGAGCCCGCAGTGCAACCCGCCAGCCGGATCGTAGCAGGACCAGCTCAGCCCGGCGTCGAGCCCCAGCCGATCCGCCTCGCGGACGATCTCGGCCTTGGTCATGTCCTGGAGCGGCGCATGGACACGGAACCGGCCTCCCTCGACACCGGCCTTGGTGGCGAGGTTGGCGAGGCTCTCGAAGGCATCGACGAACTCGGGCCGGCAATCGGGATAGCCCGAATAATCGAGCGCGTTGACGCCGATGAAGAGATCGGTCGATCCGCTCGCCTCCGCCCACGCGAGCGCGAGGCTGAGGAAGACGGTGTTGCGCGCGGGCACATAGGTGACCGGGATATCTTCCCCGACGCCGTCCTTCGGCACTTCGATATCAGCGGCGGTGAGCGCCGATCCGCCGAATGCGGAAAGATCGATCGGCAACACGACGTGCCGCGCCGCGCCGAGCATGGTGGCGATGCGCCGCGCGGCGGCAAGCTCGACGAGATGGCGCTGATTGTAATTGATCGTGAGCGCGTGCAGCGCGAAGCCCGCCTCCCGCGCCCGCGCCGCCGCGACCATCGAATCGAGGCCACCCGAGAGCAGCGCGACCGCGACCGGGTTTTCCTCGCTCATGACGCGCGAGCTAATGGCGGCGGTGCGGGGTGACAAGGCTGGGCCAGCACAGCCTCGAAAAGAAGAGCCGCCCGGTGAGCGGCTCAGGAGGGCATTCAGCCAGCTAGGGAGATGCGCGCCGAAAGACGCGGCGCCTCTCTCCTGACACGGCGTTCCTAAACCGGCCCTTAATGCGTAGCGACGCTCGCGGCGGCGCCGCAGTCGCCAGTCCGCCGCGCGATCGCCGAGAAAGCGAAGGGCGCATTTTCCGCGATGCCCTGCGTGTCGATTCGCAGATTCTCCGCACCGGTGGCACGCAGCGTCGTGCGGCCCCAGCCCGCGCCGGGGCAGCTATATTGCACCGTCGCGGTATCGGCGCTGTTCGCGATCACGAAGCGGCCACAGCCGGTACGGTGATGGCGCAGCTGGATGAGCAGCGCCGGATCGCCGATGCAGAGCCGCTGCACGGCATCCCCGCCATCGCTCGAGCGCACTTCCCACAAACCCGGACGAAGCATCCCGGCAAGCGCGATCGGCTCGGCCGGTGTCGGCAATGCCGCGGTCGCCGGCAGTGGCGGCGGCGCGGACGGAGCCGGCGCGGACGACCGCGCCGAGGCCGCAACCGCGATGCCGATCGCCAGCGGCACGGCCAGCATCGCAGCCGCGCCACGCATGCCCGAACCACGCACCGGTCTGCTCCTCATCATGATGGCCTCCGCGCTCATGCCCGGACCATGCCAGCGGCGGTTTTCCACCGCTGTGACGTATAGCACGCGGCGCCATTGCGGGCGAGCGTGTCAGGCGGCGACGGGCACCGGAATGACGCGCGCGCAGAACGCACAGTCGACGCGGATCATGCCGTCGGAGTCGGCCATCTCGGCACGCTCGTCGGGCGGAAAGCGGGCGATAACCTCGCGGACATGCTCGGCCGAACAGCGGCAGCCGCGCGACAGCGCGACCATCGGCAGCACGCGCACCTCCGGTTCGTCATGGAACAGCCGCCAGACGATTGTCTCAAGATCGAGCGCCTCGTCGGTCAGCTCGTCCGCCTTGATCGTGTCGGCAAGCGCGCGGACATGCTCCCATTCGGGATGATCGAGCCGGGTGTGCAGCCGCTCCCTGCCCTCCTCGCCCTCGGGCAGATGCTGGATCAGCATGCCGCCCGCGACATGGCCGGCATCGCCGCGCGCCTCGACCGCGACGCGCACGAGGCTCGGCAGCTGCTCGGACTGGGCAAAATAGCTCTCGACCGCCTGCGCCAGCCCGGCGCCCTCGAGCGGTACGATGCCCTGGTAGCGCGCGCCCGCGGCCTGGTCGAACGTGATAGCCAGATAGCCCTTGCCGAACAGCGCGAACAGCGAGGGATCGGCCGGCATCTCGGCGAGCTTTTCGGCATCGTGGCGCAGGTATCCACGCATCTCGCCGCCGCGATAATCGCAGACGAGCAGATCGATCGCGCCGCCCTGCGTCTGCGCCTGCAGCGTCAGCTGCCCGTCCGCATCCTTCAGTGTCGAACCGAGCAGCGCGGTCACCGTCAGCGCCTCGGCGAGCACGCGCTCGATCACCGGCGGATAAGCGTGGTTCGACAGGATCGCGTCGAGTACCGGCCCGAGCCGGACGACGCGCCCGCGCGCGTGGCGCGCGGGGATGGTGAAGCCGAGCGCCTGATCCTCGTGCCGGATCGGCGCATCCTCGGTAAATCTGCTTGCCACGTGATACTCCGCCGCCGCTCACCGGCTATGTCGGCGCTGCGACCTGCCGTTTCCAGCCCTGGCGGTTCAGCCGAGCTTGCCGAAGCACCACAGCAGCACCGACTTCTGCGCGTGCAGCCGGTTCTCGGCCTCGTCCCAGATCGCCGACTGCGGTCCGTCGATGACCGCGTCGACCACCTCCTCGCCGCGATGCGCGGGAAGGCAGTGGAAAAAGGTGGCGGAAGGCGCCGCGCCGCGCATCAGATCGGGCGTCACCTGGTAGGGGCCGAGTGCCGCGAGCTTCTCCTGCGCCTGGTCCTGACCCATCGAGATCCAGGTGTCGGTGACGACGATGTCGGCGTCCGCGACGGCCTCGACCGGATCGCGAACGACCTTGACGTCGCCGCCACGCTGCCCCGCCGTGCCGATCACGGCCTCTGACGGCTCATAGCCTTCGGGGCAGGCGGCCCGAACCGAAAAGCCCATCAGGCTCGCCGCCTCGGCGATCGAATGGAGGACGTTGTTACCGTCCCCCAGCCATGCCCATTTCGAGCCGGCGAGGCTGCCGCGCTTCTCGATCACGGTGAGCATGTCCGCCATCACCTGACAAGGATGGCTGTCGTCGGTCAGGCCGTTGATCACCGGGATGGTCGCGTGGTGCGCCATTTCGATGAGTTTCTGATGATCGTCCGTGCGGATCATCAGCGCATCGACATAGCGCGAGAGCACGCGCGCGGTATCGGCGATGCTTTCGCCGCGGCCGATCTGCATCGAGCCCGCGTCCATCACGATCGTCGTGCCGCCGAGCTGGCGCATCGCCATGTCGAACGACACGCGGGTCCGCGTCGAGTTCTTCTCGAAGATCAGCGCCAGCGTGTGGCCGGCGAGCGGCGCGTCGGCATCCGGCTTGCCCCTGGGCCAGCCAGCGCGCGCCTGCTTGCGGGCGAGCGCATCGTCGAGCATCGCCTGGATCGCGGTCGGCCCAGCATCGGCGAGATCGAGGAAGTGGCGGATGGTCATTCCTCTTCCTCCGGCCGGGATCCGTTCGTGCCGAGCGCAGTCGAGGCACGCGCCACGAGCGCAGCACCTGTTTCGCGTCCCTCGACTTCGCTCGGGACGAACGGAGAGAGGTTCATTCTCGGCATCAATCGTCGCTCGGAGGCGCGTAGAGCCGCGCGGCCTCGGAGAGCTTGGTCGCGAACACCTCGATCTCGTCCTCGCCGATGTTGAGCGGCGGCAGCACACGCACGACATTGTCGCCGGCCGACACCGTCAGGACATGATGTTCGTCGCGAAGATAGCCGACGAACGCCCTGGAATCGCTCTTGAGCTTGATGCCGAGCATCAGCCCGCGTCCACGCACGCTATCGAACAGATGGTCATGGTTCGGGATCATCTGCTCGAGCCGTTGGCGCAGCCGCTCGCCGGTCTTCTGGACCTGCTCGCGGAAGCCCGGCGCGAGGATGACATCGAGGATCGCCTCGCCCGCAGCCATCGCCAAGGGGTTGCCGCCATAGGTCGAGCCGTGGGTGCCGATCACCATGCCCTTGGCCGCCTCCTCGGAGGCGAGGCAGGCACCGAGCGGGAAGCCGCCGCCGATCCCCTTGGCGACCGCCATGATGTCCGGACGCACCCCATATTGCTCATGCGCGAAGAAGGTGCCCGAGCGCATGTAGCCGCACTGCACCTCGTCGAACACGAGCAGCAGCCGCTTCTCGTCGCAGACCCTGCGCAAGCCCGTGAGAAACGCGTCGCTCGCCGGCTTCAGGCCGCCTTCGCCCTGGATCGGCTCGACGAGGAAGCCTGCGCTGTTCTCGTCGACGAGCGCGAGCGCGGCATCGAGGTCGTCGAACGGCGCATAGGCGAAGCCGGGCAGCAGCGGCTCGAAGCCGGAGCGCATCTTGTCCTGGTCGGTCGCCGAGATCGTGCCGAGCGTGCGGCCATGGAAAGCGTTCGAGAAGGTGATCAGCGTATGCTTCTCGGGGTGGCCGTCGGCATAGTGGTAGCGGCGCGCAGTCTTGATCGCGCACTCGACCGCCTCGGCGCCCGAGTTGGTGAAGAACACCGTGTCGGCGAAGGTGGCGTCGACGAGCCGCTGCGCGAACTTCTCGCCCTGCGGCGATCCGTAGAGATTGGAGACGTGCATCAGCGTCGCGGCCTGGTCGGCGATCGCCTTCGTCAGCGCCGGGTGGCCGTGGCCGAGGATGTTGACCGCGATGCCGCTCGCGAAATCGAGATAGCGATCGCCGCCCTCCTCGATGAGGTAGGCGCCCTCGCCTCGCACCGGCCGGAACCCGCACCGAGGGTAGACCGGCATCAGCGGCGTGATCGCCATGGCGGAAGCTCCTTCCAGTTCGTGGTTTTCAACGAGGTTTGGCCCAACGCAAAAAGGCGGCACGTCCGGCCGCCTTCTCGCGAGCGCGCGCTCTATAGGGGAGCAGGTAGCGCGTCAACGAAACTCCCCTCCCCGGAAGAGAGCATTGCGCCTCCTCGCAAGCCACCGCAAACCCCTCCTCGCAGGGAGTGGCTTTCTCTAGGCCTTGATGCGCCAGCCGGTCTTGAGCAGGCAATAGCAGAGCAACCCCAGCGCCGCGTTGAGCAGCAGCAGGCCGATGCCGCCCGCCGTGATCGGCAGGTCCGAGACGCCGAGGAAGCCGTAGCGGAAGCCCGAGATCACGTAGAAGATCGGGTTGGCGTGGCTGATCGTCCGATACCAGGGCGCGAGGTGGTCGGCCGAGTAGAAGGTGCCCGAGAGCAGTGACAGCGGCTGGACGATGAAGTTGGTCACCGCCGCGGCATGATCGAACTTCTCCGCCCATAGCGAGGTCAGCACGCCCATGAAGGCGAGCAGCATCGATCCCATCAGCCCGAAATAGAACACCGCCCACAGCGCATGGGGCATGACGTGGACGCCTGGCCACAGGCACATCGCCAGCCACACCGCGCAACCGACGAAGAAGGCACGCGTCACCGCCGCGCCCATCAGCCCGGTCAGCACCTCCAGGCTCGACAAGGGCGGCATCAGATAGTCGACGATCGTGCCCTGCATCTTGCCCGCAAGCAGCGAGAAGCTGGAATTGGCGAAGGCGTTCTGGATCATTCCCATGATGATCAGGCCGGGCGCGACAAAATCGGCGAACGGCACCTCCTCGCCGCCGACGTGGACCACGGCGCCGCCACGCCCCATCGCCACCGTGAAGATCACCAGGAACAGCAGCGTCGTCATCGCCGGCGCCCAGATCGTCTGCAGGTGGACCTTGAAGAAGCGGCGCACCTCCTTCACATAGAGCGTCCGCAATCCAACCCAGTTGAGCATCGCGATCACCGGCGTGCCCGGGGTTGGAAGCGTTATATTGGGTCGCAAGTCGTCCATGGCAGGCTCGACTAGAGCCCCGATGCCGGGGCCGCAAGCGACGACGAGAAGGAGCATACATGGCCTGGACCGACGAGCGCATCGAGCTGCTCAAGACGCTGTGGGGGCGCGGCATGACCGCGAGCCAGATCGCCGAGGAACTCGGCGGGGTCAGCCGCAACGCCGTGATCGGCAAGGCGCATCGCCTCGGCCTCGAATCGCGCCCGTCACCGGTTCGCCCCGGCGAGAATGGCGACGACACCGCCGCAGCGCCCGCGCCGGCCGCCGCGCCGCCCGCTGCCACGCCCACGTCGGCGCCTGCCGCCGCGGCGCCGCCAGCCGCGCCGCAGCCGCCGCGCGAGCGTCCGCAGCCGGTGTTCGCGACGCCGTCGCCGGCCAATCTCCAGGCGCAGCCGATGCTGCGCTCGATCGGGCCGGGCGGCTTCCAGCGCCAGACGCCGGGCGAGCAGCAGTCACCGATCCCGCCCGCGCCGCCGCGCCGGCTGGTGCCGGCCAAGCCCTCTGCAGAGATGGCGGACAAGACAAGCCTGCTCGAGCTCAACGACAAGATCTGCAAATGGCCGCTCGGCCATCCCGGCGAGCCCGACTTCCACTTCTGCGGGAAGACGGTGAACCCGGGCTTCCCCTATTGCCTCGCGCATTGCTCGGTCGCCTATCAGGCGCAGCTGCCCCGCCGCGACCGGCGCCCGCCGCCGCCGCTCCCGTTCGGCGGCCCGCGGGTGCGCTAAAGAACGAACTGGGACAAATCCGTTCGTGCTGAGCCTGTCGAAGCACTGTCCTTCTTTCCCGTTCGAGAGGAAGAACAGCCCTTCGACAGGCTCAGGGCGAATGGGTTTTTGTGAAAGGCTCGCTCAGATGCAGGCCGCGCGGCGCGCCGTGACCGAACGCTCGACCGCGAGCGAGAAGCGGTCGCGCAGCGCGGCATAAGCGGCGGTGGGCTGCGCAGCGGTGACGCTGATGAAGCCGCAATGCGCCTCGCCGCCGGCGCCGTCGACATGCCAGTCGATCGCCACCGCGCCGGGTGCCTGTGCCGGCGCCGACGCCTCGCCGGCGATCTTCCAGTCACCGGCGCCAGGCACGTCCTTGGCCACCGAGCGGTCGAGCGCGGCCTGCGCGTCGGACGCCCAGTGCGCCGCGTCACCATTGCCGGTGATCGCGACCGCGGCGCCCGCCGCGGCAGCGGGCTTCGGCTGCCGCTCCTCGACACGGGCGATGCTGCCGTCGGAATTTACGTAGATCGTGGCGTCGTCGTTCGCGAGCGCGGCTACGAAGTCGCGCCGCAACGGCTTCATCAGCACGAAGTTCGAACGCAGCGCAGCCGCGAGCACGGTGACGATCAGCACGAGCATCAGCCCGGCGCGAAGCCCGTTCGGCATCTGCGTGCGGGTAAGCGCGACGAGCGCACCGATCGCCGCGCCCAGCGACATCACCAGGATGATCACGCCCGGCGTGCCCATCGGCCCGAACGCCTCGTAGCCGATCGCCAGCGCAACCAGCGCAGCGCCGCCCGCCGCGACCCTCCCCTGCCAATCGATATCGTCGAACTCGATGACCAACGCCGCCTCCCTGATACGAAGGTCATGCTACGCGGGCGCCTTTCAGGCTCGGTGCACGCCGTTGCGAACAACTATCCACAATATGCGTAATTGCGGCCCTTTGCCCTCGCCGGACCGTCGCGCTAGATTCGGCCATGGCCGATACCGACAAGAAGGATGGCGACGATCTCTTCGCCTCCGCCCGCTCGACATCCTCGGGCGACTATGACGCTTCCGCGATCGAGGTACTCGAAGGGCTTGAGCCGGTGCGCCGCCGGCCGGGCATGTATATCGGCGGCGTCGACGAGCGCGCGCTCCACCATCTCGTCGCCGAGGTGCTCGACAACGCGATGGACGAGGCGGTGGCGGGGCACGCCACCCGCATCGAGGTCTCGCTGCAGGCCGGCAACCGCATCACGGTGATCGACAATGGTCGCGGCATGCCGGTCGATCCGCACCCGAAATTCCCCGGCAAGAGCGCGCTCGAAGTCATCTTGACGATGCTGCATTCGGGCGGGAAGTTCTCCGACAAGGCCTATGCCACGTCCGGCGGTCTGCATGGTGTCGGCATCTCGGTGGTGAACGCGCTGTCGTCCGAGACGGCGATCGAGGTCGCGCGCAACAAGGAGCTTTATCGTCAGCGCTTCTCCAAGGGCCATCCGCTCGGGCCGCTCGAGAAGCTCGGCGCGGCGCCGAACCGGCGCGGCACCAGCGTCTCCTTCGTGCCCGATACCGAGATCTTCGGCGAAGGCGCGCGTTTCCGTCCCGGCCGGCTTTATCGGCTCACCCGCTCCAAGGCCTATCTGTTCGCGGGCGTCGAGATACGCTGGCGTTGCGATCCCTCGCTGATCGATGACGTGACGCCAGCGGAGGCGACCTTCCAGTTCCCCGGCGGCCTCGCCGATCACCTCCGCGAGCAGCTCGCCGGCCGCGAATGTGCGACCGCCGACTTCTTCGCGGGCAAGCAGGATTTCCCCAACGGCCAGGGTTCGGTCGAGTGGGCGGTGGCGTGGCCGCTCTGGTCGGAAGGCAGCTTCTCCTATTATTGCAACACCATCCCGACACCCGATGGCGGCACGCATGAGCAGGGTTTGCGTGCTACGCTGGTCAAGGGCGTGCGCGCCTTCGCCGATCTCGTCGGCAACAAGCGCGCCAAGGACATCGCGCCCGAGGACGTGATGACCGGCGCCGAGCTGATGCTGTCGGTGTTCATCCGCGATCCGCAGTTCCAGAGCCAGACCAAGGACCGGCTGACCTCGCCCGATGCCGCCCGCCTCGTCGAGACCGCGGTCCGCGACCATTTCGATCATTTCCTGTCGACCAACATGGAGCGCGGCAAGGCACTGCTCGGCCTGATCCTCGACCGGATGGACGACCGCTTGCGGCGCAGGGCCGAGCGCGACGTCAAGCGCAAGACCGCGACGTCGGCGCGCAAGCTTCGCCTGCCCGGCAAGCTTACCGATTGCGCGGCGGACTCGCCTGCCGGCACCGAACTGTTCATCGTCGAGGGCGACAGCGCCGGCGGCTCCGCCAAGCAGGCGCGCGACCGCAAGACCCAGGCGGTGCTGCCGATCCGCGGCAAGATCCTCAATGTCGCGTCCGCCAATTCCGCGAAGATCGGCGCCAACCAGGAGATCGCCGACCTCATCCAGGCGCTCGGCTGCGGGGTGCGCGATCGCTGCGACGCCTCGACGCTACGCTACGAGCGGATCGTGATCATGACCTACGCCGACGTCGACGGCGCGCATATCGCGACGTTGCTGATGACCTTCTTCTTCCAGGAGATGCCGGACATCGTCCGGCACGGCCATGTCTATCTCGCGCAGCCGCCGCTCTATCGCCTCACCGCCGGTGCCAAGAGCCTCTACGCCCGCGACGACGCGCACCGCGCCGAGATCGAGGCGGGCCCGTTCAAGGGCCGCAAGGTCGAGGTCGCCCGCTTCAAGGGGCTCGGCGAGATGAACCCGCAGCAGCTTCGCGAGACGACGATGGACCCCAAGACGCGGACCCTGCTGCGCGTCACGCTGCCTGCCGAACACGAGGAGCGCGCGAGCGTGCGCGATCTCGTCGACCGGCTCATGGGCCGCAATCCGGAGCACCGCTTCCAGTTCATCCAGCATCACGCGGCCGAGGTCGAGGCGGACGCGATCGACGCCTAGGCGGCTGTCATCGCGTTCGGGCGGTTGCGCGACAAGCGATCTTGCGGCATAGCGCCGCGCATCGGGCGGGAGCGTCGGCTTCCCGCCCGTTTGCATTGCACGACAGCCGGAGGGGCGCCGCATGGGGCGGCGCCAGCGATCGGCAGGAGACAGAGAAACATGGCTCTTTACGAGCATGTGTTCCTTGCGCGCCAGGATCTGGCGCAGGCGCAAGTGGACGCTTTGGCGGAAACCGCCACCAAGATCGTACAGGAAGGCCAGGGCAAGGTCGTGAAGACCGAGACCTGGGGCCTTCGCAACATCGCCTATCGGATCGCGAAGAACCGCAAGGCGCATTACGTCATGCTCGAAATCGACGCGCCGGCCGGCGTGATCGCCGAGCTCGAGCGCCAGACCTCGATCAACGAGGACGTGATCCGATACATGACCGTCCGCGTCGAGGAGCATGAAGCCGGTCCGTCGGCGATGATGCGCCGCTCGGAGCGGGACCGCGAGCGCGGCCGTGACCGCGGCGATCGCGAGCGTGGCGATCGTGACCGCGGCGACCGCGGCGACCGTGGCCCCCGTCGCGACGACCGCGACGCCGCCGGCATGGGAGCTTAACCGATGGCCCGCCCCTTCTTCCGCCGCCGCAAGTCCTGCCCCTTCTCGGCCAAGGACGCGCCCCGGATCGATTATAAGGACGTGCGCCTGCTCCAGGGCTTCGTGTCCGAGCGCGGCAAGATCGTGCCGAGCCGCATCACCGCGGTTTCCGCCAAGAAGCAGCGCGAGCTCGCCCAGGCGATCAAGCGCGCGCGCCATCTGGGCTTGCTGCCCTACATCGTGAAATAAGGAGGGCTCGGACATGGACGTGATCCTGCTCGAGCGCGTCGAGAAGCTCGGCGCCATCGGCGACGTCGTCTCCGTCAAGGACGGCTTCGCGCGCAACTATCTCCTGCCCCGCAAGAAGGCGCTTCGCGCCAACGACGCGAACAAGAAGGTCTTCGAGGCCAATCGCGCGCAGATCGAGGCGGATAACGCCAAGCGCCGCGCCGATGCCGAGAAGGATTCGAAGACGGTCGACGGCAAGACCATCATCCTCATCCGCCAGGCTTCGAACACCGGCCAGCTCTATGGCTCGGTCTCGGCCCGGGACCTCGTCGAGGCGCTCGAATCGGACGGCGCCAAGGCCACCAAGAGCCAGATCGTCCTCGGTAAGCCGATCAAGGCGCTTGGCCTGCACGAGGTGAAGATCGCGCTTCACCCGGAGGTGTCGGTCACCGTCACCGTCAACGTCGCGCGTTCGCCTGAGGAAGCGGAACTACAGGCCCAGGGAGTCGATGTGACCGCCGACCTGTTCGAGCGCGAGGAAGCGGGCTTCACCGAAGCCTATGATCCGAACCTCGAGCCGGGCGAGATCGCGGCCGAACCCGCGGCGGACGCGGACCCGGCCTGAACTGCGTAGCCGGGCCCTGTGCTCGGCTTCGCTCGCTTTTTAGACTATCCCGTCATCCGGAGCTGGGTCCGGGGTTCCGCCACCCTCGAAATCGGGATGAGCGGAACCCCGGCTAAGCGCCGGGGTGATGCGCGTTCTAGGGTCGCGATCGGCGCTGGATCGCCTTTCGTTCAGCCTTCCTCCGCGGTGAGCAGCAGCACCGCGCCGGTGATGCCGAAGCCCTCCCGGATCGGCGCGAGCGCCATGCAGATCCGGAGCTCGTTCCCGCCGTTGACGAGCATCGTCGTGTGCACGGTGCGCGCCTCGCCGCGTGCGAGCACCGATTCAAGCTCCTCCTGCACAAGCGCCCGCTGGTTGAGCACGAGCAGGTCAGTGATCCGCACCCCCTTCAGCCGATCGGGCGTGAAACCGGCGAGCTTGGCCAGGCCGGGCTCGACATGTTCGAAGGTCGCGCGCAGCGTCAGCCGACCGACGCCGACGCGGCCGTGTGCCTCGCGCGCCGCCTGCAGCGCGATCCGCTCCTGCGCCTCATGCTCGGAGCGCACCTCGTTGGTGACGTTGCGGAACATCACCGCGACCCCTTCGGGCAGGGGGAAGATACGTGCCCGCCAATGCTGGCCGCGCCCGAAATCGGGCGGCATATCGAGCGCCATCGGCTCGCCGCCCTGGGCTACGCGCCGCATCGCATCGCCAAGCGGGCCGTCCGCGATGCGCGGATAGAGCACCTCGATCGAATGGCCGAGCAGCGCGGAAGCCGGGCTGCCGAAATGGACAACGGCCTCCGCATTCACCCGCGTGAAGCAGAGATCGCGATCGAGGATCATCACGCTGCCGCCGACCTGCTCGATCAGCATGTCGAAGCGGATGCGATCCTCGCCATCATCGCCGCGAGACTGCGAACCCCGGCCGACGCCACTCTCGCCGGCGGTCAATTCCTCGAAGGCTTCGACGCTGAGCATCACGACACGCGGCCGGCCATGATGGGTGACGACCAGCGGCCCCTGGCTCACCTTGTCCTGCCACATGCCAAAATTGCGCGTGATGTCCGCAGCGGAAACGAAACGCGGCGCCTGCCCCTCAAGCATGTTTACCCTCTCCCCAGAGGATTCTCTCCTAATGGATATTAGTATGCAACGGTTCAAAGGAGCAAACGTTCACGTCGTTGCATCTGAAACGACGTAAATTGCGCATTCGCCGAATTTTGCGTTTCCAATCAACCTGCAACGCTTCGCCCTCATAGTCCTTGCAATGGGAAACGGGGCCTCCATCGGCATGCGCAATCTGATCCGCGATCAGCGCGGCACAGCGGTGATCGAACTCGCGATCGTCGCGCCGCTGCTCTTGATGATCCTCACCGGCATCACCGCCTATGGCGGATATTTCTGGATGGCGCACAGCATCCAGCAGGCCGCCAATGACGGCGCGCGCGCCAGCCTCGCCGGGCTGACCTCGGGCGAGCGCAGCACGCTGGCGACGAGCACCGTCTCTTCCGAGCTCGCGCGGATCAACGGCATCAGCCCCGCCAACGCCGCGACGACGGTGGAGGACGACGGGACCACGCTCAGCGTCTCGGTCCGCTACGATGCCTCGTCGAGCAACTTCCTGCGCCTAAGCATCATGCCGCTGCCGAACCGCCTGATCAGCCGGAGCGCCGTGGTCAGGCTCGGGGGGCTCTGATGCGGTGGATAGGCTGCCTCCGGCAGCTGTGGGACGATCGCCGCGCGGCGGTGACCCTGCTCACCGCCGGCTCGCTGACCGCGCTGCTCGGTTTCCTGGCGCTCGCCGTCGATATGGGTTCGGTCTATCTCGACAGCCGCCGGCTGCAGGGGATCGCCGATGCCGCCGCGCTCGCCGCGGCCGGCACCAGCGGCGATCCGCGCGCCGCCGCCGTCGCGGCGATCAGCGCCAGCGGCTGGGCGCACCCCTACACGCTGGCGCTCACCACCGGGAGCTACGCTCCCAACCCCGCCGTCGCCCCCGCCGCGCGCTATACCGCCGGCAGCGGCAGCGGTGCGGCGAGGGTCACGCTCACGAGCGGCGTGCCGCTGTTCTTCGCGACGGCGCTGGTCGGCCGGCATCAGGCGATGGTCGCGCGCACCGCCACCGCCGCACGGCTCGACGAGGCGGCGTTCTCGATCGGATCGCGACTTGCCGCGCTCAACGGCGGCATCGCCAACGCACTGCTCTCGGGGCTTACCGGATCCACGGTGAACCTCTCCGTTTCGGACTATGATGCGCTGCTCAGTGCCAATGTCGACGCCTTCTCCTATGTCAGCGCGCTGCGCACGGAGCTGCATCTCACCGGCGCGAGCTACGACCAGACGCTCGATACCACGGTGACCATGCCGCAGGCGCTGAGCGCGCTGGCGAGCGCATTGACCGGAGCGGGCAACAGCGCCGCCGCGCGCGCCGTCACGCAGATCGCCGCGCAGGCGGGCAGCGTCGCCAACGTCCAGCTTTCCAACATGATCGATCTCGGCCCGGCCGGCGTACAGGATGCGGTGAGCGGCGGCACGACCGCCGCGGTGAACGCCTTCGATCTCACGCGCACCGCGCTGGCGCTCGCCAATGGCGGTCACCAGATCCAGCTAACCTCGGCGCCAACATCCCCGGCCTGCTGTCGACGACGGTCAGCCTCGCGGTCGGAGAACCGGACGAGCATTCGCCCTGGCTGACGATGACCGACCGGGGCTCGCCGATCATCCACACCGCGCAGACGCGGCTCTACATCAACACCAGTATCGGCGCGAACGCGGCGCTCGCGGCACTCGGCTTCGGCCCGATCCAGCTCCCGGTCTATGTCGAACTCGCCGAGGCGCAGGCCAAGCTCGATTCGATCTCCTGCGTCGGTGGCGCCGCCAACGCCCGCGTCGCGCTCGACGTGCTGCCGAGCATCGGCCACGCTTCGATCGCGACGATCGGCACCAGCAACCTCAACAATTTCGCGACGCCGGTGACCGAGGGGCCGGTGACGATCATCCGTGCCCCGCTCGCCAGCGTCACCGGGCAGGCCCGCGCCGACATCGGCGGCGGCAGCGCAAGCTGGCAGACGGCCTCGTTCAGCGCCAGCGACATCGCCGACGGCACCACCCGCACGGTCTCGACCGGCGACACCGTGAGCGCCCTGTCCGCCTCGCTGGTCCAGAATATGAACCTGAACGTCAGCCTGCTCGGGCTCGGCCTCAACCTCTCGACCGTAACCTCGCTCGTCGGCGGCGCACTGCAGACGGTCGCGCCCACCCTCGACGGCGTGCTCAACGGCGTTACCGACCTGCTCGGCATCCATCTCGGCCAGGCCGATACGCGCGTGAACGGCGTCCGCTGCGGCATCCCGGCACTGGTCGGCTGACCGGAATTTCTCCTTCCTCGAGGTGGGCTCTGGCTGAAGGCGGAACGATTTCCCGCGCCCCTCATTGAATCTGCCCGGTCCGGCAGAAGGAATCGGAGACGATGGCGGCGCGCGCCTATTGGCAGGGACAGATCAGGCTGGCGCTGGTCTCGATCCCGGTGGAGATCTATTCGGCGACCAAATCGGGCGCGCAGGTCAGCTTCCATCAGGTCCACGAACCTTCGGGCAAGCGGATCAAATATGAGAAGGTGGTGCCCGGTCTCGGCCCGGTCGACCCCGACGAGATCAAGAAGGGGTTCGAGGTCTCGAAGGGTAATTACGTCCTGCTCGATCAGGAGGAGATCGAGGGCGTCAAGCTCGAATCGAAGAAGACGCTCGATCTGATCGAGTTCGTCGACGTCGGCGAGATCGACGCGATCTACTATGACAAGCCCTATTACGTCGTGCCCGCCGACGACCTCGCCGAGGAGGCCTTCGTCGTACTGCGCGAAGCGTTACGCAAAACGCGCAAGATCGGCATCGGTCAGCTCGCATTGCGCGGCCGCGAATATGTCGTGAGCCTGAAGCCGTGCGGGCGCGGCATGGTGCTGGAGACGCTGCGCTATTCGGATGAGGTCAACAAGGCCGCCGCCTATTTCCGCGAGATCGGCGAGGCCAAGCCCGATGAGGACCTGCTCGATCTCGCCACCACGCTTATCGAGAAGAAAGCCGGCGACTTTGAGCCGCAGGAGTTCCACGATCGCTACGTCGATGCACTCAAGGCTCTGATCGAGCGCAAGAAGAAGGCGAAGGGCGAGACGATCATCGAGGACGAGGGTGAAGCCCAGCCCTCGCGCGGCTCCAATGTTGTCGATCTCATGGCCGCGCTCAAGAAGTCGCTCGAGAAGCCCGGTGCCGCGGCGGCGAACGACGACAAGCCCGCCCCGGCCCGCAAGGCGGCGGCCAAGAAGCCGGCGGCAAAGCCGGCCGCACGCAAGCCTCCGGCCAAGCCGCCGGCGCGACGCACGACGACGCGCAAGAGCGCCTGACGTTGGCGAAGAACTCCCTACCTACACCGTTCGTCCTGAGCGCAGTCGAAGGACGGGCTGCGAGCGCCACCATCTGCCGCACGTGCTTCGATTGCGCTCAGCACGAACGGGAGCAGGAGGCTGACCGCCGGTGACCGCCATCGATCCGCTCGCCCGCTACAACGCCAAGCGCGACTTCAAGAAGACCGCCGAGCCCGCCGGCCAGAGCAGCGATCGGCGCACCGCGAACGGCGGCCACCGCTTCCTCGTCCAGAAGCATGACGCGACCCGGCTTCATTACGACTTCCGGCTGGAGCTCGACGGCGTGCTCAAGAGCTGGGCGGTGACGCGCGGCCCCAGTCCCAATCCGGAGGACAAGCGCCTCGCGGTGCGCACCGAGGATCATCCCCTCGCTTATGCCGATTTCGAGGGCACGATCCCCAAGGGCGAATATGGCGGCGGCACCGTCATGCTGTGGGACGAAGGCACCTGGGAGCCCGCGCCCGGCAAGGACCCCTCTAAGACGATCGAGGAGGGCCATCTCCACTTTACGCTGCATGGGCGACGGATGAAGGGCGAGTGGATCCTGATCCGCCTGAAGCCCCGCGCCGGCGAGCGCGGCGAGAATTGGCTGCTCCGCAAGGTCGAGGACGACCATGCCGGCGCGAGCGGCGATCTCGTCGACAAGGCGCTGACGAGCGTGCGTTCGGAGCGCACGATGGTCCAGATCGCCGAGGGCAAGAGCGTGTGGCATTCGAACCGCAAGGCCGACGATCAGCCGGAGGCAAAGCCTGCACCTTCTTCGTCATCCCGGCGAAGGCCGGGATCCAGCCGCGCTACGTCTGCAAGAACCGCGACGGCGGAACTGGATTCCGGCCTACGCCGGAATGACGGAAAGGAGAAGCGCGGCGCCCGATCCAACGCCCCCCTTCCCGCCTTCCGCCCGCCGCAGCTCGCGACGCTTGTCGACCAGCCGCCGACCGGCACCGGCTGGATCCACGAAGTCAAATACGACGGCTATCGCTGCCTGCTCGCGGTCGCGCCCGGCACGGCCAAGGCTTATACCCGCTCGGGGCAGGACTGGTCAGATCGCTTTGCGACGATCGTCGCTGCCGCCGCGCACGCGAACATCGGCCCGGCGCTGATCGACGGCGAGGTCGTCGCGCTCGGCGCCGACGGCAAGCCGAACTTCCAGGCGCTGCAGGCGAGCATCAAGGAAGGCAGCGGCGACTTCGCTTATTTCGCGTTCGATCTGATCGAGGAGGATGGCGAGGATCTCGCCGCGCTTCCGAACATCGAGCGCAAGCGACGGCTACAGGCGCTGCTCGACGGCGTTTCCGCGCCGATCCGCTACGCCGAGCATGTCGAGACCTCAGGCGAGACGATGCTCAAGGCGCTGTGCGGCGAAGGCTATGAGGGCATCGTCTCGAAGCGCGCGGACGCGCCTTATCGCGGCCGACGCACGCAGGCCTGGCTCAAGATCAAATGCACGCGCCGGCAGGAGTTCGTGATCGTCGGCTGGACGCCCAGCGACAAGAGCGGGCGACGCTTCCGCTCGCTGCTGCTCGGCGTCCACGATAGCGGCGGCCTGCGTTATGCCGGCAAGGTCGGCACAGGCTTCAACGCCGACACCGCCGAGATGCTGATGGAGCGCATGCGTCCGCTGGCGCGTGATACCGCGACGGTCGAGGCGCCGCGCGCGGCGGTTCGCGGCGCGCAGTGGATCAGCCCCAAGCTCGTCGCCGAAATCGCCTTCACCGAGACGACCGACGACGGCGTGCTCAGGCATCCGAGCTTTCTCGGCCTGCGCGAGGACAAGCCGGCTACGGAAGTCGTGGTCGAGACGCCCGAACCGGTCGCCGAGGCGAAGAAGGCTGCTCCCTCACGTGCGAAGAAGGCTGGCGACGACAAGCCCTTCGGCGTCGCGATCAGCAATCGCGATCGCGTCGTCTATCCGGAGAGCGGCATCACCAAGGGCCAGCTCGCGGACTATTACGCCGCCGTCGCCGCGCCGATGCTCGAATGGCTGGCGCACCGCCCGGTGAGTCTCGTCCGCTGCCCGCAGGGTCGCGCCAAGCACTGCTTCTTCCAGAAGCACGATGCCGGCAGCTTCGGCGACGCGGTCAAGCACGTGCCCATCCGCGAGAAGGACGGGCATGAGGAGCCCTATCTCTACGTCGACGACGGCACCGGGCTGATGACCTGCGTGCAGATGGGCACGATCGAGTTCCACGGCTGGGGCAGCCTCGCCGACGATGTCGAGGCGGTCGACCGCCTCGTTTTCGATCTCGATCCCGACGAGGGGCTCGGCTTCGAGGAGGTCAAGCGCGCGGCCGTGCAGCTACGCGACGTGCTCGGCGAGATGGGGCTCGTCAGCGATCCGATGCTCTCCGGCGGCAAGGGCGTCCACGTCGTCGTGCCGCTCGATCGCTCAAAGCGCTGGCCGGAGGTCAAGGATTTCGCGCATCGCTTTGCCGAGGCGATGGCGTCCGCGCATCCCGAGCGGTTCACCGCGAACATGAAGAAGGTGCAGCGAACGGGCCGCATCTTCCTCGATTGGCTGCGCAACCAGCGCGGCGCGACCGCCGTCCTCCCTTACTCGGCCCGCGCCCGCCCGAAGGCGACCGTCGCGGCGCCGATCACCTGGGACGAACTCGACGGCCTCGACGCGCCGGGCCGCTACACCATCGCCGACGCGGAGGAGCTGGTGAAGCGCGCGGGATCGAAGGCGCTCAAGAGCTGGGCCCGAACGAAGCAGGCGCTCCCGGACTTTTAACGCCGCGTTCCAGTCTTTCGCCGCGCTCCGGCCGGCTAGGTGGAGAGCCGCTGCTCATCCTCCTCAAGCGAGCTTGGGGCGGATGAAGTCGGCTGCCGAGCGTCTTCGGGACTCGCGCTCTTAGAGAGCGCCGTCCGCTGCCAGCGCCGCCCTCGCTTCCTGATAGCGCCGCGCCGGTTTGATCCGCAGCCGCGCTCGTGCCGTGTCGATCGGCTCGGCGAACAGGCGCTCGTAATCCTCGCCGGCGAGCCAGGCGGCGGCGCGGCCGTTGCGATAGCCTTCCCAGAGCGCGCGCCCCACCTTCAGCGTGTGCGGTCGCGCGATCGCCTTGAGCGCGATGCCGATCGCGATCAGCGCCCAGCCCGGGCCGCCGGTCTGCGCATAGGTGAAGGCGACGAGGCAGGCTTCGCCGAGCGGCGCGTTGGCGGCATAGCCGGTGAGCACGTGCCAGACGTCGTGGGTGTCGCGCTGGCGGCGCCCGAACCACGCATAGGGATGCTCGATCCGCTCGGGATGGACAACACGGCCGACCTCGGCCAGCCCCTGGGCCGAGAAGCCGGTGGCGCGCAGGAACTCCGCATAGGCCGCGCCGACGCTGCCCGCGCCGAATTCCGCGAGCCACGCCGGATCACCGAAACGCTCGGCGAGCTCGACATGCTCGAACGCGATGCGCCCGCCCTCGCGCGTGCGGATGAGGCGATCATAGTTGCGCTGGATGACGCCGCCGTTGAGCGCCTGCATGATCCGGAACACCTGGGCCGTATCGCCGGCATCCGACAGCAGGCGGAGCAACGCTGGCAGCGCCGTCCGCCAGTCGGCGCGGCGGGCCATCGGCAGGTCGGCAGCGCGGGAGGCCATGTTCACAATCCTTATCTGACAATCTTGATTGTCTGTTTGTCAGTTGGCGCGGCATGTGTCAACACGCCGCGATGACCATGAGCGCCGAACGCCGCTATGGCGGCCAAAGCCAGGAAGCCCGCATCGCCGAGCGGCGCGAGAAGCTGATGCGCGCCGCACTGGCGCTTTACGGCCGCGTCGGGCCCGCCGACGCCTCGGTGGCGATGATCTGCGCCGAGGCCGGGCTGACGGCGCGCTACTTTTACGAATCCTTCGCCAACCGCGATGCGCTGTTCCTCGCGGTGTTCGAGGCGGTATGCGCGCGGCTGCTCGAAGGCGTGCGCGAGCGCGCGAACGGCGACGGCGGCGCGGCACTCGGCGCGCTGTTCACTGCGCTGGCGGAGCATCCGGGGCTGGCGCGGATGTTCGTAGTCGATCTCCATCACGATTCGGATGAGATCCGCGCGGTCGCGAAGCATTTCGGCGTCGCGCTCGCTGCGCTGATCGCGCCCGGCGTCGACGATCCGCTGCTCCGCGCCGGCGTGATGGGCGCGACGATGCGGATCGCGCGCGCCTGGATCGAGGCGGACTATGCCGCGCCGATCGAGACCGTCGCGGCCGCCGCCGCGCGTTTCACGCTGGCCGCCCGCTCCGCCTGATTGGCGCGGACGCCTCGCCCCGCCTGCTCGCCAACATGGATTAGCCGCACGTCCGGCACGCCTTGACGCATCCGCCAACCCGCGCGACCTAAGGCCGACAGGCATGAAAGGAGAGGCTATGGACCTGGCCAGCCTGATCGGTCGCATCGTCAAGCAGGGCTCGCTGACGATCACCGGACCCGGCGGGCGCGTGCGCCGCTTCGGCGATGGCAGCGGCTCGGACATCGCAATCCGCGTCGGCTCGCACTGGACCGGGCTGCGCATGGCGCTCCGCCCCGATCTCGCCGTCGGTGAAGCCTATATGGACGGCCGCCTCGTGATGGAGCGCGGCACGATCTACGATCTGCTGCTGCTCGCGGGGCAGAACCAGTCGCTCGGCTATGGCCACGACAATCGCGCCTGGCCGGTGCGCGTCTGGCGCTGGGTCCATCGTCACCTCAGCCAGTGGAACGGCCGCGTCGCCGCGCGTCGCAACGTCGCCCGCCATTACGACATCTCGAACGCGCTCTACCGCCGCTTCCTCGATGCCGACATGCAGTATAGCTGCGCCTATTTCGCCGACCCTGCGATGACCATCGATCAGGCGCAGGCCGCGAAGAAGGCGCACATCGCCGCCAAGCTCGATCTCCGCCCCGGCGCCCGCGTGCTCGACATCGGCTGCGGCTGGGGCGGCATGGGTCTCACCCTTGCGGGCGATTGGGGCGCCGACGTCACCGGCGTGACGCTCTCGACCGCGCAGCATCTGCTCGCCAACGAGCGTGCGCGGGAGGCCGGCCTCGCCGATCACGCCCGCTTCCAACTCGTCGATTATCGCGACGTCACGGGCAGCTTCGATCGCATCGTCTCGGTCGGCATGTTCGAGCATGTCGGCGTGCCCAACTACCAAAACTATTTCGACGCGATCGCGCGGCTTCTCGAGGAAGACGGCGTCGCGGTCGTCCATGCGATCGGCCGCCACGGCGAGCCGGCGGTCACCAACGCCTGGCTGGCGAAGTACATCTTCCCCGGCGGCTACATCCCCGCGCTTTCGGAGGTGATCCCGCGCATCGAGCGGGCCGGCCTCTGGATCACCGACATGGAGATCCTCCGGCTGCACTATGCCGAGACGCTGCGGCGGTGGCGCGCGCGCTTCGTCGCGCAGCAGGAAGCGATCCTCGCCGAATATGACGAACGCTTCTTCCGCATGTTCGAATTCTATCTCGCCGGCGCCGAGGTGGCGTTCCGCGAGGGCGGGCTGATGGTGTTCCAGCTTCAGCTCGCCAAGCGCATCGATGCGCTACCGATCACGCGCGACTATATGGCCGAAGCCGAACGGTCACGCTCGGGCGGCGCGGGCGCGCTGCGGCTCGCCGCCGAATAGTCATGCCGCCGCCGCGAACGCCGCCGCCGCGCCAAGCAGCCCGGGCTGCGGATGCGTCGCGAGCCGGACCGGGATCGCACCCATATAGCCGCTGTGCCGCCCCTTGGCGGTGAAGCGCGCGGCAAAGCCGGACGCGCGTAGCGGCGCTATCATGCGCTGGGTCAGGCTGCCGACGAGCACGACCCCGGCGGCACCGTGGGCGAGCGCGAGATCGCCGACGACCGCGCCGTAGCTCAGGCAGAAGCGATCGAGCGCGGCGCGCGCGTGCGGATCATCGCCGCCGAGCGCGGCCGCCCAGAGATCGGCGTCGGCGAGGGGCGCGGCCTTCTGCCCCTCCTCGGCCCGCAGCGCTTCATGGATCGCGACCAGCCCTGCCCCGCACACCACGCGCTCGTTCGAAACGCGGCCATGCCGCCGCAGCAGCCGCGCGTGCAGTGCCTGCTCGAATGCGTCGAGCGGCGCGAACGCGGTATGGCCGCCCTCCGTCTCGATCACCTGCGCGCCGGCAGCGCCGCGCAGCACGATCGCGACGCCGAGCCCGGTGCCGGGGCCGACGATGCTGATCGCGCCGTGGGTCGGCAGCGGTCCCTCGGGTCCGCAAACCCGCGCGAAATCACCCTCCGGCAGCACCGCAACGGCATGGCCGACCGCGCCGAAATCGTTGATCAGCAGCACCCGCTCCAACCCGAGCGCTTCGGCGAGCCCGTCCCGCGCGATCCGCCACGGGCTGTTCGTGAAGCTGATCGTCGCGCCGCGCACCGGCCCCGCCACGGCGAAAGCGGCGGCCTCCGGCAGCGGCCGGCCGAGCCGCTCGCCATAGCAGCGCAGCGCGGCGGCGAGATCGGGATAGTCGTGCGCCGGCAGGCTGACGACGTCGCGCAGCACCGGCACGCCCCCGCCCAAGCACGCGATCGCGAAGCGCGCATGGGTGCCGCCGATATCGCCGACGACGATGTCGCGTGGCGTCACGCCCGCGCTCAGGGCACCTGTTCGCCGGGATCGACGCCCCAGATGTCCGCGATCTCGACATAGCCGGCGCGGCCGCCGGCATCGAAGTTGCACCAACCGTTGGCGCAATGCGAAATCCGGCCGACGACGCCCGGCGCCGCCATCCAGGCGACGCGCGACTCGCGATCGGGCGAGACGCGCAGCGGCTTCGGCGCATCCTTGATCATCGCGGTGCGCTTGTCGCCGAGCAGGTGGACGAGCAGCCAGCCCTCGGCGCCGTCGGGATCCTGCACCTTGCGCCAGCTCTGGTAGATCTCGACGACCTTCAGCGGCAGCCCGGCGCGCTGATAGAGCCAGGAGGCTGGGAAGTTGCGCCCCGGACCGGTGCGCATCCGCGCCTGGCCGGCGGTGATTGAGGCCCAATAGGGCGGCTTCTTGGCGACATCGGCCTGCGCGGCACCGGCAAGCCCGATCATCAGGAGCAGTGCTCCCATCACCTTCTGCATCTCGCCGGTCTCCACTCAACACGCCGATCGACCGCGCTTGTCGAAGGGCCGCTCTTTCTTCACCGCGAAAGAAGAACAGGCTTCGGCGAGCTCGGCCCGAACGGGAAGCCCACAGGATCAATTTGCCCGCCTTAGCGCCAAGCAAAGCGCCGCATCAACCGCGCCCGTGCTTGACGCTGTGGACGGCGCGCGCCTAGCGGGGAGGCGGATGCCGAGCTCGCCCTCCCGCCCCGCCCGACCGCGCGTCGTCGTGACGCAACGGCTGCCGTGCGACGTCGAGGCGCGCATGGCCGAGCTGTTCGACGTCGCCTTCGCGGCTTCGGAGGAGGCGCCGTCGCGCGATGCCCTCGCAGCGGCGATGGCGGCGTGCGACGTGCTGGTGCCGACCGTCACCGACGAACTCGACGCCGATCTGATCGCCGCCGCGCCCGACCGGCTCAAGCTGATCGCGAGCTTCGGCGCCGGCGTCGACCATATCGATCTGAAGGCGGCGCGCACGCGCGGCATCCTCGTCACCAACACTCCGGGCGTGCTCACCGAAGATACTGCCGACATGACGATCGCGCTGATCGTGTCGGTGGTGCGGCGGCTGGCCGAGGGCGAAAAGCTGGTCCGCGCCGGCCATTGGAGCGGCTGGAGCCCCTGTTTCATGCTCGGCCATCGGCTCTCCGGCAAGACGATGGGCATAATCGGCATGGGCCGCATCGGCCAGGCGGTCGCCCGCCGCGCCCGCGCCTTCGGCCTGTCGGTCCGCTATCACAACCGCCGCCGCCTGCCGGAGGTGGTGGAGCAGGAGACCAGCGCGATCTACTCCGCCGACCTCGACGAGATGCTCGCCGACGTCGACATCGTCTCGATCCATTGCCCGCACACGCCCGAGACGCATCATCTGCTTGGGCGCGAGCGGCTCGAGCTGATCGGCGCGCAGGGCTATCTGATCAACATCGCGCGTGGCGAGATCGTCGAAGAGGCCGCGCTGATCGACGCGCTCGAGAACGGCGCCATCGCCGGCGCCGGTCTCGACGTGTTCGAGCATGAGCCCGCGATCGACCGGCGCCTGCTCGCGCTCCAGAATGTCGTATTGCTGCCGCACATGGGTTCGGCGACAGTCGAGGCGCGCAGCGCGACCGGTACCAAGGTGATCGCCAACATCCGCGCCTGGGTCGATGGCCACCGCCCGCCCGATCAGGTCATCGAGGGCTGGGCTTAGACCTCCCGGCGGATCGGCAGCGCCCGCTTTTGGTGGAGAGTTGCCGCTAGCTCCCCTCCCTGGAAGGGAGGGGCTGGGGGTGGGTTGCGGCGCGGGCGATCGCCTCGTTGATAGCCCCGACCACAGCCGCAAGCGCGTTCCGCACCTCGCTGTTCCAGAACCGCAGGATGATCCATCCGCGTCGCTCGAGTTCAGCGGTGCGGTCCGCGTCCTCATCGCCGCAAACGCCGTGCTGACCACCATCGACCTCGATGGCGATCTTCAGGCTACGGCAGGCGAAGTCGAGAATGAAGCGATCGACGACGAGCTGCCGGGTGAAGCGCGGCCGCTGCTGGCAAAGGACGCTCCACAACAAACGTTCCTCGAACGTCGATCCGGAGCGTAGGCAGCGCGCGTTGCTGGTCAGCTCCGGCGGAACGCGCTCCATCGTCGCAGCCTAGCGAGCGCTCCGAGCGCCGCAACCCACCCCCAGCCCCTCCCCTCCAGGGAGGGGAGCTTAAGGTCCGCTAATGGGCGAAAGCTGTCCTACCAACTACGTCACCCAGGGCTTGACCCGGGGTCCCGCCCACTGCGAATGGCGGCCACCGGGGCGAAAGCTGCCGCCGACAGTTCGCGCGCAGCTGACTAGCCTAGCCCTGCTATCCACTCCGCGATGAGCGTGCGTCCCGCCGCCACTGCGCTTGGCCCTAGCGCTGCATAATCCCGCCGCAGCGTCGGCACGTCGGTCCCAGCCTGCGCAACATAGTCTTCGCCCTCCGCAAGCCACACTTCGAAGCGTTCGTCCGTTCCCATCTCGGGATGGCATTGCAGCGCGAGCAACCGGTCACCCTTGCGAAACGCCTGGTTGGGATAGGCCCGCGTCGAGGCGAGCAGCTCGGCGCCCGCGGGCAGATCGAACGTGTCGCCGTGCCAGTGCAGCACCGGCACGTCTTCCAGATGCCGCAGCGGCGAGGCGGCACCCGCCTCGTTTATCGCGACCGGCGCGAAGCCGACCTCCTTCACCGGGCCGGGATAGACCCGCGCGCCGAGCGCGGCGGCGATCAGCTGCGATCCGAGGCAGACGCCGATCGTCGGCTTGCCCGCCGCGATGCGATGCCGCACCGCTTCGATCTCGGCGGCGAGCCAAGGGTGGCGATCGGTCTCGTAGACACCCATCGGGCCGCCCATCAGCAGGATGAGGTCTGGCCCCTCGAAATCGATCTTCGCGAAGCTCTGGCAGCTCACGTCGATCCGCTCGAGCGCATAGCCCGCTGCCTCCACCGGCTCGCGGAAGCCGGCGATGCCTTCGAACGGGGTGTGGCGGATGATGAGGCCGGTGCGGGTCATCGGGCGCAGCGTAATGGCGGTAGCGCGCGGACGAAACCGCAGATAATCTTGAGAGCCGGAAAGCCCTCTCCCTACGACCCGTAGCCCTCCCTGGAAGGGAAGGGTTGGCGTGGGTGGATACGCGGCGGAGCGCTTTACATCGAAGCAACCCACCCCCGGCCCCTCCCTTCCAGGGAGGGGAGATGCGGGTTCAGTCCCCCGTCAGGATGCGATCGACGAGCTGCTTTGTGGTCGGCACGAAGCCGTTGGAATAGAAGGGGTCCTGCTTGAAGCGATAGGCGGCGTGGCCGGCGAACATCAAATTGTGGTCGATGTCGCCGCCATGCGCGATCTCCTGCAGCGTCTTCTGGATGCAGAAGCTGCGCGGATCGGCCAGCCGGCCGGTCGAGTTGGTCTCGCTGTCCGCCCAGGATGAGAACTGGCACTGGCTGAGGCAGCCCATGCAGTCGGCTTGATCGCGGCGAATGATCTTCGTCTCCTCCGGCGTGACGAAGACGAGCGTGTTGTCGGGCGTCTTGAGGCCGACGGTGTAGCCCTGCCCCACCCATTCGCGCGCGCGGATGAGGTCGCCCTTGGTCACCCAGAAGCTCTTGCCCTTCACGCCAACGTCGAGCTGATACTGGTGGTCCCCCGCCGCTTGCGTCGAGAACGGCACCTGCCGCTCGGAACGCGCCTCGAGGTTGCGCAGGAAGTCGTTGCGCACCGCGCTCGAATAGAAGCCGGTCGGCGAGAAGCGGTGCAGGAGCACGTCGCCCTCGTTCAACTCGGTCAGTCGCTGCTTCCACGCCTCCGGGATCGGGCTCTCCTGCGTGAGCAGCGGCCGCGTGCCGAACTGGAAGGCGATGCTGCCGAGCTCGACATTGTCGATCCAGTCGTCCCACTCGCGCAGGAACCAGACGTTGCCCGCCATCACGATCGGCGTCGAATCGGGGATGCCGCCCTCGCGCATCGTCTCGCGCAGCGCCTTCACGCGCGGATAGGGATCCTCGGGGACCAGCGGATCTTCGGCGTTGGAAAGACCGTTATGGCCGCCCGCCTTCCACGGATCCTCGTAGACCACCGCCGCGAGCCACTCCGCCGCCTTCGAATAGGCGCGCTTCCACAGCGCCCGGAACGCGCGCGCGGAGCTGATGATCGGCAGGTAGCTGACCTCGTGCGAGGCGGCGATCTCGGACAGCCGATAGGGCATGCCGGCGCCGCAGGTGACGCCCGCGACGAGCCCCTTGGTGCGTTCGAGCACGCCCTGCAGCACCTGCTGCGCGCCGCCCATCTCCCACAGCACGTTGATGTTGATCGCGCCCCTGCCGCCGGCGATCTCGTAGGCGCGCTTGACCTGCTCGACCGCGCCGTCGATCGCGTAGCGGATCAGTTCCTCGTGGCGCTCGCGCCGGGTCAGCGCGTGGTAGACCTGCGGGACGATCTTGCCCTCGGGATCGTAGCTGTCGGCATTGACCGCCGAGACGGTGCCGATGCCGCCCGCAGCCGCCCAGGCGCCCGAGCTCGCATGATTGGTGGCGGACACGCCCTTGCCGCCTTCGACCAGCGGCCACACCTCGCGTCCGCCATAGAATATCGGCCGCAGACCCTTGAACACCAGCATCTCCACACGGAAATCCGCGCGCTCATAGCAGAGCCGCAAAAACTTGCATGAAGAAACTGTAATGTTTGCAGTGAGGTTTCCGTCCTCGCCTCCCGGTCGGTTCCGTTCATCCTGAGCGAACGGATTTCTTTTAGCGGTTTGCCAGCGCGCCCGGCCGCCGCATCGCTTCCTCATAGAGCGCGCGATAGGCGGCGATCATCGCGCCTTCGCGATAATGCGCCTCGGCATGGGCGCGGTTGGCCGCGCCGATGCGATGACGAAGGTCGCGGCTTTCGGCCAGGCGCGCGATCGCGGCGGCAAGACCGTCCTCGTCCTCGAGCGGCACGACATAGGGCTTGTTCGGCGCCGCGACCATCGCGCGCACGTCCCCCACTTCGGTGGATACCGTCGGCAGACAGGCCGCCATCGCCTCGACGAGGCTGATCGGAAACTGCTCGCTGTCCGACGAGAGTGCGAAAATGTCGAAATGGCCCACATACTGTTCGGGATGAGCGACGAAGCCCGGCAGCAGCACGCGATCGCCGATCCCCAGTCGCTCCGCTTCGGCGACAATGGCTGCGCGCTCCGGCCCCTCGCCGACGATCACCAGCCGTGCCTTCACGCGGCTGGCGGCGAGCGCGCGCACCAGCCGCGGCAGGTTCTTGACCGCGCGCAAGCCCGCGACGGTGCCGATCACGACGTCGCCGGGCTCGCGCCGGAAGCCGGGGATCGCACCCGGCACCGGCGCCCCGACGAACCGCTCGACCGCGATCCCGTTGGCGATGCGCCGCACGCGCCGCGCCGATTGCCCCCAGCTCTTGCGCGCGATGCGCTCGAGCCGCTCGGACGGCACCACGAGCGCGTGCGCGGCGCCGAGCGCGGCGCGGCGGAAGTGCACCCGCTTGGACTTCTGGCGGACGAGTTCGTCCTCGTTGAACCCGTCCTCGTGGTGGATCAGCGGCGGCAGCTTCATCACCGGCGCGAACAGGCGGCGCGCCATCACCCCGTCCATCGAGCCCCAATTGTAGCTCAGCACGAGATCGAAGCCGGCCATGAACCGGGCGAGCTGGCGATAGCGGCCGAGCGCCGGCCGCCCCTCGAGCGACGGTGCGCCCGGAAACGCCACCCTGACCCCCGGCGCGATCAGCGCGCGAGCGCCGAGCGCGTCGGGCACTGCGCTCAGCACGGCGTGCTCGGCGGCGGGCCCCCAGGCGTTCATCAGGCGGACCGCGCGCATCTCCTTGCCGCCGGGGGCGAAGGTGGAATGAAGATGCAGGATCCGAACGGGCACGGTCCGCTTATGCCTCACGCCCGCTTAACGTGGGGTGTCGCGGATCACGTCGCGATGTGCAGCCGGTCCCGAACTGCCAACCCTCGGACCAAGTCCATGCGCTGCTAACGCCGTAGCGGGTGCGTGCGTGACCCGTGCATTCTCCGACGCTACGCCGCTACGCGCGTCAGCAGGCGATTGATCGCGCGCCGCGCCTCCGGCTCGTCCAGTGAGGGCGCATGGCCGACGCGCGGCAGCGTGACGAGCTCGGCGCGCGGCAGACGGCGCGCCATCTCCTCGGCGATCGAGGGCGAGAGCACGTCGGAAAGGCCGCCGCGCACGATCAGGCCGGGCACGTCGCGCAGGCTGTCCAGCGTAGGCCACAGATCGGTCGACGGCGCCGCGCCCTGGACTTGGCGGAACGGCTCCGCGAGCCGCGCATCATAATCGAGCACGACGCGGCCGGCAGGGGTCAGCCGGCACAGCCGCTTGGCCATGCGCAGCCAATCTTCGATGTCGTAGTCGGGGTAGGCGACGCCCTGCACCTCGGCGATCGCACGCGCGGCATGCAACCAGGTCGGCCAGCTACCGCCCTTGCCGACATAGGTACGGATTCGCGCCAGCCCCTCCTCCTCGATCACCGGGCCGATGTCATTGAGCAGCACGCCGGCGAGCCGGCCCGCGCCCGAGGCGCCGAGCAGCATCGCGAGCAGGCCGCCGAGCGAAGTTCCGAACAGCACGAAACGGCCGAGGCCGAGCTGCGTCACCAGCGCCTCGATGTCGCGCAGGTAGATCAGCGGCACATAGTTCAACGGATTCTTGTCATAGGCGCTTTCACCGCGGCCGCGCAGCTCCGCGCAGATCACACGCCAGTTGGGCGCCAGCGCCTCGGCGATGCCCTCGAAGTCGCGCACGTTGCGCGTGAGCCCGGGCAGGCAGAGGATCGGCGGCCGGGCGTGATGCTCGCCGTCGGCATAATCGCGATAATGGAGGCGGAGGCTATCCTCTGACCACCAGAAGCCGTCCCGCCAACCCGCCATGCTTGCGCCTCCCGCTTGGCCGCCCCCATATCGCGGCATGTCGCCCGCGCCGCAACCATCCGCCTATCGGCCCGAGGCCGCTATCCTCACGCTGGGCACCGATTTCTACGATCCGGTCCGGCCGGCGGAGTTCCCGCAGCACGTTCTCCGCTTCCGCAACCAGCGCTGGGCAGACGCGGTCGGGCTCGGCGATCTCGACGCGGTGGCATGGGTCGGGCATTTCGGGCGGTTCCGGCCGCTGCCGGGCAGCCTCGCCGAGCCGCTGGCGCTGCGCTACCACGGCCACCAGTTCCGCGTGTACAATCCCGATATCGGCGATGGCCGCGGCTTCCTGTTCGCACAGCTGCGCGACGGACGGGAGCGACTGCTCGATCTCGGCACTAAGGGATCGGGGCAGACGCCCTACAGCCGCTTCGGCGATGGCCGGCTGACGCTCAAGGGCGGGGTCCGCGAGGTGCTCGCGACCGAGATGCTCGAGGCGCTGGGCGTCAACACCTCGAAAAGCTTCTCGCTGATCGAGACCGGCGAGGCGCTCCATCGCGGCGACGAGCCTTCGCCCACCCGCTCGGCGGTGCTGGTGCGGCTGAGCCACAGTCACATCCGCATCGGTGCTTTCCAGCGCCTTGCTTATTTCAACGACCAAGCCGGCCTGCGCCGCCTCACCGACTATTGCCTCACCGAGCTGTTCGGCGAGAAGGGCGGCGGCGCCGACGCGCCCGCGCGGCTGCTCGGCCATGTCGTGCGCGGCACCGCGCGCCTCGCCGCCTCCTACATGGCCGCCGGTTTCGTCCACGGCGTGCTCAACAGCGACAACATCAACGTCACCGCCGAGAGCTTCGACTACGGCCCCTGGCGCTGGGCGCCGAGCTTCGATCCAGGCTTCACCGCGGCTTATTTCGATCAGCAGGGCCTCTACGCCTATGGCCGCCAGGCGCAGGCGATCCACTGGGACGTCGTCCAGCTCGCGCTGTCGTTGCGCGCGACAGTCGAGGTCGAAGCGCTGGCGCCGCCGCTCGACACCTTCGCCGAGCATTATGAGGCGGCGATGGTCGCGGCGCTGCTCGGCCGACTCGGCGTCGGGCGGCGTTCGGAGCAGGAGGATCTCGCGCTCGCCGAAGCGATCGAGACCGGCCTGCGCGAGAGCCGGGTCAGCCTCGATCGCTTCTGGTTCGATTGGCGCGGCGGCCGCCGCCGCGGCCCCTCGCCCGCCGACGGCATCTATGCGAGCCCGGCCTTCGCCCCGTTCGCCGAGCAGGTAGCGCGGTTCGAGCCTGCCGTCGCACTCGACCATCCCTACTGGTCGGACGCCGAGCCCTGTTCGATGCTCATCGACGAGGTCGAGGCGATCTGGGCGCCGATCGCGGAACGCGACGACTGGAGCCTCTTCGACGCCAAGATCGCAACCATACGAAGATTTGGCGAGGCCATGCGATAACTTGCGCGCGGAACCTAGCACGGAATGAACCATTCTTGATCAGACCGAGTTCACCTTGGCCTTGTTATCGATCGTCTCGGTGTTTAGCGAGGCGGCTAGCGTGACAGCAGGGAAAGGGGAACCATGCGGTCGCTTGTACCAGCCATGTCCGTATCGTTTGCATGAACGCGAAATCCCATTTCATCACGGAGCGGCCGAGCCGCCTGCCGCTGCACGAGCCGATGCCGCCCGTCCGCACGCTTGATCTCGCGGCTCCCGCGGAGGGCGCGCGCCGCCTTTCGCTCCGACGGCCGGCGATCGCCCTCGTGATCGCACTGGTCGCGGGATATCTCCTGAGCCCGGCCTCTCCGTTGGGGCCGCAAGTGGCTTGGTACGCTCTGGTCGGTGTGATGGTCTTCGGCTTCGGCGGCCTGCTCCTCGACGCAGGGTTAAGGCGCTCGAAAGACTGAGGGCGTGACGGGGCGAGTGCTGGATGAACGCAGCGCCTTCTGGTTGCTGACGCTCTCGGCGACGATCTTCGTGGCTTCGATTTATGCGCAGCGATCGACGCCGTTCAACGCCCGCTACTGGTCGACAGCCTTCGCGGTCGCCTCGGGTATCCTGTGGTTCGCAGCGGCAGCTTGGCCGACGATCCTCGCCTATCTGGATCGTCCCGACTCCGAGCGCACGCCTGATATTCCGACGCTGCTCAACGCGATTGCCGCCGCCGCGACCGGCGCGGCGGCTGTCGCCGGGATCGGCGCCTGACGCCGAGACGGTGAACGTCGAGTCTTCATCTGAGCGTGATGCCCCGTTGACCCCGGTCTGCAAAAGATGCTGGTAATCTCCAAAGTTTCGAAAGCCGACCGGCACACATGGCCCAGCTGATCTCGACCGAACCCGCGACTGGCGCGACGCTTTGGCAGGGCGAGACCGGCGACGCCGATGCCGAGGTGACGCGCGCCCGCGCCGGCTGGCCGGAATGGGCCTCCCGCCCCTCCGTCTATCGCTTCGAGACGCTGCGCCGCTTCGCCAACGTCGTGCGCGCCCGCGCCGAGCCCTTCGCCGACCTGATCGCGCGCGAGACCGGCAAGCCGCTGTGGGAAGCGCGCACCGAGATCGAGAGCGTCGTCAACAAGATCGAGATTTCGATCGGCGCCTATTCGGAACGCACTTCGCAGCGCCGGCTCGAAGGCGCGATGGGCGCGCGTAGCGCGGTGCGCCACAAGCCGCACGGCGTGCTCGCGGTGCTCGGCCCGTTCAACTTCCCCGCGCACCTGCCCAACGGCCATATCGTGCCGGCGCTGATCGCGGGCAACGCGGTGGTGTTCAAGCCGTCCGAGAAGACGCCAGCGTCGGGCGCCTTCCTGATCGACTGCTATCATGAAGCCGGCGTGCCCAAGGATTGCGCGCGGCTGCTCGTCGGCGGCCCCGCCGAGGGCGCGGCGCTCGCCGGCCATGCTGGCATCGACGGGCTGCTGTTCACAGGGTCGGCGCGCGGCGGGCTCGCGCTCCACAAGCAGTTCGCGGCGACGCCCAACAAGATCCTCGCGCTCGAAATGGGCGGCAACAACCCGCTGATCGTGTGGGACGCGCCCGACATCCACGTCGCCGCGGTGATCGTCGTGCAGTCCGCCTTCCAGACTGCGGGCCAGCGCTGCACCTGCGCGCGCCGGCTTATCGTCAGGGACGGCGCACACGAGCCGCTGCTCGCAGAGATCGGCAAGATCATCCGCCGCATGATCGTCGCCGAGCCGCATTCGACGCCGGCGCCGTTCATGGGTCCGGTAATCGACAACGCCGCCGCCGACGCGCTGCAGGAAGGCTTCCTAGATCTCATCCTCAAGGGCGGACGCCCGATCGTCCACCTCGAGCGCCCGATCGAGGGGCGCCCGTTCCTCACCGCCGCGATGATCGACGTCACGGGGATCGCCAACCGCCCCGACGAGGAGCTGTTCGGCCCGATCCTGCAGGTGATCCGCGTCGAGGATTTCGATGCCGCGCTGATCGAGGCGAACAGCACGCGCTTCGGCCTCTCGGCGGCGCTGATCGGCGGCAGCCCGCAGCTCTACGATCGCTTCTGGGCGAACGCCCGCGCCGGCATCGTCAACTGGAACCGGCCGACCACCGGCGCGCCCTCGAACGCGCCGTTCGGCGGCATCGGCCTCTCCGGCAATCACCGCCCCGCGGCTTATTATGCGGCGGATTATTGCGCCTATCCGGTCGTCTCGTCCGAGGCCGAGCTGGTCCGCGCGAGCATCGGCATCGGCCTGCGGGATCAGTAGACTCGCAGACCGATCGACGCTCGACCCTTTGCCGCCGTTCGCACTGAGCGAAGTCGAAGTGCGGCCAAGCGAGCGCGTGGGCTTCGACTGCGCTCAGCCCGACCGGGCCGAGACGCACCCCTCTTGGCGTTGGTTCAGGCGCGCCCCAATCCCATCCGCGCCAGCTCGCGCTCGCGATCCACCATCTGGTGCTTGAGCGCGCCGGCGACGTGCAGCACCAGCAGCGCGAGCAGCACCCAGCCGCCGATCGCGTGCTTGCTCTCGAAGAACTCGTGCGCCTCGTGGAGCTTGGCCTCGCCGTCGCGGCCGTCGCCGATGCGGACGATCGGCGCGATCTTGGGCAGCGGGATCACCCCCCAAATCATCGTCGGCTTATGCGGCGGCGGCGCAGGCCTTGCCCCCGGCGGCTGATCGACCGGCGTCGGCGCGGCGGTGCCCTTCGCGACCGGCGGACTGTCGGCATGCGCGGAGATCATCGCCCAGCCGCTGAGCGGCATGCCGAGCATCGCGAGATAAAGCAGCACGTGAACGGTCTTGGCGAGTGCCTTCTCCCATGCCGCCATCGGCAGATAGGGCGGTGGCCGGTGCGTCAGCCGCCAGCCGATGCGGATCGCGGTCAGCGCCAGCACCGTGATGCCGGAGGAAATATGTGGCGCGATCAACGCACTGCGCATCGCCTTGCCCATATCGTCGAAGAGCAGGCCGGTGGCGAGGTTGAACAGGATCAGCGCCACGATCGCCCAATGCAGCGCGATCGCGACGTTGCTGTACCGAAGTCCCCGCGCGTTCGTCATCGCTCAATCCCAATCGTTTCGCTTCCAACTCCGTCACCCCGGACTTGATCCGGGATCCCGCTACCTCCCCCTGCAGCAAGAAGCGGGCTGCCGGATCAAGTCCGGCATGACGAGCTGAGGCGGGGCGCTCGCGTCAGACACAAGTATCTCTAGCCTCGCCCCAAGGATCATTCGATTGCGGCAACGAACGGAAACGCCCATCTGGCCCGGCATGGCGAACCTGCTCGATCCGCACGCGCGTGGGCGCGTGATCCTCGTCGGCGCTGGCCCCGGCGATCCGGGGCTGCTGACGCTGCGCGCGGTCGATGCGTTGCGCCAGGCCGATGTCGTCATCCATGACGGGCTGATCGATCCGGCGGTGCTCGATCACGCGCCGGCGCACGCGCAGCGGATCTCGGTCGCCAAGAAGCGCGCGCGGCATACGCTGCCGCAGGAGGCGATCAACGCGCTCGTCATCGCGCATGTCCGTTCGGGCTCGATCGTGGTGCGGTTGAAGGGCGGCGATCCGTTCGTGTTCGGCCGCGGCGGCGAGGAGGTCGAGGCGGTGCGCGCCGCCGGCCTCCCCGTCGAGGTCGTGCCCGGCGTTTCCGCCGCGCTCGGCTGCGCCGCCGAGGCGATGCTGCCCTTGACGCATCGCGACTGGTCGAGCGCGGTCAGCTTCGTCGCCGGCCAGTGCAAGGGGCTGTCCGAGCAGGATTGGTCGGGCCTCGCCGGCGTCGGCCGCACGCTCGTCATCTACATGGGCGTGGCATCGGGCGGCTGCATCGCCGACAAGCTGATCGCCGACGGCCTCGCCCCCGATCTGCCGGTCGCGGTGCTCGAGCGGGGCACGCTGCCGGGCGCGCGCGCGATGCGCACCGTGCTTGCCGATCTCGGCGGCATGCTCCAGCGCGAGAAGGTCGAGAGCCCCGCGATCATCGTCGTGGGCGAGGTCGTCGCGCTCTCGGATGCGGAGGACAAGCTGCGCGTGCTGGCACGCCAGGCGGAGACGGTGTCGGTGGGGGACGGAGTTTGAAGCTGTTGACGGGGAATGATCTGCGCACCGGCGACGTGATTTGGTGGGACGGCCATGGCTGGTCGCGCCACGTCGCGCACGCTGTCGACGTCGGCGAGCATGGGGAGGCGCTGGGCGCGCAGGAGCAGGCGGCGCAGCGCGTCAACGGCGCGGTTGTGATCGACGCCGAGATGACGCCCGAAGGCCCCCGCCCCGCCCACATCAAGGATCGCATCCGCGCGCTCGGCCCGACCGTGCGCCTCGACCTCTCGCTGAAGCCCGCCGATCCGGCGGTCGGCAATTGGGTGATTTGATGCGCCCGACTATCACGATCCTCCCCGGAACGGGGAGGGGGACCGCGCGGAGCGCGGTGGAGGGGGATCGCCCCGAAGCGCGGCAGTGGAGGAAAGCCCCCTCCACCAGCCTTCGGCTGGTCCCCCTCCCCGTTCCGGGGAGGATTTGAAGAATGTACCGCTACGACAAATATGACCAGGCGATCGTCGATGCCCGCGTCGCCGAGTTCCGCGATCAGGTCGCGCGCCGCATCGCCGGCGACATGAACGACGATCAGTTCAAGCCGCTGCGGCTCAAGAACGGCCTCTATCTGCAGCTCCACGCCTATATGCTGCGCGTGGCGATCCCCTATGGCACGCTGAACAGCCGCCAGACGCGGATGCTCGCGCACATCGCGCGCAAATATGATCGCGGCTACGGCCACTTCACGACGCGGCAGAACATCCAGTACAACTGGATCAAGCTCGAAGAGGCGCCGGACATCCTCGCCGATCTCGCCACGGTCGAGATGCACGCGATACAGACATCGGGCGAGAGCATCCGCAACATTTCGGCCGATCCGTTCGCCGGCGCCGCCGCCGACGAGATCGAGGATCCGCGCATCTGGGCCGAGCTGCTGCGCCAGGCGACGACCTTCCATCCCGAGTTCAGCTACCTGCCGCGCAAGTTCAAGATCGCGGTGATCGCGGCGGCCGAGGATCGCGCCGCGCTGCGCTGGCACGATCTCGCGCTCCGCATCGTCCGCAACGAAGCAGGCGAGAGCGGCTTCGAGGTCTTTGCCGGCGGCGGCATGGGGCGCACGCCGTTCATCGCCTTCCCGATCCGGAGCTTCTGCCCGACCGAACAGATCTTCTCCTATCTGCAGGCGGTGCTGCGCGTGTGGAACCTCCACGCGCGCCGCGACAACATCCACAAGCAGCGCATGAAGATCCTCGTCCACGAGCTCGGCGAGGAGGAGTTTCGCCGCCAGGTCGAGGAGGAGTTCGGCCGCATCCTCACGCTCGGCACCGATTTCCCGCAGGCGGAATATGATCGCATCGCGACCCATTTCGTGCCGCCGCCGTTCGAACAGGGGCTGAGCGACGAACTCGATCTCTCCGATCCCGATTTTCGTCTCTGGGTTGAGCAGAACGTCCACGCCCACAAGGCGCCGGGCTATGCGATCGCCACGATCAGCCTCAAGCCGATCGGCGGCATTCCCGGCGACATTTCGGCCGAGCAGATCGACCTCGTCGCCGATCTCGCCGAGAAGTACAGCTTCGACGAACTGCGCGCCACGCACGCGCAGAACCTCGTGCTGCCGCACGTCCGCAAGGCCGATCTCTACACGCTCTGGCAGACGCTCGACGCGGCCGGTCTCGCCTCCGCCAACCTCGATCTGATCAGCGATCTCATCACCTGCCCGGGGCTCGATTATTGCAGCCTCGCCAATGCGCGCTCGATCCCGGTCGCGCAGAAGATCGCCGAGCGGTTCGCCGATCCCGCGCGCCAGCGCGATCTCGGCGAGTTGAAGCTCAAGATTTCGGGCTGCATCAATGCGTGCGGCCACCATCATGCCGGCCACATCGGCATCCTCGGCGTCGATAAGAAGGGCAAGGAGAGCTACCAGCTCCTGCTCGGCGGCTCAGGCGCAGAGGATACCAGCCAGGCCAAGATCACCGGCCCCGGCTTCGACGAGGACGGCGTCGTCGACGCGGTCGAGCGGGCGGTCGAGAAGTATCGCGCGGTGCGCGAGCCTGGTGAGCGCTTCGTCGACACCTACCGCCGCGTCGGCATGGAGCCGTTCAAGGAGGCGATCTATGGGTGATCGCTATTCGCCCCTCCCTGGAAGGGAGGGGCCGGGGGTGGGTTGCTATCGGCAGCGCACCTCGCCCATCTACCCACCCCAAACCCCTCCCTTGCAGGGAGGGGCCTCATGATCCCCGCCGACCTTCGCTTCCGCGACGACGAGCTCGCCGACGAGCCCGCCGTCTCGCTCGATGCGTTCCTCGATCAGGATGATGCCGCCTCGGTCCGCATCGAGGGCGGCGACGACGTCCGCCGTCTGATCCCGGTGCTCGAGCGAGTGCGCCTCGTCGAGATCGACTTTCCGCGCTTCCGCGACGGGCGCGGTTATTCCTCCGCGCGCATCCTGCGCGAGGCTGGCTACACCGGTGAGCTCAAGGCGACCGGCGACGTGCTCGTCGACCAGCTCCTGTTCATGCGCCGCTGCGGGTTCGACAGCTTCGCGCCCGATCACCCGATCGCACCCGCGGTCGCGCAGCGCGCGCTCGAGGCCTATGACCTCGTCTATCAGCAGGCCGCCGACGATGCGGTGCCGGTCTGGAAGCTGCGGCATGGCTAGGGCCGATCGCGCGCTCGATATCGTCGATGTCCGGCCGGCCTTCACGCAGGCCGATGCCGACGCGCTCAACGCGCGCTTCGCCGGCGTTGATGCGTTCGCGATGCTGCGCACGCTTTTCGCCGAGGGGCTGCTCGGCCGCACCGCGGTGGTCTCGTCGTTCGGCACCGAGAGCGCGGTGCTGCTCGATCTCGTCGCACGCGCCGCGCCGCACACGCCGGTGGTGTTCGTCGACACGCTCAAGATGTTTCCCGAGACGCTGGATTATCGCGACGCGCTGCTCGATCGGCTCGGCATGAGCGATCGCCGTATCATCGCCCCCGATCCGGCGGCGCTCGAGGCGAAGGACGCCACCGGGCTGCGCTGGTCCTACGATCCCGACGGCTGCTGCGAAATCCGCAAGGTCGAGCCGCTCAAGCGCGCCAAGGACGGGCTCGACAGCTGGATCTCGGGCCGCAAGGCGTTCCAGTCGCAGACCCGCCAGAACCTGCCGCGCTTCGAGATCGAGGACGGCCGGCTCAAGGTCAACCCGCTTGGCGATTGGACCAAGGCCGATCTCGACGCCTATTTCGCGGAGCGCGACCTGCCGCGCCACCCGCTCGAGGAGCAGGGCTATCTCTCGATCGGCTGCCAGCCGTGCACGAGCGTCGTAAAGCCCGGCGAGGATCCCCGCGCCGGCCGCTGGCGCGGCTGGGACAAGGTCGAGTGCGGCATCCACGTTCCCGAGAAGCCGGGCGAAGAGCCGGTGTTCTAACGAGTCTCGGCGCTGAACTCAGCTATTGTACGCTCGTGCTGAGCTTGTCGAAGCACTGTTCTTCTTAGCCGCGAAAAACAGAACAGCCCTTCGGCAGGCTCAGGGCGAACGGGGGACTTTCATTTCCTCGTATCGGGCTTCGCGCTAGTTCCGGTATTCCTCGTCGGCCAGGTCGCTGAACTTGGTGATCTTGCTCTCGAACTTGAGCCGCACCTTGCCGGTAGCGCCATGGCGCTGCTTGGCGACGATCACCTCGGCGAGCCCGAACACGCCTTCCATCTCCCGCTGCCAATCCTCGTGCGCCTGGAAGATCTTGGGATCGTCGCCGGACACCGGCCGCTTCGGCTCGCGCGAGCCGACATAATAATCCTCGCGATAGATGAAGAGCACGATGTCGGCGTCCTGCTCGATCGAGCCGGATTCGCGCAGGTCCGAAAGCTGCGGCCGCTTGTCCTCGCGCTGCTCGACGGCGCGGCTGAGCTGCGAGAGTGCGAGCACCGGCACGTCGAGCTCCTTGGCGAGCGTCTTGAGGCCGCGGCTGATCTCCGAGATTTCCTGCACGCGGTTGCCGTCGCCCGATTTGCCGGTGCCCTGGAGTAGCTGGAGATAGTCGACGATGATCATGCCGATGCCGCGCTGGCGCTTGAGCCGCCGCGCGCGCGTGCGCAGCGCCGCGATCGTGAGCGCCGGCGTGTCGTCGATATAGAGCGGCAGGCTCTCGAGCTCGGCGGCGGCACGCGCGAGGTTGCGGAACTCCTGCTGGCTGATCTTGCCCATGCGGAGATTTTCGGAGCTGATCCCCGATTGCTCGGCGAGGATGCGGGTCGCGAGCTGATCGGCCGACATTTCGAGGTTGAAGATCGCGACCGGCGCGCCGACCGACTTGGCGGGATCGATCCCGTCCTCCTTGTCGCGCACGTAGCGCATCGCGGCATTGTAGGCGATGTTGGTGGCGAGCGAGCTCTTGCCCATGCCGGGGCGCCCGGCGAGGATGATGAGGTCGGACTTGTGCATGCCGCCCATCTTGGCGTTCATGCTGTCGAGCCCGGTGGTGATGCCCGAGACGTGACCGCCGGAATTGAGCGCGCGTGCCGCCATCTCGATCGCGAGCTTGGTCGCCTCGCCGAAGCTTTTGACGCCGCCCGATGCGCCGCCTTCCTCGGCCACGCGATAGAGCGCGGCTTCCGCCTGCTCGATCTGTCCCTGCGGATCGACCGTGTCGGAGGTGTCGAGGGCGCCCTCGACCATGTCGCGGCCGACGCCGACGAGCGCGCGCAGCAGCGCCAGCTCGTAGATCTGCGCTGCGAAATCGCGCGCGCCGATCAGCGCCGCGCCCGATCCGGTGAGCTGCGCGAGATAGGCCGGCCCGCCGAGCTGGCGCATCGCCTCGTCGCCCTCGAACATCGGCCGCAACGTCACTGGATTGGCGATCATGTTCTTGTCGGCGAGCTTGCGGATCGCCTCATAGATGCGGCCGTGGACGGGCTCGTAGAAATGGTCCGCGCGGAGCTTCAGCTGCACGTCCTCGAACAGCCGGTTGTCGATCATCAGCGCGCCGAGCAGCGCGGCCTCGGCCTCAACATTGTGGGGCAGCGCGAGCGGCTCCTCGCCGGAGGGCGGCGTGGGGGCTGGGAATCGGATCGGATCGGCCATCCCGCCGTTGTCGCTTGTCGGGGCGTCGCGCTCAAGCGCCGCTCGGCGAGTTTAATCTTAACCGCGACGGTTTAGGCCTTGCCCTGCACATCATCACAGACCATAATGTAAGTATGCATACAGATGCACCCGACCACCTCGGCGTTCTCGTCCATGACGTGGCGCGCCTCATGCGGCACAATTTCGAGGTGCAGGCGCGCGCGCTCGGCACCACGCGCCAGCAGTGGCGCACGCTGATCGTCACCGCGCGTTGTGCCGAGCCGCCGACACAGGCCGAGCTTGCCGAACGGCTCGATGTCGAGCGCATCACGCTCTGCCGCATGGTCGATCGGCTCGCCGATGCCGGGCTGGTCGAACGGCGTGCGGATCCGCGCGACCGCCGCGTCTGGCGCATCCACTTGCTGCCGGCCGCGCAGCCGATCATCGAACAGGTGGGCGAACTCGCCAATCAGCTGGAGAACGAGCTGATGGCATCCCTGGGGAGTGTGGAGGGCGCCGCGCTGCGTCGCGGGCTGGAGAAATTGCGGGATGTGCTGCGCCGGCCCCCCGGCGAGCGCGAAAGGGATGTCGCGTGAACAAGATGACCGCCTTCGAAGCGGAGCTCGAGCTGCGCGAAGGCGCGCGCAAGCCGTGGCGGCGCTGGGCGCTGATGGTATCGGTGCCGCTGCTCATCCTGATCGGCGCCGCCTATGTGTGGACGACCAGCGGCCGCAGCGTCTCGACCGACGACGCGCAGGTCGGCGCGCATGTCGTCAGCATCGCGAGCGAGGTGTCGGGCCCGATCACCGAGGTCGACGTCGCCGAGAACCAGCAGGTCAAGAAGGGCGACGTGCTGTTCCGCATCAACCCGGAGCCGTTCCGCATCGCGCTGGAGCAGGCGAACGCGGCGCTCGGCAACGCGCGGCTCAGCGTCAACCAGCTTTCGAGCACCTATGACGCCAAGGTCGCCGACACTGCGCAGAACCGCGCCAACGTGCTGCTCGCCCAGCAGAATTTCCAGCGCCAGCAGCAGCTCCTCGGCCAGGGCTTCACGACCCGCGCGAGCTTCGATGCCGCGCAGGCGGCGCTTGCTTCGGCCCAGGCGCAGGTCGCCTCCGCGCAGGCGCAGGCCGCGTCCGCCCGCGCGATGATCCAGACCCCCGGCGGCGAGCACCCGCAGGTCGAGGCCGCGCAGGCGACGCGCGATCGCGCCGCGCTGGATCTCGCGCGCACCGTCGTCCGCGCGCCGATCGACGGCCGGGTCTCGCAGAGCGACAAGGTCCTGCCGGGCTCGATGGCGATCGCCGAATTCCCCGAGGTCAGCGTCGTCAGCGACAAGAACAGCTGGATCGAGGCCAATTTCAAGGAGACGCAGCTGCCCAAGGTGCGGGTCGGCCAGTCCGCCGAGGTCGAGATCGACGCCATCCCCGGCAAGCGCTTCCATGGCCACGTCATCGGCATCGGCTCGGGCACGGGCTCGCAATTCTCCATGCTGCCGGCGCAGAACGCGACCGGCAACTGGGTGAAGGTCACGCAGCGCGTGCCCGTCCGCATCATGCTCGACGAGGCACCGGATCGCGCGCTGGTGGCGGGCTGGAGCTGCCACGTCACGATCGACGTCACGCACTAGATCGTCCCTCTCCGCACCCGCTCGCCTTTCGCGTGGCGGCACGATAGACGCTGAGCCGATGGCCGACCCGCGCATCATCGACATCGAACTCGACGAGCGCACGATCATCTGGCGCTCGGCCGACGTCGAGCAGGAGCGCAAGGTCGCGATCTTCGATCTGCTCGAGGCCAATCGCTTCCGGCCGCTGCGCGCCTATTCCGACGGCTATGAGGGGCCCTATGCGGTCAAGCTGCGCGTCGAGGAAGGGCGCCTTGCCATCGACATATTGCGGCAGGACAAGTCGCTGCTCGAGACGCTGGTGCTCGGGCTCATCCGCTTCCGGCGCGCGATCAAGGATTATTTCGCGATCTGCGACAGCTATTTTCAGGCGATCCGCCAGGCGACACCGGCGCAGATCGAGACGATCGACATGGCGCGGCGGGGCGTCCACAACCAGGCCGCCGAGCTGCTGATCGAGCGGCTCGAGGGCAAGATCGAAGTCGATTTCGATACCGCGCGGCGACTGTTCACGCTCATCTGCGTGCTACACATCAAAGGCTGAGTGTGGCGAGCGCGCCCGCCGAACTGGTCGCCGCCGCCCGCGCCGCCGCCGCCCACGCCCACGCGCCCTATTCACGGTTTGCGGTTGGCGCCGCGCTGCTGCTCGATGGCGGCGCCGTCGTCAGCGGCGCCAACCTGGAAAATGCGAGCTACGGCCTTTCGCTGTGCGCAGAGACCGCAGCGCTGGCGGCGGCGAACAGCGCCGGGCGCCTGGCCGACGTCGTCGCGATTGCGGTCGCCGGCGGATCGATCGAGGGCAAAAGCAACGCGATCGTCCGCCCCTGCGGCCGCTGCCGCCAACTGCTCACCGAGGCGGCACAGCTCGGCGGCCGCGACATCGTCGTCCACTGCGCCGGCCTGACCGGCGACGCGCTCGAGACGCACCAGCTCTCCGCGCTGCTGCCGCTCGCCTTCGGCCCGGCCGACCTCGCATGACCGCGCTCGCGAAGCGGGTTCGCGCCGAGAATACCGATCGGCTGAGCGGCCTCAGCAAACGCGAGGCGATGAAGCGTATCGGTTCGGACCGCTAAATCCGTAAGGCTGGAACCTGCTCGAAAACTGAGCCTGCCGAAGTGCTGCTCTGATCAAAGCACCTTTCGAAGACCTTAGTCAGCAACATCCGTTCGGGCTGAGCGCAGTCGAAGCCCAGCCGCAGCGCATGCCCTTCGACTTCGCTCAGGGCGAACGGATGCTACCGATTAAGGGTAATCCCAGCCGTCGGATCGCCGCCTATTTCCACCCGGTCCCGCGTGCCGCCTGCTCCTGCGTCGCGTCGAACGGAGCGCCGGCGATCATCGCCTGGATGACTTGCGCGGTGGCGGGGTCGCTGCCGGCCTGGCGGTAATCGCCAGCCTGCGCCGCCGCCGGCGCAGCATAGCGCAGCTGCCAGCCATCGGGCACGCGACAGGCGACGCCGGAGAGCGCGCGGCCCGCGAAGCTGCGGCAGACCTCGCCGTCATGATCGCGGAAGCTGAGCGCGACGCGCACCGGCCTGGCCTCGCTCGCCAGCTGCACGTCGAGCGCATGCGCGATCGGCGCCGCAAGCGCGAGCGCGTCCCGCCTGTCCTCGATCCCCGCGACCTGGGCGAGCTGGGTGCCGCCGAACAGCCCGACGACGAGGCTCGCGGCGGCCGCGCCCGGTAGCGCCCAACGCCGCCCGGCCTGCGCGCGGCGCGCCTTCGCCGCCCGCGCTTGCCGCGCGACGGCGAGCGAGATCACCTCCGCCTCGGGGCGCGGCATCACCGTCACCGGCTGACGCGCAGTCGGCCCGAAGGCGGCGGCGAGCCGCGCCTTCAGGCGGCGATGCGCCTCGGCGCGGGCCTGCAGCGCGGGATCGGCGGCGACGGCGCGCGCCACCTCCTCCGCTTCGATCGGATCGAGCTCGCCGTCCAGCCAGGCGATGATCCGTTGCTCATCCATGGTTCAATCCTCCAGCAGCGCGAGAAGCGCCTGCCGTCCGCGCACCAGCCGACTCGTCAGGGTGCCGATCGGTATATCCAAAACCGCGGCTGCCTCGCGATAGGAAAGCTCCTCGATCATCACGAGCGCGACCGCTTCGCGCTGCTCGTCCGGCAGGAGGTCGAGCGCGCGCATGAGGAAATGGAGCTCGGCCTTGCCCTCGGCATCGCCCGCCACGCCGACGCTCTCGCCCGCCTCCGCCGGCGCCAGCACCTTGTCGCGCCGCTGGCGGCTGCGCGCGGTATCGATCCAGATGTTGCGCATGATGCGATAGGCCCAGGCGTCGAGACTGGTTCCTTGCTGCCACTGCGCGCGTGCCTGCAGTGCGCGCTCCGCCGTCGCCTGCGTCAGATCGTCCGCCGCGGCGGGATCGCGCGCGAGGCCGTGCGCGAAGCGGCGCAGGCGCGGCAACAGCGCCGTCAACGCGGTTTCGAACGCATCCAATCTCGTGCCTCTCCGTCATGCGGATTAAACGTCGCGCCCGCGTCGTTTCATCCGTCGAGGGATGGAAAAAAGGAAGAGGCGATGAAGAGGGCGAAACGGAACCGGATGAAGCGGACTGGCGCGATCCTGCTGGCGATGCTGGCGATGCCGGCCAGCGCGCAGCTGCTGCGCGGCGGCTCCGGCGGTCTCGGTGGCCTCGGCAGCGGACTGGGCAGCGGGCTCGGCGGGCTGACGAGCGGCCTCTCCGGGCAAGGCGAGAGCGGCGGAACGATCGGCAACGGGCTCGCGTCCAGCATCGGCGGGCTCGACGGCGCGCTCGCCGGCGGGCTGCGGGCGCTCGACCCGATCGACCTGCTCGCCGCGCGTCGGGAGCGGCTGCACGCGCTGGTGTCGTCGAACCGCGCCGTGCTCGACAGCGACGCGGCCGGGAACCCGATCCGCCGCGACGAGATCCTCGCCACCGATCCCGCGCCCGACGCACTGGCCAAGGCGACCGCCGCGGGCTTCGCCATCAAGCGCCGCGAAACGGTCGACGGACTCGGCATCGCGATCGTCGTGCTCGCGACACCCAAGCACCTTGCCGCGCGTAAGGCGCTCGCGACGCTGCAGACGCTCGATCCGCACGGCGCCTACGCGCTGAACCATGTCTACGAGCCGGCGCATGCGAAGCTCGCGCCGGCGAACGGCTCGGTTGCGGGCGGCGCGGCAGCCGGCGGCGCGGGCGCGGCGGTGCTCGGCCTGATCGACGGCGGCGTCGGCGCACACCCCGCCTTCGCGCACGCGCCCATCGAGCAGCGCGGCTTCGCGGGCAATCCGCGCCCGAGCGGTCATGGCACCGCCGTCGCCTCGTTGATGGTGGGGGAAAGCGGCCCTTTCCGCGGCGCCGCCCCGGGCGCGCGCCTGCTCGCGGCGGACATCTACGGCGGCGATGCGGCGAACGGCTCGGCCGAGGCGATCGTGCGCGCGATCGGCTGGCTGGTCTCGCGCGATGTGCGCGTGATCAACATCAGCCTCGTCGGCGCGGCCAACCCGCTGCTCGCGGCGGCGGTCACGGCGGCGCAGGCGAAAGGCGTGCTGATCGTCGCGGCGGTGGGCAATGACGGCCCCGCCGCTCCGCCGCAATATCCTGCCTCCTATGACGGCGTGATCGCGGTGACGGGTATCGATGCCAAGGGCCGCGTTCTGCTCGAGGCCGGCAAGGCAACGCATCTCGATTTCGCCGCGCCGGGCGCCGACATGGCCGGCGCGGTGCCCGGCGGCGGCTGGGAAGCGCTGCGCGGCACGTCCTTCGCGGCGCCGCTCGTCGCCGCCAGTCTCGCACGCGCCGACCGTGGCGATCCTGCACAGGCGATCCGCGCGGTCGCCGCCGATGCCCGGCCCGGCGCCAAGGTCGGCCGCGGCATCGTCTGCGGCAGCTGCGCGACGCCGCTGCGCGCCGTCGGCCTCAAATAAATTCGAGGCGCCGGGATTAAACGCGGAATCGCCGTCGTTGCCATCATGCAGGCCGGCCTTTCGCTGGCGACAGGATGGAGAAAGACGATGATCAAGGGGCGTCATTTCCGCAGCCATATCCTCGCCGCGGCGGCGATCGCCGCGTTCGCGGCGCTGCCGGCGCAGGCGGGTCCGCTTGGCGGCGCGCTGGGCGGCGCAGGCGGCCTTGGCGGTAATTTGGGCGGCGGCCTCACCGGCGGCATCGGCGGCACGATCGGCGGGGTCGGCGCGGGAACCGGTAGCCTCGGCGGCGGCGCGGGTTCGCTCGGCTCCGCGACCGGCAGCCTCAGCCACAGCGTCGCCGGCTCGGGCAGCGCCAATGTCGACAAATCGGTGAACACCCGCACCGGCCGCGCCAGCGCCGACGCCGGGCTCGCCGGCACCGTCAGCGGCACGGCGAGCAGCGCCGCCAACCTCGCCGGCCCGTCCGGCACCTCGCTCGGCGGCGCCACGACGGCGAGCGGCTCGGGCAGCGTCGCGAAGTCGGCGGGCGTGAACGCACAGGCGATCGGCTCCGATCGGCTTGCCGACACCGCCGGCACCGTCCGCGACCGCGCGACGACCGCCGCGACGAACACCACCGACCGCGCGCGTGGGGCGGCGACCAGCACCACCGACCGCGTCCGCACCACTGCGGCCAACACCACGGGTCGCGTCCGCAACCATGTCGCCGTCGCGCGCGATCGCGTCGCCACCACCGGGTCGAACGGCGTCAGCCGCGTGAAGACCACCACCTCGGGCGCAGGCAATGCCGCCACAAGCGGCGCCGGCGCGCTCGCCGGTACGATCGCGAACAGCGGCGTCTCGGGCTCGGTGACGGGGTCCGGTTCAGCCAACGGCAGCGGCTCGCTCGGCAGCAACTGAGCGCCCGCTCCCCGCGGAGCGGCGGCGTGTCTCCAAGCCGCCGTCATCCCGGAGGCCGGTGTCTTCCGCCCACTCGGCGGAGGCATCGGCCTCTTTGGCGATCACGCCCGTTTCCGTTCGCACTGAGCCTGTCGAAGTGCTGTTCTTTCTCTCTACGTCGTCGAGACGGTCAGTGCTTCGACAAGCTCAGCACGAACGGGTTTCGACCGGAGGCAAGCCCCTTCCCATCCCGCACCCCGCGCGCGATAGACCCGGCACCGGCCCGGGAGAATCGCGCAACCCATGTCCATCCAATCCGATCGCTGGATCCGCGAGCAGGCGGAACGGCACGCCATGATCGAGCCGTTCGTCGAGGCGCAGCGCCGCGACGGGTGTATCAGCTACGGCCTATCGAGCTACGGTTACGACGCGCGCGTCTCGGACGAATTCAAGATCTTCACCAATGTCGACAACGCGATCGTCGACCCCAAGGATTTCGCGCACAACAGCTTCGTCGACCGCAAGACCGACGTCTGCATCATCCCGCCCAACTCGTTCGCGCTCGCCCGCACGGTCGAATATTTTCGCGTGCCGCGCGACGTGTTGGTGATCTGCCTCGGCAAGTCGACCTATGCGCGCTGCGGCATCATCGTGAACGTCACCCCGCTCGAGCCCGGCTGGGAGGGCCATGTCACGCTCGAATTCTCGAACACGACGCCGCTGCCGGCAAAGATCTACGCCAACGAAGGCGCCTGCCAGTTCCTCTTCCTCAAGGGCAACGAGCCCTGCGAAGTCAGCTACGCCGACCGCGCCGGCAAATATATGGCGCAGACCGGCGTGACGCTGCCGAGGCTGTAGGCGACTGCGAGTCGGCGAGCAGCGGCAGCTTACGCACGATTGTGGACGTTCTGATCCTCCCCGCTTGCGGGGAGGGGGACCAGCCGCAGGCTGGTGGAGGGGGCGTCCCGCAAACGCCGCGCCTCGCCTTGCTCTCCCTCCACCACGCCGCTGCACGTCGCGGTCCCCCTCCCCGTGCCGGGGAGGATCGAGAACGGCCGCGGACCACCAATGCCAGCCATCCGACAGACGCGAACGAAGCAAGAACATTCTTGACTCTACGCAGCTATTCCGCTATAAGCCCCGCTGTCGCGCGAGGCTCCTGATCAGGGCCGACGCGCGGCGGGATGGGACGACGCGGTGCACTCGCGTCGCGATCGTCCGGACGGCCGGCGCGCCAGGGCTTTCGGGGTCGAAAACCCTGACGCAACGATCATCAACCAGGCCAGCGCCAGGCTGTCATGCTCGTGCTCTATGTGCATGGCCCGCGGCGTCCGCCACAACGAGCCAGTTCCCGCCGCCGGCCCGACGCGCCCGCGGAAATGGGCGAGGTGCTCCCGCCGGAAAACTGGGACACCGGCAAAGCCCCGATCGCCGCGAGGCACGCGAGGGGCGCCGGCCGTTTCTCGCGCTCTGTGCCGAGCTACGGGATCGGTGCGCGCGCATTTCCAACAGGCCGCCACGACGGGCGCGAGATAGCGAGCGCTTTCCGATCGGCTCGCCGCCAGCCGTGCTCCTGCGAAAGCAGGAGCCAGCAGCGATGCGCTCGAACGCCCGGGGTTCCTGCTTTCGCAGGAACACGGATGCGCCATTCGAAACCGTGCGCTCCGGCGCAGGGGCACCCCGAAGGCCGGAGCACTGGGGCCTCAAGTGCACCGCCCGCCGTCCGCGCTCGGCCTTCGCCGGAGCACAGGTTCGACAACCGCCGCGCAAGCCTCACCGCGCCGGCGGCATCTCCGCGCCGCGCGTGCCCGCCGCCACCCATTCGCGCCACAGCATCACCAGCACCGCCATCACCGCCGGGCCGACGAACAGGCCGAGCAGGCCGAACGTCTCGACGCCGCCGAGGATGCCGAGCAGCACCCACAGGAAGGGAAGTCGCGTCGCGCCGCCGATCAGCACCGGGCGCACGACATGATCGGCGACGAACACCACCGCGAAGCCGAACGCCACCACCGCGATCGCCGCCACCACCTGCTGCTGGGTGATGAGCAGCAGGCCCGCGATGCAGTACATCGCCGCCGCGCCGAACGGGATCATCGCCGCGATCGCCGTCGCCGCCCCGAGCAGCAGCGGGTGGGTCACGCCGGAGAAGACGTAGGCGACGGCCATCAGCAGCCCTTCGGCGAGACCGACCAGCACCAGCCCGTCGATCGTGCCGCGGACCGACTGGACGACGTGGTTGGCGATGCGGTCGCCCGAGGCGCCGATCAGCCGCCGCGCCGCCAGCCGGATCTGCGCCGCGATGAACGCACCGTCGCGGAGCAGGAAGAACAGCGCGAACAGCGTGAAGCCAAAGGTGATGCTGCGCTTGATGATGCCCGAGCCGACCATCCGGCTGTGGTAGAGGATGGTCTGCGCGCTCAGCACGCGGAACTGCTCGTCCGCCGCCTCGGGCGTCGCGAGGTGCTGCTGCCACCAGGCGGAGACCGTCTTGGCGCCGAACGGCAGGTGCGCCACCCACTCGGGGACGGGCACGCCCTGATGCCGCGCCGCGATCAGCCAGCGCGCGACGTCCTGCGCCTCCGCCGCTGCGCGCACGATCCCGAAGCCGACCGGCACGAGTACGAGCAGCGCGACCGCCGCGGTGAGCAGAAACGGAAGGACCCAGCCGCGCGAGAGGCTCGGCCAGCGCCGGATGACGCGATGGCGCAGCGGCGAGATCGCGATCGCGATCACGCCGGCCCAGAGCAGCGCGGGCAGGAAGTTGCGGATCGTCCACAGCCCCAGCCCGAGGACGATGAACACGAACACCAGCCGCGCGATGCGCTGGTGCGCGGAGAGCTCGCCCGGCTGCGGCGGCAGCGGCGCGCTCATCGCCGCCCGCCCCGCGAACCACCCTTGTGGCGGATGTTGGCGGGCCGGCCGCGGCGCCCCATCGGCCGGCGCTCACGCGAGACCGGCCGATCGCGCGGCCGCGGCTCGGCATCGGGCAGCTCGAAGCGCAGCGACGCCGAGATCGGGCTCGCTTCGACCAGCCGCAGCTTGAGCCGCTGGCCGGGCACGAAGGCGGTGCCGCTCTCCTCGCCGACGAGCGACTGCGCGCGCTCGTCATAATGGAAGCGTTCGGCGCCGAGCGTCGAGACCGGCACGAGGCCGTCCCCGCCGAGCCCCTCGACGGTCGCGAAGAAGCCGAACGACTGCACGCCGGTGATCCGCGTATCGACGAGCTCGCCGACTCGCTCGGAGAGGTAGGCGGCGACATAGCGGTCGATCGTCTCGCGTTCGGCCTCCATCGCGCGGCGCTCGGCGCGGCTGATGCCCTCGCCGATCCGCTCCATCTGCTCGGCCTCGGACGACGGCAGCTTGGTCTCCGCCGGCAGCGATCCCAGCGCCGCCTTCGCCACCGGCGCCTCGAGCCCGTAGGCGCCGACCAGCGCGCGGTGGACGAGCAGATCGGCATAGCGCCGGATCGGCGAGGTGAAATGCGCATAGCTGCCGAGCGCGAGCCCGAAATGGCCCGCATTGGCCGGCGCGTAATAGGCCTGGGTCTGGCTGCGGAGGATCTGCTCCATCACCTGCGGACGATAATCCGCCTCGCCCAGCCTTGCTATGAGATGGTTGAAGGTCGCCGGCCGGACCACCTGCCCAAGCGCGAATTCGATCCCGAACGTCTTGAGATAGTCCTTGAGTGCGACGAGCTTCTCGCGGCTCGGCGGCTCGTGGACGCGGTACATCACCGGCGCCTTCCTCGCTTCGAGCGCCTTGGCGGCGGCGACGTTCGCCGCGATCATATAATCCTCGATCAGCCGGTGCGCATCCAGCCGCTCGCGCGGCGCGACCGAGAGGATGCGGCCCTTCTCGTCGAGCATCACGCGGCGCTCGGGCAGGTCGAGCTCCAGCGGCGCGCGCTTTTCCCGCGCCCTCGCCAGCGCCCGCCAGCACGCCCACAGCGGCCGCAGCGCATCCAATAGCCCCTCCCCTTCAGGGGAGGGGTTGGGGTGGGGTGGATGCTGGGCGAGCGCTCGATCGCTGTCCACCCACCCCAACCCCTCCCTTCCAGGGAGGGGCTCAGTGGGCTCCAACTCCGGCATCGAACAGGGCGAGGAGGCAAGTTCTATCTCCCCTCCCGCTTGCGGGAGGGGTCGGGGGTGGGCGCCCGGCTCATGGCCAGGCTCCGCGCTCGAAAGCGCGAGCCCACCCCCCGGCCCGCTCCCGCTCGCGGGAGGGGAAGCGGCCCCGTCGATCATCGCCTGCGCGTCCTCATAGGCGATGTTGGCGGCGACGCGGATCACCGCGCGGGCGAAGCGCCAGCTCTTCAGCGCGCCGTCCTTGCCGATCGTGAGGTGGCAGACCAGCGCGCCGCGGTCTTCGCCGGCTCTCAGCGAGCAGACGTCCGCCGAGAGGATCTCGGGCAGCATCGGCACGGCGCGATCGGGGAAATAGACGCTGTTGCCGCGCTTCCTCGCCTCGCGATCGAGCGCGCCGCCGGGCCGCACGTAGAAGCTGACGTCGGCGATCGCGACGATCGCCTTGAAGCCGCCGACATTGGCGGGATCGTCGTCGGGCGCGGCCCACACCGCATCGTCATGATCGCGCGCGTCGGCCGGGTCGATCGCGACGATGGGGAGATCGCGGAGATCCTCGCGCGCGCCCTCCCCTATGGCTCCCAGCGGCAGCTTCGCCGCCTTCACCGCTTCCTCCAGTACCGGCTCGCCGAAGACATCGGGAATGCCGAACTTGTGGATCGCGACGAGGCTGAAGCTGCGCGGCGCGAATGGATCGCCGAGCCGTTCCGAAACCTTCGCCGAAATGCGTGGTGGCCGCCCAACCTTCTCCGCCAGCACGAGATCGCCGACGTCCGCCTCGCCCGCATCGGAGACCGGCAGCTCGCGCCGCTCGCGCTTGTCGACCGGCTTGAGCCACAGCCGGTCTCCCTCCTTGTGGAGCACGCCCAGCACCATCTCCTCGCTCTTGGCGAGCTTCTTCATCGGATGCGCGACGAGGCCGCGCTCGGTCTCCTCGGTGCGCGCGAGGATGCGATCGCCCGGGCCGAGCGCGGAGGATTTCGGGCCGCGCCGCTCCATCACGCGCAGCCGCGGCGGCGGCCCCTCGCCCTGCCAGTTCTCCGGAACGGCGGTGGTGCGATCGCCATCGGCGTCGATCACGCGCAGCACCGTCACGCGCGGCACCCCGCCCGATTTGTGGAAGGCGCGACCGGGGGCGCTGTCGATCAGCCCCTCGTCGGCCATGTCCTTGAGCAGCGCCTTCAGCAGGATCTTGTCGTGCGCGGAAAGCTGGAAGGCGCGCGCGATCTCGCGCTTGCCCGCGGGCTGGGTGCTCTCCTCGATGAAGCGGAGGATCTGCTCGCGGCTCGGAAGGCCCTGGCTGGGATTGCGCATCGCCCTCTAGGTAGGCGCGATCGGTCGATGCGTCACCCCGCCACGGCGCAGGAAACCGTTACGGCCATGGCCGGTTAAGCTTGGCGATTGGCTTCTACGGCCGCTCAACGAGAGGACGACCGCAATGCGCACCCCATCGCTCATTCTCGCCGCCGCGCTGGCGCTCGGCACCGCCAGCGCAGCCGAGGCGCAACATTATCACGGTGGCCACGGCGGCGGCGGATGGCATGGCGGTGGTGGCGGCTGGCACGGCGGCGGTGGCTGGCACGGTGGCGGCTATGGCTGGCATCGTCGCTGGCACCGCGGTTGGTACGGCCCGCGCCGCGTTTGCGTCGTCCACCGCTGGGGCACGCGCTGCTGGTGGCGCTAGGCTGAAGCTAAGCATGTTTCGAGTTGACTGTTCCGCCATCCCCTGTTCGCCCTGAGCGAAGTCGAAGGGCAGCCGCAGCACCTGGGCTTCGACTTCGATCCGCAGGATCGAAGCCTATCCTGCGCCTGCCTTGGCGGGCTCAGTCGGAACGGGTGAAGCTGATCGAGATCGATCGAATTGCGCTCCAGCTCGTCATCGCGAGCTGCGGAATTGCCGCGCGCGGCAATTCCGTTCCACGCTCGCTTCACCGCGCTCGCAAGCACTGCGAGACATTACGCGGCCTGCTGCAATCCCGCACGGGCGCGCAGATCGGCGAGGCAGCGCGCGGCGGTCTTGCCGTCCCATAGCGCCGGTCGGCTGCAGGCGCCGGCAGGGCGCGCCAGCGCCGCATCCAGCGCGCCGATCAGGTTGCCGGCGCCGACCAGCCGGTTGGTGCCCTCACTGATCGTGATCGGCCGCTCGGTATTCTCACGCAGCGTGAGGCAGGGGATGCCGAGATAAGTCGTCTCCTCCTGGATGCCGCCCGAATCGGTGATCGCGACCGCCGCGCCCGACACCAGCGACATGAACCGCACATAGGATTGCGGCTCGGTGAGCCGCACGCCGGCGCGCTCCAGTCGCTCGATCAGCCCGAATTGGACGAGCTTGGCGCGCGTACGCGGATGGACGGGGAAAACCAGCGGCAGGCGCTGCTGCGCCGCCTCCAGCGCCGCCACCAGCCGCCCGAGCTGGCGGGGATCGTCGACGTTGGAGGGGCGATGCAGCGTCACCACGCCATAGCGCCGCCCCGCCAGCGCGAGCGTGCCGGGCACGTCCGCCGCCGCGATCGCTGGGCGCACGAGCTCGTAGCTGTCCATCATGATGTTGCCGACCGCGCTCACCCGATGCGCGGCGACGCCCTCCGCCGCGAGATTGGCGTCGGCATCCGGCGACGGCGTCCACAGCACGTCGCAGATCGCGTCGACCGCGAGCCGGTTGATCTCCTCGGGCATCGTCCGGTCGCCCGAGCGCAGCCCCGCCTCGAGGTGGACGACGGGCACGCCGAGCTTGGTGCCGACCAGGGCGCAGGCCAGCGTCGAATTGACGTCGCCGACGACGATCAGCCAATCCGGTCGGTCGCTTAGCGCGATCCGCTCATAGGCGATCATCACGCGCCCGGTCTGCTCCGCATGGCTCCCCGATCCGACGCCGAGATGATGATCCGGCGCCGGCAGCCCGAGATCGGCGAAGATCGCATCGGACATGTTCGGATCGTAGTGCTGCCCGGTATGGACGAGCACCGGCGTGAAATCGGGCGCCGTGTCGAGCGCATGCCAGAGCGGTGCGACCTTCATGAAGTTGGGTCGCGCGGCGGCGACGAGGTGCACGCGTGTCGTCATGGCGCCCGCCTTACGCGCGCAGCGGTTGACGAGCGGTCAATGCCAGCACCTTGCCCCGTTCATCCTGAGCGTGGTCGAAGGACGTGCCACGAACGCGGCGCTCGCCTCACGTGCTTCGACTTCGCTCAGCACGAACGGGTTTCTCACACCAATCTGAGCTTATTCGAACTCGAGGATCACCTGGTCGATCGCGAGGCTCTCGCCGGCGGCGGCCTCGACCGACTTCACCGTCGCCGCCTTCACCGCGCGCAGGATGTTCTCCATCTTCATCGCCTCGACGACGGCGAGCGGCTGCCCCTCCTCGACCTTCTCGCCAACCGCGACGTTGAGCCGCGTCAGCAGCCCCGGCATCGGCGAGACGAGGAACTTGGAGAGATCGGGCGGCACCTTCTCGATCATGTGATGCGCGAGCGCCGCGACCCGCGGCCGCATCACCCGCACGTCATGGCTGGCGCCGCGCGCGGTGAGCTTCATCTTGCCGCGGCCGAGCGCGACCTTCACCGAGAGCGGCCGCCCATCGATGTCCGCCTCGATCAGCCGCTGCCCCGGCGTGAAGGCGACGTCGACGACGACGCCCTTGCCGTCGACCGTAACCGATTCGGCCGCGATCTGGACATGATGCTCCGCTCCGTCAAACTTGACGATCCAGTCGCTCGGCGCCGCCATCGGGCCGTTGAGCTGACCGTCGATGCGGAGCGCATGCTCGGCCTGCACCGTCGCGATCGACGCCGCCACCGCTGCGAGATCGCGCGTCAGTTCCCCGGAGGCCGGCGCGCCGCCGAAGCCCTCGGGATACTCCTCGGCGATGAAGCCGGTGGTGATGTTGCCGTCGCGGAAGCGCGGATGCTGCATCACGCTCGATAGGAAATCGATGTTCTGGCCGATGCCCTCGACCTCGTAGCGATCGAGCGCGGTGATCTGCCGGTCGATCGCCTCGAGCCTGGTCGGCGCATAGGTGATCAGCTTGGCGACCATCGGATCGTAGAACATCGAGATCTCGCTGCCCTCGGTCACGCCGGTGTCGACGCGGACGCCGTCCTTCTCGGCCGGGGTGCGATAGCGCGTCAGCCGCCCGGTCGACGGCAGGAAGTTGCGATAGGGATCCTCGGCATAGACGCGCGTCTCGATCGCCCAGCCGTCGATGCCGACGTCCGCCTGCGTGATCGCGAGCTTCTCACCCGCGGCCACCCGGATCATCTGCTCGACGAGATCGAGCCCGGTGATCTCCTCGGTCACCGGATGCTCGACCTGAAGACGCGTGTTCATCTCCAGGAAGTAGAAGCCTTTTCCGGTCTTGTCGGCGCCCGAGACGATCAGCTCGACGGTGCCGGCGCTATAGTAGCCGACGGCCCGCGCCAGCGCGACCGCCTGCTCGCCCATCGCCTTGCGCATCTCGGGACTGACGAAGGGCGACGGCGCCTCCTCGACGACCTTCTGGTGGCGGCGCTGGATCGAGCATTCGCGCTCGTTCAGATAGAGGATGTTGCCGTGCTGGTCGCCGAGCACCTGAATCTCGATGTGGCGGGGCGACTCGATGAACTTCTCGATGAAGACGCGATCGTCGCCGAACGAGGCGAGGCCCTCGCGCTTCGTGGCCTCGAAGCCTTCGCGGACGTCGGTCTCGCCCCAGGCGAGGCGCATGCCCTTGCCGCCGCCGCCGGCCGAGGCCTTCATCATCACCGGATAGCCGATGTCGCCGGCGATCTTCACGGCATCGTCGGTGGTCGCGATCTCACCGAGGAAGCCCGGGACGACGTTGACGCCAGCCTCCTTGGCGAGCTTCTTCGATTCGATCTTGTCGCCCATCGCCGCAATGGCATTGGGGGGAGGCCCGACGAAGGCGATGCCGGCCTCGGCGCAGGCTTTCGCGAAGCTCTCGCGCTCGGATAGGAAGCCGTAGCCGGGGTGGATGCAGTCAGCGCCGGTCTCCTTGGCGGCGAGCAGGATCAGCTCGGCCTTGAGATAGCTCTCCGCTGCCGGCGCCGGCCCGAGCCGCACCGCCTCGTCCGCCATCAGCACATGCGGCGCGCGCGCATCCGCATCCGAATAGACCGCGACCGTCGCGATCCCCATCTTCTTGGCGGTGCGAAACACACGGCACGCGATCTCGCCGCGATTGGCGACCAGGATTTTCTTGAACATCAGCCCCTCGTCAGTGGCTGTAACACGCTTGGCATGTCACAGGTATCATGTCATAACCATCAGGTGATCGTCAGCTTCGCCAACCGTGCGACGGAACGCTTCGCACGCGAGGGGAAGTCGAAGTTCAGGGGCCTCGACGCGGCCAAGGCGATGGCGCGGCTTCAGGTGCTCCATGGCGTCGCCTCGCTCGACGACATTCCGCCGCTCAAGTCGGTCGGGCTTCACGCGCTGAGCGGCGATCGGCAGGGCCAATGGGCGATGACGATTAACGGACCGTGGCGCCTCGTCTTCCGCTTTCGCGAGGGCAACGCCGAGGATGTCGAGATCGTCGACTATCATTGAGGAACCGATGACGCAGTTCGCCTTCCAGCAAGTCCATCCCGGCGCCATCCTCAAGGAGGAGCTCGACGCACGCGGCCTGTCCGCCAACGCCTTCGCACTGAAGCTGCGCGTCCCGCCGCAGCGCATCCAGGACATCGTCGCAGGCCGACGCGGCATCAGCCCCGAGACCGCGTTGCGGTTGGAGGCGAGCCTGGGCACGCCCGCGCGACTATGGCTCAGCATGCAGGCGAGCTACGATCTGCACCAAGCCGAAGCGAAGTTCGGCGCAGCGGTGAAGAGCGAGGTGATCGCGGCGTAGTCCCTCAAGGCGCAGGCCACACTCATTCGGCCGCGACCGCCTGCGCGATTTCGGCGCGCATCGCCGCGATCCCCAGCTTCGCGAACAGCGCGGCGTCCTTGTCGTCGCCGGCGTTGCCCGTCGTCAGCAGCTTGTCGCCGGTGAAGATCGAGTTGGCGCCGGCGAGGAAGCAGAGCGCCTGGGTCGAGTCGCTCATGCTCTCGCGGCCTGCGGAGAGGCGGACCATGCTGAGGGGCATCAGGATGCGCGCCACCGCGACGGTGCGGACGAACTCGATCTCGTCGATCTTCGCCATCGGCGTGTCCGCGAGCATGTCGCCGAGCACGGTGCCCTTGACCGGCACCAGCGCGTTGATCGGGACGCTGTCCGGGTGCGCCATCGTCGCGAGCGCGTGGAGGAAGCCGATACGGTCGGCGCGGGTCTCGCCCATGCCGACGATGCCGCCCGAGCAGACGTTGATGCCCGCCGAGCGGACATGCTCCAGCGTGTCGATCCGTTCCTGGAAGGTCCGCGTGGTGATGACGTTCGCGTAGTTCTCGGGGCTCGTGTCGATGTTGTGGTTGTAATAATCGAGCCCGGCCTCGGCGAGCTGCGCGGCCTGGCTTTCGCTCAGCATGCCAAGCGTCATGCAGGTCTCGAGGCCCATCTCGCGGACGCCCTTCACCATCGCGACGATGGCGGGCATGTCGCGCTCCTTGGGGCTGCGCCACGCCGCACCCATGCAGAAGCGCGAAGAGCCGTTGTCTTTCGCCTGCGCCGCCGCCTGGAGGACGGCGCGGACGTCCATCAGCTTCGTCGCCTTGAGGCCGGTCTCGTGATGCGCGGACTGCGAGCAATAGCCGCAATCCTCGACGCAGCCGCCGGTCTTGATCGACAGCAAAGTCGAGAGCTGCACCGAGTTCCTCGGATGATGCGCGCGATGCACGGCGGCCGCCTCGAAGACGAGATCGAGGAACGGCCGATCGAACAGCACCGCGATCTCCTCGCGGGTCCAGTCGGTCTTTACGGTTCGGGCTGAGCCTGTCGAAGCCCTGTTCTTCTCTTCGACCGAAGAACAGGGCAGCCCTTCGACAAGCTCAGGGCGAACGGGTGTGGGTGTATCCAAACTCACGCCGCTTCCTCCGCCGGGGGCATGTTGTGGCCGAGGAGCTGGAGCACCTCGGTCGCGGCGCTGACGAGGTTGGTGCCGGGCCCGAAGATGCCCTGCACGCCCGCGTCGCGCAGGAACTGATAGTCCTGCGCCGGGATGACGCCGCCCGCTATCACCTTGATGTCGCTACGGCCGGCATCGCGAAGATAACCGATCAGCTCGGGGATCAGCGTCTTGTGGCCGGCGGCGAGGCTTGAGGCGCCGACCACGTCGACATCGGCCTTGATCGCCATGTCCGCGGCTTCCTTGGGGGTCTGGAACAGCGGCCCGGCGAGCACGTCGAAGCCGAGATCGCCGAACGCCGAGCTCACCAGATTGGCGCCGCGATCATGCCCGTCCTGCCCCATCTTGGCGACGAACAATTTCGGCTTACGCCCCTTGCGCCGACCGATCGCCTCGACCCCGTCGACGAGGCCGGTCCAGCGCGCATCGTCCTGATAGGCGCCGCCATAGATGCCCTTCACCGGCGTCGGGTTGGTACCGTAGCGGCCGAACACATCCTCCATGGCGAGGCTGATCTCGCCGAGCGTCGCGCGCTTGCGGGCGCATTCGACCGCCAGTTCAAGCAGATTGCCCTTACTCTTCGCGCCCTCGCGCAGCGCGTCGAGCGCGGCGCGGCAGGCGGCCTCGTCCCGCTCCGCCTTCACCTTCGCGATGCGACGGACCTGCGCCTCGCGCACCGCGACGTTGTCGACGTCGAGGATGTCGATCGGGTCTTCCTTGTCCTTGGCATATTTGTTGACGCCGACGACGATCTCCTCGCGGCGATCGACGCGTGCCGCGCGCGCCGCGGATGCTTCCTCGATCATCGCCTTCGGCCAGCCCGCCGCCACGGCCTTCGCCATGCCGCCCTCCGCCTCGACCTTCTCGATAATCTCCCAGGCGCGATCGACCAGCTCCTTGGTCAGGCTCTCGACATAATAGCTGCCGCCGAGCGGATCGACGACGTTGCACATGCCGGTCTCCTCCTGGATCACCAGCTGCGTGTTGCGGGCGATGCGCGCGGAGAAATCCGTCGGCAGCGCAATGGCTTCGTCGAGCGCGTTGGTATGGAGGCTCTGGGTGCCGCCGAGCATCGCCGCCATCGCCTCGATCGTCGTGCGCATGACGTTGTTGTAGGGATCCTTCTCGGTGAGGCTGACGCCCGACGTCTGGCAGTGCGTGCGCAGCATCTTCGAGCGCTCGTCCCTGGCGCCGAGCCTGGTCATCACGCGATGCCAGAGCACGCGCGCGGCACGCAGCTTCGCGACCTCCATGAAGAAGTTCATGCCGATCGCGAAGAAGAAGCTCAGCCGCCCCGCGAACTTGTCGATGTCGAGCCCGCTGGCGACGCCGTATTTCACATATTCGGCGCCGTCGGCGATCGTGAAGGCGAGCTCCTGCACCTGCGTCGCGCCGGCTTCCTGCATATGATAGCCGGAGATCGAAATGCTGTTGAATTTCGGCATGTTGGCCGAGGTGAATGCGAAGATGTCCGAGATGATCCGCATGCTCGGCTCGGGTGGGTAGATATAGGTGTTGCGGACCATGAACTCCTTGAGGATGTCGTTCTGGATGGTCCCGTCGAGCTGCGCCTGGCTGACGCCCTGCTCCTCGCCGGCGACGATGAAGAAGGCGAGGATCGGGATCACCGCGCCGTTCATCGTCATCGAGACCGACATTTGATCGAGCGGGATGCCGTCGAACAGGATCTTCATGTCGTCGATCGTGTCGATCGCAACGCCGGCCTTGCCCACGTCGCCCGTGACGCGGGGATGGTCGCTGTCGTAGCCGCGGTGGGTGGCGAGATCGAACGCGACCGACAGGCCCTTCTGCCCGGCCTTGAGGTTGCGGTGATAGAAGGCGTTCGATTCCTCGGCGGTCGAGAAGCCGGCATATTGCCGGATCGTCCATGGCCGGCCGGCGTACATCGAGGCTCGCACGCCCCGCGTGAACGGCGCGAAGCCCGGCAGCCCCGGCTCCCAGCCTTCGAGATCGTCGGCCGTGTACAGCGGCTTGACGTCGATCCCTTCGGGCGTGTGCCAGGTCAGGTCCTTGCCCTTCACCTCCTTGGCGGCGGCCGCGGACCAGTTGTCGAGCGTGGGCTTGGCGGAAGGCTCGGGCAGAGGCTGCGGCTTCGGCGCGGCGCCGGCGTCCTCGCCTAGGTTCGTTTCGATCGTCATCGCTTTACCTCGTCATACCGGCGCAGGCCGGTATCCAGGCCCGGCGGAAGGACTGGACCCCGGCCTGCGCCGGGGTGACGAAAAGATCAGTGATCGCCACGCGGCGTTTCCATGATCTCGGTGAGCTGGCCGCCCATGTCCTTGGGATGGACGAAGAAGATCATCGTTCCATGCGCGCCGATGCGCGGTTCGCCGAGCACGCGCTTGCCGAGTCCCTCGAACCACGCCTTCGCCGCCTGAATGTCGGGCACTTCGTAGCAGATGTGATGCTGGCCCCCGAGCGGGTTCTTTTCCAGCCACTTGCCGACGGCGCTGTCCGGCGCGGTCGGCTGGAGCAGCTCGATCTGCGTTCCGGCGCTGCCATGCTCGCCGGGCGTGTTGACGAAGCAGACGCGCACCTGCTGGCTCTCGAGCACGAACGGCGCGGTGATGTCGGTCGCCCCCATCACGTCGCGATAGAAGGCGATCGACGCGTCGAGATCGGGTGTCGCGACGCCGATGTGGTTCAATCGTCCCAGCTTCATTTAGCCCAACCCAGCATCTGTGACCCAAAAACGATCATGAAGGCGGCAACGGCTACACCGGCTAACCGCGGCGCCACAGCCATCCAAAACTCAAACGGTTGTTCTGCCCGGCTATACTCTGAGCCGCTCCAAAGGCCCGTTCTGCTCGTTCCCACCCGGATATCGTGAATGGCCCAGATCAGATGGTAGCCGCCGATGAATGTCACGACCGCCAGCCAGAAGTACGGAAAGTAGTCGATCTGGGCCACCCCCTCACACCAGCTCGACCGCGACGGCGGTCGCTTCGCCGCCACCGATGCAGAGCGAGGCGACGCCCTTCTTGAGGCCGCGCTTCTGGAGCGCCGCGACCAGCGTCGCGATGATCCGCGCGCCCGAGGCGCCGATCGGGTGGCCGAGCGCGGTGGCGCCGCCGTTGACGTTGATCTTGTCGTGCGGGATGCCGAGATCCTTCATCGCGATCATCGCGACGACGGCGAACGCCTCGTTGACCTCGAACAGATCGACGTCGGCGACCGACCAGCCGACCTTCTCGAGCAGCTTCTCGACCGCACCGACCGGTGCCGTGGTGAACAGCGCCGGCTCCTGCGCGATCGCGGTATGGGCGAGGATCCGCGCGACCGGCTTCAGCCCCTTGGCCTCGGCAGCCGATTCGCGCGCCAGCACCAGCGCGGCGGCGCCGTCGGAGATCGACGAGGCGTTGGCGGCGGTGACGGTCCCGTCCTTGTTGAACGCGGGCTTCATCGAGGGGATCTTGGCGGCGTCGCCCTTCGGCGGCTGCTCGTCGGCATCGACGACCACGTCGCCCTTGCGCGTCGCGACGGTGACCGGGACGATCTCGAGATCGAAGGCGCCGCTCTTCTGCGCCGCCTGCGCGCGGGTCAGTGAGGCGATCGCGTAATCGTCCTGCGCGGCGCGGGTGAACTGATATTTCTCGGCGATGTCGTCGGCGAAGGTGCCCATCGCCCGGCCCGGCTCATAGGCATCCTCGAGCCCGTCGAGCATCATGTGATCGTAGATCACGTCATGGCCGAGGCGCGCGCCAGCGCGATGCTTCTTCATCAGGAAGGGCGCGTTGGTCATGCTCTCCATGCCGCCCGCGACGATGATGTCGGCCGATCCCGCGGCGATCGCGTCGGCGGCCATCATCGCGGTCATCATGCCCGAGCCGCACATCTTGTTGACCGTCACCGCCTCGGTCGAGGTCGGCAGACCCGCCTTGATCGCGGCCTGGCGCGCGGGCGCCTGGCCGAGGCCGGCCGGCAGCACGCAGCCCATATAGGCGCGATCGACCTGCTCCGGCGCGACGCCGGCGCGCTCGACCGCGGCCTTGATCGAGGCCGCGCCGAGATCGACCGCGGTCGCGCCCGAAAGCGCGCCCTGGAAGCTGCCCATCGGCGTGCGGGCATAGGAGAGGATGACGACGGGGTCCTTGGTATCGAGTGCGGTTGCCATGAACTTTTTCCTCAGTTCCCGCGCCCTGCGCGGGTCCGGTTGCGACGGCGATCGGCCCTCTGGCGGGGCGCTGATCCTTACAGCGGTATGTTGTCGTGCTTCTTCCAGGGGTTTTCGAGCTGCTTGTTGCGCAGCTTGCGAAGTCCGAGCGCGATCCTCTTCCTGGTCGAATGCGGCATGATGATTTCGTCGATGAAGCCTTTGGAGGCCGCGACCCAGGGGTTGGCGAAGCGGCCCTCATATTCGGCGGTGCGCTGCGCAATCTCTTGCGGAGTCTTGCCGCGGAAGATGATCTCGACCGCGCCCTTGGCGCCCATCACCGCGATCTCCGCGGTCGGCCAGGCATAATTCAGGTCGCCGCGCAGATGCTTGGAGCTCATGACGTCGTAGGCGCCGCCATAGGCCTTGCGCGTGATGACGGTGATTTTGGGGACTGTCGCCTCGGCATAAGCGAACAGCAGCTTGGCGCCATGCTTGATGATGCCGTTATGCTCCTGCGCGGTGCCGGGCAGGAAGCCGGGCACGTCGACGAAGGTCAGGATCGGGATCTCGAACGCGTCGCAGAAGCGCACGAACCGCCCCGCCTTCTTCGAGGAGTTGATGTCGAGCACGCCGGCCAGCACCATCGGCTGATTGGCGACGATGCCCACCGTGCGCCCCTCGATGCGGCCAAAGCCGATGATGATGTTGCCGGCATGCGCGGGCTGGAGCTCGAAGAAATCGCCTTCGTCGACGACCTTCCGAATGAGCTCGTGCATATCGTACGGCGTGTTGGTGTTGGGCGGGATCAACGTGTCGAGGCTCGGCTCGAGCCGATCCCAAGCATCGTCCGACGGGCGCTCCGGCACGCCCGAGCGGTTCGATTCGGGCAGGAAGTCGAAGAAGTCGCGCAACGCGATGAGCGTTTCGATGTCGTTCTCGAAGGCGACATCGGCGACGCCGGACTTGGTCGTGTGCGTGATCGCGCCGCCGAGCTGCTCCTGCGTCACGACCTCGTTGGTTACGGTCTTCACGACGTCGGGACCGGTGACGAACATGAACGAGCTGTCCTTCACCATGAAGATGAAGTCGGTCATCGCCGGCGAATAGACCGCGCCGCCAGCGCACGGCCCCATGATCACCGAGAGCTGCGGGATCACGCCCGACGCGTTGACGTTGCGCTGGAAGACCTCGGCGTAGCCGGCGAGGCTGGCGACGCCTTCCTGAATACGCGCGCCGCCGCTGTCATTGAGCCCGATCACCGGCGCGCCGACCTTCATCGCCATATCCATGATCTTGCAGATCTTGGTCGCGTGGCGCTCGGAGAGCGCGCCGCCGTAGACGGTGAAATCCTGGCTGAAGACGAAGACGAGGCGGCCGTTGATCGTGCCCGATCCGGTGACGACGCCGTCGCCGGGGATATTCTCCTTGTCCATCCCGAAATCGACGCAGTTATGCTCGACGAACATGTCGAGCTCCTCGAAGCTGCCCTCGTCGAGGAGAACGTCGAGCCGTTCGCGGGCGGTGAGGCGACCCTTGGCGTGCTGCGCATCGATGCGGCGCTGGCCGCCGCCCAGCTTCGCGGCTTCACGGCGCTTCTCGAGCTCGTCCAGGATCGTCGCCATCAATGTCCCTTCGGCAGATTGCCCCGCGCGCTTCATATACTGCAGTGCGGCAAGGGCAAATGTGGACTTGCGAAATTGCGAAGCAGAACTTTGCGGAATATAGGATCGTCGTGCCGAACTTGAACATGCAGCCGCCGCGCAAGCGCGCGTTCGCCGGTCCGCGCGTGCGGGCGCTGCGCCACCGCGCCCGCCTCGGCCAGCAGGAGATGGCGACGCGCCTCGGCATCTCGGTGAGCTATCTGTCGCAGATCGAGACCAACGACCGGCCGCTTACGCCGGCGGTGATCGCCGCGCTCGGCCGCGCCTTCCCGCACGACTGGGCGGAGGTCGGCGAGGACGAGCAGGCGCGCCTTCTCGCCGCCTTCGCCGAGGCGGCTGCGGACAGCCTCGCGCTCGATCCCGACGACGAGACGCTGCGCCGCGCCGTCACGCAGCAGCCCGCACTCGCCGAGCGCTATCTTGCTTTGCATGCGGCGTGGCGGCGCGCGGAAAACCAGCTCCAGCGCCTCGACGATGCCTATGAGGCCGGCGCCGCCGGCGAGCGCCGCCTGCCGTGGGACGAGGTGCGCGACTGGTTTCACGATGCCGGCAACTATATCGACGCGCTCGATCGCGGTGCCGAAGCGCTCGCGGAGCGCATCGCGGGCCCGGAGGCGCTCGCCGCCGCGCTCGCCCGACACGGCATCGGCGTCCGCTTCGCCGACCCGGACCGGCCGGCGCCGCTGCGCGCCTTCGATGCCGAGCGCGGCGTGCTCCACGTCGACCGCACGCTGCCCGAAGCGAGCCGCACCTTCCAGCTCGCGCACCAGCTCGCCCGTGTTGCGCTCGCCACAGAGATCGCGGCGGTGCGTGGCGGCGCCGGGCTGCGCACGCCGGAAGCCTCGGCGCTGCTCGAGGTCGGGCTCGCCAACTACGCTGCCGGCGCGCTGCTGATGCCCTATGCCGCGTTCCGCGAAGAAGCGCGCCGCACGCGGCACGACATCGACAGGCTGCGGCTGCGCTTCGGCGTCAGCTTCGAGCAGGCCTGCCACCGGCTCTCGACGCTGCAGCGGCCCGGCGAGCGCGGCACGCCCTTCTTCTTCTGCCGCGTCGACATGGCCGGCAACATCACCAAGCGCCACTCCGCCACCCGGCTGCAGTTCGCGCGTTTCGGCGGCGCCTGCCCGCTCTGGATCATGCACGAGGCGGTCGCGATTCCCGATCGCATCCTCGTCCAGCTCGCCGAGATGCCCGACGGCGTGCGCTACGTCGTGATGGCCAAGGGGCTCGTCAAGGAAAGCGCGAGCTATGCCCGCAGCCCGCGCCGCTACGCCGTCGCGCTCGGCTGCGAGACCGAGCAGGCGCGCGATTTCGTCTATGCCGACCAGCTCGACCTCAAGGGCGCGCAGACCGCGACGCCTATCGGCATCTCCTGCCGGCTGTGCGTGCGCGCGGATTGCGACCAGCGCGCCTTCCCGCCCTCGGGCCGCGCGATCCATGTCGATCCCGATCGCCGCGCGGTGGTGCCTTATCGGCTGGGCTGATAGGGTCGGAACATGCCGATCCCGCTTCTCCTCGCCACGAGCGCTGCCGCCGCGCAAGCCTGTGCGCTGCCGCCCAACCCGCCGCCGATCGCCTGCGCCACGCCGGTCGCCCCACCGCCCGGATTCGCCGGCAACCAGAGCTGGCCGGTTACGCCGCAGCTTCGCGCCGGCGGAGCGGCCGAGATCGCGCTTATCCAGGCGTCAGACGCCGGCTGCACCGGCACCACCCAACTCGAAGTGGTGACCGCCGGCACCTATGCGATCGCGATGTCCGGCGCCGGCTGGATCGACGTGATCGGACCGCGCGGTCCGGTCGCATCGGTCGCGCACGCGCATGGTGACATTTGCAGCGGTGTCGCTAAGGCCGTCGACTTCCCGCTGCAGCCGGGAAGCTACAGGATCAATCTCAGCCGCGTCGGCGGCCGCGCCGTCCGGCTTTCCGCCATCCGCCGCTAGCCTAGCAGGCGTCACTCGACCGGATCGAACACCAGCACGTGCAGGCTGCTGGGCACGATGCGGGATGCGCCGTCGGCGTCCGCGCCGGGCCTGGGATCGGCGGCGACGACGAACAGCCGCCCGCTCGCCGGATCGACCGTCATCGTGCGCGCGCTGACGGCGGTGCGCAGCGGCGCGAGCGCGCGATAGTGATCGGGCGAGAACTGCTGATAGACGGTGACGCTGCCATCCTTGCCGTTCGCGCTGAAGATGCGCTTGCGTCTAGGGTCGAATGCGATCGCGTCGCTCCCGCGCCCGATCGGCAACGTCGTGACGACGTGGCCGTCGCCGGCATCGACGGCCATCATCACGCCGTTGACACAGCCCATGAACAGCCGCCGCCCGCCGCGGTCATAGGCGAGCCCATGCGGGTTGGCGCAACCGCGCATCGGCCAGTGTCGCACGATGCGGTTCGTGCGCGTGTCGATCGCGAGCAGATCGTTCCTGCCGGCGCCGGCGACGTAAAGCGTGCCGTCCGCCCCCGCGGCGGCATATTCCATCGCCTCGTCGGCGCGGACCGTGGCGACGATCGCGAGCGTCTTCGGATCGATGACGGCGATCGTCCGCGGATCGCCCGCCACGATGAAGACGTGGCCGGTCAGCGGGTCGGCAGCGACGGCGTCGGCATCCTTCGGGGCCGGGATCGCCTTCACCAGCTTCAGCGTCCGGCGATCGAAGGCGAGCGCGCGGCCCCGATCGCCGTCGTCCGTGAAGCCGAGCGCCGTGTCGGCCGGGAAGGCGACGCCGTGCATGCCCGCGCCGGGCACACGGATCGTACCGATTACCTTGACCGCGCGCGCGTCGATCACCGCGAGGCTGTCGCCATGCGCGACATAGACGCGGCCCGCGGCAGGCTCGGCCACCGCATAATCCCACCGGTCGGGCGCGCCGAGCGGCAGGTTGGCCGCGAACCGGTAGCTTGGCCGTACCGGCGCGGCGGCGGTCAGCACCAGCACGGCGAGCGCCAGGATCGGCTTGATCGAGAGGGTCATGAGTCCTGTTCCGCCATCGCCCGCAAAGGCCTTGGCACTGCGCAAGCTGCGCCGCGAACGCAACATCCGCGCTCAGTCGCCGATCGCGATCCGTGCCGCGCCGAGCCGCTCGACCTCGCGCTCGTCGTGCGTCACCAGCAGGATCGGCACGCGCAACGCGTCGCGGATGCGCAGGATGAGCGCGCCGATCTCGTCGCGCCGCGCATTGTCCAGCGCGGAGAGCGGCTCGTCCATCAGCAGGAAGCGCGGCCCTGAGAGCAGCGCGCGGCCGATCGCGACGCGCTGCGCCTCCCCGCCCGAAAGCGTGCGCGGCCAGCGATCGAGCAGGCGGCCGACGCCGAGCAGCGCGACGACATCGTCGAAGCCGATCCAGCCGCCGCCGCGGCCCGCGCCATAGAGCAGGTTGGCGCGCACCCGCTTGTGCGGAAACAGGCGATGATCCTGGAAGACATAGCCCGCGCGCCGGGTCTCGGGCGCGAGGTTGATCCGCGTCGCCGCGTCGAACAGCGTCTCGCCTGCCACCGCGATCCGGCCCCTGTCGGGCCGGGACAGCCCGGCGATCATGTTGAGGATGCTGGTCTTGCCCGCACCCGAGCGACCGACCAGCGCGGTCAGCGGCGCATCCGATGCGAAGTCGGTTGCGATCTCGGCGTCGCCGAGCGCCTTCGTGACCCGCACCTCAAAGGACATGGCCGCCCTGCCCCGCGCCCATGCGCCGCGCGAGCCACTCGGAGGCGATCAGCGCGCCGAGCGACAGCGTGACCGAGATCGCGGCCAGGCGAAACACCTGCGCGTCGGTGCCCGGCACCTGCAGCGCGGCATAGATGGCGAGCGGCAGCGTGCGCGTTTCGCCTGGGATGTTCGAGACGAAGCTGATCGTCGCGCCGAACTCGCCGATCGAGCGCGCGAAGCCCAGCACCAGCCCGGCGCAGACCCCCGGCAGGCTCAACGGCAGCGTCACCGTGGCGAACGTCCGCCATCGCCCGGCCCCGAGCGTCCGCGCCGCGCTTTCGAGCCGGCGGTCCACCGCCTCGATGGAAAGCCGCATCGCGCGCACCATCAGCGGCAACGCCATCACCGCCGCCGCGAGCGCCGCGCCTGTCCAGCGGAACATGAAGCTGAGCCCGAGATGGGCGTTCAGCCAGCCGCCGATCGGGCCGTTGTTGCCGAAGCCGAGCAGCAGCAGCCAGCCCGTCACCACCGGCGGCAGCACCAGCGGCAGGTGGACGAGCGCGTCGATCAGCAGCTTGCCCGGCACCCGTGCGCGCGCAAGGAAATAGGCGATCGCGAACGCGACGGGCGTGACCGCCGCGACGGCGACGAGGCTGACCTTGAGCGAGAGGCGCACCACCTCCCATTCGTCGGGCGTCAGCGCGATCATCGCCCTGAACACCGTTCGTTCCGAGCGTGTCGAAACACTGTTCTTCTCTTCGAATGCGAAGAAGGACGGCGCTTCACGCGCGGGGTGAACGGGCGGATATCAGGCTGTCATCTCGCCGCGAAGCCGTAGCGCTTGAAGATCGCCTTGCCCGCCGGGCTCGTCAGGAAGGCTTCGAAGCTCTTGTCGTCGCCGCTCGTGCCCGCCTTCAGGATCGCGATCGGGTAGGTGATCGGCGCGTGGCTGTCGTCCGGGAAGGTCGCGACGACGCGGACCTGCTTCGAGGCGAGCGCGTCGGTCGCGTAGACGATGCCGAACGGCGCCTCGCCGCGCTCGACCAGCGCCAGCGCGGCGCGGACGTTCTCGGCGCTCGCCACCTGGGCGCTCACCTTGTCCCACACGCCCAGCTTGGTGAGCGCCTCCTTGCCATATTTGCCGGCGGGCACGGCGGCGGGATCGGCCATGGCGAGCCGCCCCTGCCCCAGCGCGCCGGCGAGATCGAAGCCGGGCTTGATCGCGATCGACGCCTTGCTTGCGGCGGGCGCGATCAGCACGAGATGATTGGCGAGGAAGGAGGTGCGGCTGGCGGGATCGATCAGTCCCTTCGACTGGACCTCGTCCATCCACGGCTCGTCCGCCGAGATGAAGATGTCGGCCGGCGCGCCCGCCTCGATCTGCTTGGCGAGCGCGGAGGAGCCCGCAAAGGAGATCACCGGCTTGTCGTGGCCCTTCGACGCCCACGCATCGGCGGCGGCGTTGAGCGACTCCTGCAGGCTTGCGGCGGCGAGGACCAGCGGCGGCTTCGCATCCGCGGCGGCGCCGGCGCCCAACATGCTCGCCGTCCCCGCCAGCCCGATCAACGTCTCCCTAAACATGCCCGATCTCCTCCCTGCCCCACGGGCATAGCGGAGGTGGCGCGGAACGTCATCCCGCCGGGTGGCGGACATCGGGAACGAGCGCCCGGAATACCATTCTCTCCCAGATGTTCGCGGCGTCGCGCGGCAGATCGCGGCGCTTGCCCTCGGCGACCATCTCATCAGTCGGCACGAGCATCGCCGCCACGATCCGGCGCGCGGCGTTCCGATAAGGGCGGCGCTCGCTTTCCGGCATCATATCCCAATCGTCGATAGCCGCGTCCGTCTTGGCGGCATGGACCGCGCGGGCAACCCGCTCCAGCATAGACATCGAGGTTTCCCTATCTGCGACGCCATTCTGCTCAAGTCAGTTCAGTTCATCAACCAGAACTGAAGCAGCAATCGGGAAAGCCTGCAAGAGTGTTACAGTCATATGTCGCTTAGCGATGCTATAAGTGATTAGAAATACTGCCTGCTTTTTCTATTTGCCTGCTTCGGGCCGCGTCAAACTAAGCAATATTTAATGGTTGTGCTTGGCGACGGCACGTTGTGATCAGCGCGGCAGCGCGCGTTCGGCCCGTTCGCGGAGCCGTACGACGGCGGCGGCGTGGATACCAGGCGCGGTCGCGAGCACGCCGAACGCCTCGCCGGTCGGCGTGTTGAAGCGAAGCGGCGCGCCCAGCGCATCGCTCACGGTCGCGCCCGCCTCCGCCGCGATGAGCGCGGCGGCGGCGATGTCCCATTCGTTGCCCCAGCGCAGGCTGGCGCAGAGATCGGCCTCACCGGCGGCGACCTTGGCGATCCGCAACGCGATCGAATTGGGCTTGGCGACCGTGACGAGATCGGCGTCAGCGCGCGGGATCTGATCGGCGGGGACGCGCGCACCCGCCAGATCGGTGCGGGGCGAGGCCTTCAGCGGGACGCCGTTGCGCCACGCCCCTTGCCCTACCGCCGCCATCCAGACCTCCCCGACCGCGGGCGCATCGAGCACCCCCAGCACCGGCCTGAAGCTATCGACCAGCGCCACCGATACCGACCAGCCGCTCCGCCCGCGCACATAATCGCGCGTTCCATCGATCGGATCGACCACCCAGACGCGGTCGCATTCGAGCCGGATCGGATCGTCGGCGGTTTCCTCGGAAAGCCAGCCCGCCTGCGGATCGATCGCGGCGAGCCGCGCGCGCAGGAACGCATCGACGGCGAGGTCGACCTCGCAGACCGGATCGCCGGACCCCTTCTGCCATTGCCGGAACTCGCCGCGCCACGTCGTCATCGCCAGCCGCCCGGCCTCGGCGGCAACGGCGGCAACCGCCTGCAGTCGTTCGTCAGCCACCGGCGGCGGTCATCCCCTCGACGCGCAGCGTCGGCACGTCGGTCGCGCGACGGAATTCGAGGTCGTTGGCGGGCGTCAGGTTCAGGAACATGTCCTTCAGATTGGAAGCGATCGTCATCTCCGCAACCGGCTCGGCGAGCTTGCCGTCGCGGATCGCGAAGCCCATCGCGCCGCGGCTATAGTCGCCGGTAACGCCGTTGACGCCCTGGCCGATCAGTTCGGTGACGAAGAAGCCGAGCTTGATGTCGGCGATCAGTTCGTCGGGCGTCAGCGTGCCGGGCAGCATGTAGAGGTTGCTCGCGCCGGCGCCGGGCGGGCCACCGACGCCGCGCGTGGCGTGGCCGGTCGGCTGCAGGCCGAGCTGACGCGCGGCGGCGGAATCGAGCAGCCAGCCGCCAAGCACGCCGTCGGCGATGATGTCGCGTGGCGCCACAGGCAGCCCCTCGCCGTCGAACGGCCGCGAGCGCAGCCCGCGCGGCCGCAGCGGATCGTCGCGGACCGTGACGCCTGGTGCGAACACGCGCTCCCCCAGCTTGTCGAGCAGGAAGCTCGTGCGTCGCGTCACCGCCGAGCCGGCGATCGCGCCCATCAGGTGGCCGAGCAGGCTGGAACCGACACGTGGATCGAACACCACCGGCATCTGCCCGCCCGGCAGCCGCTTCGGATGGAGGCGCGCCACCGCCCGTTCGCCGGCACGGCGGCCGATCGTCGCGCTGTCCTCGAGGTCGGTGGCGTGGCGGGCGCTGTGGTAACCATGATCGCGTTGCATGTCGGCGCCGCTGCCCGCGATCACCACCGCCGAGCAGCCGTGGCTGCTCGCGGCATAGCCACCGGTGAAGCCGTGGCTGGTGGCGAGCGCGATCACCGTGCGCCCCGCACTCGCGCCCGCGCCGTCCGAATTGGTGACGCCCGCGATGCCGCGCGCCGCCGCCTCGGCGTCGAGCGCGCGGGCGCGCAGCGCGGCGGGCTCGATCTCGCCGCCATCGTCACCATCGACTGCGGGGGCTTCGCCGCGGAACAGCAGCTCCTCGGGCGCGAGCCCGGCATAGGCATCGTCGGGCGCCTCGCGCGCCATCGCGATCGCGCGCTCCACGAGCGCCGCCAGCGCGTCGCCCGACAAGTCGGAGGAAGAGACGCTCGCCGAACGCTTGCCGACGAAGGCGCGCAGCCCGATCTCCTCGCCTTCGGAGCGCTCGACGCCCTCGAGTGCGCCCAGCCGCACCTCGACTTGAGTGGCGGCGTTGCAGACGTAGACGGCATCGCTCGCGTCGGCGCCCGCGCGCTTGGCGGCCGCGACGAGATCGGCGACGCGCGCCTCGGCTTCCGAAATGCTCAGCATGGGCGGCACTTAGGGAGGCGGGTCGCTCCGGTCTAGCCCGCGCTCCCCACAACCATGCAAGCGAGGAAGACGAGCGCGCCGGCGCCGCGGTTCGAGCGGAACAGCGCGAGCGCCGACGCACCGTCGTCGCGCCGCAGCCGCGCCACCTGCGCCGCGAGGTGCAGCATCGCGGGCAACAACGCCAGCAATGCGAGCCATTGCGGCCGCACCGTCCACAGAGCGGCGCCCCAGCAGCCGAGCGCGACGGCATAGGCAATGCCGACCCCGAGCCGCACCCTGCGGCCCAGCGCGCGCGCCGAGGACTTGACGCCGGCGAGCGCGTCGTCCTCGATGTCCTGGATCGCATAGATGGTGTCGTAGCCGATCACCCAGGCGACCGACCCGGCGTAGAGCCAGAAGCCCGCCGGCGCGAACCCGCCCGCCGCGGCCGGCCAGCCGACCGTCGCCCCCCAGGAGAAGACGAGGCCGAGCCACGCTTGCGGCCACCAGGTGATCCGCTTCATGAACGGATAGGCGGCGACCAGCGCGAGGCTCGCGAGCGCGGTGAGCTGCGCCACCCGGTTCAGCCGCAGCAGCACGATGAGCCCGACGAGGCAGAGCGCGACCAGCCACGCCCACGCAGCCTTGAGCGACACCGCGCCGCTCGCCAGCGGCCGCATCCGGGTGCGTGCGACGCGGGCATCGAGATCACGGTCGACGATGTCGTTATAGACGCAGCCCGCCGCGCGCATCGCGACGCTGCCGAGCGCGAACCAGCCGATCAGCCACAGCCGCGCCGCCGGCCCGCCGGCGAGCGCGATCGCCCAGGCGCCGGGCCAGAACAGCAGCCAGGCGCCGATCGGCCGGTCGAAGCGCGCGAGCAGCAGATAGGGCCGCCACGCCCGCGGCGCGTGCGCGACCAGCCCGCGCGCCTCGCTATCGGGAACGATCTGATCGGCGACGGCCATGACCGCCCTCACAGCACAGGCCGCTCGTCGAACGCCAGCGGCTTTTCGTCGGGAGCCGCGCCGTCCGCAGAAGCCCGACGCCGCGCGGACGAAGCGCGCGTGGCGAGCCGCACGCCACGGCCCACAAGAGCGCCGACGGCGCCACCACGGCTGCCGGAAACGGGAGACAGACGATGATCGCCTTCAAGATTGTTCGGCTCGCGGCCGCCGCGGGCATCGCGGGCGGGATGATCGTGGCGACCGCCGCCTCCGCACAGGACGCGGCCGCGCCGACGCTGAGCTTCAAGGTCAGCGACGCCGAGCTGCTCAGCCCCTCCGGCCGCGCCGCGATCCAGCAGCGCATCCGGTTCGCCGCGGCGAACGTCTGCAGCGACTACGACGCGCGCGATCTCGGCCGCGCGGCGCAGGCCGACGCCTGCCGGACGCACGCGATCACCGCGGCGAACCAGCAGCTCGACGTCGCCGTGGCCCGCGCCGAGAGCGGCACCAAGGTCGCCGTGGTGACGCGCGGTGGCGCGGCGGTGAATTAAGTTCATCCTCCCCTGCGGGGGGAGGGGGACTGCGCGAAGCATGGTGGAGGGGACGCGGCTGGGCGAGCACCCCTCCACCGCTCGCTGCGCGAGCGGTCCCCCTCCCCGTGCCGGGGAGGAGCTCGGTTGCTATCGCCCCGCGATCGCCTTCACCTTGGCGACGTGGCTGCGGCCCACGCGATGCGCGCTTCCGTCCGAGAGACGCGCCCGCCAGCCGCCGCTCTCATCATGCTCGAGCGCGGCGATCAGGTCGCGGCGCAGGATCACCGAGCGATGGATGCGGATGAAGAGCTCGGGATCGAGCTCCTCCTCCAGTCCGCCGATGGTGTGGTAGATCAGCCAGCTCCGCCCGCCCGCGTGCAGCCGCATATAGTCGCGCTCGGCGGTGATCTTCTCGACGTCGCGCGCGTCGACGCGGACCAGCCCGCCTTTCTGCGACACCCAGAATTCCTGCACGAAGCGCGACGGCGCGGCCGCCGGCGGCGCTGCGCTCATGTGCGTCCCGACCGTAGCACGCGCCCGATCGAGCGCCCGCGCCAGCCGCTCCTCCTCCACCGGCTTCAGCAGATAGTCGACTGCCGCGACGTCGAACGCGGCGAGCGCGAAATTGTCGAACGCGGTCACGAAGATGATCGCGCGCCGCGCCGCCAGCCGGCCGACCGCGCGCGCGACCTCGATGCCGTCCATTCCCGGCATCGCGATGTCGAGCAGCAGCACGTCGGGCCGAACCGCCTCGATCAGCCGCAGCGCCGACTCGCCATCGAGCGCGGTGCCGACGAGCATGACGTCCGCGCGCCGCGCCAGCAGCAGCTGCAGCCGCTCGATCGCGAGCGGCTCGTCGTCGACGACGAAGACGCGGAGCGGCCCGGCGCCGCTGGTTGCCTCAGCCATGCCTCTCGATAGGCATGGAAAGCGAAACCGTGAAGCCATGACCGTCGGCCGGGCCGTAATGGCAGGACGCCGCCTCGCCCCACCGCGCCGCCAGCCGATCGCAGACGTTGCGCAGGCCCACGCCCTCGCCGTCGACCGTGCCGGCCGCCGCGCCGCCGCCGGCGTCGTCCGACACCGTCAGCGTCAGCCGGCCGGCGTCGGCATGCGCGGAGAGCGCGACCGTCACCGGTTCGCGCGAACGCGCGACGCCATATTTGATCGCATTCTCCATGATCGGCTGCAGGATCAGCGCTGGCACCCGCGCGTCCCGCGCCGCCTCGTCGACCGCGATCGCGACCTTCAGCCGATCGGGAAAGCGCACCTGCTCGATATCGAGATAGAGCCGCTGCAGCGCGATCTCCTCCTCCAGCGTGAGGTCGCTGGCCGGATCGGCCGAGAGGCTGGCGCGGAAGAAGCGCGAGAGGTTGATGATCATCCGCTCGGCGACTTCGGTCTTCTCGCGCAGGATCAGGGAGGAAAGTGAGTTCAGCGTGTTGAACAGGAAGTGCGGGTTGATCTGGTAGCGCAGCGCGCGCAGCTGCGCCTCCTGCGCCTCGCGGGCGAGCGTGGCGGATCGCCGGTCGGCGGCGCGCAGCTGCGCGGCATAGCTCGTCGCGACATAGAAGGCGGCCCAGGCGGCGAACAGGAAATACCAGGAGAAGATGCCGTCGCCGATCATGTTCATCGCCATGTCGTGCGCGGTCTTGACGTGCTCTTCGTGCATCTCGTCGAGCACGGAGTGGAGCGGCGAGATCACGTAGAAGATCGCGTAATTCGTCGCCGCGAAGGCGATGGCGACCGGCAGACAGACGACCGCCGCCACCGCCGCCTTCCATTCGAGGCTCGCGTCCCGGACGATGCGCAGCGCGTGATACACGATCAGCGTCAGCAGGATGCCGACCATCGTCGCGACGATCCGCCGCTCGAGCAGACCCACGAAATTCGGCATGCCGAGTACGACACTGCGCAGCGTGTTGAGCGCCATGTAGCCGATCCAGATGCCGACGATCGATCGCAGCGCGCGGCCGAGCTCGCCCGTCACCGCGCGCGGCGATCGGCGGTCGGCAACGGCTTGGATCTGCTCGGTCAATCGGGTCTGCGCTGCGGCCTGCGGGAGCGTCAGACCTAGCTCCATCGCGCGCGCCCGGTCCAGCCGCATCGCGCGGCGCTGTCGATCCTGTGCATGTGTCCGTCCTGCGTTGGTGCGTGCCCGCCCCCGGGCACCGTCTCATGGCGCAAGCAATGATCGAGCCCGGTTAACCGCCACCGCCGCTTCGACGAAGCGCGATCGGCCTTCGGCGAACGACACGAAGCGCTGCCGCGTCCCGTGTCGCGCGTTCGAGGCGCGCGACGGTCGCCCGCGGCGCGCCGTGACTATGCTTGCCAGTGACGGGGAAGCGCCAGGCCGCGTTGCTCGGCCTGCGCGGCATAAGCCCGCATCACACGCAGCAGATAGCAAGTTCTGTTGCCGGTCCAGGTCATGGGGCTAACTTAGATCAATATGGTTAGCGGACGGTAAACGGCTTCGCGCGCCAGGGTTGCCAGGCATGATCCTCACGCCCTAGCTGTCCGCCGGCATGCCGCTCATCCGCACCAACACGCTCCATCCCACGGGCGAAGAAATCTTCGGCCATATGGAGGGTGTCGCGCCGGGCAGCGTCCAGGGGCCGCTGGTCTCCTGTCTGATGGTCACGCACGGCGATCGCCCGGCGGTGCGGGAGGCGATCCTCGGCTATCAGCGACAGACCTACCGCAACCGCGAGCTGGTGATCGTCACCATCGCCGAGGACAATCTCGTGCCGCCGTTGTTGGCGGAGCTCGGCGATCCTTCCATCCGTCACCACCGCGCCGCGCCGACACCGCTCGGCACGCTCCGCAACGTCTCGGTGGACCATGCCGCCGGCGCGTTGCTGTGCCTTTGGGACGACGACGATCTCTATCATCCCCTGCGCATCGAATTCCAGCTCGCGGCGCTCAACGCCGCAGGCGCGGCGGCATGTTTCCTGTCGCGCTGGGTGCTCTGGCAGATCGCGGCGCAGCGCATCGCGTACAGCGCCTATCGCCTCTGGGAAGGATCGATGCTCATCCGGCGCGAGGCGATGCTGCGCTACCCGCCGCTGGCGCGCGGCGAGGACACCGAACTGCTGCGGGCGCTGCGATCCCGCAGCACGTTGGTCGCGATCGACGTGCCGGGCCTCTATTGCTATGTTCAGGACGGGACGAACACCTGGCAACCCAGCCACTTCGAAGGTCTGATGGCGCGCGCGACGCAGCGGTTCGAGGGCGAACAGTATCGCACCATGCTCGCCGATCTCTCCCAGGCGATGCCGATCGCGGCGCGCGCGGCGCGGCTGAGCCTGGCCGGGCCGCCGGCGGCCGGCCAGGCGAGCTTGCCGTCCGGCGACCGCTCCTGACGATTGCGCGCGTCGCCAACCGTTATTCTCACCCAAAGAGGCCGTAGGGAGCAAGGTCGAGCGCCAGTGGTCGAACTGGCCCGATCGGCGCCTCCGCTTTTCGCTTTCCTACAGGGGCTCGGTCATGCCAGCCTCCGCCTATGCCCAGCCGCCGTCTGTCCCATCCGATCGCTCCCGCGCGAGTAGCCAGACCCCGCACGCGTCCCGACGGCCGCCAAAGTTCACGAAACTATGTGACCTTCGGTGTGACTTTTCGTGTGACCCTCCCCGGCTCCGCGCGCTAGCCACGCCCGTGCCCGCCACGCCAGCCTGGCCGCTCGATAGCGGCCCTCGCCTGTTCGTCGACCAGCCGCTCGCGTCCGGCGCGGAAGTCGCGCTGGAAGCGGGCCAAGCCAATTATCTCGTCAACGTGATGCGGCTGAAGCCGGGCGCCGCGGTGCGCGCGTTCGATGATCGCAACGGCGAATACGCCGCGACGCTGCAGCTCGCGGGAAAGCGCGATACCCGCCTCGCGATCGGCGCACGCCTGCGGGATCGCGAAAGCGTGCCGGACCTGTGGCTCGCCTTCGCGCCGATCAAGCGCGCGCGCGTCGATTGGCTCGCGGAGAAGGCATGCGAGCTCGGCGTCGCCCGGCTCGTGCCGGTGCTGACGCGGCGGACGGTGGTCGATAAGCTCAACCTCGAACGGTTGCGCGCGCACATGATCGAGGCCGCCGAGCAATGCGGCCGCACCGCGCTGCCCGAGCTCGCCGAGCCGATCGCGCTGGATGCGCTGCTGCGCAATTGGCCGGACGAGCGCGCGCTGGTCTTCGCCGACGAGACCGGCGGTGTTCCGTTCGGCGACGCCGCGCCGCCTGCTCCGGCCGCGCTGTTGATCGGCCCCGAGGGCGGCTTCGATCCCGCCGAGCGCGACGCGATCCGCGCGCTGCCGCAGGCGACCGGCGTGTCGCTCGGCCCCCGCATCCTGCGCGCGGAGACGGCCGCGCTCGCGACGATAAGTGTCTGGATGAGCGCGCGAGGGGACTGGCGCCCATGAAGCTTGCTCACTAAGTGCGCCCGCCATGACGACCCGCACCGAGACGCTCGAGGACGAAACCCGGATCGAGTCCCGCGACGATCTGCTGCGCGTGTTCGCGAAGGGCGAGAAGCCCAAGCCGCGCTGGCGCATCGGCACCGAGCATGAGAAGTTCGTCTACGCCAAGTCCGATCACCACGCCCCCTCCTACGAGGAGAAGGGCGGCATCCACGCGCTGCTGATCGGGCTCACGAAATTCGGCTGGCAGCCGGCCTACGAGGGCGACAACATCATCGCGCTGACCGGCCCAGACGGCGCCGTCAGCCTCGAGCCCGCCGGGCAGTTCGAGCTTTCCGGCGCACCGCTCGACAATCTCCACGAGACCTGCGCGGAGGCGGGCCGCCACCTCGCCCAGGTCAAGGAGATCGGCGACGCGCTGGACATGGGCTTCCTCGGCCTCGGCTTTTGGCCGGACAAGACCCGCGCCGACCTGCCGATCATGCCCAAGGGCCGCTACGAGATCATGCTGCGCCACATGCCGCGCGTCGGCACGCTCGGCCTCGACATGATGCTGCGCACCTGCACCATCCAGACCAACCTCGACTATGCGAGCGAGGCGGACATGGTGAAGAAGTTCCGGGTGTCGCTGGCACTCCAGCCGCTCGCCACCGCGCTGTTCGCCAACTCGCCGTTCACGGAAGGGCGGCCCAACGGCTTCCTCTCCTATCGCTCGCACATCTGGACCGACACCGATCCGGCGCGGACCGGCATGCTGCCCTTCGTCTATGAGGATTGCTTCGGCTACGAGCGCTACGCCGACTACATGCTCGATGTGCCGATGTACTTCGTCTATCGCGACGGCAAATATATCGACGCCGCGGGCCAGAGCTTCCGCGATTTCCTCAAGGGTGCGCTGCCGGCGCTGCCCGGCGAGCTGCCGGTGCTGTCCGACTGGACCGACCATCTCTCGACCGCGTTTCCCGAGGTGCGGCTCAAGAGCTTCCTCGAGATGCGCGGGGCCGATGGCGGCCCGTGGAGCCGGATCTGCGCGCTGCCGGCTTTGTGGGTCGGGCTGCTCTACGATCAGGGCGCGCTCGATGCCGCCTGGGACCAGATCAAGCATTGGGACATCGAGGTCCACCATCGCCTGCGCGCCGAAGTGCCCCGCATCGGCCTCAAGGCGCGGGGGCCGCGCGGACGCACGCTGCAGGAACTCGGACGCGAGATCCTCGACATCGCCCATAGCGGCCTCGCCGCGCGCGCGCGGCTCGATGGCGCGGGCAGCAACGAGACCGGCTTCCTCGAGCCGCTGCGCGAGATCGTCGAAAGCGGTCTCACGCCGGCGGAGCGACTGCTCGAACGCTACCATGGTGCATGGGGCGGCGACGTGTCGCACGTCTACGACGAGATGAGCTATTAGCCTGAAGCAAAGAAATCCGTTCGCTTCGAGCTCGTCGAGAAGCGGCAACGAGCGCTGCTTAGCCAGTTCTCGACAGGCTCGAACCAAACGGGTGCCTTGATTACTCCGCCGCCTGCAGCGTCGCCGCCGGCTTGGACGCACCGCCGCGCAGCCAGGCGAAGAAGCGCGGCACCGGACCATGCCGCGCCATCCACGCGGCATAGGCGACATAATCGGGATCGGAAGCGAGATGCCGTTCTTCGGTGCGCGCGCGCCAATAGTAGACGCCGCTCACCATCCCGAGTGTCACCGTATTGCGCACCGCGTCGGTGAGCGCGCCGGTCGTCGCGAGGAACGGCATCGTTCCGATCCACCAGAAGATGTTCTTGGAAAGATAGGCCGGGTGCTTGCTCCACGCATAGGGCCCGTGGGTCAGGATGCCGCGGTGCGTGAGATTCGAGAAGCGCAGCCCGAACGACACCGTCGCCCAGGCGTAGATGCCGGTCAGGATCACCAGCACCGCGCCGATCGCCGCCAGGATCGTCGGGTGTCCGGCGAACCAGCCCGTCCATTCCTGCGTGTTCTGGTGATAGTCGAGCGGGCCGCCCGCGTTCATCATGATGAAGGGCGGGTAGCACATCAGCGCCGCCGCCCAGCCCGCCGCGTAGGGGTTGGCGGAGCGGATGTGCGAATCGAGCGGACGGAAGGTGAGCAGATAGCCCACCGTCGCGAAGGCGACGTCGACCATGAACATCGTCGCGATCAGCCACTGCGCGAGCCGCGCGGGATCGCCGAGCAGCGCACCCAGCGGCGCATCGACGAACTCGCGCCAGTTGCCGGGCACGATCGAGATCATGAAGGCGGTGAAGAAGCCCTTGACCGCCCAGCTGCGCAGATGCGCGGCGATCGCCGCCCTGTCGGACGCGCCCTGGCCAAGCAGATACTGGCCGAAGGCATAGCAGCCGTCGCGCGGCTCTTCGAGGCGACGGTCGATCCAGAGCATGTACGGTACCGAGCCGATCACGATCATCGGCAGCAGCATCGCGAAGAACTGCATCGCGAACATATATTGGCCCGACCAGTACCAGCGCCCGATCGCATAGACGAAGGCGATGATTCCCCAGGTCGCCCACAGGCCGGCAAGCTTGGCGAGGCTGATGTCGAGCGTCTCGCGCCACGGCAACGGCGGACGCTGCCAGTCGATCCCGGTCGACGCGCGGCGATGCACCTTGTCGACAGCCAGCGACCACGCGACCATCGGAATCGCGCAGGCGACACAGGCAACGAGCCCGGCGACCGGCCCGTCCATATGCCAGCGCAGGCCGGCATAGGCCCACAGCGCCAGCCCCGCGAGCCCCGCATAGCCGACCCCGCTGCTCACCGCCGATCGCGGCCGCGGCTCTTTCCCGACATCCATGCGCGCAGGAATACGCCGGCGCTGGTAAGCAAGCGGTGAAGGCGCCAGCATGTTCGTTTCACCTGCTCCGTTCGTTCCGAGCCCTTCGCCTGCCTGCCAAGGCAGGCGCTCAGGATGAGCTACGATCGTGCGGATCGAAGTCGAGGGACGTGCGGCAAATGGGCGCCAGCGTGTCTCGATTACGCTCGACACGAACCGAACGGCGGTGGACCGAGCCTCAGATTCGCGCGCGGAACGGCGTGAAGCTGGTGCCCTCGTCGAACACGTCGAGCCCCTCGCGCTCCTTCAGGAACGCGACCACGGCGTAGGTCAGCGGCGTCAGCAACACCTCCCAACTTACCTTGAGCGCCCAGTTGGTGGCGAGCACGATGACGACGTCGGCATGTGTCCAGCCCTCCGCCCCCCAGAAGGCGAGCGGATAAAAGAGGAGGCTGTCCACTCCCTGTCCGCACACGGTCGAGCCGACGGTGCGCGTCCAGAGATATTTGCCGCGCGTGAGCAGCTTCATGCGCGCCAGCACGAAGGCGTTGACGAACTCCCCCGCCCAAAACGCGCACATGCTCGCGAACACAATCCGCGGCACCTGCCCAAACACCGTTTCGTAGGCCGCCTGGTTGCCCCAGTCCGGCGCCGGCGGCATCGTCACGATTACCCAGGACATCAACGCCATGAACAGCGACGCGATGAACCCGGCCCAGATGCAGCGGCGCGCGCGGCCATAGCCGTAAACCTCGGTCAGCACGTCGCCGAGCAGATAGGAAAGCGGGAAGAACAGGATGCCGGCACCGAATTTGTGCCCCCACAGGACCGCAACCTTGCCTGCACCGATCACGTTCGAGAGCAGCAATATGGTGACGAACGCCGCCATCGCGAAGTCGAAGTAGCGCATGGGCCGGTCCGCGACCGCATCCGCCGTCACTGCCTGCGGCGCCTCCTCCATCCTTCGCCCCCGCTCGCTCGTTGCGGACACAGCCCTACCCGCTCGCGCAAAATCGCGATAGAGCCGCGCCCGCGCGCGCCCGTAGCTCAGTTGGATAGAGCACGTGCCTTCTAAGCTCGTGGTCGCAGGTTCGAATCCTGCCGGGCGCGCCAGCCACCTACCCTATCCGATTGGTAAGTAAACACATTTCTCCTAACGTTCATAAGCGTTACCACACCGGCTCCCTCACTACAATTCGGTCGCTAGCGAACCTCAGCGATCGCACGCGGCCACGATGGCAGCTTCGAGCTCTACCGCCGGGGAGCGTCTTCCCTATAAAAACACGGCCAATCCAAACGAACCGAGCCGCTCAGCCTCGGGCAGCCGCCTCAAGATGGCGCCGCATGTAGCGGGCCCCGCCACCGTAACTAGCGAGCTTGGCCCTATAATTCGAAGCCGGCGCCTCCGCGCGGAAGCCCTGCCCCTGCCAGAAGGCCATCGTTTGATTCACCGCCACAAGAGCAATATCACTGAAGCGAGCATTGAACGCATCGCTCGCCAAATGTCCGACGATTTTCGCGCCCTGTCCGGATCCTGCGGCGTTTGGATGAATCGCAAGGTCGTGGAGGAAGAGCGCGTCTGCCTGTGGCGGGAGCGAACCCAAAAGGGCGTTGAGCGGCGGAACGGATCCAAGCGGCCAGGGATAGGCGATGAGATAGCCCAAGAGACTACTCGCCCCGTCCTGCAGGCCGAAGCACCAAGCGGGACTGAGCGCGAGCCGCTCGGCAAAGCATGCCAATTCCTCTGGGTGCTGCGGGAAGGTAAGCGCGGCGATCGCTGCTACCCCCTCAAGATCGGCCTCTCTGAGCGGCCGCCACCGATAGTCCGTCAAGTCAAACTTTCCGCTGAGCGTCATAACTGATGGTTCGCTGCATCGCTCCGGGTCGGTCCGCGTTCTGAACGCTCACCCTGAGCCGCA
>JAFAZF010000015.1 GCA_019239915.1 Sphingomonadaceae bacterium
TTCTCGCTGCTGCCGGCGCAGAACGCCACGGGCAACTGGATCAAGATCGTCCAGCGCGTGCCCGTGCGCATCGCGCTCGATCCGGCCGAGCTCCGCCGCAATCCGCTGCGCATCGGCCTCTCGGCCAAGGTGGCGGTCGACACCAGCGATCGCAGCGGCGCGCTCGTCGCCGGCAGCGCCCCGCCCGCCGGCGGCACGCAGGCAAGCATCGACGGCGGCCCCCAGGTCGAGGCACGCATCCGTCAGATCATCGCGCAAAACCTCGGGCGCGCGCGGTGAGCGGCCCCGGCGGTCAGGCCGGCCTGCCGCCACTGCGCGGCGTCGCGCTCGCGATCACGTCGGTTGCGCTCGCGTTCGGCACCTTCATGCAGGTGCTCGACGGCACGATCGCCAACGTGTCGCTGCCGACGATCTCGGGCAATCTCGGCGTCAGCTCCGACAGCGGCACCTGGATCATCACCTCGTTCGCGGTCGCCAACGGCGTGACCGTGCCGCTCACCGGCTGGCTGATGCAGCGGTTCGGCGTCGTCCGCACCTTCGTCGCCTCGGTGATCCTGTTCACTCTGACATCGCTGCTCTGCGGGATCGCCTGGAGCCTGCCGTCGCTGATCGCCTTCCGCATCCTGCAGGGGGCGGTTTCGGGGCCGATGATCCCCGGCAGCCAGGCGCTGCTGATCATGATCTTCCCGCCGCACAAGCGCGGCGTCGCGCTCAGCATCTGGTCGATGACGACGCTGATCGCGCCGGTCGCCGGCCCCGTGCTCGGCGGCTACATCTCGGACAATTACCATTGGGGCTGGATCTTCCTGATAAACGTCCCCGTTGGGCTCACCGCCGCGTTCATCAGCTGGCGTTCGCTCAAGGATCGCGACACGCCGACGCGCAAGCTGCCGATCGATACGGTCGGGCTCGGCCTGCTCGCCTTCTGGGTGTTCAGCCTGCAGACCATGCTCGATCTCGGCAAGGATCGCGACTGGTTCCACAACGGCCTGATCACCGCGCTCGCGATCTTCGCCGCGATCGGCTTCATCGCCTGGTTGATCTGGGAGTTCACCGACGAGCATCCCGCGGTCGACCTGTCGCTGTTCCGCAACCGCAATTTCGCGCTCGGCGTGCTCGCGACCAGCCTCGGCTACGCGCTGTTCTTCGCCAACAACCTGCTGCTGCCGCTGTGGCTGCAGGAGCAGATGGGCTATACCGCGACCTGGGCAGGCTTCGTCGCCGCGCCGAGCGGCTTGGTCGCGGTTGCGCTGACGCCGATCGTCGGGCGCTTGCGCATCGATCCGCGTTATCTCGCGACGATCGCCTTCCTGCTCTACGGCGTCTCCTTCGAGATGCGCGCGCACTACACGCCGGATTCGACCTTCTGGATCTTCATGCTCCCGCTGCTCCCGCAGGGCGCCGCGATGAGCATGTTCTTCGTGCCGCTGTTCGGCATCTCGCTCGACGGCATCCCGCCCGAGAAGGTGCCGTCGGCGAGCGGCATCTCCAATTTTGCCCGCATCACCGCCGGCGGCTTCGCCGCCTCGCTGGTGACGACGATCTGGGATCGCCGCGAAGCATTGCACCAATCGCGCATGGTCGAGCTCGCCAACCCCTATTCGCCCGCCTATCAGCATGCCAGCGCGCAGATGCAGGCGAGCGGGATGACCGAGACCCAGGTCGCCGGGTCCCTGCTCCACCAGGTGACCGGCCAAGCCTATATGCTCTCCGCGATCGAGATCTTCTGGGGCAGCGCGGTGCTGGCGGTCGCGATGATCGCCGTCGTCTGGCTCACGCGCAGGCCCGCGCCGACGGACCATGTCGTCGCGGCCGACTGAGTCGCAGGCTTAGCGCAGGCGTCCCTCCGTCAGGCCGCGAGGCTGAGGAACGGCACCGGCCCGGTCGGCGTCAGAACGATCGGCCGGCCGGGCCGCGCCTCGAAGATCTCGCCGTCGAGGATCACGCTCGAGCGCTCGCCTTCGATGCGGATCTCGTCGCCTGCCTCGACATGCACGCCCGACACCGTGGCGCGGCCGAGCGTGCCGAACAGCCCGGCGAGGCCGGCGCGCAACAGCGAGAACGGCCGGTGATCGACGAGCATCAGCTTGAGCGATCCCGCCGAGACGCCGTCCTCCGCGAAGCTGCTGCCGAGCAGGAGCCGCTGCAGCGTCGTCACCACGAGCAGCGCGAAGCGGCCCTGCACCGCGCCGCTGCGCAGGATCGACACCTGCACCGGCCGCGGCTTGGGCGGCAGGAAGCTCGCGCGGATGCCGATCAACAGCGAGAACATCACGGCGAGACCGGTGAGCAGGTGGCTCAGCCCGTTGGGGAGCCCGATCGGATAGATGCGGTTGCGGCAGAACATGATCGCGTCGGCCAGCCCTGCGCCGCCGAGGAACATGCCGAGCACCGGCCGGCTGTTCGCCTCCCCGTCCGACAGCGCGATCAGCTCGCGTGCGACGATGTGCGGCGCGATGTCCTCGCGCGCCAGCCGCACCACCTTCTCGAGCGCCTGCAGCGGATCACCGACCGCGCCGAGATCGAGCGCGATGAGATTGGTCTTGCCGTTCGGCAGCACCGCGACCGGCGGCGGCCGGTCGCCGAAATGGCCGCCATGGTAGAGCTCGGTCATCGCCGCCTGGACGGTGCCGTCGCCGCCGTTGATCGCGAGCACCTGGGGGCGCACCCGCGCGATCGTCTTCAGCGCGTCGGCGATCTGGTCGACATGCTCGACCTCATAGTGGAAGACGTCGCTGTTCGCGGCGCAGAAGGCGCGCACCCGCGGCAGGATCGCCCGATTGCCGGTCGACCGCGGATTGGAGAGGAGCGCAACCCTCGCCATGCGGCCTCAGCGCGCCGCCACCGACACTGGCCGGAAAGAGCCGCCCTGGACGTAGTTGAGCACCACCGGCACGGTCACGACACCGTCGCCGACCCTCACCTCGACCTTCTCAGGCGCCGGCTTGCGGTGGAGCATCACCTCCCACAGCGACATACTGGGATTGCCCGACATGCCGCCGCCGTCTGCCATGCTGGTCTTGCCGGTGCCGTCGGCATCGTGGCGAACCGTCACCGCGTAGATGCCCGGTTTCGGCAGCGGCACGCAGATCTCGACCGGCCCCTGCGCAGGCACCGGCAGCTCGATGCGCTTGAGATAACTGCCCTTGTCGAAATAATGCGCGGGATCGCCGCCATAGGCCTGCACGCGCACGCGGCCTTCGCGCGCCTTGAAGCCGATCACCCGCACCAGCACTGCCGGGCGATCGGAGCCCGCGGCGCAGGCGGCGGCATAGGGACCGAGCGGATCGGCCGCGAGCGGCGAGGCCGCGAACGCGATCAGCGCTCCTCCCGTCCCCGCCAGCGCGGCCCAACGTGCGCCGATGCGCAGTTTTCCCATGACCTCATCGACTCCGGCAGCTATAGGCGCGCGCGAAACGCGGCCTGAATCGGCCCTGTGTATCCAGCCAGATTGGATGCGCATGCGGCCAAATTGTGGTGATGAGGCGTCCAAAACTTGCGCGTGCTGACGCTCACCGATCGCTACATCGCCCGGCTGATCGCCTTTCCGCTGCTGGCGACGCTCGTCATCGCGGCGATGCTGCTGCTCTTGGAGAAGATGCTGCGGCTGTTCGATTTCGTCGTCCAGCAGGGTGGTCCGGTGAGCGTCGTGTGGAAGATGCTCGCCAACCTGATCCCGGAATATCTTTCGCTCGGCATCCCGATCGGACTGACGCTCGGCATCCTCCTCGCCTTCCGCCGGCTCGCGCTTTCCTCCGAACTCGACGTGCTGCGCGCCACCGGCAACGGCTACGGCCGGCTGCTGCGCGTGCCCTACATCTATGCGATCATGCTCGCGGTGACGAACCTCGCGATCGTCGGCTTCATCCAGCCCTATTCGCGCTACGCCTATGAGGGCCTGCGCTACGAACTCCGCTCGGGCGCGCTCGGCGCCTCGATCAAGGTCGGCGAGTTCACCAAGCTCGGCAAGTCGATGACGATGCGGATTGAGGACAGCCGCAACTCCGGCCGCGATCTCTCGGGCATCTTCGTGATGTCGAGCGGCAAGGACGGCAAGACGCTCGCCGTCACCGCCGAGCACGGCACCTTCATGGCGACGGACGATCCCGACACGATCATCTTCCGGCTGCGGAACGGCACGCTTGTCCACGACGCGCCCGGCTTCAAGACCCCCCGCGTGCTGAGCTTCGTCGGCCACGATCTCCCCATCGACCTGCCCAAGGTCGACAGCTTCCGCACCCGCGGCGGTCGCGACGAGGAGCTCACGATTCCCGAACTCGTCCGCTCCGGCGGCGACGGCCGGCTTACCGGCAAGGAGCGCGCGCAGAGCCGGGCGGAGTTCCACTTCCGCTTGGTCGAGGTCGCGACGATGCTGCTGCTGCCGCTCCTGGCGGTGTCGCTGGCGGTGCCGCCCAAGCGCTCGAGCTCGTCGCTCGGCATCTTCCTGTCGATCGTGATGCTGGTGACCTATCACAAGATCAACGAATATGCCGAGGGCGTCGCCGCGCTCGGCAAGGTCGAGCCGGTGCTCGCGCTGTGGATCCCGTTCCTGGGCTTCGCCTGGCTGATCGTTTGGATGTACCGCACGCTCGCGCACACGCCGGGTGGCCAGCCGATCGGCGCGCTCGAGCGCGCCGCCGACAAGGCGCTCGCCGCGATCAAGCGTTGGCTCGCGCGCCGGCGCCGCCACGGCACCAACCTCGTCCAGCCGGTCTGAGGGAAGCGATATGAACCCGCCCCCCGTTCGTGCTGAGCCTGTCGAAGCACTGTCCTTCTTTGTCGCCCGAAGAAAAGGACAGCCCCCTTCGGCTGGCTGGCAATGCCAGCCGCTCAGGACAGGCTTCGATAAGCTCAGGGCGAACGGTTTCTAGTTTAGATCGAAGGCGTAGCCGTGCAGCAGCTCCAGTTCTTCCCCTCGAAGACGATCGCCTTCTACATGGGGCGCAGCTTCCTGGTGCGCACCTTCGCGATCCTGGCGGCGCTCGTCATCATCCTGCAGACGCTCGACCTGCTCGGCGAATCCGGCGACATCCTCGCCGCGCCCGGCAACGGGCAAGCGGCGCTGTGGCACTATGTCGGGCTCAGGCTGCCGCAGATCATCTCGCGCTTCATCCCCTTCTCGGTGCTGCTCGCGACGCTGATCACTCTCGCGACGCTCAACCAGAACAGCGAGGTGATCGCGATGAAGGCGGCGGGCGTCTCGGCGCATCAGATCCTGGCGCCGCTGGTGCTCGTCAGCATCGGCATTGCCGGCGTGTCGTTCGTGTTCAACGATCGCATCGTCACACGGGCCACCGCCTCGCTCAACGCCTGGCAGAATGTCGATTACGGCGCGGTGCCCAAGGCAAGCGGCGGCGTCACCAACGTCTGGGTGCGCGACGGCGACGACCTGATCCATGCCGACGTCGTCACCGGCCGGCGCGAAGCGACGCGGCTTGGCCATGTCACGCTCTACGATCGCGACGGCGGCGCGCTGAAGCATATCGTCAACGCGCCCTATGCCACCGCCGTCGTTGCCAACGGCCATGTCGCCGCCTGGCAGATGCATCAGCCGAGCATGTTCGATGTCGCCGCCGGCACCGACAGCCCGATCGCCGACGTCGTCTTCGCCCGAGGCGTCACCCCCGATCAGTTCACGCTCTCGAGCGTGGATGCCGACGAGCGCGGTTTCGCCAGCCTCCATGCCGCGATCGACGAGCTCAAGGCCGCCGGGCGACCGACCGGCCCGCTCGAGGCGGGGCTGTGGCACAAGATCTCGGGCGCGCTCTCGGCGGTGCTGATGCCGCTGCTCGCCGGCGTCGCGGCGTTCGGCCTCGCCCGCTCGGGCCAGCTGGCGATGCGCGCGGTGATAGGCATGCTCTTGGGCTTCACCTATTTCGTCGCCGACAATTTCGCGCTCGCGATGGGCAATTTCGGCGCCTACCCGCCCCAGCTCGCGGCGTGGTCGCCGTTCCTCTTGTTCCTGCTGATCGGCGAAGCGGTACTGATCCGCACGGAGGAATAGGGAACCAGCCGCAAAAGCGCCGCATTGGGTGGGCATGGGCGCGGTCGGACCGGTTTAGCTTTAGCGGGAGTAGTACGTGGCGAGTGCCGAAGCAGGCCGAGCGGGTTTCTGGAACCGCCGGCATCATCTCGACAAGATGAGCTTCCGCGAGCTCGTCGTCGCCTATCTGCAGTATCCGGCGATTGTCGGCTATCTTGGCACGGCGGCGGCGGCGATCGCGCTCTTCATCTGGCGTCCGGCGCCGCTCGCGCCCACGCTCGTCGCGGTGGCGTTCGCGCTGTGGGTCTATCCGCTGGTCTGGTATGCACTGCACCGCTGGGTGCTGCACAGCCGCTGGATGTTCAAGGTGAGCCCGCTCGCGGCGACCTGGAAGCGCATCCACTACGATCATCATCAGGATCCGAACCATCTCGAGGTGCTGTTCGGCGCGCTGCACACGACGCTGCCGACGATCGCGCTCGCGACCGTCCCGGTCGGCTGGGCGATAGGCGCCTTCTGGGGCGCCGGCTTCGGCGCGGCGATGGCGGCGCTCGCGACTGGGCTCGTCACCACCTGTTTCTACGAATTCTGCCACTGCATCCAGCACCTCGCCTACAAGCCCCGCGCGAAGTGGCTCGCGGCGATCAAGGCGCGCCACATGGCGCATCATTTCCACGACGAGACCGGCAATTTCGGCATCACCAACTTCTTCTGGGATCGCCTGCTCGGCACCTTCTACGAGCGTGCCGACCGGCCAGCGAAGAGCGCCACCGTGTTCAACCTCGGCTACACAGACGAGGTCGCCGCGCGCTGGCCGAGGGTGGCGCAGCTTTCGGGCGGCGTGGTGACCGGCCACCCGAGGCAGCGCGGGCGGTGATATGATCGAAACGGTCCTCCGTTCGCACTGAGCGCAGTCGAAGTGCAGCTACGGCTTAGCCTTCGGCTCCGCTCGGGCTGAACGCGCTGAGCGCTCGGGGCACGTCCTTCGACTGCGCTCGGCACGAACGGAGCGATGGGCTCTTGCCACCGCGTCCCACCCTGCCATTAGGCGCATCAACCATAGCGGGGAGCGTAAGCATGGCGAACGGTGTGACGATCCGGCCGGTGAAGACCAAGGCCGATCGCAAGGCGTTCGTCGCGCTGCAGTTTCGCCTCTATGCCGACGATCCCAATTGGATCCCGCCGCTCAAGGACGAGGCCTATGGCCTCATCACGCCCGGCAAGAATCCGTTCTTCGAACATGCCGAGGCCGAGCTGTTCCTGGCAATGCGGAACGGCAAGCCCGTCGGCCGCATCTCCGCGCACGTCGATCACCTGTTCCAGGGCATGTCCGGAGAACAGGGCGGCGGCAAGGATATGGGCAATTGGGGCCTATTCGAGGCGGAGGACGCCGAGATCGGCAGGCTGCTGATCGGCCATGCCGAGGAGCGGCTGCGCGCGCGCGGCCTCACCCGCGCGCTCGCGCCGGTCTCGATGTCGATGTGGGAAGAGCCCGGCCTGCTCATCAAGGGTCATGATCACTCGCCGACGGTGATGATGGGCCACAACAAGGCGAGCTATCAGGCGATCGTGGAGGACCTCGGCTACACCAAGGCCAAGGATCTCCACACCTACGAGCTCGACATCACGAAGGATTTCCCGCCGCTCGTCCAGCGCATCGTCCAATCGGGCGAGCGCAACAGCCGCATCCGCATCCGCGAGGTCGACAAGCGCAAGTTCGACGAGGAGGCCGCGATCATCCTCTCGATCCTCAACGATGCCTGGTCGGACAATTGGGGCTTCGTGCCGTTCACCGACACCGAGATCGCATTCACCGGCAAGAAGCTGAAGCCGATCGTGTTCAACGATCTGATCCGCATCACCGAGGTCGACGGCGAGCCCGTCGCCTTCATGATGACGCTGCCGGATCTCAACGAGCTCACCAAAGATCTGAACGGGGACCTCTTCCCGTTCAACTTCATCAAGCTGCTGTGGCGCCTGCGCAAGCCCAAGGTGCGGACGATGCGCGTTCCGCTGATGGGCGTCGTCAAGCGGCTGCAGGCGACGCGGCTGGCAAGCCAGCTCGCCTTCATGATGATCGAGTATATCCGCCGCGCCTCGGTCGAGAACTACGGCTCGACGCGCAGCGAGATCGGCTGGATCCTCGAGGACAATCAAGGAATGGTCTCGATCGCGGACACGATCGGCAGCCAGATCAACAAGACCTACCGCATCTACGAGAAGGCGTTGTGATAGCGCTTTGACGACAAGCGACGGGCGAGCGCACCGGCGCGCACCTGGTCTGAGCTACGGCAACGAAAGGCAATGGAGGGGATGATGAAGAGGCTGGACGGCAAGGTCGCGGTGGTGACGGGCGCGGGCCGCGGAATCGGCCGCGCCGAGGCGATGCTGCTCGCCGAGCAGGGCGCGAAGGTGGTCGTGAACGATCTCGGCGGCGGCGCCTACGGCACCGAGGCCGGCGACGCGTCGGTCGCCGACGCGGTGGTGCGCGAGATCAAGGATGCCGGCGGCGAGGCGGTTGCGCAGCATTCCAGCGTCGCCACGCGCGAAGGCGCCGAGGCCGCCGTCCAAGAGGCGATCGACAGCTTCGGCCGCATCGACATCCTGGTCAACAATGCCGGCATCGTCCGCCCTGCGCGGATCGACCGCATGACCGATCTCGACTGGCAGCTTTGCGTCGACGTCAGCCTGACCTCCAGCTTCTACGCCGCCCGCGCCGCCGCAAAGCACATGATCGCGCAGCGTTCGGGCGTGATCGTCAACACCGGCTCGACCTCGGGTTTCGGCCATTGGGGCATGGGCAACTACTCGGCCGCCAAGGAAGGCCTGCTGGGCTTCACCCGCTCGATCGCGCGCGAGCTCGGCGAGTTCGGTATCCGCGTCAACATGATCCGCCCGGTCTCCCACATCACCGGCACGCACACGAAGGAGATCGACGAGACGCTGGCGGAAGCGGGGCGGCTCGGCCAGACGATCGTCTGGAACAAGCCGGTGACGATGACGCCGACGATCGCCGCGCTGCCCGAACATGTCGCCGCACTGACCGTCTGGCTTTGCACCGATGCCGCCGCACATGTCAGCGGCCGCGACTTCTTCATCGCGGGTGACGAGGTCGCGGTGGTGCCGGAACCCGAGGCGATCCGCACCACCTTCAATCCCGGCGGCTGGACGCTTGACGCGCTCGACGAGCCGGCGACGCGGGAATATCTCTTCGGCGACGTGAAGAACCGCTACGTCAAATAACGCGGCCTGCGCTAGGCGTCGCGCAGCACCACCCAGGTCGGTGCATGATCGCTCGCCTTCTCGCGGCCGCGATAGACCTTGTCGACGCCAGCATCGATCAGCCGGTCGGCGGCTGCCGGCGAGAGAAGATGGTGGTCGATGCGGAACCCCGCATCGCGCTGCCACGCACCCGCCTGATAGTCCCAGAAGGTGTAGAGCGGCCCTGCGGGGTGGCGGACGCGCAGCGCGTCGGTCCAGCCCTGGAAGAGCAGACGACGGAAGGCGGCGCGGCTTTCGGGCTGCATCAGCGCATCCTGCGCCATCGCCCGAACCGAGAAGGTGTCGTCGTGACTGAGCGTCGGAATGACGTTGTAGTCGCCGCAGAGGACCGCCGGCAGTTCGGTGGCGAGCAGGCCGGCGGCGTGCACGATCAGCCGTTCCATCCAGGCCAGCTTGTAATCGAACTTGGGGCCGGGTTGCGGGTTGCCGTTGGGCAGATAGAGGCAGCCGACGAGAACGTCGCCGACCGTCGCCTCGATATAGCGGCTATGGGTATCGTCGGGATCGCCGGCTAGGCCGCGGCGCCGCTCTTCCGGCTGCCGCCCCTTGGCGAGGATCGCGACACCGTTCCAGCTCTTCTGCCCGTGCCAGACCGCGCCGTAGCCCACGCCCTCGATCGCCGCAGCGGGAAACTTCTCGTCGTCCGCCTTGAGCTCCTGCAGACAGCAGACGTCCGGCGCCTGCTCCTCCAGATATTCGAGCAGCCGCGGCAGACGCGCACCGATGCCGTTCACGTTGTAGGTGACGATCTTCATGGAGCGGGCTTAGCGAGGCCTAATGCCAACAGAAAGCCCTCTCCCGGAAGGAAGGGTTTGGAAGGGGTCGCTATCGCGAGCGAACCGTATCCAACTCCGCACCCCCCAAGTCCAACTTCTGGAAGGAGCTTAAATGGAGAAGCTGCTCCCGCAGCCGCAACCGGAGGCAGCGTTGGGATTGATCACCTTGAACGCGGCGCCGCCGAGGTTCTCGACGTAATCGACGGCGCTCCCGCGCAGCAAATCGAGGCTGACCGGATCGACGACGAGCGTCACGCCGTCGCGCTCAATCCTCTCATCCTCGTCGGCGACCGCTTCGGCGAGACCGAATACATATTGGAAGCCCGCGCAACCGCCTCCGTCCACCGACAGGCGCAGGATCGGCGGCTTGCCGGTCTTGACCGCGATCGCGGCGACACGCGCGGCGGCGGAGGATGTGAGATCGACGGCAGCTTCGCTCATGCCGCGAAGATAGGGCGCGCAAAGAAATGCGGCAAGTTCGGGAAGCCCCTGCCCTTCAGGACAGGGAGCGGGTTCGTCAGTCCTCTGGGCCGCCCATCGCGGTCGTGCTGATGTCGCCGGCCGGCGGCGGGTTGGTGGCGAGCGCGACCTGCGCGACGTTGTTGGCGCTCGGGTCCTTCATCGCCATCAGGTAGCTCGCGCCCTGGAGGAACGGCAGCGGATTGATCGCGCGATCGTCGAGCCGGACCTCGTAGTGGAGGTGCGGTCCGGTCGAGCGGCCGGTCGATCCGACGCGGCCGATCAGGTCGCCGCGATGAACGCGGCTATTCTCGGCGACGAGCACGGCCGAGAGATGGCCGTAGCGCGTGTGGACGCCGCGGCCATGATCGATCTCGACGAGGTTGCCGTAGCCGTTGGACGGCCCGGCGTGCGCCACGACGCCGTCCGCGGTGGCATAGACCGGCGTGCCGGCCGGGGCCGCCATGTCGAGCCCGGCGTGCATACGCGCGCTGCCCTCGAACGGATCGGCGCGAACGCCGAAAAAGGAGGTGAGAATGAAGCGGCTGACCGGCTGTGCCGAGGGAATCGAGATCGCGCCCTTCTGGATATTGTCCATCCGCGACCATTTCGCGAACAAGGCGTGAAAGCCGCCGTTTGCCGCAGGCTGCACGAACGGCGCTTGGCTGACTGCAGCGTTGGCCGCAGGCACAGGCCCGAACGCGCTGCCGATATCGGCGGCAGCGGCGGCGGCCGGAGCGCCGGCGATCGCCAGCGCCGGAAGAACCATGCCAAGCCACCGGACCGCGGCAGATTTGGCGAAGCAACCTACTGAGAACATGCGTTTCCCCGGCGACTCAAGGCCGCACCGCGACACCGCCGCGGAGGCACCTTCATCCTGGTTGTGCCGCTCGTGGATTGCCCTCCCCGCGTTCGGCCCCGCGTGTGTGAGTCAGCCGAACCGGGGTTGCAACCTTAAACGCGATTTCGCGCGTTGGACCGGGATTCCCCTGGGGTGAATGGTTGATTTTCGCTGCCCAGGCAGCGAATTTTGCTCAGGAAAAGCTGCTCTGATTGAGCGTCTCCGCCGCTTCCAGCAACGCATCGGCATGGCCGGGTACCCGCACGTTGCGCCAGATCCGCGCGATGCGGCCGTCCTTGTCGATCAGGAAGGTGGCGCGGTCTATGCCCATATATTTGCGGCCGTACAGGCTCTTCTCGACCCAGGTGCCGAACGCCTCGCACACCGAACCGTCCGCGTCGGTCGCGAGCGGAACCTTGAGATCATATTTGGCGGTGAACTTCTGATGGTCTTTGGCGCTGTTCTTCGAGACGCCGAGGATGGCGGTGTCGGCCATGTCGAACGCGGCCTTCTTTTCCGAGAAGTCCTTGGCCTCGGCGGTGCATCCCGAAGTGTCGTCCTTGGGATAGAAGTAGAGGACGAGCGGACGGCCGCGCAGCTGGCTCAGCTTGAGCGTGCCGCCATCGGGCGTCGCCAGCGCCACGTCGGGAGCCATGTCGCCTTCGTTGAGCCCGGTGCTAGCCATCATCGTCTCCTGCTGCCTGCCGGGCGATCCCGGACCACGCCTCGCGCACGCACGCGCGCGCCTTCTCATAGGCCGCAACGAGGCTCGGCCAATCGGGTTGCCCGCACGCGCTTGCGACGAGCGGTCGCGCCGCCTCGGACGGTTCGGCGCCACCCGGCGCGACCAGCCGGAGCGTCACGAGCAATCGCGACAGGAGGCGCCCGGCCTCGACCAGTTCGGGCGGCAATGCCGCGGCGTCGGCCAGCGCCTCGACCGCCCTGCCCAGCTCCGGCACGAAGCCGTCGCGGCGCGCCAGCTGCGTGACATGGACGGCGAATTCGAGGTCGACCAACCCGCCATCGATCAGCTTGACGTCGAACGGCCCCGCGGATGGCTTATGCTTGGCGATGTCGCCGCGCATCTTGACGGCATCGGCGATCAGCCGCGGAATATCGCGCTCGCGGTGCAGCGTCTCGGCGATGATTGCCTGCAGCGCCGCGCGCGCCGCCGCCGAACCGAACACCGGCCGCGCGCGCGTGAGCGCCATATGCTCCCACGTCCAGGCGCTCTCGCGCTGGTAGCGCGCGAAGCTGTCCAGGCTGACGGCGAGCAGACCCTGATTGCCCGACGGCCGCAGCCGCGTGTCGACTTCGTAGAGCGGCCCCGCCGCGGTCGGCACCGACAGCGCCGCCGAAACGCGTTGCGCGAGGCGATTGAAGTAATGCGTCGCGCCAAGCGGCTTTCGCCCGTCCGACTCTGCCCGATAGTCGCCGCTGAACAGATAGACGATGTCGAGGTCGGAGGCGTGCGTCAGCGCGCCGCCGCCAAACCGCCCGAGCGCGAGGATGACGAACTCGGCGCCCGGCACCCGGCCGTGCGTTGCCTCGAACTCGGCGATCGTCGCGGTCGCCAGCGTCTCGAGCGCCGCCTCGGCGATCCGGCCATAGCCTTGGGACACCTCGAGCGGATCATGCGCCCCGGCGACGATCTGTACGCCTTGGGCGAAGCGCAGCTCGCCGACGCGTTCGCGCACGAGATCGAGCAGCTTCTGATAGTCGTCGGCCGCATCGCGCTGGCCGAGCGCGCGTGCGAGATCGGCGACGCTGCCCGGCGGCTCGAGCGCGCTCGCGTCGAGCAGGCCGTCGAGCAGCGCCGGCCGCTTGCCGAGCGCATCGGCGAGCGCCGGCGCGAGCCCCAATATGTCGCCGAGGAGATGCACCAGCTGCGGCCGCGCTTCGAGCAGGCGCAGCAGGTTGACCGCGCTCGGCAGACGCCCGAGCATCTCGTCGAACCGGCGCAGCGCGTGCATCGGATCGGTGCTCGCACCGAATGCCGCGATCAGCGCCGGCAGCAGCCGTTCGAGCGCCTCCTGGGCTGCCGGCGAACGAAGCGCGCGCATGCCGCCGCCGCGCCACTCTGCGATGCGCTTCGCCGCATGGGCTGCATCGTCGAACCCGGCTGCCGCCAGCGCCGGTTCGAGCGCCGAGGCGTCGGTCGGCAACCTCTCCTCGCAAGTGGGCTCCAGCGCATCATAGGCGGTGCCGACCGTCGCGACGTGCGGGCGGAGCATCGCGATCAACGCCTTACCATCGGCCAGCCCATGCAGGCGCGCGACATTGTCGAGCGCCTCAACCGTCTTCGGCAGCCGATGCGTCTGCTGGTCCTCGACCATCTGCAGGCGATGCTCGATCGTGCGGTAAAGCCGATAGGCATCGGCGAGCGCATCGGCCTGGATCGGGTCGATCCGCGCGGCGTCGCGCAAAGCCACGAGTGCGTCGAGGGTCGCGGGCGCGCGGAGCGCCGGATCGCGGCCGCCGAAGATCAGCTGGTGGATCTGCGCGAAGAACTCGACTTCGCGAATGCCGCCCCTGCCCCGCTTGAGATCGAAGCCGGGCGCGAGCGCCTGCCCCTGCGCGTGGTGCTGGCGGATGCGCCGCGAGATCGAGCGGATTTCCTCGATCGCTCCATAGTCGAGAGTCCGCCGCCACACGAACGGGCGGATCGTCGCGAGGAACTCGCGCCCGAGCGCGATATCGCCCGCAGCGGCGCGCGCGCGGATGAAGGCGGCGCGCTCCCATGGCAACGCCGACGCCTCATAATAGGTGATCGCGGCGTTGATCGGCAGCGCGAGCGGCGTCGCCTCCGGCGATGGCCGCAGCCGCAAATCGACGCGGAGCACATGGCCGCCGTCCTGCGGCGACTGCAGCAGCTCCACTACGCGCCTTGCGATCCGCACCGCCGCCTCGACCGGCTCCTCGCGCGCGCGTCGCGGCAGGGTGTCCGGATCGAAGATCAGGATCGGATCGATGTCGGAGGAGTAGTTGAGCTCACGGCTGCCATGCTTGCCGAGCGCGAGCGCGGCGAACCCGCGCGGTTCCTCATCCGGCGTGCGCTCGAGGATCGCGGCCCGGATCGCGGCGTCGAGTGCGCGATCGGCGAAATCGGAGAGCGCCGCCACCACCTGCTCGAGCGTCAGCAGCCCCGCCAGATCCCCGACCGCGACGACGAGCGCGAACGCGTGCCGCTCGACGCGCAACGCCCGCGCGACCGTCGCTTCGGCGCCGCCGAGCGCGCGTGCGGCGGCAAGCGCACCCACGATGTCGTCGTTGGCCACGAGGTCGCAGAGCGCCGGCATCCGCTGCGCGAGCCTGCGCAGGAACGGCGCGTGCATCAGCGCACGCTCGAGCGCTGCCCGGCCGGCGCTCATCTATTACGCCTATGCATAATGATAATGAAGGAAACTCTCGGCGCCACGGCACGTTTTATAGACATGTATCAAGTGCGTTGGCAGAGTGAGAACGGTTCGGCGGTGGCTTACCAGGCCAACCAGCCGGTTCGCGCGCGTCCGCTCCACGAGGGCGTCGGCGACGCGCTCCGCGCCGCTTATGAGCCCAGCCAGCTCAACCTGCCCGAGGATATGAAGGGTCTGTTGGCCAGAATCCGATAGCGCGCTCGGCAGATCGCGGCGGCAACGCGGTCAGGATCGACGCCATGCCGCCCTGGCCGCAACCTATTCGCCGTTATCGCCGTCGTTTGCGCCGCTCAGCTGGTCGACCTGATCCATGATCGTCTTGAGCGCGGTTTCGCCGCTCGTCTTCTGCAGTCGTCGCGACGGCAAATTGCCCTCCGAAAGCAGCGCCTCGAGCGCGACGCGCCCGCGCGCAACCCGGCTCTTGATCGTACCGACGGCGCAACCGCAAATCTCGGCTGCCTCCTCGTAGGCGAAGCCGCCCGCACCGACGAGGATCAGTGCCTCGCGCTGCGGCTGCGGCAAATGCAGCAGCGCGCGCTGCATGTCCCCAAGCTCCACATGGCGGTCCTGGCTCGCGGGTGCAGCAAGCAGCTTCGATGCCGTGATATCGTCCCACTCGCCCTTGAAGCGCGCGCGGCGCATCTGGCTGAGGAAGAGGTTGCGCAGGATGATGAAGGTCCACGCACGCATGTTGGTACCGGCCTGGAAGCGGGCGCGCGCCGCCCACGCCTTGAGCAGCGTCTCCTGCACGAGGTCGTCGGCAGTATCGCGATTGCCCGACAGCGAGCGGCCGAAGGCGCGCAGGTGCGGGATGACCTGCGCAAGCTGATCCTTGAAGTCCGCGTCGGAGAGCGGGACGTGCTCGTGCGGCTCGCCGCCCGCAGGCTCGGCTTTGTCCTGCCTCATCGATCCCCCGCTACCCACTTTAGCGCCACCACCCGGCGCCCTGCGCGCATGAGATAGGGTCGGGCCGCTCGAAGCGCCAGTCGCATACATCGCTTTTACCGGTAGATGAGGTAGAGAATCGCGAACAGGACGATGATCGCGGCAAGCGAGATGCCGAGAACATAGCGCGTTACGCCCGGCGTCGAGCCGGCGCGCGCCTCGTCCGTATCGAGATGGGTGCGGCCGTTCTGCGCCATGGCGAAAATCCTCGTTGCGACCCCGATATGTCCACCGAACGCAAGCCCCGGTGGGTGGTTCCGCAAGGGTGTCGCGTCAGGCAGGCACAGTCGCCGCGTCGAAGAACAGCGCCTGGCTGATCGCTGCCTTCACCGTTGAGCGCTGGAACGGCTTGGTAATCAGGAAGGTCGGCTCCGGCCGCTCGCCGGTGAGCAGTCGCTCGGGGAAGGCGGTGATGAAGATCACCGGCACCTGGAACTGGGCGAGGATGTCCTTGACCGCATCGATGCCCGAACTGTCGTCGGCGAGCTGGATGTCGGCGAGCACGAGGCCGGGGCGCCGCGCCATCGCCTGCGCGACCGCCTCGTCGCGCGTCACCGCGACGCCGGTGACCTCGTGGCCGAGATCGCGCACGATCGTCTCGAGGTCCATCGCGATGATCGGCTCGTCCTCGATGATCAGCACCTCGGCATGCGTCTGCCGCTCGATCTCGGCGAGCGCCTCCGCGACGAGCCCCTCGACCTCGGTCGCGGTGGCGTCGATCAGATAGCCGGTATCCTCGGGCGTGAAGCCCTCCATCGCGGTCAGCAGCAACGCCTGGCGCGACAGCGGCGTGATGCGCGAGAGGCGCGCGCGCGCGATCGCCTCCGGCTCCTTGTCCTCCTGACCACCATCGACGCCGGTTTCGACATTGGCCGAGCTCCAGATCGCGTGGAAGGTCCGGTAGAGGCCAAGCCGGGCATCGACGTCGCGCGGGAAATCATTCGGTGCCGCAACGATCGCCTCGAGCGTCGCCCGCACGAAGGCGTCGCCATGTTGCTGCGTGCCGGTCAGCGCGCGCGCATAGCGGCGCAGGAAGGGAAGATGGGGAGCGAGTTCCTGACCGAGCGACATGAGCGATACCTCTCCGTAACTTATCCGAGCGTTTTCGGCGGCCCGGCCGATGAAAGCAAGTGGTTGGGGGGACGACGCATACGCGCGCAAAAAATTGCGCCCCCTCACCCGCGCACATTGCCCGGAACCAACGTCGCTCTTTTTTGTTTCCATGGCGGCGCGGGCAAATTATGCGGCGGTCCAAGTAGGCCCATCGGCAGCTCGAGCGTCGATGGGAATGCCGGTCGCGGCGCGCGCGATCGGCGATGCGCGGCGGTCGCCAAGGAGACGGGGCGGTTGGCTTTGAGCGATGAAAAAAAGGGGCGGAGAAAAGCCAGCGCAAGCGGCGGCTCCGGCAAGAACAATCAGGCTCGCGATGTCGGCGGCGCGCTCCGATCCGCCTATCAAAAGGTGGTGGATGAGCAGACGCCTTCCGACCTGCTCGACCTGCTCAAGAAACTCAGCTGACGTCGCGCCCGCGGCGTCCGGGCAATGAACCCTCCGCTTCAATCCAAACCACGCGCCGCGGCGTTGGCCAATCTGTTCGCGCGGCTTTCGACCGGCATGAAGATGCTGATCATCCTCTCGGCAGCGCTGCTGCCGCTGGGGCTGATCGCGCTGCTCGCTTCGGTTCAGTCGGCCGAGAATAACCGCCAGACACGCAACGCCGCCTCGCGTCTGCTCGCGACCGATGCGGCCGATCGCGTCAACATGCTGATAGCGCGTACCGCCGTGACGATGCGGGCGGCGAGCACCGCCTTCGGCGATGCGCTGCCGGGCTCGCCCACTTGCCAGCGCACGATCGAGGCGCTCGCCGCCTCCCATCGGCTCAAACTGCGTTTCGCGATCTTCAACGCAAGCGGCCAACTCGTCTGCGCCGTACGCGGTTACCGGCCGGCGGTGCCGACGCTGGCGCTCGCCGATGCCTCACGCACCGATATCGCTCCCGGTGGCGATGGGCTGTTGCTCGTCACCCGCGCCGCGAGCGGCGATGCGCTTGGCGTCGCGCAGCTGCCGGCCGCGGTGCTCACCGCCATCTCCCACCCCCACGTGCCCCCTGGGAGCTACTTCCTCGCGGTTCGGGAAGGCGCGACCACACTGACGCTCGCGACCATCACGAGCCGACCGATCGGCAAGCTGATGACAATCAGCGCGCCGTTCGCGCGTGCGCGGCTGACGCTCGTGATGACGATCCCCGAGACGCCGATCAGCTCGACCGAGATGCTGGTCATCGTGTTGCCGGTGCTGATGTGGCTGGCCGCCGCGATCATCGGCTGGCTGGTCGTCGATCGGCTGCTTTTGCGCCCGCTGACGCGGCTGCAGGCGGCGATCAGCGCCTATGCCGCGGGGGATGCGCGCATCACCATACCCGCCCTGACGACGCCGGCGATCGAGATCCGCCAACTCGGAGAATCCTTCCGCGGAGTCGCGCTGACCGTCGCGCGCCACGAAGCCGAGCTCGAGGAAGGCATCATGCGCCAGACACGGCTGACGCGCGAGGTGCATCATCGCGTCAAGAACAACCTGCAGGTGGTGGCGAGCCTGCTCAGCCTCCATGCGCGCGGCGCCAAGAGCGTCGACATCGCCGCCGCCTATGCCTCGATCCAGCGCCGGGTCGACGCGCTCGCGATCGTCCATCGCAACCATTATGCCGAGCTGGAGGAGAGCCGCGGCGTCGCGCTTCGACCGCTGATCGCCGAACTCGCCGCCAATCTGCGCGGTTCGATGCCCGACGACGCAAAGGCGCCTGCGATCCTGCTCGACCTCAAGCCGTTCTACGCGACGCAGGATGTGGCGGTCTCGGTCGCCTTCCTGATTACCGAGCTCGTCGAGATGGCGCTGCTCTGCGCGCCGGCGAGTCGTGTTGCCGTTCATCTCGCGGCGACGGAGCGCGGCGACCGTGCGCGGCTCGCCGTAAACTCGCCGGCGCTACGCCCCGATGCCTGCGGCGACCAGGATGTCTCGTTGCGCTTCCGACGGGTCATCGAGGGGCTATCGCGCCAACTTCGCTCGGCCCTGATGCACGACGAGGATTGTATCGCGATCGAGATTGCCGTGATCGGCGACGCAGCGGCCGAAGAGGGCTCACCGCGCGCGGCCGCCTAGCTGCACGGGGCGCCTGCGGTGCCGTTTACAAGACGGCGCGGTCTTCATCTTCTCTTAGCGTCGGGTAGCTTAGGGTGTGCGCGGACAGGGATCGAACCCATGAACGTCGCCGCTGAGCTTGAGATTTCATCGTCGTCCGCGCCGCAGCAGCGCCAGGCGAGCCGCGCGCCGCTCAACGTGAGCGGAGGGCTGCGCAAGAGCGCGAGCAACGCGATCGGCGTGACGATCCTCGATCTTTCCACGCACGGCTTCCGCGCCAGCGTGCCGGCGCCGCTGTCGGAAGGATCGGTGGTCTGGCTGAAGCTGCCCGGGCTCGCCGCGCAGCAGGCACGCGTCGCCTGGTGCGCCGGGCTGACCGTCGGCTGCGCGCTGACCGCACCGCTTCATCCGGCGGTCTTCGCGCATATCGTCGAGACGCTCGGCCGCGACTGAGTCGCAGCCGAGCACCCCTTATTTGATCAGGCCGGGGCCTGCGCCTTGGGCGTGCGCGGCTTGCGCGGCGCGGCGCGCTTCGCGGGCGCCCCACCTTCGCCGGACGCACCGGAGGCCGCGGCACTCGAACCCGACTTGCGGCCGAGGCCGATCTTGCGGGCGAGATCGCGACGGGTCGCCGAATAATTCTCGGCAACCATGGGGTAGCTCGTCGGCAGCTTGTAGCGCGCGCGATAGCTGTCCGGCGTAAGACCGTGAGTCGCGAGATGGCGGCGCAGCGTCTTGTACGGCTTGCCGTCAATCATCGAGATAATGTGATCTTTGGATCCGAGCGACTTGCGCGCGGAAACCGCGGGCTTGTGCTCTTCCTCGCTCGGCTGTTCGGCCGAGGGATCGCTGCTCGTCTCCAGCCCGCGGATCGCCGAATGCGTTGAGGCGATGAACGCCGGCAGGTCTTCGGGACGGATATTGTTATGGCCAACAAAGGCCGAGACAACATCAATGGTGAGCGCAATCATATCGGTATCGTCAGCCATGGAGCCTCCACTTAAGCTTGAGCAAGCTGTGGAGGCCGTAGGCGCAGCTCTGCTGCGTTGCAAGCTACAATATAGGTACCGACCAAGCTCGCTATTCGTCCCTTGATGAAACGCGCGGAGACACACCAAATAAATGCTTCCCAAGACGTGCCTCCGGCGGACAGCGAAGTGGTTGTCCGGATTACGCAAGATTTAAGCTTCTCACCGCAAACGACGGGCTAACGGACTGATGCGATAAGGTCGCCACCTGCATCGCAGAAATCCTGTCGTGCGATCGGGAGCCGTGCGGGCTAATCCATCGACCGGCGAGGTCGCCGTTGCATAATCGCCGGCGAGACGCCAAGGCTCCGGAGCGACCTCGGCTGGATCGCAGCCGTTGTTTCCAAAGCCGGACCGGATCAGGATCATGTCGACGGTTGCAACTCGAACCCGCCTGATCGCCGTGGTGACGCTGCTGTCGCTCGCTGCGTGCGGGCCCAGCGGCACTCAACCCGAAGACACCGAAGGCCGTACCGGTAAATCGGCGCAGATCGACGTGTCGGCGCAGCTTGCCGACGTCGACAAAGACAAGGCCGGCCAGGACGAGATTACCGCGACCGACGCCGCGACGGGCTATGATTCCATGCCGGCCGCGAGTTACGGTGCGCGCGTCGCCTATCAGCCGCCGCGCTGGGGGCAGGAGGCGAGCGCAGCACGCGCTGCGGCCCAGGCGCAAGCGTTGGCGGAAGCGCCGGTCAATGGCGATGACAGCGTCGACGACACGCCGATTCCATCCTCCGCGCCGGCCGATCCCACCGGCGCTGCGGGCGCGATTTCCCCGCAATAGCGCGTAACGGCCGGTTCCGGCGCCGGCTCGACATTCGTCACGCGGGGAACACGACTCGGCGCTCGAGAGTCGTTGCGGCCAGAGATCGCCGCAGCGCGCCTGCTCGCGCGAATAGGGCGAGCAGGAAGAGGCGCTTGATGGACGCCACACTCGAACGGAATCCGGATCGCTACGCGGGAACGCGCGCGTTGCCGTGGAACACCCCACCCTCCGGCGAAGGTTCGCGACGCTGCGGCTGGTGCGGGCGCACCATCTATCGTCCCGCCGAGCCCTGCTCTACCGCACCGATCGCGGACATCGAAGCGCTCGTCCAGCCACCTGCGCCGGGTGATCGATGTCTTTGGGAAATGCGCACGCGCGGTCTGCTCGCGACGCGCTGACGGTCACGCTATTCAGCCGTCGCGATTGCGCGACCAGTGCGGCATAGGTGCGAACCGGGCGAAACCCGACCTTGGCCGCTCCGCGCGCGAGCTTGCGCGCTCCGTCCACGAGCGCCGACGCGCGATCAGCTTTGCAACCATCGGATCGCAACAGGCGCGCGCCCTCACCCTTCTCGCCGCGGCCTGTAATGCACCGCACTGGCGCCAACGCATCGGTTTATGCCGACGAGCGATTGCAAAGCGGGAATCGTCTGCGACCTTCCTATTCGTGGAAGATGTCGATCTCCGCGCCGGGGGCGAGCATCACCACCGGGATGTGGCGGTCCGTCTTGGCCTGATACTCGTCATAGGGCGGATACAGCCCGGCCATGAATGCCCAGACCTTCGCGCGCTCCTCTCCGGCAGCTTCGCGGAACGCACCGCGGAAAGCCTGCCCGCCGATCTGGAAGTCGGCCCCGCCGGCGTCCCTGATGTTGAGATACCAGCCCGGATGCGCGGGCGCCCCGCCCTTCGAGGCGACGATCACCACCTCGCCGCCGAAATTGCCGTAGATCAGCGGCGAGATCATCGTCTTGCCGGTCTTGCGGCCGACATATTTGAGCAGCAGCGTCGTCGTGAACGCGAGGCCGCCGACGCTGCTCATGTCGATGATGTGGCCTTCGCGCCCGCCGGATTCGAGATAGGTGCGCTTGTGCTCGGCCTGCCAGTCGCGCGCTGATCCGGAAGCCTTGATGCTGCTCTCGTCGCTCATGGCGCCCTCCGTTCGATGCCTATGCCGCTATCGGACCGCGCATCGGCAACGTCCAGCCGTCGCGGCCGATCCTCTTCGTTAACCAGCCTCGCGAGATCGGCGGGCGTATTGATGTTCTCGATCGGAACATCGAGCGAGACCGCGATCGCTTCGACGCGCCTTGCCCACGCCCGCAGCGACCGGTCGTCGCCGACGATATGTGAGTCGAGCGTTGGCGCCAGCGCGCATCGCCACAGCCCGACGACAGGCGCATCCTTTATGTAGGCGCGATCGCCGGCGCGGCGCAGCCTATCCAGCAGATCGGTTGGCAGGCGCGACGTGTCGCAGGGCACGCTCAGCACGGCGTCGAAGCCGCGCGCCGCGCCCTCGTGCAGCGCCGCATTGAGGCCGCCGAGCGGCCCCAATCCCGCCCGCGGCCGATCCGGCAACCCGCCCGCGCGGCCGCAGATCACCACCGCGTCGACCTGGCCCGCGAGCGCGGCGGCGACGCGATCGATCAGCGTCTTACCGCCGAGCGTCGCCAGCGCCTTGTCCGAACCGAAGCGGCGCGCCTGCCCGCCCGCCAGGATCGCGCCGAGCACGCGCATCAGCGCGTCGTCGGCACGAGCAGAGCATCGTTGCGCACGAGCACGCGCAGCGCGAGTCCGGCCTCCTCGGCGCGCGCGATCGCCAGCGTCGTCGGTGCCGAGATCGTCGCGAGCAGCGGGCATCGCGCCAGCACCGCCTTCTCGACAAGCTCGAACGAACAGCGCGACGACAGCAGCGCGAAGCCGCCATCCCATCCGCGCCGCTTGCGCAGCATCGCGCCGATCAACTTGTCGAACGCGTTGTGGCGGCCGACATCCTCGCGCACGAGCCACGGCTCGCCTGCCGCGGTGCAGGCGGCCGCGGCGTGAACCGCACCGGTGGCACGGTTGAGCGGCTGCAGATCGGCCAACGCGGCCGCAGCGCGGAATATCGCAGCGGCGTCCGGCAGGGATGACGCGGCGAGTGCGGGCAGCGGGCGCAGCGCCTGCTCGAGATTCTCGATCCCGCACAGCCCGCAGGATGAATCGGAGGTGCGGTGCCGCACGCGCTCGGCGGTCCGCTCCGCCACCTCCGGCGCAAGAACGATGCGCGCGACGATCCCCGCCGGCGTCTCGGCGACATCGACGTCCACGAGCTGATCGGCGCGATCGATCAGCCGCTCGGTCAACGAGAAGCCAAGGACGAGATCGACGAGATTGCTCGGCGTCGCCATCAGCACCGCGTAGCCGAAACCGTCAAATTCCAGCGCGATCGGCACTTCCTCGGCAACGGCGCGCGCGATCGGCGCCTCCCCGCCCGCCACGGCGACCCGGCTGAAGCGGAGATCACGATAGCCGGCCCCAGCCTCCGCTAGATCGAACGGCGCCGCCGGCCGATCGAACGGCGCCGCCGCCGTGGCGGTCATGCCGCGATCCGCACCGGCACCGATTTGGCGGCGGGAACATGGCTCTGCTCGGCATGATGCTCGACCGGCATCAGCACGTTGGCCTCCGGGTAATAGGCGCCGAGACAGCCGCGCGGGATCTCGTAGGGCGTCACGATCAGCCCCTCGCGCCGCCGCAGGATGCCGTCACCGGCGTCGCTCTCCAGCGCCACGATCTGGCCCTCGGCCAGCGCCGCCGCCGCAATGTCGTCGCGGTGCATGAGTAGCACGTCACGCGTTCCCTTGATGCCGCGAAAGCGATCATGATAGCCGTAGATCGTCGTGTTGAACTGGTCGTTCGAACGCAGCGTCATCAGCCGGTAGCGCCCCTGCTCGTCCTTGAAGCCCGTCGCCGAGAGATCGCTCGGCACGAGGAACTCGGCTTTCTTGCTCTCCGTCTCCCAGATCCGTTCGGCGGCCTTGTTGCCCTTCCAGAAGCCACCGGGCGTAAACAGCCGCTCGTTATACTTCTCGAAAGCCGCGGGATAGGTCTCCTCGATCGCGTCGCGGATCCGCGAATAATCCCCCACCCAAGCATCCCAGTCGACGTTTGGATTGGGCGGCAGCAGGCGCTTGGCGAGCGCGCCGACGATCGCCGGCTCCGAGAGCAGGTGCGGACTGGCGGGCGTGACCTTGCCGCGCGAGCCGTGGATGCAGCTCGTGGAATCCTCGGTCGAGACCGCCTGCGGGCCGCTCGCCTGCACGTCGGCCTCGATCCGCCCGAGGCACGGCAGCAAATAGGTGACCTCGCCGGGAAACAGGTGATTGCGATTGAGCTTGGTCGCGATCTGCACGGACAGCCGGAGCTTCGGCCAGGCCGCTTCCATCGCCTGGGTCTCGGGAACGGCGCGCAGGAAGTTGCCACCGAGCCCGACGAACGCCTTGACCGATCCGTCGATCACGCCGCGGCAGCTCTCGACGGTGTCGAGCCCCTTCTCGCGCGGCGCGGTGAAGCCATATTGCTTCTCGAGCTTCTCGACCGGCACGAGCTCGGTCTTCTCGGTGATGCCGACGGTGCGCTGGCCCTGGACGTTGCTGTGCCCGCGCACCGGCGTCGGCCCCGCGCCCGGCTTGCCGATATTGCCGCGCAGCAGCAGCAGGTTCACCAGCATCCGGACGTTCTCGACGCCCTTGACGTGCTGCGTGATGCCCATGCCGTAGATCGCGAGCACGGCTTTCGCCTCGGCATAGACCTTCGCTGCCTTCTCGAGATCGCCGCGCGGCAGGCCGGTCTCCCGCTCGATCTCCGTCCAGTCGGCGGCGCGCACCGCTGCGATGAAGTCTTCCGCGCCCGTGGTGTGCTGCGCGATGAAATCATGATCGAGCACCGGCTGGCCGCCGCTGGCCTTGGCGGCATCGTCCCACGCGACGAGGAACTTGCAGATCCCCATCATCGCGGCGAGATCGCTGCCGGCACGCAGCTGATGATATTGGGTGGAGATCGCGGTCTCCTTGAGCGTCGCCATCTCGATCGGGTTCTGCGGATCGGTGAAGCGTTCGAGTCCGCGCTCCTTCAGCGGGTTAAAGGTGACAATCTCGACGCCGCGCTTGCGGCAATCGCGCAGGTCATGGAGCATGCGCGGGGCGTTCGACCCGACATTCTGGCCGAAGAAGAGGATCGCGTCGCACTCCTTGAAATCCTTGAGCTGCGTCGTCCCCACCGGCACCCCGATCGCCGCCTTGAGCCCGACCGAGGTCGATTCGTGGCACATGTTCGAACTGTCGGGCAGGTTCTGGTTGCCGTACATGCGCGCCATCAGGCCGTACATGTAGGAGGCCTCCAGGCTGGTGCGGCCGGACGAGTAGAAGACGACCGATTTGGGATCGAGCGGCTTCAGCGTTGCGGCGATATGGTCGAACGCCTCGTCCCACGCGCAGGCGACATATTTGTCGCTGTCGCAATCGTAGCGCAGCGGATGCGTGAGGCGGCCATGCTGCTCGAGATCATAGTCGCTCCAGCCGCGCAGCTCGCTGAGCGTGTGCTGCTCGAAGAATTCGGGCGTGGTGCGGAAATGCGTGAGTTCCCAGGCGGTCGCCTTGCCGCCTTCCTCGCAAAACTCGAACGGATGATGGTCGGCGGGCTTCGACCAGGCGCAGCTCACGCACATGAAGCCTTCGGGCTTGTTCTGCCGCGTGAGTTCGCGCAGCGCCTCGGGGCCGACATGTTCGCGCGGAAGGATATCGGCGAGCGAACGCACCGAGCCCCAGCCGCCGGCGGGTCCCTGGAAAGGCTCGATCTCCGGCGAATCCGATCTTTGCTTGGTCATCGCCGGAAAACGCGCGAGGCGCGCGCTGTGTCCACACCGCGCAACCAAAGAAAAAGCCCGCCTCGTCAAAGACTTGGCGGGCTTGATCCTGGTGGGCGCGGCAAGGATTGAACTTGCGACCCCTGCGATGTCAACACAGTGCTCTACCACTGAGCTACGCGCCCGGAGCGGAGCCCACTAGCCAAGGTCGCGCGGCCACGCAACAGCTTCCAGCGCCCGCTCGTCACCCCGGCCTTGAGCCGGGGTCCCGCCGCTTTCTCAAGCGTAGGCAAGACAGCGGGACCCCGGGTCGACCCCGGGTTGACGATGTCGGGATTGCCTTGCGTTTACTTCAGCTCAATTCGGTCGCGCTGCCGACCCGGAAGATGCGGTCGACCTCGAGCACGAGGTCGCGCAGGTGGAAGGGCTTTGAGAGCACCTTGGCATTGGGCGGCCGCCCCGGCGAGCGCAGCGCCACCGCCGCGAAGCCGGTGATGAACATCACCCGCATCTCGGGCGCAATCGTCGCCGCGCGTTGCGCGAGCTCGATGCCGTCCATCTCGGGCATGACGATGTCGGTGAGCAGCAGGTCGAAGCGCTCGGCCTCGATATGGGCGAGCGCGGTCGTGCCGCGATCGGCGGTCGTCACCTCATAGCCGACGCGTTCGAGCGCGCGCGCGAGATATTCGCGCATCGAGCCATCGTCCTCCGCCAGCAGAATGCGTATCATCGGACCGCCGAACCCCCGTCATTCGTCACGCCATGCCGCCGTGCGCCTCGCATGCTCTGCTAGCCGGCAGCCCTTAAGATTTCGCCCCGCGCGGGCCGACATCTATGGGCAAGTCATTGCGCCGGCCCGCAACCCTGCTTAGCAATCTACCATGGAAGGCGGCCATTCCGAAACCGGCTCGGCCGACGAAGCGCCGTTCGTGCTGCTCGGCGACGCCGGTGTGCCCGCGCTGCCGGTGCTGCTCAGCGTGCCGCATGCGGGGCGCGACTATCCGGCGGCACTGCTCGCCGCGTCGCGGCTGCCGCGCACCCGGCTCGAACTGCTCGAGGACCGCCATGCCAACCTGCTTGTGGAAACGGCCGTGGCGGCGGGCACGCCGGCGATCGTCGCGACGCGGGCGCGCGCCTGGATCGACCTCAATCGTGCCGAGGCCGAGCTCGACGCCGCGATGATTCACCCGCGTCCGAACGGCGCGACGCGAAGCGACAGCAGCAAGGTGCTCGGCGGCCTCGGGCTGATCCCCCGGCGGATCGCCGGATCGGGCGAGATCTGGGCGGGACGTATCGCCGCCACCGATCTCGCGGAGCGCATCGCCGCGCATCACCGGCCTTACCACGCCGCGATCGCCGCCACACTCGCGCACATCCATCGGGCGCACGGCATCGCCGTCCTGATCGATTGCCACTCGATGCCTTCGCTCAGCGGCGAGAACAGCCCCCCGCTCGTCGTCGGCGATCGCCACGGACGGAGCGCGGCGCGTGCGCTCGTCGACGCGGCGGGACGCGTCGCCGCAGCGAGCAATATCGCGACCGCGCTCAATGCTCCCTATGCCGGCGGCTACACGCTCGAGCGGCACGGCAGGCCGAACGCGGGGTTCCACGCGCTCCAGCTCGAATTCGATCGCACGCTCTATCTGGATGCGGTGCTGCGCGAACCGGGAGAAGGCCTGGATCGCACGGCCAAGCTGCTCGCGGAAATCGTCGCTGCGGTAGGTGCCACGGCGGCGCTGATGGCCGGCCCGATCGCCGCCGAATAAAGGACCACCCCGCGCAAATGCGCGAGGTGGCCAAGGTTCAGGGAGGAAACGCACCGAAGTGCGCCGGCGCCGCCGCGAAAGGGGGACACGGCAGGGCGCCAAGGGACAAGATAAACTTGCCCGCGTACTTTTCAAGCGGGTTGCGTCTTTTTTGTCACAGGCACGGCGGCGCGGGCGTCGAACCTATCCCGCCACTGCTCGCGGACAGCCGAGCGCATCGAGACGCGCAGTCGAGAAAGCGCTGACAGCCAGTTCTTGGTCGACGCATTTTTTGACGCCGCTCGACGCCGCTTGAACCGAACGGATCGGGAGAGGCGAATTGCCGTTCGCCGTCCTTGCCGGGACGCGATCGAATCAGACGTTCGCGAACTGCGGCGCCGGCATCCGCCCCTGCGCCATCTGCCGCGCGAACAGCTCGCGGATCAGCGGCAGCGAGAAGAAGTGCGCGTAGATCAGCCCCATCGCGCCCGACTGCACCATCTTGCGCGCGACGTCGCCGCGCAGCTCCTTCACGGCATCTTCGGAGATCATCTGGAAGCCGCGGTAGATGAACGGCTGCGCCGCGCCCTCGGGCTGGATCGTCACCTCGCCGTCGATCAGCAGCTTGGCGTCGGTCATTTCCTGGATGAACTGGGCGGTGCGGCGCCCGGCCTGCTCGAACTGTTCGAGGAACGCGAGCATGTTCTTCGTCGCCTCGCTGGGCTGGCCGTCCTCGAACAGCGCCGGGCCGTCGCCGTCCGGACCGATGCCTTCGGCGGTCGGATCGAAGCAGAGCGAGAGTTCGTCCGCGTCCGGCCGCAGCCGCGCGAGCATGTAGGGATAGCGGCGGACGTAGGCAGGCACATAGATGCCGCCGTCGAGCTTGCCCTCGTCGTTGACGAAGACGTTGATGCCCTCGTTGAGCCCCATCAGCGCGAGCGGCACCGGGTTCGGTCCGACCGAGAAGATGATCGGGAAGTGCCGCTGCGCGAGCGGGAACTCGTCGACCGTGATCGGGACCGCATGCGCCTTGGCGAACAGCGTCGGCGTGTCGATCTCACGCAGCTTCCAATCGCCGTGCGTCAGGCTCGAGAGCGGCTCGAGCTGGTTGTAGAACAGCGGCAGATCGGCAGGTGCGGTCGCCATCGCGGGCTCCAATTATGCTTATGTGAAAGGCGAGCGCTCTATTGCGCGGCGTCCGCTTCGGCAAGCGGCAGGAGCTTGCCGGGGTTCATGATACCGGCCGGATCGAGCGCCTGCTTGATCGCGCGCATGGCATGGAGCCGCGTCGGCTCGGCGAGGCGGATGAAGTCGGCGAGCTTGGTCTGGCCGATGCCGTGCTCGGCCGAAAGCGTGCCACCCTCGGCGGCGACGAAATCATGCACGAAGCGCGTGACCGCCGAGCCATCGGCCTTGAACCAGGCGCGATCGTCGGCGTCCGCCGGCGCGCGCACGTTGAAGTGGACGTTACCGTCGCCGAGATGGCCGAAGGCGAGCGCGCGGACGCCCGGGAAGCGCGCCTCGACCGCCGCCCGCGCCCGCCCCATGAAGCCGGGCATCGCCGCGACCGGCACCGCGACGTCGTGCTTGGCCGCCATGCCGTCGATGCGCTCGGCCTCCGAGATGTTCTCGCGCAGCGCCCAGAGCGCCTCGGCCTGCGTTTCGCTGGCAGCGAGCGTTGCATCGCCGGCGAGGCCGTCCTCGATCGCGGTCGCGAGCGCGAGGCCGAGCGCCTCGTCGGGCGGCGGCGCATCGGCGAGCGCGGTCGCCTCGATCAGCACATTCCAGGGCCAGCGGCGTTCCAGCGGCGCGCGCATGTCCGGAATGTGCCGCAGCACGAGATCGAGCGCGTCGGCCGGCACGAGCTCGAAGCTCTCCACCGCCTCGCCCGTCGCCTGCTCCAGCCGGCGCAGGATCGCGAGCGCCTGTTCCGGCGCCTCGAGCCCCACCCAGGCCACCGCGCGCTGCGCCGCTGCCGGCACCAGCTTGAGCGACGCGGCGGTGACGACGCCGAGCGTGCCTTCGGCGCCGATCAACAGCTGGCGCAGATCGTAGCCGCGATTGTCCTTGCGCAGCGCCGTCAGCCCCTCGACGATCGAGCCATCGGGAAGCACCGCCTCCAGCCCCAGCACCAGCGCCCGCATCGTGCCGAAGCGCAGCACCTGCGTGCCGCCGGCGTTGGTCGAGATCAGCCCGCCGACCGTCGCCGATCCCTTCGCGGCGAGCGACAGCGGGAAGCGGCGGCCGGCATCCTCGGCCGCGGCATGGAGATCGGCGAGGATCACGCCCGCCTCGGCCTCGGCGATATTGTCCTGCGGCGCGATGCGGCGAATCCGATTCATGCGGCGCAGCGAGAGCAGGAGTTGGCTGCCGTCCGCCGAGGGCGTCGCGCCGGCCACCATCGAGCTGTTGCCGCCCTGGGGCACGATCCCGACGTGGGCCGCACTTGCCTCGCGCAGCACGAACGCCACCTCCTCGGCGTTCGCCGGCGAGAGCAGCGCCGCCGCTCTGCCATGGACGCGATCGCGCCAGTCGGTCGTCCACGTGTCGACGAGATCGGGATCCGTCGTGAAGCCGCGCGGCCCCAGCCGGTCGGCGAGCCGCGTCAGCAGGTCGGGCGTGGGGAAGCGAAGGCCGGTCACGCGCAAGCCTATAGGCGGACGGACGCAACCCGACAATTCATTGCCCGTTCAAGGCGTCGCCCGCTAAAGCTCCCGCGTGGAGACGGAATGAGGCCGAGTTGCTGATCGCGCTGATGCTCGCCGGGGCCGCGATAGCCGCCGCACCGCCCGACGCGCCTCCTCCGCCGGCCACCGCTCAGCCGACCCGGATGAGGCTCAGCGAGCATATCATCCTGCGCGTGCCGTTGCCGCGCCGACGATCGCCGCCGCCGCAGACGCCGTGGCGCGAGACGCATGGCCCGCGCTGCATCGACACCGATGCGATCGCGGGCGCGGCGGTCACCGAGTCCGCCAGCGTCGATTTCGTGCTCCGCGGCGGCAAGCGGCTGCGCGCCAAGCTCGATCGCGACTGCCCGGCGCTCAATTTCTACTCGGGCTTCTATCTGGTCTCGATCGGCGATGGCCGCACCTGCGCCGAACGGGATTCTGTACATGCCCGCTCCGGCGGCGCCTGCGAGATCGAGCGCTTTCGCGAACTCAAGCCGCAACGCTGATCAGCGGTGGAGCGCGTCGGCCGACGGATCGCGCTCATCACGTCGCGCACTATGCCGATCATTCTACGAATCCGCGGAAATACTTGACAGGAAGCGGCCCCATCGACAGGGGCATTGCGCCAGAAGCGCGCGCCTCGGGCGACCCGCTCCCATCCGGATACTGCATGACGTTCGCCGATCTCGGCCTTTCCGACGAACTGCTCCGCGCGGTCAACGACGCCGGCTACAACGAGCCGACGCCGGTCCAGCGCGCCGCGATCCCGCCGGTCCTGATGATGAAGGACCTGATCGCGATCGCGCAGACCGGCACTGGCAAGACCGCCAGCTTCGTGCTGCCGATGATCGACATCCTCGCCCACGGCCGCAGCCGCGCGCGGATGCCGCGCTCGCTGATCCTCGAGCCGACCCGCGAGCTCGCCGCGCAGGTCGCCGAGAATTTCGAGAAATACGGCAAGTATCACAAGCTCTCGATGGCGCTGCTGATCGGCGGCGTGCAGATGGGCGATCAGGTCAAGGCGCTCGAACAGGGTGTCGACGTGCTGATCGCGACGCCGGGCCGGCTGATGGACCTGTTCCAGCGCGGCAAGATCCTGCTTACCGGCTGCTCGATGCTGGTGATCGATGAGGCCGATCGCATGCTCGACATGGGGTTCATTCCCGATATCGAGGAAATCTGCACCAAGCTGCCGGCGACGCGGCAGACACTGCTGTTCTCGGCGACGATGCCGCCGCCGATCAAGAAGCTCGCCGATCGCTTCCTCTCCAATCCGCGCCAGATCGAGGTTGCGCGCCCCGCCACCGCCAACGTCAACATCGAGCAGATGCTCGTGCCGACCTCGACCCGGACCAAGCGCGAGACGCTGCGCCGCCTGCTCCGTGCCGAAGACGTGCGCACCGCGATCATCTTCTCGAACCGCAAGACGACGGTGCGCGATCTCGCCGGATCACTGCTCGGCCACGGCTTCGCCGCCGGCCAGATCCACGGCGACATGGAGCAGCCCGAGCGGCTGAAGGAACTCGACCGCTTCAAGGCCGGCGACATCAACATCCTCGTCGCGTCCGACGTCGCGGCACGGGGGCTCGACATCAAGGGCGTCTCCCACGTCTTCAACTTCGACGTGCCCTGGCATCCCGACGACTATATTCACCGCATCGGCCGCACCGGCCGCGCCGGTGCCACCGGCAAGGCGTTCACGCTCGTCACGCCCGAAGATGACGAGGCGGTCGCGAATATCGAGAAGCTCACCGGCCAGACCATCGCGCGCGAAGTCCAAGCGGCCGAACCGGAGCGGGCGCCCGAGCCCTCAGCGCCATCGCCGGACCGGGCGCGCGATCGCCGCGGCGGGCGCAGCGGACGTGGCCGGCGCGACGACCAGAAGCGCGACGACCAGAGGCGCGATGATAGCCGGCGTGAAAGTCGTTCCGAGACCGAAATCAATTCGGGGCCGGTCGAGAATGAACGCTGGAACGGCCCGGTTCCGGCCTTCCTCGGCTTCGGAATCGCAGTCTAGAGCCAATTTTTTCGTGTGGTTGTCGTTTTTTTTACGTCTTCCGCGCAAAAGCAGGGCTCACGAAATGTCGACCGGCGGGGGGCCGGCGGCCTTCGTTCAGACGAGGCAGCGTCGTTGAGCCAGATGGCCGACATCTTCGATCGCATCGGCCAGTTCATGGCCGAAGGGCAAATCGCGCCGACGCCGGCCAACTATGAATTCTGGTATCGCTATGCGACCGGCGCCGACCCCGATCTCGTCATCGCCGTCGACGCGGTACGTTCCGCGCTCGGCAAGGTCTCGACCGGCGCGATGGCGAACATCCGCCGCGAGATGTACGGCGGCACCGGGCAGACCAACGTCAGCCGGCTGATCGACGAGACCGAGCGCCAGCTCGAGCGCATGGCCGGACTGATGGAGCAGTCCGGCAAGGATGCGCGCGGCTATCGCGAGCAGCTCGACGACGATCATCAGAGCCTCGGCCCCGATACCGCGATCGAGAAGCAGCGCGCGCTGATCGCGGCGATGGCCGAGCGCACCGCGGCGATGATCGCCAAGACCACACGGCTCGAACAGGAGCTCGCCAGCTCGTCGGGCGAGATCGCGGCGCTGCGCAACGATCTCGAGCTCGCGCGTGTCGAATCGCGCACCGATCCGCTGACCGGACTATCCAACCGCAAGGCCTGCACCGATTATCTCGAAGCGCATGTTCTCCGCGCGCACGCCGAGAAGCGGCCGCTGAGCCTCGTGTTCATCGACATCGATCATTTCAAGCGCTTCAACGACAGCTTCGGTCATCGCACCGGCGACGAGGTGCTGCGGCTCGTCGCCGCCAGCCTCGAGCGCTTCTTCCACGGCCGCGGCTTCCCCGCGCGGTGGGGCGGCGAAGAATTCGTCGTCGTCGCGCCGAGTTGCGACGTCGGCCAGGCCGCCGAGATCGCCGACAGCTTCCGCCAGCATGTCGGCGCGCGCGGCATCCGCTCGCGTGACGGCCAGCAGGACATTGGCCGCGTCACCCTCTCCCTCGGCGTCGCCGAGCTGCGTGCCGACGAGGCGCCGCAGCAGCTCATCGATCGCGCCGACGCCGCGCTCTACGACGCCAAGGCGGACGGCCGGAACTGCGTCGTCACCGCCGACAGCGTGCGCCGCGCCGCCTGAGCGCGCGGTCACTCGGGCCTCATGGCCTTGCCGACCTTCGATCCGGTCCCCGGCTCCTTGGCCATCGAGGCGCGGGGCGAACATTTTCCCGACCAGGCTGCCTTGAGCGCGGCGCTGCCGTTCGCCCCGCGCCGCGGGCGGACCGATGCGATCCGTGCTGCTCTCTCTGCAACCCGGCTCTGGAGCGCGACCGCTCTCCTCCTCGTCACGCTGTCGATCCTGTTCCGGCTCTACGCCCTCGGGCGGCTGCCGGGAATCAACGGCGACGAGGCCTGGTACGGCGTTCAGGCGCAACATCTCGCGGCGGGCACGGCGGCGTGGCGAACGCCAAGCGGCAACCTGCCCGGTCCCTTCCAACTCGGCACGCTGGCGCTGCTGCAGGCGGTGCTTCCCCCTTCCTTCCCGCTGCTGCGCGTGCCGAGCGTGCTCGCCTCGCTCGGCGCGATGGCGCTTGCGTTCGCCATCGGGCGCCGCTTCTTCGACGGAAGAGCCGCGCTCGTCCTGCTGCTGCTCACCGCGACGCTGCCCGTCGACATCGTCTATGCCCGCTTCGGCTGGGATCCGAGCTGGAGCGTGTTCGCCGATCTCGGCGCAAGCTGGTTCGCGCTCGCCGGCAATCCCTGGGGCTGCACGCTCGCCCTGCTGCTGGCGCTTGCCGTCCATCCGACGAACCTGTTCGCCGCGCCGTTCCTGCTGCTGTGCTTCGCCGGCGCGGTGCGGGAGCGTGACGGCGCGCACGTGGCGCTCCGCCAGGGCCTGCTGTTAGCCGGGCTGATGCTGGCGGCGGTCGCGTGCCTCCGTGCCACGAGTTCGGATACGCACGCCGCGATCCGGGGCGGCCTCGTCGAACGCATCGTCGATCCGAGCCATTTGCGCGATTTCGCGCTGCTCTACGCCCGTCTGCTCTCCGGCAACACGAGCTACGCCTATATCGTCGGCACCGGCTTCGGGGCGGCCGAGGCGGCGATCGACGCCGCGACGCTGATCGTCATCGGCGGCCTCGCGCTGTTCAGCGTGCAAGCGTTGCGAGGGCGGCCGGCGGGTCGGGACGCCGCGATCCTCATCGGTTGGGCGGCAAGCCTCGCCGCCTTCTACCTGATCGCCGGCAACCAGGCGATCGGCCCGCATTTCGAGCGCTATGCGCTCTGCCTCGTCGCGCCGAGCCTGCTGGCGCTCGCCACCATGCTGCGCCTCGTTCTCGAAAGGCGCGCGCTCCCGGCCGCGGCGATTCTCGCGGCGCTGCTGCTGATCGGCTTCGGCGACCGCTATTTCGGCGGCCTCATGCGCAGCGGCGGACGCTCCGATACCGCCTTCTGGACGGGCGCCGAAGAGCCCAAGCAGGCGGCGTTCGCGCGCATCGCCGCCGAGGCCGCCAGACATAGCGGCGCCCGCATCGTCGCCGAGGATTACTGGCTCTACTGGCCGCTCGCCTACCTCGCCGCTGGTCGACCGCTCGAGGTCGCGCAGGCGATCGCGCCGTCCACGCCGCCCCCGCCGGGCGGCACCTACTGGGTGACGTTCGGCGGCAGCGCGTTCGATCGCGCGCTGGCAGATGGTCGCCGCGCGCGGCTGCGGTGGACGATCGCGGGCACCGCCCGGCCCGCGTTGCTCCATATCTGGTGGACGCAGCCCGGGATCAGGACGACGCCTGCCGGTACCGCACCCTGAACGCCACCGCGAAGCTTCGCAACCGCCCCTCGCCGATCGCCGCCCGCAGCGCCGCCATCAGCGCCTGATAGAAAGCGAGGTTGTGCTCGGTCATCAGCATCGCGCCGAGGATCTCGCCGGAGCGGACGAGGTGGTGGAGATAGGCGCGGCTCCAGCTGCCGCAGACGGCGCAGCCGCAATCGGGATCGAGCGGGCCTTCGTCCTCGGCGAAGCGGGCGTTGCGGATGTTGAGCGGACCCGCCCAGGTGAACGCCTGGCCGTTGCGGCCCGAGCGCGTCGGCAGCACGCAATCGAACATGTCGATGCCGCGCTCGACCGCGCCGACGATGTCGTCCGGCTTGCCGACGCCCATCAGGTAGCGGGGCTTCGCGGCGTCGAGCTGCGCAGGCGCATAGTCGAGAACCGCGAACATCGCCTCCTGCCCCTCGCCGACGGCAAGGCCACCGACGGCATAGCCGTCGAACCCGATCGCGAGCAGCGCGTCGGCCGACGCCTTGCGCAAGCCTTCGTCGAGCGCGCCCTGTTGGATTCCGAACAACGCTGAATCGCGAACGCCAGCGTCAGCAGAGTCATCAAAGGCCGTTCGCGAGCGCCGCGCCCAGCGCATCGATCGCTCCATCGCCCGCGCCTGCGCCTCGCGCGGCACCGTCGTCGGCACCAGTTCGTCGAACGCCATGACGATGTCCGATCCGAGCAGCCGCTGGATCTCCATCGATCGCTCCGGCCCGAGCAGGTGCCGCGAACCGTCGAGGTGGCTGGCGAAGGTCACGCCCTGCTCGCTCACCTTGGCGAACTTCGAGAGGCTCATCACCTGATAGCCGCCGCTGTCGGTGAGGATCGGCCGCTCCCACTGCATGAAGCGATGCAGCCCGCCGAGCCTGGCGATCCGCTCGGCGCCGGGGCGGAGCATGAGATGATAGGTGTTGCCGAGGATGATCTCGGCGCCGGTCGCGCGCACGTCCGCCGGCTTCATCGCCTTCACATTCGCGGCGGTGCCGACCGGCATGAACGCGGGCGTGCGGATCGTGCCGCGGCGCATCGCGATCGTGCCGGTGCGCGCCGCGCCGTCGGTCGCGGCGATCGTGAAGCGGAAGCGGGGTGCGCTGGTCATGCCCCGCCTTAGAGGCATCGCTTCGGAAATCTCAAATCGTCACGATCCGTTCGCCGCGAATTAGCGGGTGCGGAGGCGATGCCTGCTCAAGACGATTTCAGGCGACAGAAAGGCGCTCGCGCGCAACAAGGCGCGTCGTCGACTCCGCCTTCTCGAGGTTCCATGCGTTCGATCGTCCTGTTGCCGCTCGCTCTCCTCGCCGCCACCGGCGCGACCGCTGCCAAGCTGCCGAGCGACCACGCGATGCAGCGCATGCTGTTCGTCGCGCCCAACGGCAAACCCTATCGCGGCGCGCCTGGACAGCCTTACCCGTCCGCCGCCTGGTTCGCCGAAGCCGACGCCAATCATGACGGCAAGCTCACCCGCGCCGAGTACCGGGCCGCCTTCATCGCTTATTTCGACACGCTCGACATCAACCACGATGGCGAGATCGATCCGAACGAGATCGAGCATTACGAAAACGACATCCTGCCCGAAACGCATATGACCGGCGGCGGCTTCGCAGGCTATGCCGCGAGCGAGGCGCAAGCGTCGGCCGGCGACGACGATTCCAGCGACGGTCCCAAGCAGCCTCCCGAGCAACCGGGCGGCGCCTCCTTCTTCGGCTTCTTCCACTTCGCCGAACCGATCGTGTGGATGGACACCAACTTCAATCGCGGCATCAGCCGCGACGAGTTCGCCGCCGGCGCCGACCGCAGCTGGCGCATGCTCAATCCCGACGGCAAGCCCTGGCTGACGCTGTCCGACCTCCCGAAGACGCAGGCACAGCGCTGAACTTCTGCCCTCCGCTCCAAGGCGGGTGCGGCCGCCCTCGACACCGCATCGCGAAGCTGTAGAGAGCGCGGCCGATGTCGCTGACCAGCCATCTTTCCGCCGTCGCCGCCTGGATCGTCGGCGTGATCGCCGCCGGCGGCTATTGGGGCGTGATGCTCCTGATGGCGATCGAGAGCGCGTGCATCCCCCTGCCCTCCGAGATCATCATGCCGTTCGCCGGCTACCTCGTGAGCCAGGGCAGGCTGGAGCTCTTCTGGGTGGCGACGGCCGGCGCGCTCGGCTGCAACCTCGGCTCGATCGTCGGCTACGAGCTTGCCAGATTTGGCGGTCGGCCGCTCGTTGAGCGCTACGGCCGCTACGTGCTGCTGTCGGCGCACGATCTCGATCGCGCCGAGACATTCTTCGCGCGGTTTGGCGGGCTTGCCGTGCTGATCTGCCGGCTGCTGCCGGTGGTGCGCACCTTCATCGCGGTGCCGGCCGGCCTCGCCCGCATGAACCTCGTGCGTTTCCACGCCTATACGTTCATCGGCTCCTGGCCATTCTGCTACGCGCTCGCTTATGCCGGCATGCGGCTGGGCGCGGCTTGGGACAGCGATCCGCGCGTAAAGGCGCTGTTCCACCGGCTTGATCTCGCGATCGTCCTGCTCGGTGTCATTTTTGTCATTTGGTTCGCCGTGCATAAGTTGCGCAAGGCGCGCCCGCGCTAGTTTCGCGCGCGAGACACTGGAGTTCCCGATGGCGCTGCCAAAGCGTTCGTTGCTGTTCCGGCTCGGCAAGAGCTGGCGCAAGCGTATCGACGCCGTGATCGCACGCTCCTCACAGGTGCCGAACACCCCGGTGCTCGATGCCACGCTCTTCCCATGGCTGGCGGAGTTGCGCGCCGCGATGCCCGCGATCCGTGCCGAGGCACTCGAAGTGGTCACCGGGCAGCGCATTCCGGCGCTCCATGCGATCTCACCCGATCACCGCCGCATCGCGCCGCCCGACCAGTGGCGCGCCTTCTTCCTGCACGGTTAAGGCGAGCGCATCGAGCCCAACATCGCGCGCTGCCCGGCGACTGCCGCCGCCATGGTGCCGGGGCTGAACAGCGCCTTTTTTTCGATCCTGGCGCCCGGCACGCACATTCCCGCGCACTTTGGCGTGACCAAAGGGCTGGTCACCTGCCATCTCGGGCTGGTGGTGCCGTTCGGCAACACCTGCCGCATGCGCGTCGGCGAGGAGATCGTGACCTGGGCCGAAGGCGAGACGCTCGTCTTCGACGATACCTATCAGCACGAAGTGTGGAACGACACCGACGAGACCCGCATTGTGCTGCTCGTCCAGTTTCGCCGCCCGCTGCGTTTTCCAGGCAGCCTATTCGCAGCGCTGTTCATATGGGGCATCCGCAACTCGTCGTTCGTCGCCGAGGCGCGGGCCAATCTCGATCGCTGGGAAACGGGCATGCGCGGGCTTGAGGCCGCACATCAGTAGGATGCGCGTCATCCGGCATGCTGGTCCACCGAACACCGGACAATGACTGCGCAGCACGGGCGGTCGCACCTGACGGGACACAAAGCTTGATCCGCCCGCCCATCCGCCCCAATTGTGGCGCATGCTGATCGAAACCGAAGCCACGCCCAACCCCGCGACGCTCAAATTCATGCCCGGTCAGGCGGTGATGACCGCCGGCACGCGCGATTTCGCCGATCCGGAGGAAGCCGAAGCCTCGCCGCTGGCGGAGGCGCTGTTCGCGCTGGGCGATGTCCAGGGCGTGTTCTTCGGCCGCGACTTCGTCTCGGTGACCGCCGGCGAGGGATCGGACTGGCGTGCGCTCAAGCCGGACGTGCTCGGCGTGCTGCTCGACCATTTCGCCAGCGGCGCACCGCTGTTCCGGGGCGGCGACGCCACGGGCATCGATGTCGCCGCCGACGAGGATTTCCCGGCGGATCCCGCCGACGCCGACATCGTCGACCAGATCAAGGACCTGATCGATACGCGCGTCCGCCCGGCGGTGGCCAACGATGGCGGCGATATCGTCTACAAGGGCTTCCAGCGTGGCACCGTCTATCTCGCGATGCACGGAGCCTGCTCAGGCTGTCCATCGTCGACCGCCACGCTCAAGCAGGGGATCGAGCAACTGCTCAAACATTATGTCCCGGAAGTCACCGAGGTGCGCGCCGTCTGAGCGCCGCCGGTTCCTCGCCGCCGCTTGGCGCCTATGCCTCCAGCCTCATCTGAGCTGCGGTTGGTGATCGAGACCGCGACTCCCGCCTGCTCGATCGCACTGCTCCGGGGAGAGGCGCTCGTCGCCGAACGCCACGAGATCGTCGGCCGCGGCCATGCCGAGCGGCTGGTGCCGGCGATCGACCAACTGCTCATGGAAAGCGATGCGACTCCAGGCGCGATCCTTGTCGATTGCGGCCCCGGGAGCTTCACTGGCGTGCGCGTCGGGCTGGCGGCGGCGCGTGCGCTCGGCTTCGCCTGGCATGCGCCGGTCCACGGTTGCTCCTCGCTCGCGCTGATCGCGGCGACGCTCCTCGAGCAGACCGGAGAGGAGAGCTGCGCCGTTGCCCTTCTCGGCGGCCACGGCGAGCTCTTTGTTCAGCGCTTCGGCGCCGCGCCGCTGACTGCTCTGACGGAGCTCGCCTCGCTGCCGCCGGAAGCCGCAGCAGCCACCATTCCCGATCGCCTTGTGGTCGGATCCGGCGCGGCCACGCTCGTCGCCGCGCGAGGTCATGGCGAAGCACGCGACGCGCTGCCCCGCGCCGCCGACGCACGCCGCCTCCCGGAAGCGCTCGCGATGCTGCCGCCGCGACCGCTTTACGGACGCGCGCCCGACGCGAAGCTGCCGGCATGAGCACCGCTCCCTCGCCCGCGCTTACGCTCCGCGATGGCGGCCAGGCCGACCTCGGCGAAGTGATGACGAGCATGATCGAGGCGTTCGCGCCCGAATTCGGCGAGGCGTGGACCGCGGCCCAGTGCGGCGGCATCCTGCCGCTCCCGGGCGTACGCCTCATCCTCGCCAAGCTTGGTACGACGCCGGCCGGCTTCGCGCTCGCACGCGTGATTGCCGGCGAGGCAGAACTGCTGCTGCTCGGTGTCCGTCCGCGCTTCCGTCGTGGCGGGATCGGTGGCGCACTGCTCGTCGCGACCGTCGCCTATGCCCGCGAAGCCGGCGCCGACCACATCCATCTCGAAATGCGCGACGGCAATCCGGCACTGTCGCTCTATCGCACCGCAGGCTTCGTCCAGATCGGCCGCCGCCCCCGTTATTATCGCGGCACTGACGGCCGCCTGATCGACGCGCTCACGCTCTCCCTTCGGCTCGTCGGCGCACACGGCTGAGCGGTCATCTTCCGCTGCGGATCGTCGCTAGGGTGCTTGCCAAGTCAAATAATCGAGGACATGGCCCGCCGCGGGTCCAACAACAACAAGGCGCCTTTTCCTGATGACTGACGATCCCGACATGACCGAAACGCTCATCGCGCTCACCGCCGACATCGTCTCGGCCCATGTGAGCCACAACAACGTCCCGGTCCAAGATCTGCCGGCATTGATTCAGAACGTCCACCACGCGCTGGCTGGACTCGGCGAACCGCTTGCCGAGCCGGAGCCGCAGCCGGAACCTGCCGTCTCGGTGCGCGCCTCGATCAAGCCGGAATATATCATCTGCCTTGAGGATGGTAAGAAACTCAAGATGTTGAAGCGCCACCTGATGACGCATTATCAGATGACGCCTGAGCAGTATCGCGCCAAATGGAAGCTGCCGCTCGATTATCCGATGGTCGCTCCCGCTTATGCGGAGCAGCGTCGCAGCCTCGCCAAGAAGATCGGCCTCGGCACCAAGCGCGCCCGGTCCTGACCGGCCGCCTGCCCCTTCCCTGTCCGGCGTTTAGCCACTAACTTGCAACGCGCGGGCGGTGTGCCCGCCGGACGGGAATGCATGACGCGACGGATCGATGTCGAGACGCTGTGCCACGAAAAGGGCCTGCGCATCACTGAGCAGCGCAAGACGATCGCGCGTGTGCTTTCCGAAGCCGTAGACCATCCCGACGTCGAGGCACTCCACGCGCGCGCATCGGCGATCGATCCTGGCATCTCGATCGCGACCGTCTACCGGACGGTGAGACTGTTCGAGGAGGCCGGAATCCTCGAACGGCATGATTTCGGCGACGGTCGTGCCCGCTACGAGGCCGCCGCCGAGGCGCATCATGATCACCTCATCAACGTCGAGAACGGCGAGGTGATGGAGTTCGTCGATCCCGACCTCGAGGCGCTGCAGCGGAAGATCGCCGAAAAACTGGGCTTCCGTCTGGTCGATCATCGCATGGAGCTCTACGGCGTGCGGCTCGACCGCAAGCATTGAGGTGGGGACGGCGGCCGCGCGCGATCGCTCAGGCGTGCCGTCCAATCCGTCGTCCTCGCGAATTCGTGCGCGGTGGCGGATATTCCTGATCCTGCTCAGTCTGCTCGTCTGCCTGCCGTTGCACGCGCTGTCGCGGCTGCTGCTGGGCCGATCGGCCTGGCCGCCGCGTTTTCTCGGTCTCGCTGCGAGGGCGGCGGGCTGCGACTGGCGCGTGGTCGGCACGCCGCTCGAACGGAACGTGATGTTCGCCGCGAATCACTTGAGCTGGCTGGACATCCTCGCACTTGGTGGCGCCAGTCGGGCCGCATTCGTCTCCAAGGCGGAGGTGAAGCGGTGGCCGGTGATCGGGCGACTCGCCAACCTCAACCGCACCATCTACGTCGAGCGCGCCGCCCGGGGCAGCGTGCGCGGCCAGGCCGACGCGCTACGCGACGCGCTCGTCACCGGCGCGCCGGCGGCGCTGTTTCCGGAAGGCACGACGGGGGACGGCGCCACGCTGCTCCCCTTCGCCCCAAGTCTGTTCGCCGCACTCTTTCCGCCGCTGCCGGGCGTGCAGGTTCAGCCGGTCGCGTTGATCTACGAAAGCCCGCGCGCGATCGCCTGGCATGATGACGAACCGGCCGGCGTCAACGCGCTGCGCGTCCTGGGGATGCGCGGCCGGAAGCGGCTCGCGGTGCACTTCCTCGATCCGATCGATCCGACAAGCTACGCCGACCGCAAGGCACTCGCCGCCGCCGCACGCTCGGCGATTGCCGCGGCACTGCCCGACCGCCTATAGCCGCGCGCCATGACCCGCGCCACGCCCAAGAGCTTCCACGTCAAGTCGTTCGGCTGCCAGATGAACGTCTATGACGGCACGCGCATGACCGAGCTTCTCGCCGCGCAAGGGCTCACCGAGGCGGGTCAAGACGAGGCCGATCTCGTCGTACTCAACACCTGTCATATCCGCGAGAAGGCGACGGAAAAGGTCTATTCGGACATCGGCCGCATCGTGAAGCACAGCGTCGAGGCGCGCGGCGTGCGGCCGATGATCGCGGTCGCGGGCTGCGTCGCGCAAGCAGAAGGTTCCGAAATTCCGCTTCGTTCGAAAGCGGTTGACATCGTCGTTGGACCGCAAGCTTACCATCGCCTGCCCGCGCTGGTGGCGGACGCGGCAACCGGCGTGGCGGCGCTCGACACCGACATGCCAACCGCATCCAAATTCGGCGCGCTTCCCGCCCGCCGCGTGACGGGCGCAAGCGCCTTCCTCACCGTGCAGGAAGGTTGCGACAAGTTCTGCACCTATTGCGTCGTGCCCTATACGCGCGGCGCCGAGGTCTCGCGGCCCTGGGCACAGGTCATGGACGAGGCGCGTGCGCTTGTCGAAGGCGGCGCGAGGGAGATCACGCTGCTCGGCCAGAACGTCAACGCCTGGGAAGGCGAGGACGAGGCAGGTCGTACCCGTGGTCTCGACGGTCTCATCCGCGCGCTCGATCGGCTGCCGGGGCTCGCGCGGATCCGCTACACGACCAGCCATCCCTGCGACATGAGCGAGGCGTTGATCGGCGCGCACGGTGACGTCGAGACGCTGATGCCCTTCCTGCACCTGCCCGTGCAATCGGGATCGGATCGGATTCTCAAGATGATGAACCGCTCTCATGACAGCGCATCTTATCTCCGGCTCATCGATCGCGTGCGGCAGGCGCGGCCCGACATCGCGATCTCGGGCGATTTCATCGTCGGCTTTCCAGGTGAAACCGAAAGCGATTTCGCGGCGACGCTCGCGTTGGTCGAGACGGTCGGCCACGCCCAGGCCTTCTCGTTCAAGTACAGCCCCCGCCCCGGCACGCCAGCCGCCGACATGGACGAGCAGATACCCGCCGACGTCATGGAAGCGCGGCTGCAGCGGCTGCAGGCACTGCTCAACTCGCAGCAGCACGCCTTCAACCGCGCCACGGTAGGCCGGCACACGCGCATCCTGATCGAGCGCGAAGGCCGCCGGCCCGGCCAGAAGCTCGGCAAGACGCCCTGGCTCCAATCGGCGCACCTCGCGACCGAAGCACCGATCGGCAGCCTGATCGACGTGACGATCGCCAGCGCCGGCCCGAACAGCGTTGCCGTGGAGAAAATATAACGTCTAGCGCTAGAGCCGTTTCTTATCACGTTGCATCGTAGCCGGCAGCGGCGAAGTAGTTGGCGCATTCCTGGGGCGAGTAGAGGTCGATGATGCGGCCGATGGCGTTCCAGAGGCCGTGGATGGTGCGCTCGGCGGCTTTCCTGAGGTGCGCT
>JAFAZF010000053.1 GCA_019239915.1 Sphingomonadaceae bacterium
TGGCGCGCCGAGCGTAACGACGTTCAACGGGTTCGGTGACGCGCTCAGCGCGGCCGGCGTCGGCGTCGGGGTCGGTGTGGGCGTGGGCGTGGGCGTCGGCGTGGGTGTCGGCGTCGGCGTCGGCGTGGGTGTCGGCGTCGGCGTCGGAGTGGGCGTCGGTGTCGGCGTGCTGTTGACGTGGTCGTCGCCGCCGCACGCCGAAAGGCTGAGAGTCAGCGAAGCCAAGGCCGCAACCGTCGCGCCCCGCACAGCCACCCTGCGGCCACGAACACCCTGCTTTGCCATCGATAACCCCCTCGAATCCGATGCGATAACGCGATCTGATCCAGGATGAACTTCCGGTCATCCCCCAAATGGGTGAAGCCCGGCCGCCGGTGACAGATTTCGTCTTGGCGCCTGCTGTCAGCAACTTGACCGGCGCTCGCCGCCGGCTGCAAGCATACCCCTCGGGTGCCGGCGCGGGGGCACGGTGCCGCTTGAACAAGGCCATAGGCGATGGAGATCGACTGTTTCCTCTATCCGGGATGGCGCCCGCTGATTCGGCCGGCGGCAAAGCGCCGCGAGTGGATGGACGAAACACCGGAATCGTTCGCCTATCGCTGCCTGCCGCTGTCGATCGCCAACTGCCACGGCTGGGAGATCGGCAGCCCACTCGGCTTCTCCGCGATCTGGCATGGCGGCACCGATACGGACAGCGTCGAGATCAGCCTCGATGACGATGGCGCGGCCGAGCTCGACAGGCCGGTCTCGCTGTTCGGGCAGGGCACGATCACCTTCCATGTCGCCGGCCTGTTCCGCACCTCGCCGGGCTGGAACCTCTGGGTCGGCGGCCCGTCCAATGCGGCCAAGGACGGCATCGCGCCGCTCGCCGGCATCATCGAGACGGATTGGTCGCCCTACACCTTCACGATGAACTGGCGCTTCACACGGCCGGGGCATCGCGTGCGGTTCGAACCGGGCGAGCCGATCGCATTCTTCTTCCCGGTCGAACGCGGCACGATCGAAGCCGCCTCGCCCCGCTTTCGCCCGATCGAGGAAGCGCCCGAGCTCCAGCGCCAGTTCGACGAATGGAGCCGATCGCGCAGCGCCTTCCAACAGCACGTCCGCGAGCATCCGCCGAGCGCGGCCGCCGACAAGTGGCAGAAGCTCTACTATCGCGGCGTTGCACCGGATGGTTGCCCCGGGAGCGCGGGCCATCAGTCCAAGCTGCGCGCGCCTAGTTTTGCACCGCCGTTGCAGACGCCATGGCCGCGGCCTTCGGCCAAGTCCGACGGCGAACGGCGCGATCCGCCCGCTCCGCAGTCGAACCCCGATCCGCTCGCGAAGCGCGATTGGCTGCTCGTCATGCAGGAGCAGCTCCGCGCCTTGTCACCACGCGCAAACGACATCTATCGCTACGACGACATCGACCCCGAGGCCTTCCTCGACGACCATTACGCGCTGAACCGGCCGGCGATCCTATGCGGCGAAATCGATGATTGGCCGGCGCTGAAACGCTGGTCCCCCGCCTATCTCGCGCGGCAGGTCGGCGCGGCGCCTGTCGAGTATCAAGGCGAGCGCACAGGCAACGCCCGATTCGAGCTGGAGAAGGACCGGCATCGGCGCAGCCAGCCATTCTCCGACTTTATCAAGGCGATCGCGCAACCAGGAAACGACGCCTATCTGACCGCCTATAATTCCGGCGCCAACGCCATCGCTCTCGCACCACTACGCGACGATCTCGGCCGCATCGACAAGCTGCTGGCGCACGGCGATGCCGCCGACGAGGGCATGCTGTGGATCGGGCCGGCCGGAACGTTCACGCCGCTCCATCACGATCTCACCAATAACCTCCTGGTGCAGATCACCGGCCGCAAGCGCGTGCTGCTCGTACCGGCCTCCGAGACGCCGCTGCTGCAGAACCATGTTCATGTCTTCAGCGAGATCGGCGATCTGCTCGATCCGGAAGCGGCGCGCCGCTTCCCGGAGATCGCGCGCGTGCGCGTCTTTGACGTCGAGCTGCAGCCCGGCGAGATCCTGTTCCTGCCGATCGGCTGGTGGCACCAGGTCACCGCGCTCGATTTCAGCGTGAGCGCCACCTACACCAACTTCCGCTGGCGCAACGACTGGCACCAGAGCTTCCCGACGGTGGCCGCGCGCGGCTAGCCGCCGATTGCGCCGTGCATACCGTAGCCGGCGAGCAGACGGACGAGCTCGGCCTGCCGGCTCACACCGGTTTTCGTGAAGATCGCCTTCAGCTGACTGCGCGTCGTCGCTTCCTTGACCCCGAGCGCGCGGGTCGCGTCGACGAGGCTGTCGCCCTCGAGCAGGCGGCGCGCGAGCCGCGCCTCGGCCGGCGTGAGATCGAACAGCACCCGCAGCAAGTCGGCACTCGGCACGTTGGCATTGTGTCCGTCCGCCAGCACGATCAGCAGACCGCGCGCGGAAAAGGCATCGCTCGCGCGCCCGCGCAAGGGCACGACGTGGAGGACGAAGGGCATGCCGCCCGCACGCGGCCGCAGCGGCAGCGACTGCGCCGCAATCGCGCCGCCGCGATAGCGGGCGAGTAGATCGGTGAAACGCAGATCGGTGTCGGCGCTGAGGAAGGCGAGCCGGTTCTGCCGTTCGACCACCTCGTTGCCGAGGCGATCGTTGAACAGGCTGTTGGCGGCCTGCAGGCGCCCGCCTTCGCCGACGATCGCGGCACCGGTGCCCAGCAGGGCGATCCCGTCGACAATCATGCGCGCTTCGTGCGCCTGCAGCCGCGCCGAGAGCGTCAGCGCGCGGGCGAGATGCGGGCGCAGCCGATCGAGGAATGGGACGGCGGCGATCGCCTGCTCGTGCGAGCCGAAGCCCTCCATCACCAGCATGATCGCATCGTCACCCGCGCCCTGGATAACGGTTCCGGCGCCGGCGTCGATCCCGTTGGGGATCAGGAAATCGCGATAGACCGGCATTGCGGCGCGCTGCCCGGCGTCGCGGAAGTCACTGTCGGTCTGGAAGCCGGGGTGCATCTCGACGAGCAGCGGGGCGCCGCGCTCATTCTCGTTCATCCAACCCTGCGCGATATAATCCTCGATGATCCAGACCACTTCCGGCGCGGCGGTCCATGATAGCCCGGATGCCGATTTGGTGAAGAACAGACCACCCGCGGCGCCGCAGGCGCGACCGAGATCGCTGAGCACGCCAGGCCAATATTGCGGCTGCGCACCCGCTTCGTAGATCGCATCGAGCAAGCCCGTCGCGTCGAAGCGCGCCATGTTCTCTCCCCAGTCCTGACCAACAACTTATCGCCGGCTGCGGCGAGGACAAGCGATTGATCTTGTTGACTCCCTTGCGAGCTTGGCCGGCACGCCGACCATCGGCACGTTCCGCCGCTCATTTTCGCGATTGCGAAGCGGTCGCAATAGCAATAGAGACGCTGTGCCTGCTCAGGGACGTACGGGCGCAACGAAGGGGAAATCGACAGATGAAGACCGATGAGGGCCGGCGGACTCGCTCCGTCGCCGCCGGGCTAATGGCCGCGACCGCAACCGCGAGCGTGCTGGCGGCAGCGCCGGCCATCGCTCAGGACGCGGGTAGCGCCGCATCGGCGTCTGACAGCGGCTCCGTCCAACTCGGCCCGGTCAGGGTCGAGGGAGACGCGGGCGTGGCGCCCGCGGCCAATCCCTATGCCGACCCGGAGGCGCCCTACAAGGCCGACCGCCTCTCCTCGGGCAAGTTCGCCGAGCCGCTGCTGAACACCGCGCGCACCGCCACCGTCGTCACCAAGGAAGCACTCGAGGACAAGCAGGCGACGACGCTGCGCGAGCTGGCGCGCTCGACCGCCGGCGTCACGCTCGGCTCCGGCGAGGGCGGCAACGCGTTCGGCGACCGCTTCTTCATCCGCGGCTTCGATGCGCGCAACGACGTGTTCGTCGACGGCGTCCGCGATCCCGGCGTCGCCATCCGCGAGAATTTCGACGTCGAGCAGGTCGAGATCCTGCGCGGCCCCGCCTCCTCCTTCGCCGGCCGCGGCACCACCGGCGGCGCGCTCAACATCGTCACCAAGCAGGCGCAGGACGGCAACTTCCTGCTCGCCGAGGGCACCGGCGGCTTCGAAAGCGGCGAGCGGCGCGGCACGATCGACGTCAACCGCCAGATCAGCCCGACGCTCGACGTCCGCCTCAACGGCATGATCCAATATGGCGGCGTCGCCGGCCGCGACTTCGCGACCGACAACCGCTGGGGCGTCGCCGGCGCCGCGACGTTCAAGCCGACCGACGACTTCACGCTGAAGGCGAATTTCGCGCACAGCCGCATCTGGGGCCAGCCCGATTTCGGCGTGCCGTACAACCAGGTCGCGCGGCGGCCGGTGACGAGCGGCGACGTCTCGCGCTATACCTATTATGGTATCGCCAACCGCGACTTCACTGAGTCCACTCAGGACGTGGGCACGCTCGACGCCGAGTGGCGGCTCAACGATTCCGTCACGCTCGAGAACAAGTTCCGCGGCAGCCATTCACTGCTCAACTATATCGGCACGATCCCGGAAAACCCCAGCGCGAGCGGCGCCACGGCACCCTATTCCTCCAGCGCCACGCACTTTTCGGGTTTCGTCCAGCTCAACGCGCAGAGCCGCTACGAGCCGGTGACGGTGATCGCCGACCAGCCGCAGGCGACGTTCAAGTTCGATACCGGCGAGATCCGTAACACGCTCGTCGTCGGCGGCGAGTTCTCGCACGAGAAGATCGACATCAACAGCTACACTGGCTTCACCTCGGAGCTCACCACCGGCCCGGTCGCCTTCACGTCGAGCGGCGCGCCGATCGTGAGCGTCTTCGACCCGACCCATTACCTGTTCGGATCAGGTGTAGCGCATCTCGGTACGAACCCGCAGCGCTACCGCGTCGACACCAAGGCCGGCTATCTGATCGAGACCGCCAATTATCGCGATCTCGTCATCCTCAACGCCGGCGTGCGCTACGACGATTACGACATCACCTCGGCCAACAACACGAGTTCGCGCAAGGCGCATTCCGGCATCACCAGCTACAATGTCGGGCTCGTCGTCAAGCCGAGCAAGATCGGCAGCGTCTACGTCGCCTATGCGACCGCCGCCGATCCCGTCGGTGACGAGCTCGACGCGACCGCGAGCGCCTATGGCGGTCTCTCGCCGACGCAGAACGCGCTGCAGATCTTCGGGCCGCAGCGCAGCCGCTCGATCGAGGTCGGCACCAAATGGGAGCTGTTCGATCGGCATCTGCTCGCCAGCGCCGCCGCCTTCCAGACGCGCGTGACCAATGCCCGGGAGACCGCACCCGCCGGCCTGCCCGGCTACACCAGCGGCCAGATTGTCGCCGGCGCGATCTATCGCGTGCGCGGCCTCGATTTCGAGCTCGCCGGCAACATCACGCCGCAGTGGAGTGTGCTCGGCGGCCTCGTGATCATGGATCCCAAGGTCCGCAGGTCGATCAACCCGCTGAACGACGGGCTCCAGCTCGCCAACATCGCGCCGACGTCGTTCAACCTGCTCACCAAATATCAGCTCACGCGTCGGTTCGAGCTCGGCGGCCAGGCGGTCTACGCCTCGCAGATCAAGGGCGGCGGCCTGCTCGCGGCGAACGGCAACGTCCCCTACCCCGGCACTCCGCGCCCGACGATCCTGCCGTCCTACTGGCGGTTCGACGTCTTCGCCGAGGCACGCGTCAATGAGCATCTCGAGCTCAAAGTCTATGCGCAGAATCTGTTCAACAAGACCTATTACGACTCGCTTTATCAGAGCGCCCAGCCGTTCATCGCCGTGGCGCCAGGCCGCAACATTCTGGTAGAGGCCGCGATCAAGTTCTAGGCACCCGCACATGCTGATTGCGATCCCCGACATCCTGAGCAAGGCGGAGGTGGCGGAGTTCCGCCGCATCATGGACGCCGAGACTTGGGAAGACGGTCGCTCGACGTCCGGGGCGCAATCGGCCGAGGTGAAGCAGAACGAGCAGCTGCCGCCGGATGGCGCGACGGCGCGGAAGCTCGGTGAGCGCGTGGTCGTCGCGCTCACCCGGAACCCGCTGCTGATCGCGGCGGCGGTGCCGCTCCACATCTTCCCCCCTTTGTTCAACCGCTACGGGCCCGGAAAATATTTCGGCGAGCATGTCGACAACTGTATCCGCGGCGATCACCTCACCGGGCTGCGCATCCGCACCGATCTTTCGGTGACGCTGTTCCTGTCGGAGCCTGACGAATATGACGGCGGCGAGCTGATCGTCGAAGACTATTACGGGCAGCACAAGGTCAAGCTGCCGGCCGGCCATCTCGTCCTCTATCCGGCGACGAGCCTTCATTCGGTCACGCCGATCACGCGCGGCACGCGCGTCAGCTCCTTCTTCTGGATCCAGAGCATGATCAAGGACCCCCTGGCGCGGCGCCTGACCTTCGACATGGACAACGCGCTGCAAACGCTGGTGGAACGGCTCGGGCGCAACGACCCCGAGGTCCGCAAGATGACCAACATCTACCACAACCTCATCCGCTACTGGGCGGACGTGTAGCGGCGGGTACCCCGCCCGACGCATTTTTGATCGGCTGAATAAACATATCGTTCGCACTGAGCCCTTCGACTGTCTGCCAAGGCAGGCGCTCCGGATAGACTTCGATCCTGCGGATCGAAGTCGAAGTACCGCCACAGCGCGTGCCTTTCGACTTCGCTCAGGGCGAACGGGGAATGGTGGATCAGTAAGGTCGAAAAGTGCTCCAGGCTGATCGGGATGCGCTTTAGTGCCGGATCGAGAATTCGATGGGCACGGTAATCTCGATCTCGTCAGGCCGATCCGGGGGGATTTGCGGCAGCGGATCGGCGCGATGCAGCGTCTCCATCGCCGCCTGGTCCAGCGCGGCAATGCCGGACGAGCGCTCGAGCGATGCCGAGAGCACGTGGCCGCTACGATCGATCCGGAACCGGATGTAGGCGATGCCCTGCTGCCGGGCATGTTCGGCATCGGGGGGGTAGCGACGAAAGCGCTCGAGGCGCGCCAGCACGCGCCCTTCCCATTTGTCCGGTCCGTGGCTGGCGGGCGGCTGTGGCGGCGCTGCCGCGGCGGCTGGCGGCGACGGCGCGACCGCCTGCGGATCGGCCGCGGCCGGTTGCGGGAGCGGCGTCTGCGGGGCCGGCAGCAGCACCGGCGCCGCGATCGGCACCACCGGCGTAGGCGCGAGCGCCTGAACGGTCTGCTCGACCGGCCTCGGCCGCGCGACAGGTTTGGGCCGCGGCGGCTGCGGCGTGGTCGCGGGAAGCAGCGTGACAGTCAGCGTCGTCGGCGGCCGCTTTGCGTGCCGGACCTCTCCCAGCGTCACGAACAGGCCGATCGCGAACAGCGCGCAGGTCGCGGCCGAACCGACGCCGCCGAACAGCCGGCCGCTCCGCGAGGGCTGATAGCCGTACCGCTCGATCGGCGCATACGATGTGATGCGGGCGCCCGCCGCGGCGCGGAGCGCGCGATCGTCGACGCGCGCGCCTGACGCCCGATCGGGCGCGACCACATCGTCATCGGGGATCGTCGTCAGCATCGCTTCACATCGCAGTCGGTCGGCCCCGTCTAGCTTGGATTGAGAAGCATTTGCAATTTCTCTTCGCACCGTCCTGCAGCGCGTCGCGCGGACGCTGCGAGATGTCGAGCAATCGCAGCGACATGGCGCCAGGGGGCTTGCGATACCCAACTCGGTTTGATCTACGCTGGCGCATGACCAGCACCGTTGGCGGCCATCAGCCCGAACCCGACGCGCGTTTCGCCGCCCTGCTCGCAGCCGAGGACAAAGCGCTGGCGCTCCTCGACAGGATCGAGTCGTCCGGACTGATCCGCGCCGGTCGTTCGGAACGCGAGATCGAGCGCGAGATCCGCGGGCTCGCCGCCGACGCCTTCGGCATCGACAAGCATTGGCACAAGCGGATCGTGCGCGCCGGCAGCAACACGCTCGCGGTCGCCGGCGACAATCCGCCGGTCCGCACCGTTGGCGAGGACGATCTCGTCTTCCTCGATCTCGGGCCGGTGCTCGAGGCGTGGGAGGCGGATGTCGGGCGCAGCTATGTCGTCGGCGACGACCCGGTGAAGCATGCGCTCGTCGCCGAGCTGCCGCGTCAGTTCCGGGCGCTGAAGGATCGCTTCGATGCCGATCCCGAGATCACCGGCGCCGCACTCTATGCCTTCGCCTGCGAAAGCGCGGAGGCCGCGGGCTGGCGGTTCGGCGGCGAGATCGCCGGCCATATCGTCGCCGAGTTCCCGCATGCGCGCATTCCGGGGCGCAAGCAGGCGCATCACATCAGCCCGGACAATCCCGATCCGATGCGCGGCCCCGATCCGCTCGACCGCCAGCGGCATTGGATTGGCGAGATTCACCTCGTCTCGCCGGACGGCGCCTTCGGCGGCTTCTACGAGCGACTGCTCGATCGCCCGGAATAGCCGGCCACAACCCGGTCGTCGCGCCGGCCGCTACCCCGCCGATGGCGCGCGCCTGCCCCGCCGATAACGCCGCAAGGCGACACGTTTGTGGAAATTTCCCGGCCGTCGCGTTAGTTTAGCCGCAGGGACGCGACCTCAGCCAAAGCACAAGCATCGCGCGCTACGACGGAACCCGGAGGAACGATATGGATCGCGTCGCCCGCTTCGGACTGTCCTTCACGGGGACCCGGAAGAGCAAGCGCGAGAAGATCTTCGAACCCGTCACGATCGTCGCCGGGGTTCGTCAGTCAAAGGCGCATCTGCTCGATCTCTCCCTCACCGGCGCCCTGGGTCATGCCGACGCACCGCCCGCCGTCGGGACGCTGATCACGGTGCTCTGTGTCGACGAGCAGTTGAAGGGCTCGGTGGTCTGGATCGAAGCCAAGCATTTCGGCATTTCCTTCGATCCCGCGCTCGAACCCGATACTGTGCAGCGTGTCTTTCGCCAGGCGGTGAGGAAATAGGCGGTAGGCGATAAACGCGCGGACCGCATCGCGCTCAGCACCCTACGGCAGCAGCAGCGAGGCATCCCCGTAGGAGTAGAAACGGTAGCCGTTTTCTATCGCATGAGCGTAAGCCGCCTTCATCCGCTCCAACCCCATCAGCGCCGCGACCAGCATGAACAGCGTCGAGCGCGGCAGGTGGAAGTTGGTCATCAGGCCGTCGATCGCGCGGAAGCGGTAACCGGGCGTGATGAAGATGTCGGTCTCGCCTTCGAACGGACGGACGATGCCGTCCTCACCCGCCGCGCTCTCGATCAGGCGTAAACTGGTAGTACCGACCGCGATGACGCGACCGCCGGCGGCGCGGGTCGCGTTCAGCCGGGCGGCGGCGGCGGCGTCGATGCGGCCCCACTCGGCATGCATGCGGTGCGCATCGCTGTCCTCGACCTTGACCGGTAGGAAGGTGCCGGCACCGACATGCAGCGTCAGCGTCGCATGGCCGATGCCGGCCGCCTCCAGCGCCGCGATCAGCGCCGGGGTGAAGTGCAGCGCGGCGGTCGGGGCAGCGACCGCGCCCGGCGCCGCGGCGAACATCGTCTGATAGTCGGCATCGTCGCGCGCGTCGGTCGGCCGACGGCTGGCGATATAGGGCGGCAGCGGCATGCGGCCGGCGCGCGCGAGCAGCAGCTCCACCGGCTCATCGCCTTCGAACTCCAAAACGATGCTGCCGTCCTCGCCGCGGTCACCGGCGATCGCCACGACCCCCGCGCCGAAATCGATCCGATCGCCGGCATGGAGCCGCCGCGCATTGCGCACGAACGCCGCCCAGGCGCGCGGACCCAGCCGGCGGTGCAGCGTCGCGCCGATGCGCGCGTCGCCGCGCCGGCCCTCGAACTGCGCCGGGATCACGCGCGTATCGTTGAAGACGAGCAAATCGCCGACGCGCAGCAGCGACGGCAGATCGCGGACACCGTAATCCGCGATGCGATCACCCGCGAGGAGCAGCATCCGCGCCGCATCGCGCGGTTCGGACGGACGAAGCGCGATGCGATCGGGTGGAAGCGCGAAATCGAAGAGGTCGACGCGCATCAGCCGCCGGGAGCGGACCCCGGATCAGGCACTACCGGTCCTGTCCCCGGCGCGCTGTCGCCGTCCGCCGCCGGCGGCGGCGTCCCGGCGGGCGGAGGCGCGAGCGGGTTGGGTCGCGCGTTGACGGTTTGCACGCCCGCGCAGCCGCCCTCGATGCTGGCATGGAGGACCTTCGACGGATCGCTCGGCGGCTCCCCGCGATGGATCGCATCGACATAGCCCATGCCCGAAACGACGCGGCCGAACACCGTGTAATGCTTGTCGAGCTTCAGGTTGGGCAGGAACATGATGTAGAACTGGCTGTTGGCGCTATCCTCGGACGCCGCTCGCGCCGCCGCGACCGCGCCGCGGACGTGCGGCAGATCGTTGAACTCGGCAGGCACGTCCGGCAGTGTCGAGCCGCCCTCGCCGTTGCCGAGCGGATCGCCGCCTTGAGCCATGAAGCCGTCGATCACGCGATGGAAGGCGAGCCCGTCGTAGAAGCCCGAGCAGGTGAGCTGGCGGATGCGATCGACCATTTTCGGCGCCTTGTCCGGCCGCAGCTGGATCACGACCTTGCCACCGGTCGAGAGATCGAGGTCCCACAGATTTTCCGGCGCTTGCGGCGGCACGACATAGTCGCTCTGCGGCTGCGCCTGCGCCGCCTTCACGAGCTTTTCCGCCTTCGGCGTCTTGTGGGGCTTGCTCTTCTTCTCCTTCGCCGGCGCGGCGCTGGTGACGGCGATACCCAGAAGCACTGCGAGAACCAGCCTCGAACGCATGATCTTGCCCATCTCCCGCTACACGACGCCGCGACGGCTTAGCCGATCGCGCCGCGCGTGCCTATGCCCGCGCGCTGCCCTTGCGGCCCAGCGCCGCGACACGCGCCGTTACCGCCTGATCGACCGCCGGCGTCACGAACTTGTGGATCGCGCCGCCATAAAGCGCGATCTCCTTGACCAGCCGCGAGGCGATCGGCTGCAGCGCGACGTCGGCCATCAGGAAGACGGTCTCGACGCGGTTGTTGAGCTGCTGGTTCATCCCCGCCATCTGATATTCATATTCGAAGTCGGCGACGGCCCGCAGGCCGCGCACAATCACCGCCGCACCCTGCGCCTCGGCGAAATCCATCAGCAGCGAATCGAACGCGACGACGCTGACGCCGGGCAGGTCGGCCGTCTCGCGGCGGACCATCTCCAGCCGCTCCTCGACCGAGAACATAGGCGACTTGGACGCGTTGGTGGTGACGCCGATCACCAGGCGGTCGACGAGCTTCGCGCCGCGCCGGATGATGTCCATATGGCCGAGCGTGATCGGGTCGAAGGTACCGGGATAGACCCCTGTCCGCTCCTTCATCGCCCACCCCTCACCGGTCCCGCTCCACGATATAGTGCGCGATCGCGCGCAGCAGATCGGCCTCGGACCCGAAGGCGGCGAGATGCGCGATCGCCTGATCGACGAGCAGCGCCGCCTGCCGCTTCGCGCGCTCGACGCCGAGCAGCGACACGAACGTCGCCTTGCCGGCGGCCTGATCCTTGCCGAGCGCCTTGCCCGCGAGCGCCTCGTCGCCTTCGACGTCGAGCAGGTCATCGGCGATCTGGAAGGCAAGCCCGATGTCACGGGCATAGCCGCGCAACCGGGTACGGCCTTCGGGCGGGACATGGCCCATGATCGCGCCCGCCTCGAGGCAGAAGCCGATCAGCGCGCCGGTCTTGAGCTGCTGCAGCCGGGTGACGGTCTGGAGGTCGAAAGTGGTGGTCTCGGCGATCAGATCCATCATCTGCCCGCCCGCCATGCCGGCGGGGCCGGCCGCGCGCGCCAGCTCGAGGCTGAGCTCTGCGCGGACGAACGGATCGGGATGGGTTTCGGGATCGGCGACGACCTCGAAGGCGAGCGCATGCAGCGAATCGCCGGCCAGCACCGCGGTCGCCTCGTCGAACGCTTTATGGACAGTCGGCCGCCCGCGGCGAAGGTCGTCATCGTCCATGCACGGCATGTCGTCATGGACGAGCGAGTAGACGTGCATGCACTCGATCGCGAGCGCCACCCGCGACGCCCGCGCGCGGTCGACGTTGAACAGCTCGCACGCCGCCATCACCAGCAGCGGCCGCAGACGCTTGCCGCCGCCGATCGCGGCATGCCGCATCGCTTCGTACAGCCGCTTGCGCGGATCGTCGGGAACGGTGAGCAGCAGGTCGAAATGGCGATCGACGTCCTGTGCGATCCGCGCCAGCGCGGGACGCAGGCTGAGCGGGCTCGGCACCGGCGCGATCAAGTCGCGTCGAACGGGGCCACGCCCGCCGGCTTGCCGTCCTGCCCGAGCTGGATCTGTTCGATCCGCGCCTGCGCAGTCGCCAGCCGCGCCTCGCACTGCGCGCGCAGCCGATCGCCGCGACCGTAGAGGTCGATCGCCTTGTCCAGCGGCGCATCGCCGCTCTCGAGCTGCTGGACGATCGTCTCCAGCTCGCGCAGCGCCTCCTCGAAGCTCAGCGCCGCCAGATCCTCTGATTGGCTCATGTCAGGCTTGTGGGCCGCAGGTGGCGGAAGATCAAGCGCGTGCCGCCCGCGGTCACTTGCGGAACGGATCGACGACGCCTGCCGGCAGCACGTAGGAGGAAGTGCCCTCGGCGGTGCCCTCCTCGCCGGCATGCTTCGCCGCCTCGCGCTCGGCGCGGAGCTGTTCGATCAGCGCCTCGCGATCGCCGGCAAGACGGTTGTCGGGCTGCGCCTCGATGCCGGCGGCCTTCGCCGCTTTCGCCACGATCGCATCGAGCTCGCGCTGTGAGCAGAGGCCGAGCGTCACCGGATCCTTCGGCACGATGTTCATGATGTTCCAGTGGCTGCGATCGCGGATCGCGGCGATCGTCGAGCGCGTCGTGCCGATCAGCTTGCCGATCGCGCCGTCCGAGACCTCGGGATGGTTGCGGATGATCCACGCGATGCCGTCCGGCTTGTCCTGCCGCTTGGAGACCGGCGTGTAGCGTGGCCCCTTGGTGCGGCGGACCTGCTCGGGACCCTTGGCCATCTGCAGACGGTAGGAGGGATCGTTCTGGCCCTTGTCAATCTCGGCCTGGGTGAGTTCGCCCGCGCGCACGGGATCGCGGCCGGTCAGCTTGGTCGCGGCGGTGTCGTCGGCGATCGCCTGGACCTCGAGGATGTGCAGTCCGCAGAACTCGGCGATCTGATCGAAGCTGAGCGCAGTGTTGTCGACCAGCCAGGAAGCGGTCGCGTGCGGCATGAGCGGCTGGGCCATTGGGGGCCTTCTCCAGACAAAGAAAGGGCCGCCCCTCGCGGGAGCGGCCGGTGCGTGACGAGCGATGTAGTCGCGGGCGGGGCGGAGGGCAAGCTGGTCCGGTCGAAGTTACCGCAGCCGATCTCCGAAACGCGGTGCGCCGGCACGAACCGGAGCGCTGGAAGCGCTAGCGATGCGCCTGCCTCCAACGCTCCGGCCTGAGCCGGAGCACGAAACGTTCGATCAGATCGTGTTGGCGGGGACCGCGGGCGGCGCCGGCGGCTTCGGCGCCGAGACCGGCAGCGGCGCGACCGGTGCACGCGGCGCAGCCGGCGCCGCCACCGGCGTCGGTGCGGCGAGCCCCATCCGGCTGCAGTCCCCCGCCTGGTGCGAGACGACCTGCGGCTTGGCGCTGCCGCCATAGGAGGTGACCTGCATGCTGCGGCTGCAGCTCGCGCCGCCACTCGAGGTCGAGACGAAGGAATAGCGCACCACGCTGCCTGCCGGCACGGCCTGCGCGGCGGCGAGGTTCGGCGCGGTCGCCATCGTGCGCGCGCGCGCCTGCATCGCCGCCACCTCGCGCATCATCGCGTCGCTTTGCGCATCCATCTGCGCGAACATGCGGTCCATTGCCGCAAACGGATCGACGAACGCCACCGGCGCGACGCGCGCGACCGTCACCGGCGTCATCACCAGCTTCGGCGCGACATTGCCCGAATAGCGGATATGGGCGGTCATGCCGTTCGGCAGCGTGACCGTCTCGACATGCGTCGGCTGCGTCGCGGCAGCGATCGCCGCGCCGGCCAAAGCGAGCGTCGCGACGCCTGCAACCGCCAGAGCCCGAACCATGCGCATCGAAATCTCCCCTCACGATGAATGGCGGCCGAACGATGCCGCAGCGATCCTGAACGGCGGACTAACGTCCCGTTCAGCTTCGGCGCCGGTCAGACCCGGCCGGTGACGGGCAGCAGCGCGCCGGTGATCGCCTCGGCATCGTCGGACAGCAGGAACGCGATCACCTTGGCAAGCGATCCCGGCGCCACCCAGCGGTCGAACGACGCGTCCGGCATGTCCTTGCGGTTGACCGGCGTGTCGATGATGCTCGGGAGCACCGCGTTGACGCGCACGCCTTGATCCTTGAGCTCCTCGGCAAGGCTCTCGGTCAGCTTGTGGACGCCGGCCTTGGAGGCGGCATAGGCGCCCATCCCGGCCGCCGCTTTCACCGCGCCGTTGGCGCCGATGTTGACAATCGCACCCCTCGAATTGGCGAGGTGCGGGATCGCGGCGCGGCTCATCGCATAGGCGGTGCCGACGTTGAGGCGGTAGAGCCGTTCCCAGCTCTCGGGCGCGCCCTCGCTTACCGTCTGCCAGACGAAGCCGCCGGCTATGTTGACGACGCCGTCGAGCGTGCCGTGCTTCGCGACGATGTCGCCGAGCAGCGCCTCGGCCGCGGCCGGTGCGCTGATGTCTTGGCCGAGGAAGGCGTCCGCGGCCTCGGTGGGCGCACCGCCCGTCGCGATGTCGATCGCGATCGGCTTGGCGCCGCGCGCCGCCAGCTCGGCAATCACCGCACGGCCCAGCACGCCGCATCCTCCGGTCACCGCGACGACGCGCCCCTGCATGGCTCACCCTTCCCTTCGATCCCGATGCGGGACGGCTACCGCCTCCCACGACCGCCAGCAAGCGTATCGCGCGCGCAACGGACGGCGCGTTGCGCGTCCGGGGGGCATGCGTTATATCTGCAGCCAACCGCCTCGGCTGCGCGTCCCTATCGGCGCCGCGTCCGGGGCGATCATCGTTTCAGGCGCACCCGCGCCTTCCGGAGAGCAGCCGATGGCACGCCGCCGCCAGATCTACGAAGGCAAGGCCAAGATATTGTACGAGGGTCCCGAGCCCGGCACGCTGATCCAATATTTCAAGGACGACGCCACCGCGTTCAATGCGCAGAAGAAGGGCACGATCTCGGGCAAGGGCGTGCTCAACAACCGCATCTCCGAGCATATCTTCACGATGCTCGGCGCGATCGGCGTGCCGACCCACTTCATCCGCCGGCTCAACATGCGCGAGCAGCTGATCCGCCAGGTCGAGATCGTTCCGATCGAGGTCGTCATCCGCAACGTCGCGGCGGGCAGCATTTCCAAGCGGCTCGGCATCGAGGAAGGCACGCAGCTGCCGCGCACGATCATCGAATATTATTACAAGGACGACGCGCTCGGCGATCCGATGGTCTCGGACGAGCATATCGCCTGCTTCGGCTGGGCGAGTCAGGACGAGATGCACGACATCGCCGACATGGCGATCCGCGTGAACGACTTCCTCACCGGGCTGTTCGCCGGCGTCGGCATCAAGCTGATCGATTTCAAGCTCGAGTTCGGCCGGCTGTGGGAGAATGATTTCAGCCGCGTCATCCTCGCCGACGAGATCAGCCCCGACGGCTGCCGGCTGTGGGATTCGCAGACCAACGAGAAGCTCGACAAGGATCGCTTCCGCCGCGACCTCGGCGGCGAGGTCGAGGCCTATCAGGAAGTCGCCCGCCGCCTCGGGCTGATGCCCGAAGGCGAGAACGCCGTCCTCGACATGGAGACGCACCGCCGCAAGCGCGGGCGGTGACGCTGCGTTTTTGCGGCAAGGGCCCGCGATCGCAGTTCGATCACCATTCGTGCTGAGCTTGCCGAAGCACTGTCCTTTAATGCGCCGGTTGAAGGGAAGAACGGCACTTCGACAAGCTCGGTGCGAACGGAGCGCTGAACGCGATCGCCTCACACGGAGGCGCTGTCTTTAGACGGAATTAACCAGCGCCAGCCTATTGCTCGCCGCGTCATTCACCCGACGGGAATAGGTTCATGCGCAAGTCTCTCGTGCTCCTCGGCTGCACCGCGCTGGCGGCCTGCGGCGGCGGCAACGGCGCGGGGCCCACGACGGTCGGCGGCTCGGCATTAACCAGCAGCAATCCCAATGCAGATCCCGGGCCCGGCACCGGCGTGAGCTTCACCACCGACACCAGCGACACGGGCACGACGCCGACCACCGGTACGGCAACGACGTTCCTCAGCGGCCTGACGCAGCCGAAGACCTTCAACGTGATCGGCGGCTTCCAGTCGCTGAGCGTCCTCCCCGGCGATGCCAACACTACCTACACGACGACATTGAGCGATGGCACCGTACAAACGACGGTTTATCCGGAGACGGAGACCTACAAGGGCGACGCCACGACGGTGCAGAGCCCGGCCGGCAGCATCACTTACGATCCGCGCTCGGGTATCTTCACGCTGAACATCACAGACACGAACGCCGGCATCAGCAATAGTTTCGCCTATCAGGACCCGGCGCATCGCACCGATCCGGCGTTCACCCAATCGGGCACGCCGAACCTCGCCGGCTTCAACTATCTTGAGGCCGGGTCGGGCACCGACGCGACCACCTTCTTCTATCAGCGCCCCGGCGAGAGCACGACCTATGTCTCGCTCGCAGGCTATGTCCATAATGTCACGCCGTCGGGTGGCACCCAGACATTCGAACGTGGCGCCTTCGTTATCGGCACACCGACCGTAGCCTCGCAGGTTCCGACTTCCGGGACGGGCAGCTACACCGGCGGCATGTTGGCGACGATGGTCGACGAGCCCTATCAGACGAGCCGCCAAGACACCTTCTTCCAGTGGATCGCCGGCCAGAGCAAGGTGGACGTCAACTTCGGTAGCGGCGCGGTGAGTGTTGCTCTGAGCGGCACGGTCGGCCCGGTGACGTCGCAGACCGACACGCTCGACCATATCCCGACCATCACGCCGACGCCCGTCAACCCTCCGATATCCGCGCCGCCGACTATCGCCGCCGGCTCGACCTTCACCGCCAGCGGCACGGGAACGATCAGCTCGGTGTTTGCGGGAGGCTTTTCGGGCCACTTCTCGAGCGCCAGCTTCACCAACGGCGCTACAACAACGGCGGTGGACTTCTCGGCACCCGCCCCTGGGAGCAGCACGGCGGGCGCCAGTTCGATAGATGGCTCCTTCTACGGCCCGAACGCCGTCAATGTCGGCGGCAGCTTCCGGATCACCGGCGGCGTGCCCAGCCAGCGTGTCGACATCCTCGGCGCGTTTACCGGCGCCAAGCACTAGTCGCGCAGCGGGGGAGCACGTCCCATGGCGCGACGGACCATCGCGCTCGTCGGGCTGGGCCTGTCCTCGTTGGCGCTGACCGGTTTCTCCCCCGACGCGGAGATCCTCGGCCAGCCGACCTGCGCGGACGGTGTCTGCACGACGAAGCTCACCGGCGCGCAGCTGCTCGACGACGCGCAGCGCCTCGTTCTCGCGCACCGCTACGACGAGGCGAAGCCGCTGCTGATCGCGCTCGCGCAGGATCCCAAATACAGGATGGAGACCGACTTCCTCGACGGCTACGTCGCCGAGGAGACCGGCGACCTCAACACCGCCGCGCATTATTTCCGGCTCGTGCTGCAGGATCGTCCGGACGTTACCCGCGCCCGCCTCGAGCTCGCCCGCGTGCTGATGCTCCAGGGCAAGGACGACGCCGCCGACTATAATTATCGCATCGCCAGCAAGGACAAGGACCTGCCGCCCGAGATCGCCAAGACGATCAGCGATTCGCGCGACACGCTGCGCAACCGCCGCCGCTGGCACCTCAACGTCGATTTCGATCTCGTCCCCGACAGCAACGTCAACAACGCCACCGACGCGCGCGCGATCGACGTCACGCTCGGCAACACCACGCTGCCGCTCCAGCTCGACAACAATGCCCGGCGCCAATCCGGCCTCGGCCAGAGCGTGTCCGTCTCGTCCGGCATCCGCTTCAAGCTGCGCGACAATCTCGCGATGCTCGTCGATGCCGATGGCCAATTCGTTAACCAGAAGGGCAGCGCCGACGACGATGCCTCGGTGCTCGTCGCCGCCGGCCCCGAATATACGTTCAAGGACGGCACCAGGCTCTCGGTTGAGGCGCTGATGGCGAGCCGCTGGTTCGGCGGCAAGACGCTCACCCGCGGCCCCGGCGCGCGCACCAACTTCCAGAAGAATCTGAGCCAGGGCTCGCGCATCGGCCTGCAGGTCGATGTCCGCCACAACAGCTCCTATTATGGCGGCGAGTTCGCCGGCTGGCAGGTCGGCGCCTATGGCAGCTACGAGCATATCGTCGATCACACGATGGTCGCCTCGCTCACGCTGTTCGGGGTGCGTCAGTCGCTCGGCTCGGCAGCCTATTCGAACACCGAGGCGGGCTTTTCGGCCGGCATCGGCGGCGAGCTGCCGCGCGGGATCAACGCCGGCATCTCGGGGGGCGTCTCGCGCGCCTGGTTCGATGCGCCGATGGCGTTCCTCTCGCCCGAGCCGCGCCGCGACTGGAAGCCGAGCTTCCGCGCCTATGCCGGCCTGCGCAGCATCAAGGTCGCCGGCTTCTCGCCGTCGGTTACCTACACCTACAACGCATCGCTGAGCTCGATTCCGCTCTACAAGACGACGCGCAGCCGCGTCCTGCTCGGCATCTCGCGGTATTTTTGACGGTCATCCGCCTCCGCCAAGAGGGAGGATTACATCGTCATCAGTTGCCCTTTGCGGCGCCATGCGCCATGGCCGCGGCCATGAAGACGCGCGTCACCATCACGCTCAAGAACGGGGTGCTCGATCCGCAGGGCAAGGCGATCCATCATGCGCTGGAGGGGCTTGGCTTCTCGGGCGTCAACGATGTCCGCGCCGGCAAGCTGATCGAGCTCGATCTCGACGAGGGCGTGTCGGACCGCGACATCGAGGCGATGTGCCGCAAGCTCCTCGCCAACACCGTGATCGAGAATTTCCGCATCGAGCGATGACCGCCGCTGCTGAAACGAGGAGGACCGTTCGTGCCGAGCGCAGTCGAGGCACGCTGATGTATCACCTGCCGCACGTCCCTCGACTTCGCTCGGGACGAACGGAAGCTTGGCCGGAAGGCACGACATGAAGACCGCCGTGATCGTCTTCCCTGGCTCCAACTGCGATCGCGATCTCGCCGTCGCGCTCGAGCAGACCACCGGCCGGAAGCCTGCCATGGTCTGGCATCGCGAGAGCGCGCTTCCCGAAGGTACCGCTCTCGTCGCGGTGCCCGGCGGCTTCTCCTATGGCGACTATCTGCGCTCGGGCGCGATGGCAGCGCGCTCGCCGATCATGAAGGCGGTGGTCGAGGCCGCCGGCCGCGGCACCGCGGTGCTCGGCGTCTGCAACGGCTTCCAGATCCTCACCGAGGCCGGGCTGCTGCCGGGTGCGCTGATGCGCAACGCCGGTCTTTCCTTCGTCTGCCGTGACGTGCCGCTGACCATCGCCACCAGCCAGTCCGCCTTCACCAGCCGCTACGAGGCGGACGAGGCGCTCTCCATCCCGGTCGCGCATCATGACGGCAACTACTTCGCCGACGACGAGACGCTCGATCGGCTGGAAGGCGAAGGCCGCGTCGCCTTCCGCTACGCCGAGGACGTCAACGGTTCGGCGCGCGACATCGCCGGCATCATCAACGAAGCGGGCAACGTGCTCGGCATGATGCCGCATCCCGAGCGAGTCATCGAGGCCGCGCATGGGCGGACAGACGGACGGCGGCTGTTCGAAGGGCTGGTCGCAGCGCTGGCGTAAGCAGCGACCACTAATGCGTCATGTGACGAAACTAGGCACGAGACGCGCTCGATCACGACGCGCTTGGATGGAGCGGCAATGTATCCTGACTTTCGTCAGGATGACCACCGATCAGGCGCGAGCGCGCCGTGCCCTCGGAACGCCAGCTCCGGCGCGCCTTCAAACCGAAACCCGTTCAGCCTGAGCGAAGTCGAAGGCCACGCGCTTGTGGCCGCACTTCGACTACGCTCAGTGCGAACGGTCACTTTTTGGAAGGGCAGGCTTCCCCCGCCCCCGAGCCTCAGCCCTGGCGCGCCTTGAAGCGGCGGTTCGTCTTGTTGATGACGTACGTACGGCCGCGGCGACGGATCACGCGATTGTCGCGATGACGCCCTTTCAGCGATTTCAGCGAGTTGCGGATCTTCATGGCAGCCGCCCGGGTCTCTTCGAATAAGTGATCGGAAAAAGCGAGGCGCCCGCCTATGCGGGGGCGGCGGACAAGTCAAGGCATCCGCATCGTTCGGTGGCCGGCCATGCAGCGAAAGCGTAGCGACGCGCGTTGCATCCGCAACAATCGTCGCGAGCCACGCCCATGGACCGAATTAAAATCGCCCTCACCGCGTTCGTCACGCTTGCGCTCGCCGGCTGCGCGACGACGCTGCCGCCCACCGGCCCGGTCACCGTCACGCGCTTCCATATCGACCAGCCGCCCGCGATGAGCGATGTCGCGCTGGAGCCACGGCCCGGCGCCGATCCGCAAAGCCTGGAATTCCAATCCGATCTCCCACCGATCGCGACCGAGCTGAGCCGGCTCGGCTTCCATGTCGTTGCGCCCGGTAGCACGTCACCGCTCGTCGCGATCGTCGACGTGACCCGCCAGTCGCGTCCCGGGCCGCCGCGCCATTCGCCGGTGACGATCGGCATCGGCGGCGGCTTCGGCGGCGGCGGCTGGCACAGCGGCGGCGGAGTCGGCGGCGGAGTCGCCTTTCCGGTAGGCGGCGAGGCCGGACCGGACATCGTTGGCACGCAGCTCTCGATCCAGCTCAAGCGCCGCAGCGACGGTACGGTCGTCTGGGAAGGCCGCGCGTTCATGGAAGCGCGCGCCGATGCGCCGCAATCCGCGCCCGATGCCGCGATCGCCAGGCTCGCGTCGGCGCTGTTCCAGGGCTTTCCGGGAGAATCGGGTCGCACTATCACGGTGAAATGAGCCCGACCTCCCTCAGCATCACCAGCGCGTTCGACAGCGGCAACATCCGCCTCCTCTCGATGCTCGACGATCGCGTCGAGCTCGAGATCGTCCGCGATCACCAGTCCGACTTCTACCAGTGGTTCCACTTCCGGCTGACCGGCGCCGCCGGACGTGCGCTGACGCTGGCGATCGTCAATGCCGGAGGCTCGGCCTATCCCGACGGCTGGCCGGGCTATACCGCCTGCGCCTCCTATGATCGCGAGACCTGGTTCCGCGTGCCGACGAGCTTCGCCGACGGCACGCTCGCGATTCGCCACACGCCAGAGCGGGACAGCGTTTGGTACGCCTATTTCGCGCCGTACAGCTACGAGCGCCATCAGTCGCTCGTCGCGCGTATCGCAGCCGAGCCGGGCGTCCGCTACGCCGCGCTCGGCCGCACGCTGGATGGCCGCGAGCTCGATTGCCTGACGATCGGTGACGGCGCCAAGCAGGTCTGGCTCTATGCGCGCCAGCATCCCGGCGAGACGATGGCCGAGTGGTGGATGGAGGGCGCGCTCGAGCGGCTCACCGATCCTGCCGATCCGGTGGCGCGCGCTCTCCGCCGGCAGGCGACCTTTCATGTCGTGCCGAACATGAATCCGGACGGCGCGATCCGCGGCCATCTGCGCACCAACGCGGCCGGCGTGAACCTCAACCGGGAGTGGCACGCGCCGAGCCTGGAGAAGAGTCCGGAAGTTTTGCACGTGCTCCGCGCGATGGACGCGAGCGGCGTCGACTTCGCGATGGATGTCCATGGCGACGAGGCCATACCCTATGTCTTCCTCGCCGGGTTCGAGGGCATCCCGTCGCTCAAGGAGGCGCAGGTGAAGGGCTTCGATGCCTATGCCGGCGCGCTCGCGCGGCGCACGCCGGACTTCCAGCGCAAGCATGGCTATGCGGTTACGAGGCCCGGCAGCGCCAATCTTTCGATGTCGACCAACCAGCTCGCCGGGCGCTTCGGCTGCGTCGCGATGACGCTCGAGATGCCGTTCAAGGACAATGACGACCTGCCGGATCCCGAGCGCGGCTGGAGCCCCGAACGCTCCGCACGGCTCGGCGCGGATTGCCTTGGCGCACTCTATGATATGATGGGCGATCTCTAAGGCGAGATCGACCGATTGCTTTTGCGCCGGAAGCGTCGCTGGTGACGATACCGATGGCAGCCAGCACTATGCGCGGCTTTCCACTTTCCTACAGCGTGCCTGTTGGCGCATGCTCGCGCTTTGCGGTTGCTGGATTCGCGAACGACGCTGCCGGCTTAAGGTCACACGGCGTAAGATCACGCTACCATGTGACCTTTCGCCTCACTTTCGGTCCGGCGGAATGTGACCTTTCGCAATCCGGGAAGGTGATGCGAACGCCGCGCTCGGCAGGGCTTTCGCTCGCCCCTCCCCTCGCCTAAGAGCGCGTCTTTCGTGGTTCAGGGGGATCGTTTGCCCACGCTCGTGCTCATCCGCCACGGCCAATCGGCCTGGAATCTGGAGAACCGTTTCACCGGCTGGTGGGACGTGAACCTGACCGAGCAGGGCATCGCCGAGGCCAAGGCAGCGGGCGAGCTGATGGGCGCGAAAGGTCTCGATTTCGACCAGTGCTTCACCAGCGTACAGACCCGCGCGATCAAGACGCTCAACCTTGCACTCGAAGCGATGGGCCGGCTGTGGCTACCGGTCGAGAAGGACTGGCATCTGAACGAGCGCCATTATGGCGGCCTCACCGGCCTCGACAAGGCCGAGACGGCGGCAAAACATGGCGACGAGCAGGTCAAGATCTGGCGCCGCTCGTTCGACACGCTACCGCCGGTGCTGGCGGCAGGCGGCCCCTATGATCTCGCCCGGGATCGCCGCTACGCCGGCATCGCGATCCCGCAGACGGAGAGCCTCAAGGACACCATCGCGCGCGTGCTGCCCTACTGGGAGAGCCGCATCGCTCCCGAGCTGAAGGCGGGCCAGCGCGTGCTGATCTCGGCGCACGGCAATTCGCTGCGCGCGCTCGTCAAGCATCTGTCGGCCATCCCGGACGACGAGATCACCGGCCTGGAAATCCCGACCGGCCAGCCGATCGTCTACGAGCTCGACGACGCGCTCAACGCCACCGACCGCTATTATCTGAGCGAGCGGTAGCATGATTGCCGCCCCCCCGTTCGTCCCGAGCGAAGTCGAGGGACGTGAGGCGAGCGATCTGCTGGCGGCACGTGCCTCGACTTCGCTCGGCACGAACGGTGAAGGGCAGCGATCGTGACTGGCCCCCTCGTCGGCATCATCATGGGCTCGTCCTCCGATTGGGAGACGATGCGTCATGCCGCCGAAACGCTGGCGAAGCTGGACGTCGCCCATGAGGCACGAGTCGTCTCTGCGCACCGCACGCCGCAGCGCCTTTACGACTATGCGACCGGCGCGGCCGGGCGCGGGCTCAAGGCGATCATCGCCGGTGCGGGCGGTGCCGCCCACCTGCCGGGCATGGCTGCGGCAATGACGCGGCTGCCGGTGCTCGGCGTGCCGGTCGAGAGCAAGGCGCTGTCGGGCATGGATAGCCTGCTCTCGATCGTCCAGATGCCGGCGGGCATTCCGGTCGGGACGCTCGCGATCGGCAAGGCCGGCGCGGTCAATGCCGCGCTGCTCGCCGCCGCGATCCTCGCGACGAGCGACAAGGCGCTCGCCGCCCGCCTCGACGCGTGGCGCAAGGCGCAGACCGACGCGGTCGCCGAGAACCCCGAGTGACGGCGCGCGGATGATCGTCCCGCCCGGCTCCACGATCGGCATCTTGGGCGGCGGCCAGCTCGGACGGATGGTCGCAGTCGCGGCCGTCCAGCTCGGCTATCGCACGCACATCTACGCACCGGAGGCGAGCGGCCCCGCCGCCGACGTCTCGCGCTGGACGCAGGGACGGTATGAGGATGCCGACGCCCTCGCCCGTTTCAGCGGACAGGTCGATGTCGTCACCTACGAGTTCGAGAACGTCCCCGTCGTTGCGCTCGGCGTGCTCAGCGAGAAGCTGCGGCCGTCGGCGAGGCCGCTGGAGGTGGCGCAGGACCGTGCCAGCGAAAAGAGCTTCGCCGAGCGCCTCGGTGTAGCCGTCGCCCCGTGGCAGCCGGTCGACGATCGCGCCGCGCTCGACAGCGCACTCGCCGCCATCGGTGCGCCGGCGATCCTCAAGACACGACGCTTCGGCTATGACGGCAAAGGCCAGGCCCGTCTCGCCTCCGCGGCCGATGGCGATGCGGCGTGGGCTGCGATCGGCGGCAGGCCGGCTGTGCTGGAGAAGCAGATCGGCTTCACGCACGAGTTCTCGATCCTGATCGCGCGTACCTCTGGTGGCGCCTGCGCGGTGTACGATCCGCCCGAGAACGTGCACCGCGACGGCATATTGCGGCTCTCGAAGCTGCCGGCACCGAGCGCGCTCGCGTCGCAGACCGCGCTCGCCGCAGCCTCGGCACAGCGCATCGCGGACGCCCTCGATTATGTCGGCGTGCTCGCCTGCGAGTTCTTCGCGACCAGCGATGGCATCCCGCTGTTCAACGAGATGGCGCCGCGCGTGCACAACAGTGGCCACTGGACGATCGAAGGCGCGGTTACCTCGCAATTCGAAAATCACGTCCGCGCGATCTGCGGGCTGCCGCTCGGATCGACCGCGCTCGCCGCCGCGCATGTCGAGATGCGCAACCTGATCGGATCGGACGTCGACGATTGGCAGGCTATCCTCGCCGATCCCGCCACGCATCTTCACCTCTACGGCAAGCGCGAAGCCCGGCCCGGCCGCAAGATGGGACATGTGACGCGGCTGCGGCTGGACTAGCGGCCGTTCGCCCTGAGCTTGCCGAAGGGCTATTCTTCTCGGCGGGCAAGAAAAAGCAGGGCTCGACAGACTCAGCCCGAACGGTTTGGGATGAGGGCTCCCCTCAGCCCCGTCGCTTGGCGTGCATCGGGAAGCTGCCGAACGCGCCAACGGTGATGCTGCCGGTCATCGCGTCGCCCTCGATCGAGGCGGCGCAGTCCATCGTGATCGGGAACGGCACGCGCACCTCCATGCGGAAGCGCAGCTGATCGCCGTCGACCCGCCCATCGGTGACATCGGCGCCGCCCATCGCCGCCTGATTGCGGCCGGTGACGCTGCCGTCCGGCGCGGTGGCCAACGTCAGGACCGATTTCTGCTCACCCATCGGCGATTGCGAGACACAGTCCCAGGTGCCGTCGATATCCGCCACGCCGCCCTCCTACTTCGCCGATGCCGGCGCCGCCGCGCCTTGCGCCACCTCGATCGGCAAGCCGAGCGTCGCCAGCTGCGGCTTCACCTTTGCGGCATCGCCGACGACCACCCAAACCAGCTTCGCCGGATCGATCGCGGCGCGCGCGGTCTGATCGAGCGTGGCGACGGTCAACGCGCGATAGCGGTCTGCGAGGTGCGAGTAGTAATCGTCCGGCCGCTCGTAGAGATCGTTGCGCTGCATGCCGCCGAGGACGTCCGAGCCGGTCTCATAGGCGCCGGGCAGTTCGCGGATGCTGTTGCCGACGGTACGTTGCAACTCGGCGGGCGTGACGCCCTGCGTCGTCAGGAACGCGCGGAGATCCGACTGCAGCGCCGCGATCGAGGCGCCGGTCTTGTCGGTCTGCACCGGCGCGTACACCAGGAACGGCGAGGTATCGTAGACGCGGTCGATCAGCGATTGCGCGCCATAGGCCCAACCCTTGGTTTCGCGCAGATCCTCGACGATCCGCGAGACGCTGCTGCCGCCGAGCACCTCGTTCGCCGCGATGAGCGGCACGAGCTCGTCATGGCCCTTGCCGGACAGCAACTCGCCGGCGAGGATCAGCGACTGCGGCGCGTTGGGCCGGTCGACGATCAGGATGCGCGCGCTCGGCGCGGGCGGCGTCGCGGCGAAGTTCTTGGTGCCGCGCGCGATCGCGGCCGGCTTCCAGCCGCCGAAGCTGCGCTCGAGCTGCGGCATGATCTGGCCAAGCGGCTGATCGCTGACCACGAAGATCTTGAGGTCGTCCGACCGCAGCCAGGCATCCTTGAACGCGATCAGATCGGCGCGCGACACCTTCGCCACTGCCGCCGGATCGCCGGTGCCTGTGAACGGCACGCCATAGGGATGCGTAGGCCCGTAGAGCAGCGGCGGCAGCGTGCGCAGCGCGATCGAGGTCGGCGCGTTCTTCTCATTGTCGATCCGCGCGAGCTGCTGGACGCGCAGCCGCTCGACTTCGCTTGGCGCGAACGCAGGATTCCGGACGATGTCGGTCAGGAGATCCAGCGACGGCGCGAGATTGGCGCTGAGCGCGGTGAGCGCGATGGTCGTGCGGTCCATCGAGGGGCTGGCGCCGATCTCGGCGCCGAGACGCTCCTTGTCCTCGGCGATCTCCTCCGAGCCGCGCGTCGTCGTGCCCTCGTCGAGCAGCGCGAGCATCAGCGATTGCGTGCCGAGTGCCGCCTTGGGATCGGCGGCGTTGCCGGCATCGAAGCTGAGCGCAAGCCGCGTGACCGGCACGGCGTTGCGCTGCGCGTAGATCACCGGAACGCCGTTCGCGAGCTTGGCATGCGCCACCACCGGGAAGTCGAGGTTCACGATCTCGCCGATCGGTGGCGCGGTGCGCGGCACGATCTTGTCGGTGCCGGCGACCCGCTCGGCCGATGGCGCTGCGGCGGCCTTGACGGTCGCCGCGACCGCGCCCTTCTCGGCCTGCTGGCTCTTCGACTCCTCATAGGCGCCGCGATCGCCGGGCAGCACGGTCAGCGCGTAGGTCGGGCGGCCGAGCCACTTGGCGGCGGCCGCGCGCACCTGCTCGGGCGTCAGCGCGGCGTAGGCCTCGAGCTGCTTCTTGTAGAAGCCGGGATCGCCCGCATAGAGCTGGCCTTCGGCGAGCGCCACCGCCTTGCCGCCGAAGCCGCCGACCGATTCCAACCCGCGGATGCGGCTCGCCACTTCGCTGGTGACGGCACGGCGCACCTCATCCGCGCTCGGACCCTTGGCGATGAAATCGGCGACGATCGCGTCGAGCCGCTTGGATACTGCTGCCGGATCGACGCCGGGCTTCACGTCGGCGCTGATCTCGAACAGGCTGACCCGCTCGAACGGCTGCGTGCTCGCCGAGACCGAGACGGCGAGCTTCTCGTTGCGCACCAAGGCGTTGTCGAGCCGCGAGCTTCCCAAGCCGCCGATGATGTCCGAGGCGACGTCGAGCGCGACAAAGTCGGGCGCGGTCCAGCCGGGGACCGCCCAATTGCGGTAGACACGGGTGGTGGCGACGCGATCGTGCAACGTCTCGGCCTTCGGCGCCGGCAGCGTCGGCACGTCGGCGGCGGCCGGCGTGGTCTCGGGGCCGCGCGGGATGTCGCCGAAATAGCGCTCGACCATCGGCCTGGCGGCGGCAACGTCGATGTCGCCGGCGAGCACCAGCACCGCGTTGTTCGGCCCGTAATGCTGGCGGAACCAGTTCTTGACCGTGTCGAGCCCGGCGCCGTCGATATCGGCCATCGAGCCGATCGTCTCGTGATGATAGGGATGGCCATCGGGGAACAGCGCCGCGAGCTGCGAGTAGGAGACGAGGCCGAACGGCTGGTTGTCATCCTCGCGCTTCTCATTCTCGACGACGGCGCGCTGCGCGTCGAGCCGCTTCTGGTCCATCGCGCCGAGGAGATGGCCCATGCGGTCGCTCTCGAGGAATAGCGTGTAGGCGAGCGATGGCGTCGGCACCGTCTCGAAATAATTGGTGCGATCGAACCAGGTCGTGCCGTTCCAGTCGGTCGCGCCGATCTTCTCCATCTGCTCGAAATACTGGCCTTTGATGTTCTCGGAGCCGTAGAACATCAGATGCTCGTAGAGATGAGCGAAGCCGGTTTCGCCGGCCGGCTCGTCCTTCGAACCGACATGATACCAGACCGAGACCGCGACGACCGGCGCCTTGCGATCGGTGTGGACGATCACCTTGAGGCCGTTGGCGAGCGTGAACGTCTCGTAGGGGATGTTGACCGTGGCCACGAGCGGCGCGAGCGGCGCCGGCTGCAGCGCGGGCGCAGTGGCGAGCGCGGGAACCGAGGCGAAGGCGAGCAGCGGGAACAGATGACGTTTTTTCACGGATGCTGGCCTTTCGTCGGCAAGGGCCGCGCACCATAATCCGCCGTGGCGGTGGAGCAAGCGACGGCTGATCGACCCCCGCTCGAAGGATCTTTTCGCCACAGCGTCTTGTGTTGCAGAAATACCACACCATCTTCGGGCTCAGGGGCTTTTTGCCCACACCTCACTGCGAAGGGGATGTCAGCTTCCATGAACCTCGAGAAATTCACCGATCGCGCGAAGGGCTTTCTGCAATCTGCGCAGACCGTCGCGATCCGCATGAACCACCAGCGCATCGCGCCCGAGCATATCCTGAAGGCGCTGCTCGAAGACGACCAGGGCATGGCTGCGGGACTGATCGGCAAGGCCGGCGGCTCGCCGCAGGCGGCGACGCGCGCTACCGATGCCGCGCTCGCCAAGCTGCCGCAGGTTTCGGGCAGCGGCGCCTCAAGCCCGCCGGGCCTCGACAACGAAAGCATCCGCGTGCTCGATAGCGCCGAGCAGATCGCGCAGAAGGCGGGCGACAGCTTCGTCACCGTCGAGCGGTTGCTGCTGGCGCTCACCCTCGCCTCGGCGACCGCGGCCGGCAAGGCCCTGGCTGAAGCGGGCGTGAAGGCGGACGCGCTCAACGCAGCGATCAACGAGCTGCGCGGCGGCCGCACCGCCGACACCGCCGGCGCCGAGGACCGCTACGACGCGCTCAAGAAATTCGCGCGGGATCTCACCGAGGCGGCGCGCGACGGCAAGCTCGATCCCGTCATCGGCCGCGACGAGGAGATCCGCCGCACCATCCAGGTGCTCGCGCGGCGCACCAAGAACAATCCCGTCCTCATCGGCGAGCCCGGCGTCGGCAAGACCGCGATCGTCGAGGGGCTCGCGCTGCGCATCGCCAATGGCGACGTGCCCGATACGCTCAAGGATCGCACCGTGATGGCGCTCGACATGGGCTCGCTCATCGCCGGCGCGAAGTATCGCGGCGAATTCGAGGAGCGGCTGAAGGGCGTGCTCGACGAGGTGAAGGCTGCCGAGGGCGAGATCGTCCTGTTCATCGACGAGATGCACACGCTGATCGGCGCCGGCAAGTCCGAAGGCGCGATGGACGCATCGAACCTGCTGAAGCCTGCGCTCGCGCGCGGCGAGTTGCACTGCGTCGGCGCGACCACGCTCGACGAATATCGCAAATATGTCGAGAAGGACCCGGCGCTGCAGCGGCGCTTCCAGCCGGTGTTCGTCGGCGAGCCGACGGTCGAGGACACGATCTCGATCCTGCGCGGCCTCAAGGACAAGTACGAGCTGCACCATGGCGTGCGGATCACCGATGGGGCGCTGGTCGCTGCGGCGACGCTGTCGAACCGCTACATCACCGATCGCTTCCTGCCGGACAAGGCGATCGACCTGATGGACGAGGCCGCATCGCGGCTGCGTATGGAGGTTGAGAGCAAGCCCGAGGAAATCGAGGCGCTCGACCGCCGCATTGTCCGCCTCAAGATCGAGCGAGAGGCGCTCAAGAAGGAGAGCGACAAGGCGAGTGCGGACCGCCTCGCCGCGCTCGAATATGATCTTGGCCAGCTCGAGCAGCAATCCGCCGAGCTGACCCAACGCTGGCATGCCGAGAAAGACAAGATCCAGGCCGAGGCCAAGCTCAAGGAGCAGCTGGAAGCCGCGCGCATCGCACTCGAGCAGGCGCAGCGCCAGGGTGATCTGGCGCGCGCCGGCGAGCTTTCCTACGGCGTCATCCCCGGCCTCGAGAAGCAGCTGCAGGAGGCGCAGGACGTCTCCGCCTCGGCGATGCTGCGCGAGGAGGTGACGAGCGAGGACATCGCGAGCGTCGTCAGCCGCTGGACCGGCGTTCCGGTCGACAAGATGCTCGAAGGCGAGCGCGAGAAGCTGCTCCAGATGGAGGCACAGCTCGGCCGGCGCGTGATCGGCCAGGCGGAGGCGGTCCGTGCCGTCGCGACCGCTGTGCGCCGTTCGCGTGCCGGCCTCCAGGATCCGAACCGGCCGCTCGGGTCATTCCTGTTCCTCGGGCCGACCGGCGTCGGCAAGACCGAGCTCACCAAGGCGCTCGCCGAATTCCTGTTCGACGACCCGTCCGCGATGGTCCGCATCGACATGAGCGAGTTCATGGAGAAGCACTCCGTCGCGCGATTGATCGGCGCGCCTCCGGGCTATGTCGGCTACGAGGAAGGCGGCGTCCTCACCGAGGCGGTGAGGCGGCGGCCTTACCAGGTGATCCTGTTCGACGAGGTCGAGAAGGCGCATGGCGACGTCTTCAACGTGCTCCTGCAGGTGCTCGACGACGGTCGGCTGACCGACGGCCAGGGCCGCACCGTCGACTTAACCAACACGATCATCGTGCTGACCTCGAACCTCGGCTCGCAGTTCCTGACCCAGATCGCCGACGATCAGGATGTGGCCAGCGTCGAGCCGCAGGTGATGGAGATCGTCCGCGCCCACTTCCGTCCGGAGTTCCTCAACCGGCTGGACGAGATCATCCTGTTCCACCGGCTGGGGCAGCAGCATATGGGTCCGATCGTCGACATCCAGGTCGCGCGCGTCCAGAAGCTGCTCAAGGACCGCAAGGTCGCGCTGTCGCTGACCGACGCCGCGCGCGCCTGGCTGGGGCGGGTCGGCTACGATCCCGTCTACGGCGCGCGGCCGCTCAAGCGCGCGGTGCAGCGCTACCTGCAGGACCCGCTCGCCGACCTGATCCTACGCGGTGAGGTACCCGACGGCGCGGTGGTGACGGTCGACGAAGGCGATGGTGCGCTGGTGCTGAAGGTGGGGTGAACCGGCGAAGGGAGCGACTGTGTTCCTGCGAAAGCAGGAACCGGCCGCGATCGCCAAGCCTGCCGCCCCGGCTGGTGACTACTCCAGCGCCCGCGCCACGTCCTTCATCGCTGTGCCCGGCTTGACGAGGTGCCACTCGTTCGGCTGCGCCGCGTCGAACGCCACGACGCGGCCCTTCGGGCAGAGCTTGAGGCAACCGCTTTCCACGATACCGACGCTCGCCCTGCGCCCGCGTGGCTGATCGAGCCATTCGCGCAAGGCTTTCGCGAGCGACGCACGCTTCTTCGGCCCGAAGCCGCCGCCGACGCGCTTCGAGCATTTGCTGCAGACCACGATCGTGCGCGTCCACTTCGATGGGATGGTGGCGCGCATCACTGCTCCCGCCGCGCCCTCTCGAACAGCCAGACGCGGATCGCGCTCGCGAGGTTTGGCGGATCGCCCTGCGTCACCCGCGCCGCATCGATGCGCGCGACCAGCGCCGAAAGCGGCAGCGCGTCGGCCGCCGCCGCTTCCTCCAGCGCTTGCCAGAACAGCGGCTCGAGTGTCACCGAGGTGGCATGGCCGGCGATCATCACCGAGCGCTTGATCGGCCCCGCCATCCCAGGTGCCGCCTCAATACATGTGCTGGCCGCCATTGATCGACAGCGTGGAGCCGGTGATGAACCCAGCATTCTCGCTGACGAGGAAGGTGACGCCGCGCGCGATCTCATGCGCCTGTCCGAGCCGCCCGACCGGGATACGCGCGACGATCTTGCCGAGCACGTCGTCCGGCACGGCCGCGACCATGTCGGTATCGATGTAGCCCGGCGCGATCGCGTTGACGGTGATGCCGAACTTGGCGCCTTCCTGGGCAAGCGCCTTGGTGAAGCCGTGAATGCCCGATTTTGCCGCGGCATAGTTGACCTGGCCATATTGGCCCGCCTGGCCGTTGACGGAACCGATGTTGACGACCCGGCCCCACTGCCGCTCCCGCATCCCGGGAAAGGTGACGCGCGCCATATTGAAGCAACCGCCGAGATTGGTGTCGATCACCTTCTTCCACTGATCATAGCTCATCTTGAGCATGATCGTGTCCCGCGTGATGCCGGCATTGTTGATGAGAACGTCCACGGGTCCCAGATCGGCTTCGATCTTGGCAAGCCCCGCCTCGCAGGCGTCGGGATCGGACACGTCCCACTTGTAGGCGCTGATGCCGGTCGCGTCCGCGAAGCTCTTCGCCTTTGCATCGTCGCCGCCGTAATTGGCCGCAACCGCGTAGCCGCGTTCCTTGAGCGCGACGCTGATTGCCTGACCGATGCCGCGGGTTCCGCCCGTCACGACTGCAACGCGTGCCATGCCTCGCTCCTCTCGCTTCGTTGCGGCTCCGTTCGGAGCCCTATGCCCGGTGCGACCAGCCTTCAAGCTCCCGCGACAGCAGAGCACGCAACATATCGATGCCGATCGCCCTAGCGTTAAGACAAGGCAAATAGGCGAAACGTTCCCCGCCCGCCGCGAGAAACGTTTCGCGCCCGCGAATCGCCAATTCTTCGAGTGTTTCGAGGCAATCCGCAGCGAAACCGGGAGCGATGACCGCGGCCCGTTTTATGCCTCGGCGGGGCAGCGCAGCAAGCGTCGCGTCGGTCGCCGGCTCGAGCCATTTCGCGCGACCGAAACGCGACTGGAACGAGACGATCAGCTCGCGCCCGAGTGCTTCCGAGAGCAACCGCGCGGTCTTTTGGCAGTGGCAGTGATAGGGGTCGCCGAGCGCGAGCGTGCGCGCCGGCATGCCGTGGAAGCTGATGAGGATCGCCTGCGGCGCGAAATCCAGCGCGGCGAGATCCTCCTCGGCCGCCGCCCTGAGCGCGGCGATGTAGAGCGGATCGTCATGATAGGCCGGCAAGGTGCGGATGGCGGGCTGCCAGCGCATTCCTGCAAGCGCGGCGAAGGCGGCGTCGTTCGCGGTGGCAGTCGTCGCCGCGCAATATTGCGGATAGAGCGGCGCGATCAGGATGCGCTCGCAACCCGCCTCATTCAGGGCAGCAATGCGATCGGCGATCGCCGGCTGGCCGTAGCGCATCGCATGATCGACGATCACGTCGGGTCCGAACGCATCCTTAAGCGCCGCGGCCTGCGCCTGGGTCGTCGCGGCGAGCGGTGATCCCTGCTCGCTCCAGACTTGAGCATAGGCGTGCGCCGACTTCGCGGGCCTGGTTCGCAGCACGATCCCGCGCAGGATCGGCTGCCAGATCAAGGGCGGGATTTCGATCACGCGTCGATCGGAGAGGAATTCCGCGAGGTATCGACGAACGGCGCGCGGCGATGCCTCCCCGGGCGTTCCGAGGTTGATCAGCAGCACGCCGACCTTGCCGCGCGCGATCGAAGGATGGTCTAGCGGTGGGGTCATGCGCCGATCCTGAACGGCAGAGAGCGGTAGCGCTGGCCGGTGGCGGTGAACAGTGCGTTGGCGACGGCGGGCGCGAGCGGCGGCACCGCGAGCTCGGCGACGCCGCCGGGCGGCGCCTCGCTCGGAATGAGCTGGACCTCGATATCCGGACAGTCGGCAAGGCGCGGCAGTCCAAGCGCGCCGAGCCGGCGCGGGCCCGCGAAACCGCCCGCGTAGCCGGGCTCGGCACCGATCGCCGCGCCGAGCGCGAAGACGATGCCGCCCTCGATCTGCTGGCCGACCAGATCGGGATTGACGACGGTGCCACAGTCGACCGCCGCGAACACGCGGCCGACCTTGACGTCCTGGTCCGCGGTCACGCCTGCCTCCGCGATCAGCGCGATGTGACTGCCGAACGCGGAATAACAGGCGAGCCCTTGCGCACCACCCTTGTGGCCGCCTTGCCATCCCGCCATCGCCGCCGCCGCCTTGAGGCAAGCCGCGAGCCGGGGCGTCTCGCGCAGCATCCGCAGACGAAAGGTCAGGGGGTCGACACTGGCGGCGGCGGCGAGCTCGTCGACGAAGCTTTCGGTGAAGAAGGCAGTGTAGCTGTGCGCGTCCGAACGCCAGACGCCGGTCGACACGCCGACTTCGGCACGGCGGTAGTCGATCGCGAGCGCCGGAACGTCGTAGGCCGGGAGCGCGCCCGCGACGGCCGATGCGGGTCCGCCGAGCCAGCTCAGGCCGAGGCGCGCCATCGTCTCGTGCACGGCGGCCGGCGCCGCGATATCGGCGCGCCACGCCGCGACGCCGCCATGACCATCCAGCGCACCGGCCAACCTCGCGCGCGCCGGCGGGCGCATGCGATCGTGCGCGCACTCCTCGCCGCGCGACCACATGAGCTGCACGGGGCGGCGGCTTCGCGCGGACAGGATGGCGGCCTGCACGGCTGCGTCGGTCTCGAGCTTGCGCCCGAAGCCGCCGCCGCCGAACATCGGATAGACCGTCACCGCGCTCTCGTTCATCGCCAACGCGGCGGCGGCGGCGGCGCGAAGCTGCGCGGGCGCCTGCGTCGGCGCCCATATTTCGAGCCGTCCGCCCGCCAAGCGTGCGGTCGCGACGAGCGGTTCGATGGCGGCATGTGCGGCGAACCCCACCGCATACTCCGCAGCGATCGGCAGCGCATCGGGTAGGCTGCCATGTGCATGCACCCGCCTGCCCTCGGACGCCATCGCGCGATCGAGCGCGGCCGCGATCGCCGCATCGGCGACGAGTTTACCTCTCGTGGCAAACCGCGGCGCGAGCGCTTCGGCAGCGCGATCGGCGGCCCACCAGTTCTCCCCGAGTGCCGCGACCCATCTTTCCGCTTCGATCACCGCGATCGCCCCGCGAACACGCGCGGCAGCGGCCTTGTCGCTCGCCACCAATCGTGTCTCGCCCACCGGGCCCTGGCGAAGCGACGCGAAGACCATCCCGGGCAGTCGCACGTCGCCGGCATATTGCGCCGAACCGTCAAGCTTCGCCGCCGTATCGAGCCGCGGCAGCGGCTGGCCGGCGAGCTTGCGCTCATCGCGGAGACGGAGCGTCAGGGCGTGCGGGGGCTTCAGCCGCGCAGCCTCGACCGCAATTTCGCCGAAACGCAAACGATCTGTGCCACGCACGACAAAACCCGCCTCGGTATCGCAAGCCTGCCAATCGATTCCCCAACGCTTCGCCGCCGCCATGCAGAGCAGCGCGCGGGCGCGGGCGCCGGCCTCCCGCAGCGGCGCCTCGAACGCGCGCACCGACGTCGAGCCCGCCGTCATGACCAGCGGCGCGCGATCGGCGAGCATGTCGTCCGCGAACTCGCCAACTCGCCCAGCTACGCGCGGCCACGTCCCTGCCAGCTCCCGCGCCAGCAGCCGGTTAGCATAGAGCGATCCGATCGGGGCCGGCTCCACCGCGATCGTCCGCCAGTCCGCGCCGAGCTCGTCGGCCAGGATCTGCGGCAGGCCAGTGTAGACGCCCTGCCCCATTTCGGTCTGCGGCACCGCGACCGCGACATGCCCGTCCTCGCCGATCTTGAGATAGCCCCCGAGCGCGGTTTCGCCCGGTGCGACGTTGAGTACGGCGCGATAGTCGCGTGGCCACAACGACCAGGCGACGATCAGCCCCAGCCCTGCACCACCCGCGAGAAAGCCCCTGCGCCCGATGTCCACGGCCGTCTTCATATGATCGCGCGCGTCGTGGCGCCAGCCGCTTGGCGGCCCTCGGTCGCAGCCCTATAGCCGGCGCGAATGACCGCGCCCGGCCACGATCCCGCTCCGCTCGACGAGGCGCTGCGCGCTGCGGCGATTGCCGCCTTCGATTTCGACAGCTTCGCCGCGGATCCCGCTCTCGAGCGCATCACCGGTTTCGCCGCGCATCTTTGCGAGGCACCGATCGCGCTCGTAAGCCTTGTCGAGAAAACCCGTCAGCGCTTCCTCGCCCGCACCGGGCTTGACGCCGCCGAGACGCCACGCTCGATGTCCTTCTGCGCGCACGCGATGCGCCGTGACGGAATCATGGAGGTCGTCGATCCCGCGAACGACCCCGACTTTCGCAACAATCCGCTCGTTACCGGACCCCCGCATATCGCCTTCTACGCGAGCGCGCCGCTGATCACCGAAGACGGTGTGCCGCTCGGCGCGCTCTGCGTGATCGACGACAAGCCGCGATCGGGACTGACGGCGCTGCAGCGCGAAGGCCTGGAGGTGCTTGCCGCCGCCGTCATGCGGCGGCTTGGCGAGCGCCGGAGCGATCATGTCCGCCGCCTCGCCGCTTCGGATCGCGAAGCACGTTCGCGACTGCTGGCCGATGCGATGCCGCAAATGGTCTGGTCTTCGCGGCCGGACGGCTACACCGACTATTTCTCGGCGCGCTGGTACGAGTTCACCGGTCTCGCGGAAGGCGAAACCGACGGCTTCCGCTGGCCGACGGTGCTGCATGCCGAAGACCGGCAGCGCGCCGGCGAGACGTGGCAGCGCGCGATCGAAAGCGGCAACCCTTACGAAACCGAGTACCGCATGCGCCGCACCGACGGTGAATATCGCTGGGTGCTCGCCCGCGGGTTGCCCTTGCGCGGTACGGATGGCGCGATCACGCGCTGGATCGGTACATGCACCGACATCCACGAGCAGAAGCTCGCACAGGCCGAGCGCGAGGTGATCAGCCAGGAACTCAGCCACCGCATCAAGAACATCTTCTCGGTGATCGCCGGGCTCGTCACCTTCGCGGCGCGATCACGACCCGGTTTCGGCGACATCGCCGCAGACCTGCGAGACCGTATCATGGCGTTGGGCCGGGCGCATGATTTTGTCCGCCCGCACAGCGTGCGATCGCGCACGGATCAGCATCACGACAAACTGCATGGTCTTCTCACCCAGCTGTTCGCGCCGTATCGCGCCGAAGCCGATCCGCGCGTCCTGATCGCCGGCGACGACGTGCCGGTCGACGATCGCTCGGCGACGCCGC
>JAFAZF010000074.1 GCA_019239915.1 Sphingomonadaceae bacterium
CGCGATGCAGGCGGTGTGGCCCGACGGCCCGCATGACGGCGATGCCCGGCCGATGGCGCCGGCGGTCGCGCATGGCATACCGAGCCTGCCGATGCCGCGCATCGCCTATGGCGCGCCGCTGCCGCGCAGCCCGGCCGCGCGGCCCGCCCGGCCCGAGCCGGACGACGCTGCCGCCCCTGCCGATGCCGCTCCCGACATGCCGGCGATGTCCGATCAGGCGAACGCGAATGCCCAATGACGGCACGCGCGGGCGCGCGGCCGGCGCCGGCCACACCTCGCTTTCCAATCTCGACCACCTGATACTGCCAGGGAGACTTCCGCTGCGCCTCGCCTCGATCGGCCTCGCTCTCGCCGCCGCCCCGCTGCTCGCCGCGCCCGCGCTGGCGACGCCGCTCTGCCACGATCTCAAGGGCCTGTTCACGCCCTGCCCGCGCGACCGCAGCGGCCATATCGCGAAGTCGCCGGTCGATCACGCCGCCGCCGTCGCGCATGTCGAGGAGCAGGAGGCGGCGCATCGCGAAGCCCACGCGCGCCACGTCCGCGAGCATCCAGACCAGCCCGAAAAGCCGCCGCTGATGAAGACCGGCAAGCTCTGTCGCGACAGCAAGGGCCTCTTCAAGCCCTGCTGAGCGCGCGTGGCTGTCGCAGCGGCATAGCCCAACCATCGCTATTGCAACCAAGGCTGCGGTTGCGGCTTTCGCCATCCAGTCACTAGAGCGGAGCCCATGGCCGCCACCCCGCACCCATTCTCGTTCCGCGATTTCCGCTTCTTCTTCCTCGCGCGGCTGATGGCGACGCTCGGCCAGCTCGCGATGGTGATCGTGATCGGCTGGCAGGTCTACGATATCGCGCGCCGCACGATGGACACGCACGAGGCGGCGCTGCGGCTCGGCTATGTCGGCGTGATCCAGTTCCTGCCGCTGGCGCTGCTCACGCTCGTCACCGGCTGGGCCGCGGACCGGGTCGATCGGCGTCAGATCGCGCGTGCCGCCGTGCTGCTCGAGACATTCTGCGCGGCGGTGCTCGCCTACACTACCTGGACAGGCGACATCTCGCTGCCGATCCTGTTCGCGGTCGCCGCGCTGCTCGGCGTCGCGCGTGCTTTTGCCGGGCCGGCGCTGCAGGCGATGTCGCCGAACCTGGTCTCGCAAGAGGCGCTGCCGACCGCGATCGCGCTCTCGTCGATCGCCTGGCAGGGCGGCTCGATCGTGGGCCCGGCGCTCGGCGGCTACCTCTACGCGGCCGCGCGCTACCTGCCCTATGCGGTGAGCACTGCGCTATTCCTTCTGTCCTTCCTCATGCTGCTGCTGATCCGCCCGATACCGCGCACCCAAGGCGTGCGCGGCAATCCGTGGCGGCAGATGGTCGAGGGGCTGCATTATGTCCGCCGCAACCGGCTGGTGCTTGGCGCGATCTCGCTCGATCTGTTCGCGGTGCTGCTCGGCGGCGCAACGGCGATGCTGCCGGTCTATGCCCGCGACATCCTGAAGGTGGGCGCGTCCGGGCTCGGCGATCTCCGTGCCGCACCCGCCTTCGGCGCGTCGATCACCGCGCTCTATTTTGCCTTTCGGCCCCTCAAGACCAATGTCGGCGTCAAGATGCTGATCGCGGTGAGCGTGTTCGGCGCCGCGACGGTGATCTTCGGCGTCTCGCGGTTCATGCCGCTGTCGCTGGCGGCGCTGGCGCTGCTGGGTTCGGCGGACATGCTCTCAGTCTATGTCCGCCAATCGCTCATCCAGCTCTACACGCCGGACGAGATGCGCGGCCGCGTCGGTGCTGTGTCGTCGCTGTTCATCTCGGGCTCGAACGAGCTCGGCGAGGCGGAGTCCGGGCTGGTCGCGTCGCTGATCGGGCCGGTGCCTGCGGTGATTGCGGGGGGTGTCGGTGCCATTCTTGTCACGATAATCTGGTCGAGACTCTTTCCCGAGCTTCGGCGCGCGCGGACGTTCGAGCCGCCGCCCCTAGCCGAGCAGCAGGCGCATGTGCAGGAGGGCGCGATATGAAGGCTCAGAACATCCTCGAGACGATCGGGGGCACGCCCCACATCCGCGTCCAGCGGCTGTTCGGAGATGCGGAAGTCTGGATCAAGTCGGAGCGCGCCAACCCCGGCGGATCGATCAAGGATCGCATTGCGCTCGCGATGATCGAGGACGCCGAGAACACCGGCCGCCTCAAGCCCGGCGGCACGATCGTCGAGCCGACCAGCGGCAACACCGGCATCGGGCTCGCGATGGTGGCGGCGGTGAAGGGCTACAGGCTGGTCCTCGTCATGCCAGAGTCGATGTCGCTCGAGCGGCGGCGGCTGATGGTGGCCTACGGCGCCACCTTCGATCTCACGCCCAAGGAGAAGGGCATGAAAGGCGCGATCGAGCGCGCGCTCCAGCTCGTCGAGCAGACGCCAGGCGCCTGGATGCCGCAGCAGTTCGAGAACCCCTCGAACATCAAGGTCCATCACGAGACCACCGCGATCGAGATCCTCGAGGATTTCCGCGACGCACCCCTCGATGCGCTGATCACCGGCGTCGGCACCGGCGGCCACATCACCGGCTGTGCCGAGGTGCTCAAGAAAGAATGGCCGAACCTAAAGGTCTTCGCGGTCGAGCCGACGCTCTCGCCGGTGATCTCGGGCGGCCAGCCCGGACCGCACCCAATCCAGGGCCTCGCCGCCGGCTTCATTCCCGCCAATCTCCACACCCAGCTGCTCGACGGCGTCATCACCGTCGAGGCGGAGGACGCCAAGGAGATGGCGCGGCGCGCCGCGCGCGAGGAGGGTATGCTCGTCGGCATCTCCTCCGGCGCTTGCCTGCAGGCAATCAAACAGAAGCTGCCCGATCTCGGCCCCAACGCCCGCATCCTCGGCTTCAACTACGACACCGGCGAGCGCTATCTCTCGGTGCCGGATTTCCTGCCGGAGAGCTAATCCGCTCCGCAGCCGCCGCTTCTCGTCACCCCGGGTTCGACCCGGGGCCCGCTTCTCACCGTCGCACGATGTAGCGCGACCCCGGCTCAAGCCGGCGTGGCGAACAAGCTTTCGATCGGCAGCTAGAGCCTTTTCGACCTAACTGATCCACCATTACCGTTCGCCCTGAGCCCTTCGACCGCCTGAAGGCAGGGGGCTTATGCGCTCAGCCCGAAGGGCTGAGGCGATCAGGCCGATTGAATAGCGCTCTAGCGATCATGCTCCATCAGCTCGCCGCGGATCGAGGTGACGCGGATCGCGATCCGCACCTCGACCACGAATAGCAGCAGCCCGAGAACGAGCAGCGCCATCGAAAGGATGAACAAGGTCGCGATGGCACGCACGAAATTCATTCCCAGCAGCGGCCCGATGAACAGCCCGGCGACGGTAAAGCAAACCAGCACCGCGCTCGCCGTGCAGGCGAACACCGAAGCGTTGGCGACGCGCATGCGGCCATCGAGCAGCCGGAACTCCTCGACGATGCGCGCACGTTCGGTGCCGCTGAGCGTGCCGATCACTTCCTCGAGCGCACGCGCGCGATCGACAACGCGGACGAGGCGGCTGGCGAGCACGTTGAGGATCTGTCCGATGCCCGCGAGCAGGAACACCGGCGCGACCGCAAGCTGGATCGTATGCGCGATGTCGGCGGGCGCGGCGGCGGTCTGCATCGTGGCGGACGATGGCGGCGGGCGCGGCTGCGGTCAACGCTGCGCGCGCCCGCGTCCGTCGCTCACTTCAGCTTAAGCTCCTGCAGCTCCATGCTGCCGAGCGTCGTGCGCATCGACTTGCGCTCGCCGGACGCGCTGTCCGACTTGTGCGCATCCTCCTGCATCATCGCCTCGATCTTCTTCTGGATCGCGAGCTGTTCAGCGTTGGGGACATAATCCTTATATTCGACGGCGAGGATGAGGTCCGGTTCGTCCCGGCGCGGGCTGTTCACCGCGAAGACGTGATAGGAGAGAACGTAACCGAGCTTCTTTTGGTACTCCAATTCCTTGCGCCAGTTGCCGCCGAGATAGTCGATATAGTTCTCGAACTGGCCCGGCTCGGTCTTGATGTCGGAAACTTGCCAGACGCTGCCCGGCAAGTAGCTTGATGCCTGCGCGAGGACGGGTGCGGCGGCGAGCGACAGGCCGGCCGTGAGCGCGGCCTTGATCATGCGGTGCATTGCGGATGCTCCCCTGTTGAGCGGCCGAGATTGGCCGAAGCGACGCGACACACGCTGTCGCAACGGAGCACTCGGTGCCGCGGCTTGCAAGGATTGTTACGGTCCGACGACAATATCGCCGCGCGCGCGATGATGGTAAGGGGCCCCGCCATGCTGAACTCGCCTCCCGATCCCGTCACGCTGATCGCCACCATGGGCATGCGCGCGCGCGCCGCCGCGCAGACGCTCGCCGCGACGCCGACCGCGACCAAGGCGCAGGCGCTCCATGCCGGCGCGCGGGCGATCCGCGCGAGCGCGGACGCGATCCTCGCCGCCAACGCTGACGACGTCGCACGTGCCGAGGATAACGGCCTCACCAAGGCGATGGTGGATCGGCTGACGCTCAACCCGTCCCGGCTCGAAGGCATTGCTACGGGGCTGGAGGCCGTCGCCGCGCTGCCCGATCCGGTCGGCCAGGTGATCGACGCGAGCGTGCGGCCGAACGGCCTCAAGCTGGCACGGGTGCGCGTGCCGCTCGGCGTCGTCGGCATCATCTTCGAGAGCCGGCCGAACGTCACCGCCGATGCCGGCGCGCTCGCGCTGATGTCGGGCAACGCCGCGATCCTGCGCGGCGGCTCGGAGGCGACCGCGAGCAACGCCGCGATCCATGGCGCGCTCGTCGAAGGGCTGCGCGAGGCGGGCTTGCCCGAAGCCGCGATCCAACTCGTCGGCACCACCGATCGCGCCGCCGTCGGCGAGATGCTGAAGGCGCAGGGGCTGATCGACATCATCGTGCCGCGCGGCGGCAAGAGCCTCGTCGCACGCGTGCAGGAGGAGGCGCGCGTGCCGGTGCTCGCGCATCTCGACGGCCTCTGCCACACTTATATCGACGCCTCCGCCGACCCGGAGATGGCGATCAAACTTGCGGTCAACGCCAAGATGCGCCGCACCGGCATCTGCGGCGCGACCGAGACGCTGCTGATCGACCGCGCCTATGCCGATCCGAAGGCGCCGATCGCGGCGCTGCTCGACGCCGGCTGCGAACTGCGCGGCGACGCCGACGCACGGGCGCTCGATGCGCGCGTGGCGGCGGCGAATCCCGACGACTGGGACACCGAATATCTCGACGCGATCTGCGCCGTCGGCATCGTCGATGGCGTCGACGGCGCGATGGCGCATATCGCGCGCCACAGCTCGCATCATACCGACGCGATCGTCGCCGAGGACGCGGCGATCGCCGAGCGCTTCCTCAACGGCGTCGATTCGGCGATCGTGATGTGGAACGCCTCGACGCAGTTCGCGGACGGCGGCGAATTCGGCCTCGGCGCCGAGATCGGCATCTCGACCGGCCGCCTCCACGCCCGTGGCCCGGTCGCGCTCGAAGGTCTGACGACCTACAAGTGGGTGGTTCGCGGCGCGGGGCAGGCACGGCTTTGAAGGCAGTGTATACAAGTATACACTGTGAGCATGAGCAAGACCGCCGTCATCAGCTTCCGCGTCGACGAAGCGACGCTCGCGAAGATCGATCAGGTCGCCAAGGCGCAGGGCCGCAGCCGCGCCTGGTTCGCCGCCGAGGCGACGCGGCGCGTCGCCGAGAGCGAGGCGGATTTCCTCGCCTTCGTGCAGGAAGGAATCGACGCCGCCGATCGAGGCGAACTCATTCCGCATGAAGAGGTGATGGCCGAGCTAGCGGAGATGATCGGGCGTCACCGCGCACGATGAATCGCCTCGCCTGGACTGCGCCCGCACTGGCGGATCTTCGCGCAATCGACGCCTGGCTGATCGAAAACCGCGACAGGGATTTCGCGGAGCGAACCCTGGCGGCAATCGAGGCGCGAGCGCGCTTTCTCGAAAACTTTCGACATGGTGGTCGTACGCTGCTCAAGCAGGATTTTCGCGTGCTCCGGGTGTTCGAAACACCCTATCTCCTCGTGTATCGCGTCCGATCCGGACAACTGCAGATTCTTCGCGTTCGACACGAGCGCGAGGATTGGCAGACCGACGCATGACCCGCCGCATCGGGCTGCTCGGCGGCTCGTTCAATCCCGCGCATGGCGCGCATCGCGAGATCAGCCTTCAGGCGCTCAGGGCGCTCGGGCTCGACGAGGTGTGGTGGCTCGTCTCGCCGGGCAATCCGCTGAAGTCGCCCAGGGGCATGGCGCCGCTGCCTGTCCGCTACGCTTCGGCGCAGCGCATGGCGCGGCGCGCGTCGATCCGGCCGACCGCGATCGAGCGCGAACTCCGCACCCGCTACACCTACGACACGGTGCGCCGCCTCGTCCGCCGCTATCCGCACATCCGCTTCGTCTGGCTGATGGGCGCGGACAATCTCGCCCAATTCGATCGCTGGGAGAACTGGCGCGGCATCGCGCGCACGCTCGCCATTGCGGTCATCGCCCGTCCGCCCTATAATGATGCTGCCCGCGCCGCCACGGCGATGGGCTGGCTGCGGCGTTTCGTCCGGCCCGCGAGCCAGGCGCGTGAATGGACGCATTGGAGTCTGCCGGCGCTCGTGCTGTTGCGCTTTAGGCCCGATCCACGCTCCGCGACGCTGGCGCGCGCCGCCGATCCCGACTGGCATCGTCATGTTCCTGTCACCGGCCTGCGCGATCGTCTGACGCGCCGGCCGCTTTCCTAGGAGGCTTCTTGCCCGCTTCTCCCGTCGCTCGCAGCTCCACCGCCCGGCCCGCGCCGGATCATGCCGAGGCGCTCCATGCGCTCGTGCTCCGCTCCCTCGATGACGACCAGGCCGTCGACACCGTCAGCATCCCGCTCGCCGGAAAGTCGAGTATCGCCGACTATATGGTGATCGCCTCCGGCCGCTCGACCCGACAGGTCGCGTCGATGGCGCAAAAGCTCGTCGAGAAGATCAAGGCCGAGACGGGTGCGCCCTCGCGCGTCGAGGGGCTGCCGACCGCCGACTGGGTGCTGATCGACGCCGGCGACGTCGTCGTCCACCTGTTCCGTCCCGAGGTGCGCAGCTTCTACAATCTCGAACGGATGTGGGCGTTCGGCGAGGCCGGCGCGCCCTCGCCCGCCGAAGCCTGATCCGTTTCACCTACCGGTGCTGCTCCACATCGTCGCGCGCGGGCGCATCGGCCGCAGCCCCGAGGCCGAGCTAGTCGATCGCTATCTCGGCCGCGTCGCCTGGCCGACGCGTGTGACCGAGCTTCCCGATACCGGCGGCAAGATGCCGCCGGCCGACGGTGCCAGGATCGTCGCGCTCGATGAACGCGGGGAGGCGCTCGGCTCCCGGGCGCTCGCCGAGCGGCTCGGCCGCTGGCGCGACGACGGCGTACGCGAGGCGCGCTTCCTGATCGGCGCGGCCGACGGCCACGACGACGTGACGCGCGATGGCGCCGATCTCCGCCTCGCCTTCGGCGCGCTGACCTGGCCGCACCTGCTCGCCCGCGCGATGCTCGCCGAACAGCTGTGGCGCGCGACGAGCATCCTTGCCGGCCACCCCTATCATCGCGAGGGCTGATGCGACGGCGTCTCCTTCTCACCGCGGCCACGCTGCTTGCCGCCGGGGCCGCCTTCGCGCAGACCGTCGACGGCGTCTCGCTCGGTGACGAGCGCGCCCGCCTCACCGATGCCAGCCGCGCCGCCGCCGCCGCCAAGGCGCGCGCGGCGGGCATGGAGGCGACCGCCGCCGCGGCGCGCAGCGAGGCCGACCGCACCCACGCGAAGATCGCCGCGGTCGAGGAGCGGATCCGCGCTGACCAGGCGCAGGTCGATGCCGCCGGTGCGCGGCTGCGCATCCTCGACGCGCTGCGCCGCCAGCAGCGCGCCGAACTCGCGATCCACCAGCAGGGCCTCGTCAAGCTCGCCGCGGCGCTGCAGATGATGGCGCGCCGACCGCCCGCACTCGCGCTCGCGCAGCCGGGCTCGCTCGACGATCTCGTCCATGTCCGCGCGCTGCTCGCGACGACGCTTCCGGCGGTGCGGGCGCGGACCGCCGGCATCCGCGCCGGCATCGCCCGCGTCGCCGCGCTCGGCATCGAGATGGATCGCGCCACCGCGGCGCTGCGCGCGGGCAGCTATGCGCTCGATCGCCAACGGCTCGCGTTGGTCGATCTCGAAGGCGAGCAGAGCGCGCGCGCGGGCAGTCTCGAAGGCGTCGCCGGCGATCAGGCGGAACGCGCGCTGGCGCTGGGCGAACGCGCGCGCGACATCGTCGACGAGATGCAGGAGATGGGCAGCGCCGCCGATACCGCGACGCGCCTCGCTGCGTTGCCGACGCCGCAACCCGGTCCGCTCTCTCCCGAAGCTTCGATGGCCACCGGTCGGGGCACGCCCTATCTGCTGCCTGTGAAGGGCCCTGTAGCGATGGGCTATGGCGAGGTGACCGACGCCGGCGTGGCCGCGCGCGGCATCACCTTCGCCGCCAAGGCCGACGCCAAGATCGTCGCGCCCGCGCCCGGCCGCATCCTCTATGCCGGCAGCTTCCGCAGCTACGGCCACATCCTGATCATCGATCATGGCGGCGGCTGGACGACGACGGTGACCGGGCTCGGGCGCCTCGCCGTGGAGATCGGCGATCGCGTCGCCCAGGGCGACACGCTCGGCCGCGCCCCTGCGGACCGCCCGCGCGTCACCGTCGAGCTCCGGCAGCGGGGCCGGCCGGTCGACCTCTCCGCCATGATCGGCGTCGGCTGACCTGTTCCAGGCCGGCGAAACACTATATCATCCGCAGTTTCTCGAAGGACGAGCGAAGCGAAGATGGCGAAATCCCTGTTGCGTGCCCCCATTTTCCGAGCGATCGGTCTCGTGAGCGCCGTCGCGCTCATTCCGGCCACCACCGCGGCGATGAGCGCGGTCGACGTCGACACCTATCATGAGCTCGACCAGTTCATGAACGTGTTCGAGAAGGTGCGCGGCGACTATGTCGACAAGGTCGACGACAAGACGCTGATCAAGGGCGCGATCGACGGCATGCTCGCGAGCCTCGATCCGCACAGCTCCTATCTCGACGCGCGCGACTTCCAGCAGATGAAGACGACGACCGACGGCAATTACGGCGGTCTCGGCCTGACCGTGCAGATGGAAGACGGCGCGGTGAAGGTGGTGACGCCGACCGAAGACACGCCGGCCTGGAAGGCGGGCATCAAGTCCGGCGACTACATCACCAATATCGACGGCAAGCTGATCTACGGCGGCAGCCTCGACGACGCTGTCGATCAGATGCGCGGCAAGCCGGGTTCGCAGATCCGCCTGACGATCGTCCGCCCCGGCCGCGACAAGCCGTTCGACGTGACGCTGACCCGCGAGCTCATCACGATCAAGCCCGTCAAGTACGAGCTCAAGGACCATGTCGGCATCATCAACATCAACAGCTTCAGCCGCACCACCGGCGCCGACACGCGCGCCGCGATCGCCGGCCTCCAGAAGCTGAACGGCGGTCCGCCGCTCGGCTATGTGATCGACCTGCGCGACGATCCCGGCGGGCTGCTCGACCAGGCGATCGAGACCGCCGACGCCTTCCTCGATCATGGCGAGATCGTCTCGCAGCGCGGCCGCGACAAGGACGATGTCGAGCGCTATTATGCGCGGCCCGGCGACGACACGCACGGCGCGCCGCTGATCGTACTCGTGAATGCCGGTTCGGCGTCCGCCGCCGAGATCGTCGCGGGTGCGCTCCAGGATCAGAAGCGCGCGCTGGTGATGGGCGAGCGCAGCTTCGGCAAGGGTTCGGTGCAGACGCTGATCCCGCTCACCGACGACACCGCGTTGCGGCTGACGACCGCGCGCTACTACACGCCCTCGGGCCGCTCGGTGCAGGAAGGCGGCATCGCGCCCGACATCCTCGTGCCGCAGCTCACCGATGCCGACTACAAGGCGCGGCCGCGCTTCCGCGAGGCGGATCTGCGCCGCCACCTCATCAACCAGGCCAAGATCGACGATTCGGTGCTCGAGGACGACGGCAAGCCCGACCCCCGCTTCCAGCTCACCTCGGACCAGGCCAAGAAGCAGGGCATCCAGGACTATCAGCTGCGCTATGCGATCGACACGCTGAAGCGGCTCGGCGCGTCCGGTACGCCGCTGCCGGCACCGCGCACCGCGAGCAGCGCCAAGGCGCCGACCAAGGGCTGATCCGAGGTCCAGCCATAGGAGAGCAGGCGGTGACGGTCGTGCGCCAATATCAGATGCTCGCCAAGCCGGGGCAGGCGGCGGCGCTGGCAGCGGTGCTCGGCCGCGCCGCGGCGCTGTTCGGTGCCGAGCCGGGATTTCGCGAGGCCGAGCTGCTCCAGGATATCGAAGAGCCCGAGCAGTTCGTCTTCACCCATCGCTGGGACAGCATCGAGCGGCATCAGGCGGCGACCAGCCACCTGCCAGCGGACTTCCTCGCGGATTTCGGGAGCGCGCTCGAGCGGATCGTCCAGGGCCGCTATCTCAGCGCCGTGGCGATCTGATGATGCTCGCGCGATGACGCAACTTGCCAAGGCCCGCCTGCTGGCACTGCTGACGCCGGCGTTGCTGCTCGCCGGCGCTTATGGCTCGCAGATCTGGGGCGGCCTGTTTCCGTGTGAGATGTGCTGGTGGCAGCGCTATGCCCATTTCGCCGCGCTTGCGCTTGCGGTGCTCGCCTTCGTGGCTGCACGCACACCCTCCGCGTCACGCGCGCTGACCGTGCTCGCCGCGCTCGCGATCCTGCTGAGCGGCGGCATCGGTGTCTTCCACGCTGGGGTCGAATATCATTGGTGGGAAGGCGTCACGACCTGCTCGACCAACGGCAGCCTCGGCAGCGGCAGCCATGCCGACATGCTGCGCAGCCTGATGGCGACGCCGCTGATCCGCTGCGATCAGGCGCAGTGGACGCTGTTCCACGTCTCGCTCGCGGGATGGAACGCGCTTTTCTCGATCACCGCTGCTATCCTCGTCCTGTGGCTGATCGCGAAACCTTCGACCCGCTGACGCAAGGCGTCGCCGCCGAACGCGCGGCGATGCTGCGCGTCGACCATGCCGGCGAGGTCGGCGCGGTGCGCATCTATGCCGGCCAGCGTGCGGTGATGGGCGAGCATGTGCCTGCCGCCCGGGTGATCGCGCGCATGGCCGGGCAGGAGGAGCGCCATCGCGCCAGGCTGGAGCGCATGCTCGTCGCGCGCGGCGTCCGGCCGACCCTGCTCGGGCCACTGTGGGACCGAGCCGGCCACGCGCTCGGGGTGGCGACCGCGCTGATCTCGCCGGAAGCGGCGATGGCGTGTACCGCCGCGATCGAAACCGAGATCGACCGCCACTACGGCAAGCAGCTCGAGGCGCTCGGCGACGGCGCCGCCGATCCCGAGCTCGCGTCGACGATCGCCGAGTTTCGCGCCGACGAGGTCGAGCATCGCGACACCGCGATCGCCGCGGGCGCCGAGCGCGCGCCCGGCTATCCGCTGCTTTCCGGCGCGATCCGGCTCGGCTGCCGGTTCGCGATCGCGCTCTCCAAGCGGGTGTGAGGCTTGCGTGAAGCGGGTCGGCGGGACATGCGTTGGCGGGGTGGAGGAGATTTGAACCGATGACGACCGGACGTGCCGCGCTGAGTGCGCTCGCGGGCATCGCACTGGGCGTGGCGTCGCTCGCAACCGGGCTCGGCGCGTTGCCGGCGCTGGCGCAGCAGGAGGATCGCGTGCTCGTGATCTACGGCAATGATCCCTGTCCCAATTCGGCGGGACAGGACATCGTCGTCTGCGCGCGCAAGCCCGAGGCCGAGCGCTACCGCATTCCTTCCGAGCTGCGCCCCGGCGGCGTCAACAACTGGCGCGAGAAGGCGAAGGATCTCGAATATGTCGGCGCGGCCGGCGCGCAGAGCTGCTCCGCCTCGGGCACCGGCGGCTGGACGGGTTGCTGGAACCAGCTGATGAGCCAGGCGCGCGCCGAACGTAAAGAGCAGAAGGCGGCCGATAACGCCAACCCCTATGCGACCAGCGGCACGGTGCACTGAGGCGCTCGCCTGAACAAAGCGGCGACATCTCCGTTCAGCTTCCCGAAACGGAGCGTAGCGCCATGTCGCACGAGTTGAACCGACGGGAAGACGCGATGAAAGGCGCCGGCCGTGCCGAACCGCTGCTGATCGGAAGCGGCATTGGCATCGGCGGCTTCATCGTCGGCATGTTCGTCGCCTGGAGCGCGCTGCCGCTCGCCGCCTTCGCACAGGATCCCGGTGCCGCCGCATCGTCGCCGCCGAACCGCACCGTCTCGGTGATCGTCTACGGCAACGATCCCTGCCCCACCGGCAACGGCGGCGCCATCGTTGTCTGCGCGCGACGGCCCGAGAGCGAGCGCTACCGGCTGCCGAAGCGCTTCCGTGGCGAGAAGGCCGCCGAGTCTCCCGCTTCCAGATCCTGGGGCAGCAAGGTCGAGGCGACCGAGCAGGCGAGCCGCACGGCGGCCGGCCTCCCTGATACCTGCTCGGCAGTGGGATCGGGCGGCCAGAGCGGCTGCCAGCACCAGTTTCTCAGCCAGGCGCGTGCACAGCGCAAGCAGGACCAGGCCGACACGGGCGGCACGCCCTGACGCGGCGCGCCTGCCGCTTTCACATCACGGAATAGCCGCCGTCGACCGGGATCGCGGTGGCCGTGACGAAATTCGAAGCAGCCGAACAGAGGAACACTGCGATACCGGCGAGATCGCCCGGCTCGCCCCAGCGCCGCGCCGGCGTGCGCGCCACGATCGCGTCGTCGAAGCCGGGCGCTTTCTCCTTCGCCTCGGCGACGATGTCGGTCACCAGCCAGCCCGGCAGGATCGCGTTGACCTGGATGTTATCTCGTGCCCACGCAATGGCGAGTGACTTGGTGAGCTGGACGACGCCGCCCTTGCTTGCCGAGTAGTCGGCCGCCGCGGCCGCGCCGAAGATCGACGTCATCGAGCCCACCGTCACGATCTTGCCGCCGCCCGCCGCCTTGAGGTGGGGGTGCACCGCCTGGCAGCTGAAGAACGCGCCCGAAAGATTGACGTCGATCGTCTGCCGCCACGCCTCCTCCGACATCCGCTCGGGCCGACCGGCGCGCGCGACGCCGGCATTGGCAATCAGGATGTCGATGCGCCCGCATCGCTCCGCCACCGCGGCCGCCATTGCGAGACAGGAGTCGCGGCTGCCGACATCGGTCTCCACGAACAGCGCACGGGCGCCGAGCGCCTCGAGCTCCGCGAGCGCCGCCTCCGCCTTGTCACGGCGACGGGCAGCGATCGCGATGGTCGCCCCGGCCCCCGCCAGTCCCTTGGCCATGCCCAAGCCGAGGCCACCATTGCCGCCGGTGACGACCGCCACCTTGCCATCAAGATCGAAGAGAGCCTGGGTCATATTCTAGGAAGCGCCTGCTGATGATCGCGTCTGCCCAACCGACGACGGTCCGGCTTCGGCACCCTTACCGTCATCGCGCGGACGATGGCGAGGGCAAGCTGCGGCGCCAGACCGCCGACGGCAACGTGCTGGACTTTGCCATTTCGGAACACCATAAGAACAAACGTGGCTCAACTGGATACCCGCGCCAAGCTCGCCATCCTCGCGGATGCGGCGAAATACGATGCCTCCTGCGCGTCCTCCGGCACGGCGAAGCGCGACAGCAAGGGCAAGAAGGCGGGGATCGGCTCGACCGAGGGCATGGGCATTTGCCACGCCTATGCGCCCGATGGCCGCTGCATCTCGCTGCTCAAGATCCTGCTGACCAACAGCTGCATCTTCGATTGCCATTATTGCATCAATCGCAAGAGCTCGAACGTCCGCCGCGCCCGTTTCACGGTGGCGGAAGTCGTCGAGCTCACCCTCGCTTTCTACCGGCGCAACTATATCGAGGGACTATTCCTCTCCTCGGGCATCATCTCCTCCGCCGATTACACGATGGAGCAGATCGTCGCCGTCGCGCGGGCACTGCGCGAGGACCATGGCTTTCGGGGCTATATCCACCTCAAGACGATTCCCGATGCCGATCCGGCGCTCGTCCACGCCGCCGGGCGCTACGCCGATCGCATCTCGATCAACGTCGAGCTACCGACGGTGGTGGGCCTGCAGCGGCTCGCGCCCGATAAGTCGGCGCCGCGGATCGAGGGCGCGATGCACGCGATGCGCGCCGACATCGAAGAGAGCGGCGATGCCAGAAAACGCTTCAAGTCCGCGCCGGGCTTCGCGCCTGCCGGTCAATCGACGCAGATGATCGTCGGCGCAGATGCCGCCACCGACGGCGATATCGTCCAGAAGGCGAGCAGCCTCTACGATCGCTTCGGGCTCCGCCGCGTCTATTATTCCGCGTTCAGCCCGATCCCCGATGCGAGCGCGGTGCTGCCGCTGCGCCGCCCGCCGCTGATGCGCGAGCACCGTCTCTACCAATCCGACTGGTTGATGCGCTTCTACGGCTTCGCGCCGAAGGAGGTCGTCGCCGCCACCGATGCGACCACCGGCATGCTGCCGCTCGACATCGATCCCAAGCTCGCCTGGGCGCTCAAGTTCCGCGAAAGCTTCCCGGTCGACGTCAACCGCGCGCCGAAGGAGGCGCTGCTCCGCGTGCCCGGCCTCGGCCTCAAGGCGATCGACGCGATCCTCGCCGCGCGGCGCTGGCGACGGTTGCGGCTCGACGATGTCGCGCGGCTGACCCTCTCGATCGCCAAAGTGCGTCCGTTCATCGCCGCCGAGGATTGGCGCCCGACCTCGCTTACCGATCGCGCCGACCTTCGTGCCCACGTCGCGCCCAAGCCGAAGCAGATGGAACTCTTTGCGGCATAGGCGATGGCAGCTTGCGCGTCAGTCGCAGCCATAGATGGGCGCGGGTTTGCCTATGACCGGCTACTCGTTCATTCGCTGAGCCGTTCTCCGGTCGTGCATTTCGCAGGCCGTCGAAAAGGCTGACAGGCTTGAGATGACCGCTGCTGCTTATGATGACGTGATCCGCGGTCGCCGGTCGACCCGCGGCTTCTTGAACAAGCCCGTGCCCAAGGAGGTGATCCGCGAGGTACTCGATCTCGCCATGCGCGCGCCGTCGTCTCTCAACACGCAGCCGTGGAATTTTACGGTGGTCACCGGTGAGCCGCTCGATCGCATTCGCGCCGGCAATGTCGAGCGCAACTTAGCCGGTGTGCCCTCTTCCCGGGAGTTCCGCACGAAGGAGGATTATCAAGGGGCGCATCGCGAGCGGCAAGTGGCGGTCGGCAAGCAGGTTTACGGCGCTCTGGGGATCGCACGAGACGATCGCCGCGGTCGCATGGATTGGGTCTTGCGCGGCTTCCGCCAGTTCGACGCGCCCGTGGCGATCGTCGTCACATATGATCGCGTTCTGCACGGCAGCGACATCGCCGTCTTCGACTGTGGTGCGGTGACAAACGGGCTCGTCAACGCGGCCTGGTCGCGGGGGCTCGGCTGCGTGATCAACAGCCAAGGCATCATGCAATCGCCAGTGGTCCGCGAGCATGCTTGCATTCGTGACGATCAGGTCATCATGATCTGCGTAGCCATGGGCTTTCCAGACGAGAACTTCCCGGTCAATGCCGTCGTCACCAATCGAAAGAGCGTTGACGACGCTGCTACTTTCGTGGGCTTCGAGGAATGACACGATGGCGGCCGCTCTGCGACATGTGCGCGCCTTCCCGCTCCGTTGCCGAACGGAAGGTCCCTCTTCCAAGCCTAGTTCACCGGGAAGCTGACCACGTGATGATCATCGCACCTGGCCTGCTTCGCTAAGCCCGCCCGGCATAGATCATCCGACCCTGCCCCAGCTTCGCGAGCACCAACGCCTCGTCGGTGGCCGAGAAGGCGAAGCAGCCGTCGCTGCGGCCGAGCTTGCCCTGCCGCGCCAGCACGTCGGGCTCGGCATACCAGGCCGCATGGATCACGATCGCGCGCGCTTCTGCGTTGGCGTCGCTGGGATCGAGCCCGATGAGCCGCCGCGACAGGCCGTGTACGCCGACATAGGTCTCGCCGGTGAGATACGCGCCCTCCGCCGTCGCGCCGGAGCCGGGCTCGTCCGAGAAGCTTTGCAGCATGCCGCTGTGATCGGGATCCGAGCCGCGCCCGTGCGTCACCCGCAGGCTGGTGACGCTGCCGGCGAGAATGTCGATCAGGTGGAAGCGCGGCACCGACGACGGCAGCCCGAAATCGGCGATCGCGATCACGTCCCGCGACCAGATCGCGTCGCCATGCCGCGCGACCGCCGCGAGCGCGCGCGCGACCAGCCACGGGTTCACCGCCGATCCGGCGGCGGCCGCCAGACCGCGCTGGACGTAGGCGCGCGCCGGTGCCGCGGCCAGCACGGCAAGGCCGCCGAGCAATGTACGCCGGGAGAGCGCGGAACTGTTGTCCGGGATCGGCATTCCGCGCATATCTAGGCCGTTCGTGCCGGGCTTGTCGAAGCACTGCACTCAGCGCGCGAACGGCGGCGCTTCGACCGGCCCGGTGCGGTTCATATCTGATCGCGGAGAACGGTTCGCGCGCGATTCGCAAGGAGGTGTCGATGCGCGCCACGCTCATGCTCCCGCTGATGCTGCTCTTTCCGGCGACCGGCACGCCCGCGCGCGCCGCCGGCGATCAGCCGATGCGCTGCTACACGAACGATCCGCAGCTCGTCGCCGCCGATCGGCGCGCCCGCGCGCAGCGGCTCGACCAGCTGCCGCCCGCTGCCGAGATCCTTACCGTGCTCCGCGCGGTCGACGGCTGCGCCCGCCCAGTGGTGGTGCGCTACGGGATCGGCGGCAATCCCCCGTCGACGCCCCCGGTCAAAGCGCCCGGCTGATCCGCGCCTGTGTCGCGACACAGGCGGAAAGCGCGCTTGTTGCGCGCCGCGCTGCTGCTTGCGGGCGCCCCCGCCGCTGGCGCGCCGGCACAGGACGGCAGCGCGAGCGATCCCGGCGCGCCGGTACCCGGTTTCGCGCAGCAGCGCTTCGACGCCTACACGCCGCTCGCCTCGAATCTGGAGCTTGCGCGGCGGCTTACCCGGCCGCTCGAGAACGCCTCGCTGGCGGCGCGGATGACGGCGCTGCACGCGCGGCTCAGCGATCAGGCGATCGACCTCGCGCGCGAGCGGTTCGGCATGTTCGTGCCCGCGACCAAGCCCGCCGCCGGCTACGGGCTGATCGTGTTCATTCCGCCCTGGGACAATGACGCGCCGCCGGAGGACTGGATTTCGACGCTCGGCCGCGCCGGCTTCGTCTTCGTGAGCGCGGCGCAATCGGGCAACGATCAAAGCCCCGTCGGCCGTCGCATCCCGCTCGCCATCCTCGCCGCCTACAATGCGCTCCAGCGTCTGCCGATCGATCCCGCCCGCGTTTTCATCACCGGCTTCTCGGGCGGCGCGCGGACCGCGCTGCGGCGGGCGGTCGCTTATCCAGACCTGTTCCGGGGCGCGCTGCTCGATGCCGGCAGCGATCCGATCGGCGGCGCCGACGCTGCGCTGCCGCCCCGCGACCTGTTCGAACGCTTTCGGACGCGCTCCGTCCTCGTCTACGCGACGGGTGCGATGGACCAGACCCATCTCGATCAGGAAGCGGCGAGCCTCGGCGCGATGCGGCGCTGGTGCGTGGCGAACACCGTGTCGCAGCACATCGATGGGTTAAACCATGACCCGCTGCCGGCGAGCGCGCTGGCGAGCGCGCTGCGAGCGCTCACCACGGTGCATGCGCCGGCTCCACGCGCGGAGCGGTGCTGGAGCAGTCTCGTCGCGGAGGTGGATGCGGCCCTGGCCGCTGCCGAGCAGGCATTCGCGTCAGGCGACATCGCCGGCGCCCGCTCGAAGCTCGACGCGCTCGACCGCAAATATGGCGGCCTCGCCGCCCCGCGCAGCCTCGACCTTTCGCAACGGATCGCGGCAGCGCCCGCTCATTGATCGACGCTGCATTACGGGGCGGATCGATCCCCGCATCGCTGCGAGGAGCGAGCGACGGAGCGATCCAGCCCCGACCTCATGGTCCTGGATTGCGTCGCTACGCTCGCAATGACGTTGCTTTGTTGGCTTGTGGATCTAATCCCGGATGCCGATCGCCTGCTCGGCGCGCCCGATCCAGCCGCGCACCTTGGGATAGCCTGCGAGATCGAAGCCGCCCTCGTGAGCGACGCGGGTATAAGCGACCAGCGCGACGTCGGCGAGGCTGACCGCATCGCCCGCGAAGAAGCGCCGCTGCGCCAGCGTCGCCTCCATCAGCGCCAGCGCCGCATGGCCGCGCTCGACCAGCCTCGGATCGAGATCGGCCGCGCTATGACCGAGATAGCGGAGCTGGAAGCGGCACACCGCGACATAGGGCTCGTGGCTATATTGCTCCCAGAACATCCACTGCAGCATCCGCGCCCGCGCCAGCGGATCGACAGGGATCAGCGCCGACCCTTCCGCGAGATGGTGGATGATTGCGTTCGATTCGGAGAGCGTCTCGCCGCCCGGCAGCACCACGAACGGCACCTTGCCGGCCGGGTTGAGCGCGAGCAGCGCGGGCGTCCGCGTCGCACCCGTGACGACGTTGACGTCGTGCCAGGCGAAGGCGATGCCGAGATGCTCGGCGACCCACTTCACCTTCAGGCAGTTGCCGGAGATGCGGTCGCCATAGATGTCGATCATGCCCGTGTCGCCTTCTTGGGTTTCGACGATGCCATAGGCGCTCCCGGGTGCCTCGCATTGTTGGAATTGCCGTGCGAACGTCGCGATATGTTCTCGCGCCGCGCAGACCGAGTCGCCGTGTCCCGCTTGCGTTGCTTCCGCTTCGGTTCTCCATGCAGCTGGCGGCATGTCGCGGTACCTTCGTCACCTTTCGTGCGTCCTGGGGAGTCATGAGCCAGCTCGTCACACTCGCGGCGGAGGATGATTTCGAAGGCTGGCGCAACGCCGCGCGGCTGCTCGTTCTCGATCGCGCGCGGCCGGAGGAGGTCATCTGGCGCGTCGGCGAGGGACCGGCCGATCTGTTCGCGCAGGCCGCCGCGCCGCGGGCCAGGCCGGTGCCGCGGGAGGATGCGTTCAGCGTGCCGCGCCTGTTCGTCGAGCTCGCCGAAACCGTCGTCTGCCATCGCGATCCCGAGCGCTTCACCCTGCTCTACGCGATGCTGGCGCGACTGCGCGTCCAGCCGCGGCTGATCGAGGATCACGCCGATCCGCTGCTCCGCCGGCTCGAGGAGATGGCTAAGGCGGTGCGTCGCGACATGCACAAGATGCGCGCGTTCCTGCGCTTTCGCGAAGTACCGCACCAGCCCGCTTCCCCTCCCGACCTCCCACAGGTTGATCAGGGAGGCCGGGTGGGGGAGTGGGCCGGTGCGGCCTCCGGCGAAGCCGGCAGATACGTGGCTTGGTTCGAGCCGGAGCATCATATCGTCCGCGCCAATGCCGGCTTCTTCGTGCGGCGCTTCGCGACGATGCGCTGGTCGATCCTGACGCCCGAGCTGTCGATCCACTGGGACGGCGAGGCGCTGCAGGAAGGCCCCGGCGCCGCCCGAGCCGACGCGCCGGATGGCGATCCGCTCGAGGAGACCTGGCGCACCTATTATGCCTCGATCTTCAACCCGGCCCGCGTGAAGATCGGCGCGATGCTGAAGGAGATGCCGAAGAAATATTGGAGAAACATGCCCGAGACGGCGTTGGTCCCGGCATTGATTGCCGGGGCGCAGGCGAGGGAGAGCGGCATGATCGCGACCGCCCGAGGGAAGGATCACGGCGCCAAGCCCGACGAGATCGGTGGCAATGCGAAGATCGCGTGGGAAGCGCTGCGCGAGGAAGCGGCAGGCTGCAAGCGCTGCCCGCTGTGGAAACCGGCGACGCAGACCGTGTTCGGCGAAGGCCCGGTGACGGCGCCGCTGATGTTCGTCGGCGAACAGCCGGGCGATCAGGAGGATCTCGCCGGCAAGCCGTTCGTCGGGCCCGCGGGGCAGCTGTTCGATCGGGCGCTGGCGGAAGCCAGCGTCGATCGCAGCCGCGCCTATGTCACCAACGCGGTCAAACACTTCAAATATGAGCCGCGCGGCAAGCGCCGCATCCACTCCAAGCCCGGCGGCCCGGAGATCGAGGCCTGCCGCTGGTGGATCGAGCAGGAGCGAGAGATCATCAAGCCACCGGTAACGGTCGCGCTCGGCGCAACGGCGGCGCGCTCGCTGCTTGGCAAGGTTGTCACGATCTCGGGCTCACGCGGCCGTGCGCTGAAGCTGGAAGACGGCGGAGAATGCTGGGTGACGGTCCACCCGAGCTACCTGTTGCGCATCCAGGACGGCGGTCAGGCGGAGGATGAGTTCCACCGCTTCGTCGAGGATCTGAAGCGGGTCGACCAGCGGGCGAGGGAACTGGCGGGGTGACGAAGCCGGGC
>JAFAZF010000010.1 GCA_019239915.1 Sphingomonadaceae bacterium
CGACGCGCTCGGCGAATGGCCGTCCCAGCCTGAGGGGCGGCTGCTGTCGAACATCGTCATGATGGGCATGGGCGAGCCGCTCTACAACTTCGATGCGGTGCGCGACGCGCTGCTTGTCGTCGCGGACGGCGATGGCCTGAGCATCTCCAAGCGCCGCATCACGCTGTCGACCTCCGGCGTGGTGCCGCAGATCGCGCGCTGCGGCAGCGAGATCGGCGTCATGCTGGCGGTCTCGCTGCATGCGGTGCGCGACGACTTGCGGGATCGGCTGGTGCCGCTCAATCGCAAATATCCGATCGCCGAGCTCCTCGAGGCGTGCCGCAACTATCCGGGACTGTCCAATGCGCGGCGCATCACGTTCGAATACGTGATGCTCAAGGGCGTCAACGACTCGCTTGCCGACGCCCGCGCCCTGGTCCGGTTGCTTGCCGGCATTCCGGCCAAGATCAACCTGATCCCGTTCAATCCATGGCCGGGCAGCCGCTACGAATGCGCCGATTGGGATCAGATCGAGAGGTTCTCCGAGATCGTGTTCAATGCCGGCTATGCCTCGCCGGTGCGCACGCCGCGCGGCCGCGACATCCTCGCGGCCTGCGGGCAGCTCAAAAGCGCGACCGAGAAGCTGTCGGCGCGCGAGCGGCTGGCGCTGCGCGCCATGGCGATGACCGACTGAGCGGGCGAAGCGGACGGACGTTTTGGCGCTGATCGGACGCATCCTGGTCGTGCTGCTCGCCTATCTGGTGGCGAGCTGCGCGGCCGCAACGGTGCTGGTCTTCGGCCTGCTGTTGCCATCCGTGAGTGCCGATGAGGCGAGCCTTGCCTTCCGCCAGCTGTTCGGGGTGGCAGCCGACGCCGTCGGCGATCCGCAACAGGTACTCGGTTTTGCCATCGCGCTGGCGGCAATCGTGATCGCCGGCACGTTCCTGGTTCCAGCCCTGCTGCTGATCGCGATCGCCGAGGGTTTTCGCCTGCGCTCGGTCGTGATCTATGGCGGGCTCGGTGGCGCGGCAGGGCTTGCCACGATCTCCTGGCTCGATCTTGCCGCACCTGCCGGGATCGGATCGAGCCTGCTGCCGCACGGCGCCGAGATCGCGGCGGCGGCCGGGATCGCGGCGGGCTTCGTCTACTGGGCGATCGCCGGCCGCGCGGCCGGTGCGTGGCGGGCCACCGCGTCAGTCGGCGCGGGCAAACAATAGCCGCATCTGCTCGTCCTTAGCCCAGTCGAGCGCCGCCTCGAGGCGATCGTTGCCCCAGAACAGCTCGCCCCCGGCGGTGACGAAGCTTGGAGCGCCAAAATGCCGAGCTTGGCGGCCGCGTCGGTCTCGGTCCGCAGCCGGCCCTTGATCTCCTCGGACTGCGCTCGCGCCAGCACAGGGCCGGGATCGACGTCGAGCACATGCAGCAGATCGGCGACCACGGTCCGCTCGGCAATCGGAAGGCCGTCGGCGAATTGCGCCCGATACACCGCGGGCACGAAGCGCTCTCCCCAGCCCTCCTCCAGCCCGACCAGCGCGATCCGCGCCGCCAGGAGGCTCGCCTGAGGAAACGGATCCGGTCGGCGGAACGGCAAGCCGAGCGCCGTACAGATGCGCGCGACGTCGCGCCACATGTAGTCGCCCTTGGCGGCATGGACGTTGAAGGGCGAGGTGGTCAGGCCCTGCGCCGCGAGGATCGGACCGAGCAGGAACGGACGCCAGCGCACCGCGATGCCTGCGCCCTGCGCCAGCGCGTTGATACGCATCGCGGCCGGATACGAATAGGTCGATGCAAGCTCGAACCAGAAGTCGACGATCGGTCGGGACATTCCGCTAAACCGCCTTCACGCGCCTTGCCTGCCAATAACATGCCATCGTGCGTCGCACACGGGCGATCTGCCTGCCCGGCTTCCACTCGGGGTGTTGGCGCGGTAGACCGGCTCGCATGAATCGGACCGGCCTGATCGTGGTGCTCGTGGTCGCGGCCGTTGCCGGCCTCGTGCTCGGCCTGTTTCCCGAGCTCGACCTGCAGATCTCGCAGTGGTTCTTCGTTTCCGACACGCGGCTCTTCCTCATCACGCAGGTCGGCATCAAGAACGCCGTCTGGGTCCTCCTGGCGCGGGACGCCACCATGTGGGTCGTCGCCGCGCTCGCGGCGCCGGCCGTGGTGGCGCTCATCGGCAAGCTCGTCTTTCCGCGCGCCGCCATGGTGATTCCGCCGCGGGCTGCGATTTATCTGCTTCTCACCCTGGTGCTGGCGCCAGGCGTCATGGCAAACGGCGTCCTGAAGGACCACTGGGGTCGCTCGCGTCCGATCGATGTGAGCGCATTCGCCGGCACCGAGCGCTTCGTGCCGTGGTGGGATCCGCGTGGCGACTGCCCGCAGAACTGCTCCTTCGTGTCAG
>JAFAZF010000049.1 GCA_019239915.1 Sphingomonadaceae bacterium
AGAGGTGGCTCGGGGAATTTGAACAGTGGGGATGAGTGGATTGCCGGTCTGACAGCGGCCATGCTGGCCGCGAGCAGGAGGCAAGATGAGCAAGCGACTGCGCCGGAACCACAGCCCGGCATTCAAGGCGAAGGTGGCTTTGGCCGCCGTGAAAGGCGAGAAGACGCTGGCCGAGCTGGCGCAGCAGTTTGACGTTCATCCGAACCTGATCACGCAGTGGCGAGCGAAGCTGCTGGAGAGCGCGGCGGACGTGTTCGGCGCGGAGCAGTCCGCGCCCGAGCCGGCGGTCGACGTGAAGGTGCTGCACGCCAAGATTGGCGAGTTGACGCTGGCGAATGATTTTTTGTCAGGTGCGCTCGGAAAGGCCGGACTGTTGCCGAGCGCAAAGCGATGATCGACCGGGCACACTCGCTGCCGACAGCACGGCAGGCACAGCAGCTCGGGATCAGCCGTGGCAGCGTCTATTATCTGCCGCGGCCGGTGCCGGCCGCCGATCTCGGCATCATGCGCCGGATCGACGAGCTGCACATGGCATATCCGTTCGCCGGCAGCCGGATGCTGCGGGATCTGCTTGGCGGCGAAGGCATCAAGGTCGGCCGCCTGCACGTCGCGGCACTGATGAAGAAGATGGCGATCGCAGCGATCTACCGCCGGCCGAACACGTCGAAGCCGGCACCAGGTCACAAGATCTACCCCTACCTGTTGCGCAAGCTGGTGGTGACCCGGCCGAACCAGGTCTGGGCCACCGACATCACGTACATCCCGATGGCGCGGGGCTTCGTGTACCTTGTCGCGATCGTCGACTGGTTCAGCCGGCGCGTGCTGGCGTGGCGGGTGTCAATCACGCTGGAGGTCGACTTCTGCGTCAAGGCCTTGGAGGAAGCGCTGACGCGCTTCGGGAAGCCCGACATCTTCAACACGGATCAGGGAAGCCAATTTACCAGCGCCGACTTCACCGCCGTCCTCAAGCGCGAGGAGATCACGATCAGCATGGACGGCAAGGGCTGCTGGCGCGACAACGTGTTCGTGGAGCGCCTCTGGCGCTCGGTAAAATACGAGGAGGTTTACCTTCACGCCTACGTGTCCGTGCCCGAAGCGAGGGCCGCGATCGGTCGCTACTTCGAATTTTACAACGCCGTTCGCCCGCACTCGAGCCTTGGTTGCCGAACACCGGACGCGATATACTTCAACCAGCCGCTTCTCGCAGCGGCATGATCACCTGCTGGCGATCCACTTAACGAGCCCGCGAGACCGTTCAGACAAACCGAGCCACCTCTTTGGTCGAGCCGCGTGGGACCCGCTGGAAGCTGCGTCGATCGCCATAACCCGCGAATTCGCTAGAGAAAGACTGAAAGCGTCATACAGATGAGGAGGAATGCCAGCGCTTCGTCCCAGTAAGTGAGGTCGCGGCAGGACACTTCTTGCCGAAACGCAAGCGCCAAGCCCACATCGATCATGCCCGCCAGGGCAGTAAGCAGTTCGGCGGTTCGGGCGATCCCGTTCTGTCACTGGGCGACCGAGAAGAGCGCAAGGAGCAGGGCCTTCAACCCGAACCTCTTCAGGCTATAGCTGTTTTCGGGAGACATATTGGATCCTTGCTGTGGGCGATCGGCACCCGAGCGTCTCCGGCCATAGCGGTGTTTGACCGAACGGACTGGGCGTAGCTCCAACTCTAATCCAGGAGCAGGACCGCCGTGAGGAAGACGAGGTAGAGGAATGCGATGCAGGCCAGGCGCCCCCCGGCGACTGTGCCCCGGCGGAACATCCCATTGAGGAGCACCATGGCCGTGGCCGTCACCGCGGCGGCAACCAGCAACTCGAGGCTCAGCAGCCAGGGCGTGAAGAAGATGCCGAACGCCGTGGGAATGGTCGCCTGGATCATCATCGCGCCGCTTATGTTCGCGAGCGCCAGCCTTTCTTTGCCCTGGCCGACCCAGATGAGCGCGTTCATCGTCTCGGGGAGTTCGGTGGCGATGGGACTGAGAAGCAGCGCGGTGACCTGTGGCGACATCCCGAGCATGGGACCGATTGCACCAAGCTGGTCGACGAACAGCCTGGATGCGAGGAAGATCACCGCGAGCGCCAAGCGGGTTTGAGCCAACGCCCAGCTCAGGGCTGGATCATTGCTGCGGGGCCTGAACTTCAAGGGTTCGAGCTCGCCTTCATCGGCATCGGACTCGCCACGAAGCTCCTTTCACACGTAGAGGCCGTATGCGCCGAGGAACAAGAGTCCTAGCCAGGGCTTCCAGTAAAAGGCGTCAAACCAAGCGCGATCTTCGCCATGAATATGGAGAGGAACCAAAGCTGGTCGCGACTCAGTCGGCGAGCGTTGACCTGGACGATCACCTCATCGCCTTCTCGCCTCAGATGTCCCCAGTGGAAGACAAGCGCCAAGCCGACCTCCCATACGCTATCGTGGAGAGGGCCAACGGACCTCCGAGGGCGGCGCCGACGCCCAGCTCACGCTCCGCGTCGGATTTCCCGAAGGCGGTGGCTACGAAAGTGACTATGCTCTCTGGTAATGCGGTTCCGAACGCTGCGAGGATTGTTCCGGTCGCCGTCTGACCGATGTTGAGACGGCGGCCGGCCCATTCGACACCGTTCACGAAGAACTCGCATGCGAGATAGATCACCACCGCTGAGCCTATGAGCAGGGTGAAGGTCAGCCAGGCGGACGGCATTGGACTTTCCCGGGGATCGGTTTTCGACGCACGAACCGGTCGAGCGCACCGATCCCGCGGGACGCTCGTCGGTTCATGGTCTCGCCAAACCGAAGTCACGCGCGCCACGGCCGGATGGCCAAGCTTGTTGACGTGCGTCCCGCTGTCGATTCGGGCGGCTACTCCCCAGGAACGGAGTGCGGGTTAACTTATGCTCATGCGGCGGTCAATGCCTTTAGAGACCCGTCGTTCGCCGTCGTTCTACATGACGCTTCCCCTTGCCGAAGCGGCCACCGGTAATGCGAGGGGCGCAACATACATAGCGCCGTTGACGCCGTCCGGATCACCTGACACGAGCCGAGAGCAACGTGGGTCACACCAGAGTCACAATTCACATGCCAAGCGACAGTAGTCGACAGCCCGAGCCCCGCTGACGCCCTTTAGGGACTGAGCGCTTCAGTCTCTCCTCGGCGCCAGCGGTGGCGCTGCCGAGGTGAGAGTATGATTGCAACCACTAAGCCTCTCCGAGCGCGCCCATTCTCCCGCATCCTGCGCATCGCGCCGCCGAACCTCGCGGATCTCATCGCCTTCCTTCTCATCGCCGGCGGCATCGCGCTGCTGATGCGCGGCGCCATCGACGTCGCCCAGCCACTCTCCCAGCTGAAGGTCGCGCCGGTCACGCTCGATCCCCGCTACCTGCCCGGCTATGCGATCCTCACCACGCTGCGGATGTTCGCGGCACTCGCCGCATCGACGATCTTCACGCTCGTGGTGGCGACGCTGGCGGCGCGCAGCCGCCGTGCCGAGCAGATCATCGTGCCGGCGCTCGACATCCTCCAGTCGGTGCCGATCCTGGGCTTCCTCACCTTCACCGTGACCTTCTTCTTGCGCCTGTTCCCGGGCCGGCTGCTCGGTGCCGAATGCGCGGCGATCTTCGCGATCTTCACGAGCCAGGCCTGGAACATGGCGTTCAGCTTCTACCAGTCGCTGCGTTCGGTGCCGTCCGATCTCGAGGAGGTGACCCGTGGCTTCGGCCTGTCGCCGATGCGGCGCTTCCTGCGCCTCGAGCTGCCGTTCGCGATCCCGGGGTTGGTCTGGAACGCCATGATGTCGATGTCAGGCGGCTGGTTCTTCGTCGTGGCCTCGGAGGCGATCACGGTCGGCAACACGACGCTCGCGCTGCCGGGGATCGGCTCATGGCTTGCGCTCGCCATCCAACGGCAGGATGCGGTCGCGGTCGCCTGGGCGGTCGGCGCCATGGCGATCCTGATCCTGCTCTACGACCAGATGTTCTTCCGCCCGATCGTCGCATGGGCCGACCGCTTCCGCTTCGAGCAGACCGCGAGCGCGGAGCGGCCAAGCAGCTGGGCCTATGACCTCTTCCGCCGCACACGCCTGCTGCCGGTGGTGCTCGCACCGCTGCTCGGCATCGGCCGGCTGTTGATGGCGATCGGGCCGAAAGCGCCGCTGCAGCCGAAGCCTGCCGGGGCCGCGCGCGACCCGAGCCGGGTCGGCGAACTGCTGTGGCGGACCGCGCTCGCGGCGCTGGTGCTGGGGTCGGCATGGCTGATCGTCGACTATGTCAGCCGCACGCTAAGCTGGGCCGAGGCCGGCCGCGCGGTGATCGACGCCTGCTACACGCTGATCCGTGTCGTCGTACTGATCACCCTGGCAAGCATGGCCTGGGTGCCGATCGGCGTCTGGATCGGTTTGCGCCCGCGCTGGGCGGCGCGGCTGCAGCCGCTCGCGCAGTTTCTCGCCGCTTTTCCAGCAAACGTGCTCTTTCCCTTCGCGGTGCTGGCGATCGTACGCTGGCACCTCTCGCCGGCGATCGGGCTGTCGCCGCTGATGGTGCTGGGGACGCAATGGTACATCCTGTTCAACGTCATCGCCGGCGCGAGCGTGATCCCGACGGACATGCGCGAGGCGGCCTCGATGTTCGGCGTGCGCGGCTGGCAGTGGTGGCGCACCGTCGCGCTGCCGGCGATCTTTCCCTATTACGTCACCGGCGCACTGACCGCCTCGGGCGGCTCTTGGAACGCCGCGATCGTCGCGGAGGCAGTGTCCTGGGGCAACCGCCATCTCGAGGCGGCCGGGCTCGGATCCTACATCGCCGACGCGACCGCCGCCGGCGACTATCCGCGCGTCGCGCTCGGCGTCGCGGTGATGTCGATCTTCGTCCTCGCCTTCAACCGCCTCGTCTGGCGGCGGCTCTATGCCTATGGCGAGCGCCGCTTCCGCCTCGCTTGATCCAAGGAAACGCCCATGGCCACCAGCACCGCAGGAACTTCCACGCCGCTCGTCGAGGTACGCGGCGTCAGTCATAAATATGGGCGCGCGGCGGGCACGGCGCAGGTCCTCCAGGATGTCGATCTCACGCTCCAGACCAATGAGGTCGTCGGCCTGCTCGGCCGCTCGGGCTCGGGCAAGTCGACGCTGCTGCGCTCGATCGCCGGCCTGATCCATCCGAGCGAGGGCCAGGTGCGTCTGGTGCACGGGGACGACGGCGGCCAGCCGAGCGTCGCCATGGTCTTCCAGACGTTCGCGCTCTTCCCGTGGCTGACCGTCCTTCAGAATGTCGAACTCGGCCTCGAGGCGCAGCGGGTGCCGCCCGACGAACGGCGCACGCGCGCGCTCGCGGCGATCGACCTGATCGGCCTCGACGGGTTCGAGAACGCCTATCCCAAGGAGCTCTCCGGCGGCATGCGTCAGCGCGTCGGCCTCGCCCGCGCGATCGTCGTCAATCCGTCGCTGCTGCTGATGGACGAGCCCTTCTCCGCGCTCGACGTGCTCACCGCGGAGACGTTGCGCACCGATCTCCTCGATCTCTGGCTGGAAGGGCGCATGCCGATCAAGTCCATCCTGATCGTCACCCATAACATCGAGGAGGCCGTGCTGATGTGCGACCGCATCCTCGTCTTCTCGTCCAACCCCGGCCGCGTCGCCGCCGAGATCCGGGTCAAGCTGCCCCAGCCGCGCGACCGGCTCGATCCGGCATTTCGCGCTCTGGTCGATGACATCTATGCGCGAATGACGGTCAAGACCGTCGGCGCTCCAGTTCCGAAGGACGGCCTGTTCCCCGGCCTCGGCATCGCGATGGTGCTGCCGCGCGTTTCCACCAACGCGCTGGCCGGCCTCATCGAGGAAGTCGACGCGCAGCCGTTCGACGGGAAGGCACCGCTCGCTGAGCTCGCTGACAGCCTCCAGCTCGAGGTTAACGAGCTGCTGCCGATGGCCGAGACGCTCCAGCTCCTGCGCTTCGCGGAACTCACCGGTCCGGACATCAAGCTGACGCCTGCTGCACGCCGCTATGCGCAAGCCTCGGTGGACGATCGCAAAGCGCTGTTCAAGCAGGCGCTGCTCGCCCATGTCCCGCTCGCCCAACACATCCGTCGGATCCTCGACGAGCGCGGCTCGCACGACGCGCCGGCGCGGCGCTTCCGTGACGAGCTCGAGGATTACATGTCTCCCGACTATGCCGACGAGACGCTGCGCACCGTAACGCATTGGGGGCGATACGCTGAGATATTTGCGTTCGACGAGGAGGACGACCGCTTTAGCCTGGATGATCCGGCATGATCACGCGCCCGCGTTCCGCGTGCTGTTCCAGAGCTGACGGGTGTGGAATTGATCATCGCCACTTCGCGCCCCAAAACTGCCATGAGTGAAAGCCGGCGCGACTGAGTCGCATAGATCCCCGCCGCAGCGATACGCGAATGCGAAGACCTGGAAAGCCGGCGCGTATCCAGAAGAAGAGCAGCAGCGTGATAAGATCCGCCGCGAGGAGCCAGAGCCCCGCGGGAAGTAGCGGCTCCCACCAAGAGACGACGGGCCTGCGCCTCATCGCAAGTCTACACGGCCTTCAGCAAAAATCGGTCGCCCTCGCGCTACGAAAGGATGTTGACCGCCCGCGCCGCCACGAGAGCGATGGTCAGAAGCGAAACCGTCGACTCGAGCATCATCAGCAACTTCGCGCGCCGTGTAAGCGGCATCGTGTCCGTGGGCGAGAAGGCGGTAGCATTGGTGTAGCTCAGATAGAGATAATCGATGAACCCGGGCGACCATCCCGCCGGCCGTGTCGCGCCGTCCATCGTCATCTGCGGGAACAGGAAGTCACATTTCTCGATGGCCGAAAGTCCGCGAGAGGCTGGGCCGCCGCGGTCGATGCTCCAAAACCACAGGCCGAACGCGATCACGTTCGTTCCCCAAATGTTGAGCGCGTCGAGCAGCAGCGTCTCGCCGGCCTTGCTCGCGGTGCCGTGGAGCAGGCGGTGGACCAGCTCCAGCAGCGCGCCGAAGTTGATCGCCGTGATCAGCGCGGTCAGCAGAAGCGCGGAGTGCCGGATGATCTTGCGGTGCCGGCAGATCCGCTCCCAATGCGCGTTCATGGTGGCGGTGCGGACGTTCGCTTGCGTCCAGGCGGTTGCGGCCGATAAAGGCACCAGCAGCGCGAGCTCCAGCGTCGGCGCGAACCAGCGCGGTCCCACCGTGAGGTCATTGATCATCAGCAGCTGCAGGCCGGCAATCGCCGCCACGGACGCCCGCGCTAGCCAGAAGTCACCGCTCTGTGCGTGGATTGCACGAAGATGAATGCTCATCGGGTGCGACTAGGCAGACGAGCAAACCGGAATCCAGTGACAAGCTGGCGAGCTAAGTGATTTTCTCTGCCGGGTCCTTCACACATGGCATGTACATTGCGTCCGCTCATCCGATCGGTGTACGTCCGTGAAGTTGCTCATCATGCTGCTTCTCGGTTCACCTCAATCGTGAGGTGAGACAGCGCGGGGATGCGCGCGAGCCTGTCGCGGTAGAAGGCAGGAACGCGGTCAGCATTCGTCGCGATCGCAATAATTCCGCCAAGGTGGCCGGGTCCCAGTCGCCACAGGTGAAGGTCCACGACCTTGTCGCCTGCAAGCTCGATCTCGCAGCGTACGCGGTCGGCCGTGCCTGCGCCCGGCGTCATGTCGAGCAGGATCGAACCCGTGTCGCGTATTAGGCCGTAGGACCAGCTTGCGATCACGAACGCGCCGACGATGCCAGCGGCGGGGTCCATCCAAAGCCAACCGAAAGCGCGCGCGAGTAGCAACCCAACGATAACCAGCACCGACACGGCCGCGTCGGCGACCACATGGATGATGGCCGCGCGCATGTTGTTGTAGGATCGTGCTCGCCGTGGTCATGAGCGTGTTCCTCAAACGTCGCCTGGGCACCACGACCGGCCATCTGGACGTTGGCTGTAAAGGCGTGAGGCTCGGGTACCTCGTCGCGGCTCTCCAGATGGCCAGCCTGCGAGACCATCGCGAATTTCTGGCGCACTTCACCTGGCCGGACCGTTTCGACCATCACCTCGTCTGCTATCGGTGCGCCATCCTCAGATACCAGCCGGAAGCGTGGTGGCACGCCGTCCTCGTGAATCGACAGCAGCATACGCCGGCCGCCGATGCTCAGCCGTCGGACTTCCTCGTACTCATGATCGTCGCCGTCTTCATGGCCATGATGATGATGATGACGATGGCTATGGCCGTGCCCATGGTCGTGGCCGCCTCCACTCAAGAGCCACGCACTCGCAGCGTTGACGCAGAGTCCAAGCGCTGCGATCGGTATCGCCTCAGCGAAGTGGATCGACACTGGCCGAAACAGCCGGCTCACGGACTCGTAGCCTATTAGGAGGGCGATCATCGCCTGCACGATCGCGCTCGTGAAGCCGGCGAGATCGCCGAGCTTACCGGTGCCGAAGCTGAAGCGGGCATCGTGCGCGTAACGGCGCGAGAAGGTGTAGGCGAGCGCTGCCAGCAGCAGCGCGCCCGCGTGCGTGGACATGTGAAGTCCGTCCGCGACGGGGGCGATCGAGCCGAAAAGAACGCCGCCGACAATCTCTACCAGCATCATGACGCCGCACAGTCCGATCACGAACCAGGTCCGTCGTTCGTTGCGTTCGTGGCCTGCACCCAGGAATACATGGTCGTGCGAATACGGAGGGTTGTTGTCGGAGGTCGCCATAATGGTTCCTATTTCGAGTAGCGGCGGATCACCGCCAGCAGCTCTTCCGCGCCGCCGACGCGTTCCTCGTCGGTGAGGCCGGGCCGAGCGACATGCGCCCTGAGATGCTCGGCAATGATCTCGTCCAGAAGGCCATTCACCGCGCCGCGAACCGCCGCGACGAGGTGAAGCACCTCGGTGCAGCTCTTGTCCGCTTGCAGCGCGCGTTCCACCGCTCCCACCTGGCCAGCAATGCGGCGGACGCGCGCGACCAAATCCATATTCTGCGTTCGGGAAAGGTGGCTCATAGCCCTACCCCCTATGCCTATGAGCCACCACGCGTCGACGGGGTGGTGAGGCGGTTTTACGGTGCGGCCGCCGGCCGGTCAGTCGCAATCATCGTCGCAACATCATCCAGAAATCGCTGATACTGCGCAGCCCCGCGTGCTTGCGCGGTCGCATCCGGCGGCGGCAGACCCGCGGCCGTGATCAGCTGATGACGGATCAATCGCGACATGCCCTCCCACAGCATCTGCTGCGTGCGACCCGAACCGGCGATTGCCCGTTCGATGCGATCGAGCCGTATACGGATCGCCTCTTCATTTGGCGGCGCGCTCCGACGCGAGAACCACGCCTCAAGCGCCTCAACGAGGATCTCAGAACGCGCGCGACCCCCACTGCGCGAGAGCGCCGAAAGGCGGCGCGAGAGATCATCCGGCAGGTACAGCTGATGACGGGTCTTCAAGCTTCTCATGCCTACGAAGTTAATCGCTGGCCGCGGCGCCGATCAGAGCGGTCACGCAGCAGCCGACAGCATGTCGCCGCACGTGATCACGAAATGCTCTGCCCGCGGCCGCGCCCGATCGTCCAGCTGATAGCATCGCCGCGCATGATGCCGGACACCGCGCGACCCGCGTGGCGCTCGAGCACCGGGCGCCACGGCACGAGCGTGAATTCGCGGGATTTCTCGATGAGCGCATAGCGTCCGTACGCGAGCTCGACAGGTCGGCGGTAGATGCCCTCGACCTTCTCGCGCGATCGCGCCTCGGCATAGTCAAGACCGAGTTCGCGACTGAGCCGCGCGGCGACGCGAGTCAGCTCGCGCTGGCGGAGCAAGCTCAGCATGTCGGAGCGGAACATGACCTCTTCACCGTCCCGGTCGGCGAGCCGCTGCTCGATCAGCCATTGCTGACGCTGATAGAGCGCTTGGCGTACCTCGCGCCCGAAGCCATGGTCGGCGATGTCGCTCGCCGAGTTTCCCGTCAATTCGGCGTCGAGCCAGGTCGGGGCCTGCGCCACGGTCTGTTTCTCCAGCGACACGGTGGAGAGCATTTCGATTCGGACCGGCTGCGCGGCAACGCGCGTGTGCTCGTGCGCGGCAACCCGATCGAAATGGTCGGGCGCGATCGTCCAGCTGCCGTCCGCCTCGCGCTCGACGCCAACGCCGGCGCGGCGCAGCGCCTCGAGCCGATGGATGTGCGCCTCCGCGAATGCCTCGCTCGCGCTCGGATCGTGGCGGAGATGGATGTCGTTGCTGTAGCGGTCCCCGTGTGCGGCGGCGATCTCGGCGACGACGCGGTCCGCCGGTTTCACCTCTGCTCTCGCCGGCTGCAGCCGGACGATGCTGCCGGCGTGCGTCGCATCCTCGTTCGCGCCGATGTCGATGTAGTGCGTGCGGCCGTCGACACCGTCGATGATCAGATAGCGGCGGTGATGATTGTCGTCGGCGGCGCCACGCCGAATGACCTTGCCGACGATCGGGGCGGTCTGCTCGGACTCGTGAATTTCAAACAGCTCGCGTCGGCGATCGAGCATGGCGCCTGTGATCGCCTGATCCATGAGGCGGATGATGTCGCCGCGGCGGCCCATGTCGGCGAGGATCTGCTCGGCATCGGGTTTGAGCATCCAGCAAAGCGGGCCATCCTTGGTCGCGAGTTCCATCGCGTCGAGCTTGCGCACGCGGGCGACGAGCAGTTGCTGATATTCGGGATCGGCACTCGGGGTCAGGCGGAGGTCGAGCCTTCCCGCGCCCGCCCGCTGCAGGATCGCGCGGTCAAGCCGCGTCAGCCGCTCGGCGTCGATCTCTGCCTCGAGCTGCTGGCGGAGCTCGCGCTCGGTCTGCGGCCCGAGATCGCGGGTCATGATCTCGGAAGCGCGATGGCGAATGCCGTGCGCGATATAGTCGCCGGCGATGTTGAGCGTCTTGCCGTCCTCGGTGACGCCGCACACGAGGATATGGCTGTGAGGATGGCCCGTGTCGTGGTGATCGACCGCCACCCAGTCGAGTGTGGTACCGAGATCGCGCTCCATCTGCGCCATGAGATCGCGGGTGAAGCCATGCAGGCTTTCGAAGGCAGCCCCGTCCTCGGGCGCGACGATGAAGCGGAACTGGTGACGGTCCTCGCCGCAGCGCTCCAGATACGCCTTGCCGTCGGCCTCGTCGGTGAAGGTCGAATAGAGCCGCGCCGGCTGGCCATCGCGGGCGACGCCGTCGCGCTCGAGATATCGCATGTGGGCGGCAGCCGCCTTCCCCTTGCCGGCAAGCTTCACCACACGCGCCTTCACGGTCACGCGACGCGGCCGCACGCGCACGCCTAATCCGCGATCGAACGACCAGCCGGATCCGCGCGGAAAGCTGGCGGCGAGCTTGGCGCCGCGACCGCGCGCGTTGAAGCGCCCGGTCCGGGGCCGCGATGACGCAAAGGGCGCTGCGCCGGCAAGTCGGCGCGGATCGGCGCCGGCGCGGCGGATGCGGGTGACAAGCTCAGCGCGCAGTCGTGGCGCGCGAACGCGACCGCCTCCTCGTGCGCGTTGGCGCCCGAGCCGCGGCTCGAAGGGCAAGTCATCCTCTTCCATGATTCGCCGAAATCGGCGCGGCAGAAGCACCGCTCAAGTGTCTCGCGCGGGAGCGGCGGAAATCCGCCCCTCCCTTCCCTTTCCGGCTCGCAGAGTCTCCTGTCAGGCGGACCAGCGAGACAAAGCATCTCCCGAAAAACAGATGTGCAGACAACATCTTAGCACCAAAGGTGCGGCGAGCCGTGGCTCGCTTTATCTTGCATTCCCTTACCCCTTCTCCTCCCCACCAAATCCAACGAAAAATGGAGGAGCGACGCCTGCCGACGCCGCCCCTCCCCCGTTCAAAATGCCCGCCGTTAGCGCGCATTCGCGAACGCCTGTTCAGCCTCGCGCCGGCTCTCGAAATGCCGATGCGCGGTCATTCCGTGCGGCATTCCCTCGCCATCGACGATGCAGGTTGCCGCGAACCACTGGCCATCCAAACGCCCGAAAATCGCGATCCGCTCGAGCTCCAAATCGTCGCCATCGGCATCGATATAAGTGCCGAGCCAACGCTCATTTGCCCTTGCATCCCAGCAGAAATCGCTCTCCTCAGCGGCCAAAAACCGCTCCGCCAACGCCGCTCCGGCATCGCGTCCGAACTCGATTTCGAGCCCCGCGATCAGCTTCGCCATGACGCGATCCGAAGCCTCGCCGATGGTCTGAAACATGGTCATGACGATCTCCTTCTTCACGTCCTCGTCGTCGAGGACGCCTTGTCGGAGGCGGGCGGCGGGGCGGCTGTCAGGGCCGCGGAGCGCATGCGGAGCGCCGCGAAGCGGACGTGGGGGGAACCGATTTACGAAGTAAATTGGGGGGTACCCGCGGGCCTTGAGAGCCGCCCCGCCGCCCGCCATGCTGCCATGACACGAGACGAGCCCCTCCCCGGCCGGGGGCTAGGGACCGCCGCCGCCCACCGCGAACAGCGCGCTCTGAAGACGCGATCGCGCCGGCTGCGATGCGCTCGTGACGAGATCATGGCGAAGCGCGAAGAGCAGCTGCCTGGGTTCGGTCGCTGTCGTAATCGCGACGGGGGATTGGCTGCTTATGACGGTGTTGAGGTAGGCGACGGTCTCGTGGGGGAGCCGGCGCTGCCCCGCCAGATAGGCGGCGTAGCGTTCCGGACCGGCATTATAGGCGGCGATCATGCCGGGATAGCCGAACCGGTCGCGCAGCTGCTTCAGATAGAAGGTGCCGGCCAAGATATTGTCATGCGGATCATAGGGATCGTCGCCCAGCCCAAGCTCTGATCGCATGTCCGCCCAGGTCGCTGGCATCAGCTGCATGAGCCCCATCGCGCCGGCAGGACTGGAGATCGCCTTGCCGTCGACGGTCGTCAAACCGTCGCTCTCGGCGCGCATCACCGATCTGATCAGCGCATCCGAGACCTCGAACCGCTGCGCCGCCTCATCGATTAGCGGCTGCCAGCGATCGACCGGCGAGGCATGGACTTCGCCGCTCACAAGCAGCGCACCAGCGACCAGCGCGCGCTTCAGCGGAGCCACAGCGGCACCGCTTTGCCGACGAGGGCGGATGCATTGACCGGCCCGAAATAGCGGCCGTCGAACGATGTCGGTGTGGGATTGAGCAGCAAATAGTCGCGCCAACCGAGTCTAAAACAGCCGCGCCACCAGGGCATCGGCCGCGCCGCACCGTCGCTGCGCAGACGCTCGGCGGCGACATGGCCGTCGACGGTAATGATCGCGTCACGCGCACAAACGAGGCTGCCATGTGCTGCCGCAATCCGCTTTACCAGCGGCACGCCGATGGGCAGATAGCCTCGGTCCGCGGCCAGCTGGCGAACCACAGCCGGCGTCTCCGCAGCGACCATGTCGCCACGCTGGAACGGCACGCCCACCTCGACGAGATAGAGCCCGACGGGTGCGCTGGCGCTCGCGTTCCAGAGCAATCGCGGCCGTGGCGGCGTCTCGATCGTGCCGAAGAGCATGCCGATCAGGAGGCCGATGGCGGCGGCACGGCGATGCAGCTGCCGGCGTGCGCAGGCGCCGCAGCGAGCCGGCTGGAGCGCGGCGATGGGCGCCGCTCCCAGCACCTCAGTCATGCGCCGGCCCCGCCGCGTTGCCGTCGCGCGACCAGCTATCGAGGTCGTCGATATGGTAGCGTACGAAGCGGCAATGTCGCCGGACGCGCGGTCCCTAGCCGTCTGCGCGCAGCTGCTGGAGAGTCCGCGGACTCAAGCCCAGATAGAAGGCGGCCTGCTCGGTGTTGAGGAACGGGCTGCCTTTCTTGGCGCGCTGGGCGCGGCCGATCTCGTCTTCCATGGAACCTCGATGCGTCATCCGGCGGCGGGAATGCCGTCGGTCGCGTCGAGCAATGGAGCGGAGCGACACGCCCGCGGAGGCTCGCAAAACGCACCCTGCGGTTTTCGATCCGGCGGCGCACTAGCCAGCCAAAGAGCTCAACGAGCTGCGCGGAAGATCGGCACGTGAGGCGAACTTTCGCAGCTAAGTCACGGTTGCAAAAAGCGCAATTCTCTGCCGGCTTCTTCCTCAACGTGGTGCTGTTCGGCGTGCTCGCACTGCTGCCGCCAATGCTGGAGCGGCTGATGGGCTATCCGGTGGTGCTGACCGGGCTGGTCACGGCGCCGCGCGGGGTCGGCACACTTATCTCGATGGGGCTGGTCAGCCGTATCCTGCGGCGGGTCGACGTCCGCATCGTGATCGTCGCCGGCTTGGCCATGGCATCCTTTTCGGTCTGGAATATGAGCGGCTTCTCGCTCGGCATGGACGCGCGGCTGGTGGTCGTGTCGGGCTTCGTGCAGGGCATCGGGACGGGCCTGCTCTTCGTCGCCCTGTCAACGGTGTCGTTCGGCACGCTCCCCGCTCGCCTGCGCAACGAGGGCGCCGGCATACTAATGCTCATCCGCAACATAGGCTCCGCGGCAGGCATCTCGATCCTACAGGTGCTGACGGTGCGGACGTCCGCTGCCGCGCACGCGCGGCTGGCCGAAGGCATCCGGCCGGACAATCCCATCCTCCAATCGAACATGCCGGGATTCGATTTCAATGCACCGGCGGCGATCGCCGCCTTGAACGCCGAGATCGGCCGGCAGGCGGCGATGATCTCCTATATCGACGTGTTCTGGCTGCTGTTCATCCTCTCGCTATGCATGATGCCGCTGATCTTCTTCGTGCGCCCGCCGCGCCGCGCAGCGACGAGCGAAGAGATCGCCCTGCACGTGAAATGACGATGCCGCATCGCCTCGCTCCCTTCCTCGCGCTCGCGACGCTCGGTGGCTGCGCCGTCGGCCCGAATTTCGAGCGTCCCGCCGCGCCGACGACGGCCGCTTATCGACCGGTCGCCGAGCAGCGCCCGACAGCGCCCGCCGAACCGGCGGCAGACCTCGGTGGTGGACCGCAATACGCCTGGTGGAAGGCGTTCGGTTCGGCCGACATGGATCGGCTCGTGGAGCAGGCGCTGGCGCACAATTTCAGCCTCGCCGCCGCCGACGCGACGCTTGCCGCCGCTGCGAACGAGACCCGCGCGATCGCCGGCGCACAACTGCCACAGATCGATGCCAATGCCCGCATCGAGCAGCAGCAGGTCAATCTCTCCGCCTTCGGGTTCGAACCGTCGCCGGCGCTCGGGCTTGGCGGCAACCCCGAGTTCCATCTCTATTCGGTGGGCGGCGGGATCGGCTACGATCTCGATTTGTTCGGCGGCCGCCGTCGCGAGACCGAACAGAGCCTGGCGCAGACCGACGCTGAGCGTCATCGCGCACAGGCTGCCCGCCTCGCCATCGCCGGCCGCGTCGTCAACCAGGTGCTGACGATCGCCGCGATCCGCAAGCAGATCGATGTCGCCGATGCGCTGCTCGCCGACGACCAGCGCAACATCGACCTCACGCAGAGGCGCCAGCAGGCCGGCGAGGGCACGCTCGTCGAGGTGCTGAATGCCCAGGCACAGTTCACGAGCGATCGTGGCGCCATTCCGCAGCTCCGCCAGCAGCTCGACGAGGCACGCCACCTGCTCGCAACGCTCGTTGGGATCGCGCCCGTCGATCTCGGCGCGACCGATTTCGAGCTGGAGGCGATGCTGCTGCCCGCCGCTATCCCGGTGACGCTGCCCTCGGAGCTCGTCCACAAGCGGCCCGACATCTTGCAGGCCGAGGCCGATCTTCATGCCGCCACCGCCGCGATCGGCGTGGCGACGGCGAAGCTCTATCCTGACATCACGATCGGCGCGACGCTGGAGCAGGGTTCGCCGTCGACGGGTAACCTCCTCAAGAACGCATTCCGGGGCTACGATATCTTCGCTGGTCTCTCCGCGCCGATCTTCCACGGTGGGACGCTGAAGGCGGAGCGCGCCGCTGCCGTCGATCGCGCCCATGCCGCCGCCGCGACCTACCAGCAGACCGTGCTCGATGCGTTCCAGCAGATCGCCGACCTGCTCTCGGCGCTGCAGAGCGACGCGCGCTCGGTCACCAACCAGCGCGAGTCGGTGGATGTCGCGCAGCATTCGCTGCAACTCTCACGCCGAAGCTTCGAAACCGGTAACAGCGGCATCCTGCAAGTGCTTGACTCGGAGAGACTCTATCAGCGCGCGACGACCGATCTCGTGCTCGCGCGCACCCGCCAGTATCTCAATGCCGCGCGTCTCTACGTGGCCACCGCGGGGGGCTGGAGTGCGCCGCCCGGCTGAACACCGTCAGGCGAGCGCGCCACCATCGACGGTGTGCAGCGATCCGGTGACGAAGGCGGCCTCGTCGCTCAGCAGCCACGCGACCAGCCCCGCCCGCCTCGTCGGGCCGGCCCGGACGGCCGAGCGGCGTCGCCTTCGCCTGCTCGATCAGACGTGGCGATATAGTGTCGCGACCGGGTCGGATCAGCGGCGTGTCGATCATGCCGGGCGCGACGCCGTTCACCCGGATGCCGGCCGCGCCATTCTCCTTTGCGGCCGCCACGATCAGCGCGTTCATACCGCGCTTAGAGGCGCCGTAGGCGGCCATACGTGGCGTCGTGCGATGCGCGGCGATCGAGGTGACGCAGCAGATCGCACCGGTCACCTCCCGCCCGCGCAAGTCGCGCAGCACCGCGCGCAGCACCAGCATGGTGCCGCGCAGGTTGACACGGATCATCCGATCAAACTCGTCGACATCGATCTCCGCGACCGGCTTGGGCGCGCCGATCACACCGGCACAATGCGCAAGCAGGTGCAGGCCGCCGAACCGTGCCTGCGCCGCCGCCACGAATGCGTCGCAGCCATCCTCGGTGGCGATATCGGCGACGAGCGCGTGGAAGGCAGGGTTGTCCGGCCCGAAGCCCGGCCGCCGGTCTACACCGACCACCCGCGCGCCGCCCTCGAGCAGCCGAGCGGCGACGGCGGCACCGATGCCGCTCGCCGCGCCAGTGACAACCGCGACCCTGCCCGCGAAACGTTCCGCCATGTCAGATCAGCCGCGCCGTCACCCTGGAGAAGTCGAAATGCGGCGCAATGCGGTCGGAAAGGCCGCCTCGATCGGCAAGCCGTCCAATGCGCCGATCCGCCACAGCTCGCGCCGATCGAACGGATCATAATCGTGCGAACCATAGTGCAGTGTGCAGCGATTGTCCCAGATCACCATGTCGCCAGGTCGATGTGAGCGACGCACCGTGAACTCGGGCTGCGCGGAGATCTCGCGCAGATAGTCAAGCAACACCATGCTCTCCTTACGGCGAAGCTGCGGGATATGGGTCAGATAGCCGCTCGTCACGTAGAGGAATTCGCGGCCCGAATGCGGATGCCGGCAGACGATCGGATGCTCGATCGGCCTGGCGCCGGCGTCGCCGAGGCCCTTGAAGACGTGGACGCCGGTCAGCGTTCGCGCCAGCGCCTTGATCGGATCGGAGAGCGCCTCGAACGCAGCATATTGGTTGCTCCACAGCGTGTCGCCGCCGCGATGCGGCGTTTCGACGAGCTGAAACATCGCCACCGCCTCGGGGATTTGCTGATAGGTAAAGTCGGCGTGCCACATGTCCGAGTAATTGTGCGTGTTGCGGCCCGGCACGGGCGTGATGAAACGGCCGAGCGAGGGAAAATCCTTATCGCGGCGCGGATCTTCGGGATCGAGGATGTTGAGCTCGCCGAACTTCGCGGCCACCGCGCACAGAGCTTCGGCCGAATGATGCTGGCCGGGCAGAAAGAGCACCGAATAGTCGGTCAGCAGTGCGCGCAGCCGATCGAACAGCGCCGTGTCGTCGGTGCGCTCGGCGAGCCGCACGCCCCTGATCTCGGCGGCGAAGGTGCCGCCCTTCGGGACGATGTCGAGCGGCTCGGCCAGCTTCGTCTGCGCATTCATGTTGTCGATATTGTCCGGCGAAACCCGCCGCGGTCAACGCGATCCCGCATCACAGCGACATGGATCGGTGATCACGTCTCACTCCCTGCCGCTCGGCGACAAGTGTCCGCATCGGCCGCAGTCCGAATGCGAAGGCGAGAGCGCACAGGGGTGCGAACACCGCGAAGTGGATCAGCAGGGCCAGCCACAATTTATGTTCGTCACCGAGGACGGTGTCGCCGGTAAACGCAATGATGGCAGGGCCGAGCCCGAAGCCGAGGATATTGTAGATCGCCAGGAACAGCGCCGAGACCTTGCCGCGCGCGCGCGGCGGCGAGGTAATCTGGAGCGCGGCCGCCGCCACCGCGATGAAGGACGAGATCGTCGCGATCACCAGCATCGCCGTGATTAGCAGCCATGTTGTGGTCGCCAGCGTCGCCGCGATCCCCGCGATCCCGAGCACGGCGGCAGCCCAGACGTAGAGGCGCAGATGCGCGTCGAGCACACCCTTGCGATAGAGATGATCGGCGAGATGGCCGCTGCCGACCATGCCGATCAGGCCGCCGGCCAGCGAGACGACGCCCAGCGTGAAGCCAGTCCGGGCCAGGCTCCAGCCGTGGGTGCGGATGAGAAAGGACGGCACCCAAGCAAGCCAGCCCGCGCACAGGATGTTGAGCAGGCTGAACCCCAGAAAATGGGCGATATAGAAGCCGCGCCGCGCGCTGATCATCCGCAGCGTCTCGCCGAGACCGCTCTCGCTTTCGGCTCGCCGGTCATGCTGCCGCGCCGGCTCGGCGACCAGGATCGCAAGCGCGCCGAACAGCAGGCCGGGCAGCGCCATTACGATGATCGCGATCTGCCAGGGATGGAGGCCTTGAGTGAAGGGGACGCAATCCGGACAGGCGGTGATCCGATCGACGACCCAGGCGCCGCCCGCCAGCGAAGCGGCAGCGCCGACGATCGCGCCGGTCGAAAAGATTGAGAGCGTTCCGGCGAGACGCGCCGCCGGCACGGTGTCCGCGAGCAGCGAGTAGACCGCCGGCGCGAGCGCCCCTCCGACGCGCCGACCCCGATCCGCGCCAGCACCAGCTCGCCATAACTGTGCGACAGACCGGCGAGGCCCGCGAACAGCGACCAGAGCATCGCGCCGGCGAGGATGATGTTGCGGCGTGAGAAGCGATCGACCGCCGCTCCGAACGGCACCGAGCAGAACGTGAAGGCGATGACGAAGGCAAAGCCTTGAGCAAAGCTGACCTTGGTGTCGCTGACCTTCAGCGTCTCCTTGATCGGACCAACCAGCAGGTTGAGGATCTGTCGATCGAGGAACGCCGTCGCGTAGATCAGGATCAGGATCGGCAGCGCCGCGCGGCCGCGCAGCCCACTCCATCCTCGCGAGCGGACATCGGCCGGCTTTGCCCAACCGTCCATCACGCCTCCCTCTCCGGCCCGGGCTTCTCGACCCTGGGCCTCGCACTCGCTCAATCCTCTTCGGCGATCGTCACCTTCAGACCGTCGAGCGCATCGGTAACCGTAATCTGGCACGACAGGCGCGAATTCGCGTCGCGATGCTCCGAGCTGTCGAGCAGATCATTCTCGTCGTCGCTCATCTTCGGCAGCCTGTCCTTGAACGCGGGATCGATGTGGACATGGCAGGTCGCGCAGGAGCAACAGCCCCCGCACAGTGCCAGCAGCTCGTCGATGCCGTCGTCACGGATCACCTCCATCACCGACAGGCCGGACTTCGCCTCGATGACGTGCTCCTCGCCTTCCCGCGTCACGACAATGAGTTTCGGCATGATCACTCCACTGTTTCACTTCGACGAAAAGCGTTCGCGCAGCCAGCGAATGCCACTCTCTGCCCGCATGATGAGCTAGATAGGTAAGACGTTGCACGAACCAGCATCGCCGTGCAAGGAGCGCGACCGCAAGGGCGGAAGGAGCCATTCATGAGCAGTGTCGGCACGTTCGCGATCGAGGACGGCATCGGGGTCATCACGATCGATTCGCCGCCGGTGAATGCGCTCGGCATCAACGTCCGAAAGGCGCTCGACGAGGGTTTCCGGAAGTTCGATGCCGATCCGCAAGCCAAGGCGATCGTGCTGATCTGCGCCGGCCGCACCTTCTTCGCCGGCGCCGACATCTCCGAATTCGGCAAGCCGCCGCAGGCGCCTGGCCTCACCGAAGTGTTCGACATCATCGAGACCTCGTCCAAGCCGGTCGTCGCCGCGATCCACGGCACTGCGCTCGGCGGCGGCTATGAGCTCTCGCTGGTGTGCCATTATCGCATCGCCGTACCCTCGGCGAAGGTCGGGCTGCCCGAGGTCAATCTCGGCCTGCTGCCGGGTGCCGGCGGCACGCAGCGCCTGCCGCGGATCGTCGGCGCTGCGACCGCGCTCCAGCGGCGTGCCGGGCAGCCGCTCCTTGAGGTGCCGCTTCATTTCCCCGGGGAAACCGTCGCGAAGCTTCTCCGGCACCTGCATAAGCGCCGGACTTCACAGCCAATCCTCTAGACCATTGCACTGGCAAGGAGCGCGAACGGATCGGGTGACGTTCGGACATCGGAGACGCGACTGGCATGGCTGACACTTTGCCCTGAAGGGTGAAGTGTCATGGGTGGCAAAAATCATTCTGGTGGCCTCTGGGGATTCACAAGCACTCGGCGCTGTGCTTGATATGTTCCGTTATGTCACCGTCGCCGACCCCGCAGCCGACCCTCGACCTGCCGCAGCTCATGGAGCGGCTGGCCGCGGACACCGTCCGGCCCCGCTATGCCTTCATGCTGCTCAACCTGGTGGCCCGCATCGCCGGCGAGTCCGGCCGGGCCGGTCCCTTCGTGCAAGAAGAGGGCGCGCTGGTGCCGCTGCGGGACTGGCTCTGCGACGCGCTCGCGCCGATGGCGCAGCGCGACCATCGCCGGATCGCGATTGTAGCCGCCGTCCGCGCCGAGCTCGCCGAGGCAGGTGAGCTCCCCGGCTCGCCGGAGGACGCGGAGCGCACGATCGAGCAGCGGGTCCGAGATCGTGTCCGCGCCTCCGGCCGCTCGAACGTCAGCCGTACGGTGTCCGAGCTCGTCCGCGCCGGGCTGATGAAGCGGCATTATCAGGGCTATCGCGTCGACCACGTCAACCGCGGCGCGCAGCGGCAGGCGGTCTACACGCTGCCGCCACATGTCCGGGCAGCGCTGTCCGGCCCGTCGGCCGGGATCGGCGCGCAGGCGTCGCGACCGCCTCAGCTCGCCCTGCGCTTCTGACAGCGAGCGAACCGCATACTTTTTTCGTGCCTCGCCAGGTGATCGGCGGTTAAGTGCGGAGCGGGACACGCCCGCAGCGAGCGGCCGGATTTCGGAAGGAAGCGCGATGGGCGGGCATCTATTCGATCTCAGTGGCAAGACGGTGGTGGTGACGGGCGGCGGCCGGGGGATCGGGCGCGGCATCGTCCGCGCGCTCGCCCGTGCCAACGCCAATATCGTGATCTCGGGGCGTGGCGCCGGCCCGCTCGCCGAGACCGCCGAGGAGGTCGCCTCGATCGGCGCGCCGGCGATCGTGGTGCCCTGCGACGTCACCCGGATGGCAGACCTGCAGCATCTCGCCGATGCCGCGCTCGACCGCTTCGGTGCGATCCACGGCTGGATCAACAACGCCGGCAGCGCGTCACCCGGCGACGTCGGTCCGCTTATCGGCATCACCGAGCAGCAGTGGGATGCGGTCGTCGACCTCAACCTGAAGTGGACCTTCTTCGCCTGCCAGATCGCCGCCAAGGCGATGACCGATGGCGGCTCGATCGTGAACGTCACCTCGCGCAGCGCGTCGCAGCCCAATCCGATGACAGGCCAGTACGGCGCGGCCAAGGCTGGTGTCGAAAACCTCACCGCGACGATGGCGGTGGAGTGGGGCCATATGGGCATCCGCGTGAACGGCATCGCCCCCGGCGTGGTGGTCACCGAACAGAGACTGAGCGAAGGCTCGATGAAATCGGAAAGCCGGCGCCAGCGGCAGATCGACACGGTGCCGCTGCGTCGCCTCGGCGTCGTCGACGATGTCGGCCCGCTCGCCGTCTATCTGGTCAGCGACGAGGCGCAGTGGATCAGCGGCGCGATCGTGCCGGTCAATGGCGGCAGCCGCGTGCCGGTGGGGTATCTGAGCTACCTCCACCATGTGAACGAGCGCATGAAGGCGAAAGAAAGCGCCTGATCGCCGCGCCTCAGCCGAAGCGATCGATCGCCGCCAGCGCGCGCCCGAGATAGACGCGGTCGAGCTTGCCTTTCTCCGCCGCGTTGCCGGCATTGGCGCTTCCCGCCGCGGCGCGCTGGGCGATGCCATGGAAGATGCCGGCATTGCGGAAATGGGCAAACACGAAATGGTAGGGCGTCAGACGCCGATCGCTTTGTGCATGCGCATAATAGTCGTCGAAGAACTCCACGGCCGTCGGCAGGCCGAGCGCAGCGAAATCCTTGCCCATCATGCCGCCATATTCGTCGAGCGTGGTCTCCCACATAAATGACCAGACATGGGCGAGATCGACCAGCGGATCGCCGACCGTGCACAATTCCCAGTCGATCACGGCGGCGAGGCCCGGGCCTTCCGGCGCATAGATGACGTTGTTGATCTTGTAATCACCGTGGACGATCGCGCTTTCCTCATCCTCGGGCAAATGGTCGCGCAGCCAGCCGACGACGCGGGCGACATCTCGATCCGTCTCGACGAGATCGCCCCACTGTCGCGTCCAAATGCTGAGCTGGCGGACGAGGTAACGATCCGGTCGACGGAAGGAGCCGAGTCCGACTGTGTCGACATCGACCGCGTGCAGCGCCGCCAACACGCGCGAGAACTCAAGATAGTAGGCGCGGCGTTGTTCCTTCGGCACCTCGGGGAGAGCCGCGTCGTCGAACACCCGGCCGGCGACGCAACCCATCAGGTAGAACGGCGTACCGACGACGTCCGTCTCCTCGCGATAGAGGATTGGCTTCGGCACCGGCACCGGCGTTCCGTAAAGCGCCGAAAGGATGCGATATTCGCGGCCGACATCGTGCGCGCCGCGGACATGTTCGCCTGGCGGCCGCTTGCGTAGCACCATCCGCTCGCCCGCCGTATCGACAAAATAGGTGGGGTTGGACTGGCCGCCACCGATCCGCTGCAGCTTGAGCGGGCCGCTCGCCTGCGGCACCGCATCGGCGAGAAACGCCCGCAGTTTCGCCGGCTCGAAGTCGATGTCCGCTCTTGCCGGCGCATTCTCGCTCACGCTTTGGTCCCTGGCTGTGAACGATCGCGCCTAGCCCAAGGGTCACGCGTCCGGAAAGCGAAAAGGCACGCGGATCGCTTGGCGCCAGACCGGCGCCTCGTCTAACCGGACGGCAACGCGAGGGAGAGGATGATGACCACAGGCCGCGTCGCGGGGAAGAAGGCACTCGTCACCGGTGGCGCGCAAGGGCTCGGTGCGGCAATCGCGCGGATGCTGGCGCGGCAGGGCGCGCGCGTCGCAATCGCCGACGTCAACCTCGCTGGTGCCGAAGCGATTGCGCGCCAGATCGATGCGGAATGCGGGCGCGACACAGCGTTCGCCTACCGGCTCGACGTAACCGACCCGGCCGGCTGGGGCGAGATCGCCGCGCGTGCCGGCGCCGACCTGGGCGGCCTTTCGGTGCTGGTCAACAATGCCGGTATAGCCCCGATCGGCACGGTCGAGAGCCTCGATCTCGAGACGTGGCGCCGCACGATGGACATCAACGTCGATGGTGCCTTCCATGGCACGCGCGCGGCGCTGCCGCTGATGCGGGAAAGCCAGCCCGGCACGATCGTCAACATCTCATCGATCGCCGGCCTGATCGCGAGCCATGCCTTCGCCGCCTACAACGCGTCCAAGGCGGCACTGTGGATGCTGACCAAGTCGATCGCGCTGCACTGCGCGCGCGAAGGCCTCGATATCCGCTGCAACTCGGTCCACCCGACCTTCGCAGACACGCCGCTGCTCGATAGCCTCGTCGCCGGCACGCGCGACGAACGAGAGGCCAAGCTCGCCCGCCAAATCCCACTCGGCCGCATCGCCACGCCCGACGACATCGCCTATGCGGTGCTCTACCTCGCCTCCGACGAGAGCCGGATGATGACCGGCGCCGAGCTCAAGCTGGACGGCGGCATCTCGGCGATGTGAACGACCATCGGGAGAGGATGGCATGAGCGAGATGCGGTTCGAGGAAATTGCCGACGGGCTCGCCTTCCCCGAAGGGCGGTGGTGATGGCCGACGGATCGGTGATCCTGGTGGAGATGGCCGCCGCGCGGATCACGCGCTGCTGGAACGGCCGCAAGGAGACCGTCGCCGAACCGGGAGGCGGCCCGAACGGCGCCGCGATCGGCCCCGACGGCGCGCTGTACGTCTGCAACAATGGCGGGGCCAACATGGCCGCATTCGGCTTCGACGACACCACGGTGGGCCCGGGCTGGATCGAGCGCATCGATCTCGGCACCGGCCGGAGCGAGCGGCTCTACGAGGCCTGCGACGGCCGCTCGCTTTCCGCACCCAACGACATCGTCTTCGCCGCCGACGGCAGCTTCTGGTTTTCCGATCTCGGCAAGACCGTCGACCATCACCGCGAGCATGGCGGCCTCTATCTCGCTCGCGCGGACGGGAGCGTGATCAGCTGCGCCCACTATGGCCCGGTCCACTATAACGGCGTTGGTCTTTCTCCCGACGGCCGCACTGTCTACGCCGCCGAAACGCCCTCTGCGCGGCTCTATGCCTTCGATCTCGACGGCGACGGCAACGCAGGCAAACGGCGCATGATCGGCACCGCACCCGGCCCGGTGATGCTCGACAGCCTCGCGATCACCGCAGTGGGCAACATTGCCGTCGCGCAGCTGCTCAGGGGCGGCATCGCCACGTTCACTCCGGACGGCGGGGTGAGCGTGATCCGCTGCCCCGACCCCTTCACCACCAACATCGCGTTCGGCGGCGTCGACATGCGGGCCGCCTATCTCACGCAATCGAACGGTGGCCGTCTGATTCGCGCCGATTGGCCGGAAGCCGGGCTACGCCTCGCGTTCAACGGATAATGTACCGGCACTCAACGAGCTTGCTCCCGAGGTGTCGAAAGCGGACGGGAGCGCATGCGCGGCGACCAGATAATGGCAGGCGGACCACAGCATCGCAACCGGGCCGACCAGCAGCGCGTAGCGAAGCGAATCCGCTCCGTGCGCAGCGGTCAACTTGTCGCTCAACCAGCCGACAAGCTGCGGCCCGACCCCCCAACCGAACAGATTGATCGAGAAGAACAGGATCGCTGACGCGCGCGCCCGCGCGGCGGGCGGCACCAGCGTATGGATGAGCGCGATGCTCGGCCCATAATAGGTCGCGGTGAGCAACGCGGCCGGCACCAGCAGTCCAAGCGCCGCCGGCGCCGAGGGCGCAAGCAGGACCGCGACGGTGAACGGGGTCGACAGCGCCAGGAAGAGCGCGATGAGCCGGGCCGTCCAGCGCGGATCGCGATCGCCCATCCGGCCGATCAGCCAGCCGCCGCCGATGGTGCCGATGCCGCCGACAAGACCCTGCGTGATCGCAAGCGTCACACCGATCGTGGCGACCGGCATTGCGAAGGCTCGGCCGAACAGTGCCGGCAGCCAAACCGACGTCGCGGTACCGGCGATCACCGCCAGCACATAGCCGATCAGAATATGGCGCAGCGACCGGTGCTTCCAGAACAGGCCGATCACCGCTCCGAGCGGCGGTCCTTCCGCAGCGCTCGCGTTCAGTCCATCGGATTGGCCACGCGACGGTTCGCGCAACGTAAAGAAAACCAGGGCCGCAGCCAGCACGCCCGGCAGGCAGACCGCGGCAAAGGTCCCTCGCCAACCGATATGCTGACTGAGCAGGCCGCCGCCGAAAAGGCCCGCGAACAGGCCGATGTTCACGCTGAGCGAGAAGATGCTCATCGCCAGCGCGCGACGCACGCGAGGATAGGCATCCGTGATGATCGAGTGCGCGGCCGGGTAGATGCCGGCCTCGCCGATCGCGACACCGATGCGCGCGAGCGCGAGCTGGAGAAAGCTGCGCGCCACGCCGCACAATGCTGTCATTACCGAGAAGCACAGCAGCGACAGCACGATCAACCGGCGGCGGCTGCCACGATCGGCATAGGCGCCGATCGGGATCCCGCCGATCGCATAGAAGGTTGCGAACGCCATGCCCGAGAGAAAGCCGAGTTGCGTGTCGCTGAGGTGCAATTCCTGCTTGATCGGCTGGATCAGAATCGAAAAGATGTTACGATCCAGGACGTTGATCGAGCCGACAACGGTGAGGAGCGCCAGACTATAGGTCGCCGTGCCGAAGTTCGTGCTGTCGTCGCGCATCGACGGACGACCTAGCATCAATGCCTAGCCGTTTCATAGGGTTTACCGGGCATGCCTTGCGCAGTGATCAGGTTGCGGTCCGCCCATGCATCCGCGCGGCCGGAAAGCGCGAGTTGATCGTCACGCCACCATCTGCGCGCAGCTCGCTGCCGGTGATGAACGCCGCCTCGTCCGAAGCGAGAAACAGCGCGGCGGCGGCAATATCCTCGGGTCGGCCGTGGCGAGTGAGATGCCGCTCGCGCAGTGTGGCGCCCGCTTCCTCGTCCTCGATCAGCCGCTCGGCGACATCGGAGGTGATGATCAGCCCAAGCAGGATGGCGTTCACGCGAATGCCGTGCGGCGCATATTCGACCGCCATCGAGCGAGTGGTGGCGTTTATCGCGCCCTTGGCGGCGGTGTAGGCGTCCGCGCCCTCGACGCCGGCTATCGAGACCGTCGACGAGATGTTGACCACCGATCCGCCGCGCTTACCCGCGATCATTGCGGACAGGCTGTAGCGGCACATCCAGAAATAGCTGTAGAGCGCGCCGCGCCACAGGCTCTCCATGTCCGCCGTGGCGAGCCTGGTCACCGGCGCGTCGATCCGTGACGGCCCGCGCTGCAGCTCAGTCGGGCTGGCGTTGTTGACGAGGATATCGAGCCCGCCGAAAGCCTCGACGGTGCCGGCGACGAGCGTCTCGGCCCACTCCTCGATCGAAAGGTCGGCCGCCAGGAATCGCGCGACACCGCCGGCGGCCTCGATCTCGGCGACGATCGCGCGCCCTCGCTCCTCGCTGCGCCCGGTGACGACGACCTTTGCGCCTTCGCGCGCGAACCGGCGCGCGATCGCGGCACCGCACCCTGCGGTCGAGCCGGTCACCAATGCGGTTTTCCCCGCGAGCCGCGCGCTCATTGCGGGATACCGATGCGCGGGAAATAATGTGCGCCACCGTCCATCTTGATCGTCTCGCCGGTAACGTAGCGCGCTGCGTCGGAGGCGAGAAACACGGCGACGTCCGCCACCTCCTCCGGTGTCGCCACACGACCGATCGGTCGGGCCCGCGCGATCGCCGCGAGCGCCTCCTCGCCGGCCGCGCGAACGAGAAGATCGGTCCGGGTCGGGCCGGGGGCGACGCTGTTCACGCGGATACCCTTGCCGGCATATTCGTTCGAGGCGGTCTTGGTCAGACCGTCGACGGCATGTTTGCTCGCCGCGTAGAAGCCGCCACCCACGGTGCCGGTAAAGGCGGCCATCGAACCGATATTGACGATCGCGCCCCCGCCGGCGGCCAGCATGATGTTGAGTTCCGTCCGCATCGCGAGCCAGAGGCCGCGCACATTGACTGCAAACAGCGCGTCGAAATTATCGAGCGTCTGTTCGGCAAGTCGGGCGCCCTTCATCGCAGCGGCAAGCGAGTTCACGGCGATATCGAGCCGACCGAAGCGCTCCAGGACGAACGCGCCGAGCGCATCCACCGACGAGGGATTGGCGACGTCGGCGCGGCAGAACGCCGCCTCACCACCCGCCACGCGCACCGACGCCACGACTGCTTCGCCTTCCTCCGCGCGCCGGCCGGAGACGACGACCCGCGCGCCCGCACGCGCCAGCGCCTCCGCACAAGCGCGGCCGATGCCCGACGTGCCACCGACGACGAGCGCGATCCTGCCGCCGAGCACGGCGCGCTCAGAAGCCGTAGCGGCGCAGCGAAGCGCGGCGGCGACGCTCGAGCGTCTCTTCACGCTGCTGCGGCGTTACGTGCGGCGTGTCCGGCGGCAAATGATCGCGGAGATCGGCCAGCGGCACCTTCGTCACCGTCGGAACCGCGCAGCGTTCGGTACGATACCAGCGCCATTGTGCCAGGCCGACGCCCGGATCCTGCGCATCGATCCAGTTGGGAACGCCGGGGTCTTCCAGCGACAGCACGAGGCGGATCTTGCCATCGGCATCACGCCGCGCCTGCCGGTCATTCAACGCGCTTTGATGATGACTATAGTCGAGGTTGTGCCACCAGAAATCGCTCAGCTGCAGGCTCCAGTAGAGCGCCTTCGGTATCTCGCATTCGATAACATACGCCTCGCTCGGACGAATATCATAAATATAGTCGAGATAATGAGCCTCAGGGTTGCCGCCCTTGTCGCCGACCTCTTGCGGCTTTTCGAGTGAAAGCGGCGCGAACGTCCTGCTCTCGCGCCCGCCGCGATCGACGATCACCCGGGTGCTGCCGATCGAGAAATCGATATGATGCGCGATGAAGCGGGCCGCCTTCTCGATGCGCAGCGCCACCTCGTCCTCGTCCATCACGATCCGCGCATCCGGCGCGCGATCGAGACATTCGATGCGGATGTCGGTGAGGATTTCGCTTTCCCAATCGAGCGACACCTCGCGCATGTTGATAACGATATGGGGCGCAGCGCGATCGAGCTTCACCCAATTGCCGCCATGCGGCTCCGGCGAGAGGATAACCTCGAACGTCCCGTCCGGCCCGTATTCGATCGTGTCAAAATCGAGATTGGCGATATTCTTCGAGCTTTCATCGCCCCAGAAGCCGGCATTGAACTGTGCGTGCAACCAATGCGTCGTGCCGCGCTTGCCCCACAAGCGGTAGGTATGTGCGCCGTCGATCGAACACCAGCGATAGAGAAAGTCTGCGCAAGGGAGGCCCCAGCCCAATTCAAACGGCAGGAATACCGAATGCACGTAGAGCGCCGGATAGTGATGGCGCGGCGCGACATAGAGGCCGAACGCCGCGGTCTGCAGCACCTGCAGGAAATAATGCGCCTGCGCCCTGACCTTCGGGTCGCCGCTTTCGGGGGCTGCAAGAAACCGCGCCAGCCCGTCGCGAACGGCGGCATGGTAGGTGTCCCAGGCGCGGTCCGCGCGGCGTGCGTCAGGCATGCATGCTCTCCAGCGAGGGCGGGAATGGCGGCCGCGCGGAGGACGCTGCGCAGTTCGCCGATCTCACGGGTACATGAGCATCCCGCCGTCGACCATGAAGGTCATGCCGGTCAGGAAGGAAGCGTCGTCGCTGGCGATGAACACCGCGACGCGGCCGCCATCCTTGTAGATGTCGCCCCAGCGGCGCATCGGCAGAACCTGGAGCGCCGCATTGCTTTCCTCCGGATGGATGCGGGCATGGTTCTGCAGCGCCTCGGTTTCGATGGCGGGATTGTAGACGTTGACGGTGATGCCATGCTGGCCCCACTCGCGCGCTGCCGTGCGGGTCAGGCCGCGGATCGCTTCCTTGCCGGCATTGTAGGCAACCGAGCCGGCGTTCCCCATCTGCCCCCAGTTCGAGCCGAAGTTGATCACCCGCCCGCGCCCGGACGCCTTGAGATGGGGGAAGGCCGCCTTCATGAAGCGATAGCTGGCGGTGACGCCGGTGAGCAGCGTGCGATCCCACTCGGCATCGCGGAAATCCTCGATCCCGGTGAGCACCGGCGAGGGATCGGGCTGCTCAAGCGTTCCGAATGCTTGGGCGTTGTTCACCAGGATGTCGAGACCGCCCCAAGTGTCGACGGCCTTGGCCACCGTCGCCTTGATATGATCGTGATTACCGACGTCGCAGACCGTGCCGATCGCCGTGCCGCCGGCGTCCGCGATTTCCTTGAGCGTTCCGTCGATCGAGCCCTGGCTACGCGAGGCGACGACCACCTTGGCGCCCTCCTTGGCAAACTCTACCGCGATGCCGCGTCCGATGCCGCGCCCCGAACCCGTCACGATCGCGACGCGCCCGTCGAGAATCTTCGCCACCCGCAATCTCCCTCCAGATCATGGCCGCGCCGACAGGCGGCAGCTTATATACTTATATGTTCGGCCCATATGATCGCTATCGATCCTCACATCCAGATGATTCGCGGGAAACTGAAAATATAATTATTTGATCTGCGGTCCCTGGATCGTTTGGTGCGACGTCGCGGCCGCCGCACCATCGCGGTGTGCGGAAATCTGCGAAACGCATCCAAGGTTTGACTGGTCATCCGCGGCGCGCCCTGCCACTGATCCCGGCGAACGGGCGTCGGGCGATCGCCGGGAGGAGGACAGACGCATGACCGAGGTGCGCAGGCTTCCGGATGCGCTCAAGGTACGCGCCCAGCATCAGCTCGACGAGATCGCCCATGACGACGGCCGCCGCATGATCAGCTTTGCCGACTGGGATCGCGAGGCCGACGCGCTGGGCGGGGGGCTGGCCGCGCGAGGCTTGCGGCCCGGCGACCGCGTGCTGCTGCCGATCAGCAACGCCAACGCCTTCGACATGCTGGTCGCGGTGCAGGGCGTACTGCGCGCCGGCGGCATCGCCTGCCCAGTCAATCCGCGCCTGATGCCGGACGAGATGGCCTTCTATGCTCGCCTGACCGAGCCGGCGATGACGATCACCGACATTCCCGAGCGGATGGCGGTGGCCGGCGCCGGCACGATCTTCGCGGTCGACGCCGTGCCGAACGATCCCGGCGCGCTGCCGGACCAGAGCGCACTCGATCCGAAAGCAGATGCGATCATCCTGCAGACCTCCGGCACCACCGGCGGCAAGCTCAAAGGCGTCGTCATCGCGCACCCGGACGCGCTCGGCGACAGCGACGGGATCAGCCGCCAGCCCTCGAAATCGATGGCGCACGCGCTGCCGCTGACCGGCTCGGGCGGCGCGATGGCGGCAGGCCTGCTGCCGATCAAGACCGGCGCGACCTGCTACACGATGCGCAAGTTCGATCCGGAGGGCTTCCTCCGCCTGATGGTCGAAAAGAAGCCGGACACCGTCTTCCTGGTACCCGCTATGTTGCGCCTGATCCTCGATCTGCCGAACGTGCGCGATTTCGATCTTTCGGGAACCAAATGGCTGATCACGGGATCGGCGCCGCTGCCGCATGATTCGGTGATGCGCTCGATCGATTTGTGGCCGCGCATCCGCATGCGCAACAGCTATGCCATGTCCGAGGGGGGCGCCGCACTCACCACGACGACACGCGAGCATCTCTTGAAACCCGGCTGCGTCGGCAAGATGATGACTCGCTCGAGTTGCGCGACGAGGCGGGCAATGTCGTGCCGCAAGGCCAGACCGGCGAGGTCTACGGCCGCCAGGGCAAGCCGCGGCGCTACTGGCGCGACGAGAGCGCGAGCAGCGCCTCGTTTGTCGGCGGATGGACCCGATCCGGCGACCTCGGTTATGTGGATGCCGACGGAGACCTCATCCTGTGCGGTCGCTCCAAGGAGCTGATCATCCGCGGCGGCTACAATATCGCGCCGCTGGATATCGAGACGGTGCTGCACGACCATCCGGCGGTGAAGGACGCGGCCGTGGTCGGCGTCGCGCACGAGGTCCTCGGCGAGGATGTCGCCGCCGCCGTGACGCTGCTGAGCAGCGCGCAGGCGACGCCCGACGAGCTGCAGGCCTGGTGCCGCGAGCGTCTCGCCGACAACAAGGTGCCGCGCACGATCCTGATCCTCGACACGCTGCCGCTCAACGCCAACGGCAAGTTCCTCAAGCGCGAGCTCAAGCCGCTACTCGAGAAAGCCGCAGCCGCGCGCAGGGCGATGGCAGCGGCGCGCTGATCGATAACAGCAGGACAACGGAGAGAATGATGCAGGTCGAGGACTATATTCACATCCAGGCGCTGGTGGCCCGCTACAGTGACGCCGCCAACCGGCAGGACCCGGTCGCAATGGCGGCCGTCTATGCGCCGCACGGCCGCCTGATCGCGTTCGGCAACGAGCCCTATGTCGGGCGCGAGAAGATCCAGGAGATCTTTCAGGGCTCGATGGGCCGGGTCGAATATCTCACGCAGATCTGCGCCGCCGGCATCATCGACATCCAGGGCGATTGGGCGACGGGACGCTGGACGGTCACCGAATTCGCCAAGCATAAGGACGGCGACAAGCTGACCTATTTCCAGGGCAGCTACGAGGACGTCATGGTCCGCACCCCCGAGGGCTGGCTGTTTGAGCAACGCATCCTCAAACGCACCGCGCAGGCGCGCTTCGAGGCTGCACTGCGGGCCTCCTGATATTCGGGGAATGTCAGCCGCGCTCAGAAGCGTTCGCCGACCATCTCCTCGCTGATCGTCCAGAGCCGCTTCGCCCGCTCGGCATCGAGCGCATAGCGGCGCACGCCGTTGCGCTCCTGAGACTGGTTGTCGACCACCTCGGCAACGTGACAATCCTCGCAATACAGACCGCCGACCTTATACCAATGCGCGCTGAGGCTGACTCACGTCCGGGATTCACAGGCTGCTGAAAATCTGATTCGACGTTGCAGGCACATGGAGGCTTGCGATGGCGGCAGCGGTTGACGTTCGATCCGACTACACATCGGCGGATTTGCGTCGCTGCGCGCGACGAAGTGGTGATGCTGATCAGGTCCGGCGTCTGTTGGCGGTGGCGCTGATACTGGACGGTGGGAGCCGGGGCGAAGCGGCGAAAGTTGCCGGCGTGACGCTGCAGATCGTGCGCGACTGGGTCTTGCGGTTCAACGCGAGCGGTCCCGATGGTCTGGCGACACGAAAGGCGCCGGAGCGGGCCTCGATCCTGAATGAGGAGCAGCGCGCCCGGCTTGCGGCGGTTGTCGAGGCGGGACCGATCCCTGCAGCGCATGGCGTGGTGCGCTGGCGGCTCGCCGATCTGGCGCAGTGGATCTGGGATGAGTTCGCGCTCTCCGTCACGCGCCACACCCTCGGGCGCGAGCTTCGCGCGATGGGCTATCGCAAGCTCTCGGCGCGGCCCCGCCATCATGGCCAGAAGCCTGATGACATTGTCGATTTTAAAAAAGCTTCGCCGCCCGTCTGGCGCAGATCAAGAGGCGGCTACCGAGAGGAACGCCGATAGAGCTGTGGTGGCAGATGCTATGAGGACGGACACAGGATGGGCTGAACGACTGACCGGCTGACGCCGGTAGGATCATGCGGAGGGGCTGAAGCCTTCCTTGTGGGTGTGTCGGTCGAGATAACGCATGGTGATATCGTCGGTGATGTTGCCGGACGTCGTCGAGAAGTAGCCCCTCTGCCAGAAGCGTTGGCCCCAGTAGCGCTTGCGGATATGCTCGAACTCCTGCTGGATTTTGCGTGATGATCGGCCTTTGGCGCGGCGCACGAAGTCACTGACGGAGATCGACGGTGGGATCTCGACGAACATGTGGACGTGGTCGCTCGACAATGCGCCATTGATGATCGTGACGCCCATTTCGGCGCATACCTGCCGGATGATCTCGCGAACACGCAGGCGGACCTCGCCGCGCAGCACCTTGAAACGATATTTCGGCGCCCAGACGAGATGGTAGCGATGGTGGAATGTCGTGTGACAGCCGGTCGAATACCCCATAGCCTGTATCCTCGGGAAAAGTGAGACTTATCGCCTACGGCGGTCTCACTTTTCCCGAGGATACAGGCTATCGGCCGAGTCCCAGGCTGAAGCCGGCATCCGACTGAAGTCGGAGGGGTTTCTCCTTACCGAGGACTCTAAAGTCTATCCTGTTGTGGTCCTCGAGCAAGGGAGCCGCATCATGTCATTCCAGAGCAATATCATCCTTGTCGCCCTCGAACTGAGCAATTCAGTGTGGCTCGTCGGCACGCGTTTGCCCGGGGCGCAGAAAAGCCGAATGCACCGCGTCACAGCGGGCGACACGGCCAATTTGCTGACGCATCTAAGCAAGCTGCAAGCCAGCCATCAGGCAATGTCGAAGGGTGCTGCGCCTACCGAGTGCCGACGCCGGACGAGGAGGACGGTAAACGTAATTCACCGTGAACGTGAGTATCTCGTGCAGGAACGAACGCGAATAGAGAACCGGATATTGGCGCTACTCGCAACCCAAGGCATCCGCTCACGGCCGTCATTGCGAAACTGGGAACGAGATCTCGCATCGCTCGAGACCGGCGACGGTCGCAAGCTTCCGCCTTGCCTGGCCGCCGAGGTACATCGGCTGCGGCTGCGCCTTGGCCTGGTGCTCGATCTCATCCGTGAGTTGGACGCGCAACGGAATGAGATTTTGGTGTCCGCTCCAGACGACGCGATCACATCCAAGGTCACTGCGCTGCGGACGATATACGGCGTCGGCGACAATTTTGCCGCCGTTCTGGCGCGTGAGGTTTTCTACCGCCCGTTCGGAAATCGAAAGCAGCTCGCGAGCTATGTCGGCTTGGCACCCATGCCCCATCAGAGTGGCGAAATGGATCGGGACCGGCGTATCGGTCGCGCGGGCAATGCGCGAGCACGCAAAACGCTCGTTCAGTTGGCGTGACTTTGGCTGCGGTATCAGCCTGAAAGCGAACTCGCCGCTTGGTTCCGCGAGCGCGTTGGCACCCTCCAAGGCCGAACCCGCCGGATCGCAATTGTCGCGATGGCGCGCAAGCTACCGATAGCGCTCTGGCGTTTTACAGAAACGGGAGAGATCCCCGCCGGAAGTAAGCTCAGAGCGGTATAGGGATCGCCACCGGGTCACCGGCGGCGAAGCGAGGAGCACGACCGTCTTCGTCAATGGTAAAGCCAGACTGCCGCGTGGCAGGTTGGTCGTGTTCGATCGGGGCCTTGCCTCGTGCATGAGGCATTATGGTTGCGGGTTCCACGCCGAACCCGACCGCATGTAAGGTTACGCAGCAAAAGCTGCCGCACACTGCCGCCCCAACTCGCTTGCAGGTCAACAAATGCAGGAGATCGACGTGATGAGCGCCGCGTCGCCGTAACTTGACATTCGAACCCTCATGTAAGGACGAGGCCCGTGTCGGCCAGCAGACCAAGCTCACCCGGCGTTGGGCCAAGCGTGGCACCCGCCCTTCGGCACCCAAGGATCAACGCCGCTCCTCAGCATGGCTCTTCGGTGCAATCTGCCCCGCTGAAGGCAAGGCCGCCGGCATCGTCATGCCCAATGCACCAGCGAGGCGATGGGCATGCATCTCGAGGAGATCGCCTTCCACGTCGCGCCAGGCGCACATGCCGTCCTGCTGCTCGATCAGGCCGGATGGCACGGATCAGCCGAGCTGGTCGTGCCGCCCAACATCACCCTAATGCCGCTGCCGCCGAGATGCCCGGAACTCAACCCCGTCGAGAACCTGTGGCAGTTCATGCGCGACAACTGGCTGTCGAACCGCATCTTCACATCCTACGACGACATCGTCGACCATTGCTGCTTCGCCTGGAACGCGCTCGTCGATCAACCATGGCGCATCATGTCCATCGGACTCCGACAGTGGGCTCATGGGTTCTGATCAATGCGCCTTGGTATTATCGGCCGGCGCCAAGACGGCCGCCCAGACCGTGGTCGCCGCACCCTGCTCCAGCGTCTTGTAGCGATACGGCGCGCGGCCGGCTTCCTCCTCGCGCCTCGACATGTCGGCGACGAACTTGGCGAGGCGCTCGGTCGTCTCGGGCGTTCGATAGCGGCCGAGTTCGGTCTGGATACCGCCGGGGTGCAACGATGTCGCGCGCACGCCCCTGTCGCGATGACGGCGATCGAACTCCACGCCGAAGAGGATGTTCGCGGTCTTGGCATAGCCGTAGGCCGCCATCGAATCGTAGGGTGTGCGTTCGAAGTTCGGATCGTCGAGATCGATATCCGAGAAACGGTGGCCCGAAGAGGATAGGATCACCAGCCGCCCGCCCGGCCTGATCAGGCTCGCGATGCGGTTTGCGAACAGGAAATGGCCGAGATGGTTCACGCCGAACTGCGTCTCGAAGCCGTCCTGCGTCACGCCATAGGGCGTGGTCATCACGCCGGCATTGTTGATCACGACGTCGAACGGCCGCCCGTCGCGCAGCAGATCGTCGGTCGCGGCGCGGACGCTGGCGAGCGAGGCGAGATCCATCGCCCGCACCTCGAAACTGCCATCGCCTTCCCTCGCCGCCGCTGCGACGCCGGCAGTCGCACGCGCAGTCTTATCGAGATCGCGCGCCAGGCCGACGACATCGGCGCCGTGCGCGATCAGCGCGCGCGCCGTCTCGACGCCGAGCCCCGCCGAGACGCCGGTGATCAGGATGCGCTTTCCCTGGAGGTCGACGCCTTCCAGCACATCCTCAGTCGTGGATTTGTTACTGAACATCACTGTCTCCGTTCATGCGGGGGCAGGCCGAACGCCACGCCGACTAGAGTGCAGCCCTGCGGCCCGGCGCTCCAGCTATGCTCGAGGCCCGGTATCAGCACGCAGTCGCCGGTCCTGAGAAGTGCTTCGCCATCCTCGGTGCCGACCGTTACCTCGCTCGCCACCACCACCTGATAATCGAGCGTGCTGGTGTGCTGCAGCTCGCCGCGCTCACCAGCAGGAAGCGAAAAGCTCACCCATCGCGCGCCGCCGGGGGCGACCGCCAAATCGGTGAAGCGCGCGTCGACCGCCCGGCGCGGAACATCCAGCTCCGGCGGGCTCGCGACGGTCTCGGCGAGGATGTTGACCGCGAGCGTGGGCGTCACCGGCGCGGGATCGGCACTGCGCTCCTCGGCAATGGTGGAGCGGCCTTCCCCGTTCACTCCGATGCGATAGATTTTCATGCCGGCCCCCCTCCGTACAGCCCTCGAAGATCAGGAAGGTGAAGTCGGCGCCTTTCTCGCGATGCGCCCTGGCGACCCGATAGGCCTCGCTGTGATACCAGGCCTTGGCTTCCTCGAACGAAGGGTATTCGGCGAGGATCACAGCCTCGGCAGGCGGTCCCTCGACGACCTCGCAGCGCCCGCCGAGCGCGAGAAAACGCCGTTCCGCCGGACCCGGCACATCCGCTGCCTTCTCGATGTAGCGTGCCATCTCCGTCTCGTCGAAGACGCGATGGCGGATCGCCAGGATATAGGCGACCATGGCCCCTCCCCTCCGAATAGCCGACTATTTGGAAAGTGTCTTATCGGAAAAGACGGGAGCGCAAAACTCCCGTCGGATGCTAAGATGTCAGAGCCGCTCGATGATCGTGACGTTGGCCTGACCGCCCGCCTCGCACATCGTTTGCAGACCGTAGCGGCCGCGGGTGCGCTCGAGCTCGTGCAGCAGGCTCGTCATCAGCCGCGCGCCGGTCGCGCCGAGCGGATGGCCTAGTGCGATCGCGCCACCATTGGGATTCACCTTCGCCGGGTCGCCGCCGAGTTCCCGGGTCCAGGCGATCGGCACCGGCGCGAACGCCTCGTTGATCTCGACGACGTCGATATCGTCGATCTTGAGTCCGGTCTTCTCCAGCGCGCGGCGGGTCGCCGGGATCGGCGCGGAAAGCACCATGACGGGATCGTCGGCCAATACGGTCATGTGATGGATGCGCGCACGTGGCGTGAGGTTGTGCGCCTTCACCGCCGCCTTCGAGGCGACCAGCAGGCCGGCCGAGCCGTCCGAAATCTGGCTGGCGACGGCAGCGGTGATGCGACCGCCTGGACGCAGCAACTGGAGCGAGGCCATGCGCTCGGCGCTGGTGTCGGCGCGCGGCGTCTCGTCGACGGCGAAATCACCGACGGGCAGAATTTCCCTCTCGAAATGGCCGGCGCCGATGGCGGCGATCGCGCGGCGGTGGCTCTCCAGCGAATAGGCCTCCATCTGCTCGCGCGAGATGTCCCACTTCTCGGCCATCAGCTCGGCGCCGCGAAATTGCGACACCTCCTGGTTGCCGAAGCGCGCGTACCAGCCCTCCGAGCCCTCATACTGGTCGGGCATGCCGGCCTCCCGCGCGAGCAGCACGGACGAGTTCATCGGGATGCGGCTCATATTCTGGAGGCCGCCGGCGAGCACGAGATCCTGCACGCCGGCCATCACCGCCTGCGCCGCAAAATGCACTGCCTGCTGCGAGGAACCGCACTGGCGATCGACCGTCACACCCGGCACATGCAGCGGCAGGCCGGCGGCCAGCCAGGCAGTGCGCGCCATGTCGTGCGCCTGCGCACCGAGCGGATCGAGCACCCCCCAGATCACGTCGTCCACCGCCCCGGGATCGACCCCGGCGCGCTCGACCGTGCCGCGCATCACCTGCGCGGCGAGATCGATCGGATGAATCTGCGACAGCGAGCCGTTGCGGCGCCCGGTCGCAGTGCGGGCGGCGGAGACGATGTAGGCTTCTGGCATCCTTGGGCCCTTCCGATTGCGTACCGGAGACAAGTCCGGCAAGGCATATTGCCGAGCGAGGAAATCCGCTAGACGATTTGGGCGCCCCCCACAATCGCGGATGGTGGTTGCTGCGGAGGGAGCCACTGTCATGCTGGTCGTGCATCATCTCGGCATATCGCAATCGGATCGCATCGTCTGGCTGTGCGAGGAGCTCGGCATTCCCTACGAGCTCGAACGCTATGATCGCGATCCCGTGACTAGGCTCGCTCCGCCCGCCTATCGCGCGCTGACGCCCTACGGCACGGCGCCGGTGATCGTCGACAACGAGCTCACATTGGGCGAAACGGGAGCGATCGTCGAATATCTCGTTGCCGTGCACGGCGGCGGTCGCCTCTCGATCAAGCCGGGCGAGCCGGGCTACGCCGACTATCTTCACTGGTTTCATTTCGCCAACGGCTCGATGGTGCCGGCGGCAATCAACACGATGCTCGCATCGATCGTCGAGGGAGCGGACGCGGGGCTGCTCGCCTCGATCGCCGACCGGCTCGACCGCGCTTTCGATCATGTCGAGGCGCGCCTCGGCGATGCGCCCTGGTTTGCCGGGGACAGTTTCACCGCCGCTGACGTCATGATGGTCTTCTCGCTGACGACGATGCGCATCTTCGTGCCGCGCGATCTCGCCCCCTACCCTGCTATCCGCGCCTATCTCCAGCGCATCGGCGCGCGCCCGGCCTACCGGCACGCGATGGCGAAGGCCGATCCCGGCTTTGACGTGCCACTGAGCTATGGGCGCTTGCGATGGCCCTCAAGGACGATCCCGCGCGCCAGCAGGCGGACGCCTATCCGCTGCGCTTTGCAACGCGCATTCTCTACAGCGACATGGATGCCTTCCGGCACCTCAACAATGGCGCCACCGGCCGCTACCTTGAGGAAGGCCGCGCCGATCTCAACATGCGCGTGTTCGGCGTCGAGTGCATGATCGATCCGCCCGGCGGGCTGCAACTGCTCTTCGCGACGACCACCGTCGACTATGTCCGCCAGGCCCATTATCCGGGCACCGCCGAGATCGCGAGCGGCGTCGTCCGGATCGGCGGCAGTTCCTACGTCATCGCACAGGCCGCCTTCCAGGACGGGCGGTGTTTCGCGTTGGCCGAGGCGGTCATGGTCAAGGCGATCGCCGGTCGCCCCTCATCACTCCGCGAGCAGGAGCGAGACGCCCTGCGGGGATGCTTCTGAAGGCGTAACGAAGCGCCGGCGAGCGTCGCGGGCGCAAGATCGCATATGGAATGATCGGAGCTCGAGGCGCGCCCGTCGCTGGTGAGGAGCGGTCGCGCCGCCTAGGGAGATGCCGGAGGATGGCCGGCGCGAAGGGGCGACGATGGACAAGCTGAAGCACGGCGTCTTCGTGGCGCCGTTCCACGACATGGACCGGGATCCGACGCTCGCGATCCAGCGCGATCTCGAGTTGATGGAGTGGCTGGACCGGCTTGGCTTCGACGAGGCTTGGATCGGCGAGCATCATTCGGCCGGCTTCGAGACGATTTCCTCGCCCGAGTTGTTCATCGCCGCCGCCGCCGAGCGTACGCGCCGCATCCGTTTCGGCACCGGCGTCGTCTCGCTGCCGTATCACAACCCGCTGATGGTCGCGAACCGCATCGTTCAACTCAATCACATGACACGCGGGCGGGTGATGTTCGGAGTCGGCCCGGGGCTGCTGGCCTCGGATGCGGTCATGCTCGGCATCGATCCCGCCGTGCAGCGCGACCGGATGGTGCAGGCGCTGGACGTGATCTTGCGTCTGTTCGCCGGCGAAGCCGTGACAGAGAAAACCGACTGGTACGAGCTGGTCGATGCCCGGCTGCATCTTCTGCCCTACAGCCGCCCCCGGCCCGAAGTGGCAGTGGCGAGCGCCGCGACGCCTTCCGGCGGGCGGGTGGCGGGGCAATATGGGCTCAGCATGTTGTGCGTCGCTGCCGGCGTGCTCGCGGGCTTCGACGCCTTGACGACGAACTGGGATATTGCCTGTGCCGTAGCGGAGCGCGACGGTCGCGCGATGTCGCGCGACAATCTGCGCGTCGTCCTGCCGATCCACCTCGCCGAGACGCGAGAGGCCGCCGCCGCCCAGTGCCGTGAGGGCCTGACGCGCTACATCGACTATATGAACAATAACATGCCACGCTACAAGGTGCCGGACGGGATCGACATCGTCGAATGGTGGACCGGCGGCCACTACGGCGTGATCGGCACGCCGGACGATGCGATCGCGGCGATCCGGCGGCTACTTGACCAGCAACAGGGCTTCGGCACATTCCTCGCCATGCCGACCAATTTCGCGGACTGGCCGGCCTGCCGGCGCTCGCACGAACTCTATGCCGATCATGTTATGCCGCACTTCTGGGATGCGAACCGCGCGCGGCGCGCGTCCTATAGCTGGGTCACCGCCAACCAGCAGGAGCTGGTGACCAAACGCAGTGACGCAACCCGGCGCATGTTCGACCGGCACGAAGCCGAGGAAGCGGCCCGAAAGGCGGCCGATCGAGACTGACGACCTCTTCTCAGCGATGCGTAAAGCGCGGCGGGCGCTTCTCGACAAATGCCTTGCGCTTCTCGGCCGCATCCTCCGTTCGCTGCGATATCAGCACGGCGCGATGCTCGAACTCCATTGCTGCCTCCAGGCTACCGGCCCCGAGATTGGCCCAGAGGGATTGCTTCGTCAGCCACAGGCCGATCGGAACATTGACCATGATTTCGCGCGCAAGCGCCATCACTTCGTCCATCAGGGCCGCGTCGTCGACGGTGCGGAGCACGAGTCCGATCTCGGCCGCCTCCTCGGCCAGCACCGCCCGCGCGGTGAGCAAAAGCTCGGCGGCACGCTGGCTCCCGACCGCGCGGGGCAACAGGTAGCTCATGCCGAGCTCGGCGCCGGTACCGGCATTGTGGATGGCATTGACGAACTTCGCGGAACGTCCCGCGACGGCAAGGTCGGCGGCGAGTGCGAGCGAATAGCCGATGCCGGCCGCCGGCCCGTTCACGGCCGCGATGACAGGCTGAGGCAGTGCTCTGAGACCGAGCGGGATGCGCGCCATCTCGGTCAGTGAGTAGCGCCCGTGGTGCACGACACCCAC
>JAFAZF010000069.1 GCA_019239915.1 Sphingomonadaceae bacterium
AGGCGGCGATCGTCGGCCAGCGCGCCTGGATGGCGATGGGCCCGGAGAAGCGCCGCGACGCGCTGTTTCGCCTCGCCGACCTGATCGAGGCGGAGGCCGAGCAGTTCAAGACGCTGGCGGCGCTCGAAACCGGCACGCCGGTCGCGATCGGCGGCGGCGCTTCGCTCGCGCTCTCCTGGATTCGCTACTATGCCGGTTGGGCGGACAAGATCGAAGGCAGCGTCACCGAGCCGTTCGGCGCGAGCGGCATCGGCTATACCCGGCACGAGCCGATCGGCGTCGTCGGCGTCATCATCCCGTGGAACGGCCCGCTGGTCGCGACCTCGATGACGGCGATCCTCGCGCTCGCCGGCGGCAACGCCGTCGTGCTCAAGCCGCCGACGCTCACGCCGTTCGTCGCGCTGCGCGTCGGCGAGCTCGCGCTGGAGGCCGGCATTCCCGCCGGCGCACTCAACGTCGTGCCCGGCGATGCCGAAGCGGGCGAGGCGCTGATCGCACATCCCAAGGTCGGCAAGATCAGCTTCACCGGCGGCGAGGGCGTCGCGAAGATGGTGATGCGGACCGCCGCCGAGCATCTGAAGCCGCTGGCGCTCGAGCTCGGCGGCAAATCCGCCAACATCATCTGCGACGACGCCGATCTCGACGCGGCTGCGCAGATGGCCTCGATCTGCGGGCTGATGGTGCTGTCGGGCCAGGGTTGTGTGCTGCCGACCCGCATCTACGCGCAGGACGCCGTGTTCGACGACTTCGTCGAGCGGCTGCGCGCCGTCACCAGCGGCTTCGTGCTCGGGGATCCGCTGGCGACGAACACCACCGTCGGCCCGGTCGTCAACGCCGCGGCGGCGACGCGCATCGAAGGCGTGATCGAGCGCGCGAAGAAGGAGTCCGGCGGCAAGCTGGTGATCGGCGGCGCACGCGCCGGCGGCGCGCTTGCCGACGGCTATTTCATCGAGCCCACCATCTTCGCGGATGTCGCGCACGACAGCCATCTTGCGCGTGAGGAGGTGTTCGGGCCGGTGCTCGCCGTGCTGCGCTTCAAGGACGAGGCCGAGGTGATCGCCAAGGCCAATGACAGCCGCTTCGGCCTCGGTGCCTATGTCCATACCGCCGATCTCAAGCGCGCGCATCGCATGGCCCACGCGCTCGAGGCGGGCACGGTGGCGGTCAACGGCATGCTGCCGATGAGCGCCAACCTGCCGTTCGGCGGCTACAAGGCGAGCGGCTTTGGTCGCGAGGGCGGCCGTCCCGGGCTCGAAGAATTCATGCAGATCAAGCAGGTGATGATCCACCTATAGGCTCGGCTCGTCCGCCGCTTGCCAGAAACGTTCCTGGGAATATAAGCGATCGTGTGGCGGCCCCCCGTCGCACGATCATCTCCGGCGAACCATTGGAAGCGGGCCATGTTCGACGTGCCGTTCTGCGACTATCGGATCCGTGTTCCCGCCGAATGGGTCGACGAGAACGATCACATGGATTCGATGGAGTATAAGCGTGCCGCGGACGGCGGCACGCGCGTGCTGCTCGGCCATGCCGGGATCACGAGCGAGGCGATCGCGCAGGCCGGAAGCACGCTGTTCCAGCTCGAGATGCACATCGTCTTCGAGCGCGAATTGCGGCTTGGCGATCCCGTGGTGGTCCGCAGCTGGCTGATCGGCGCGGATGCCAAGCGCATCCATCATTTCCACGAGATCGTGCACGAGGAGGCGGGCTATCGCGCTGCCACGGTCGAGCTGATGACGATCCATGTCGATCGCGCGACACGCCGTTCGGCGCTGATGCCGGCCGCGTGGAGCGAGCGCCTGCAAGCCATCGCCGCCGCGCACGGCGCGGTGCCGCCGCCCGACAAGGTCGGTCGTCGGATCGGGCTCCAGCGTCACTTAACGACATGATCGAGGATGGCGGCAGAGGGCGCGACGAACTGGCGGGCTTGCGCAAGTTCATCGAGAATTCGCCGGACATCGTGGTGCCGAACGAAGCACCGGCGATCGTCGCGCTCAGCCGCATGGTCCGGCTCGTCAGCCGGATGCGCCGTCATCAGGTCGAGGTTGCCGAACGGGTCGGGCTGCAGGTCGGCGATCTCGATATTCTCTATCTGCTTCAGCGCAGCACGGCGGAAGAGCGGCCGCGGGTGACCGATCTCGCCGCGATCCTCGCCGTGACGCCCGGCGGGATATCGAAGCGCGTCGACCGGCTCGAGTCGGCGAAGCTGATCGAGCGTCTCTGGTCGGATGAGGATCGCCGCGCCTGCCGCATCGCTCCGACTGCGCAGGGCCTGGAAGTCGTGCGGCAGGCGCGCGCACTCAATCGCTCCGGCGTGATCGAGTCGTTGTCGCCGGCGGAATGGGAACGGTTGGACCGCATGCTGGCGCGGGTCGCGCAGGCGGGGGAAACCTTGGCGGCTGACTGAACCCGCCGAAGCTTGCAATTATTTTCCTGGGAATATAATAGCGCCGCTACAACGTGTCGGGGCCGGGCCTCGCCAATGGGAGAGGCCGGCATGGAGTCGCAGCCGCACGCACGCGCCGAGAATGGCTTGAACGAGTGGCGCGAAGGCGCCGGACTCGTCGCGGCGGCCTTCTTCGGCGTCGGTGTCGCTGCGCTCGAGCTCGGCGCGATCGGCGTGCTGATGAAGCCGATGATCGCGACCTATGGCTGGACGCGATCGCAGATCTCGGTGGCGTCGCTGCTGCTCAGCGTCGGCACGCTGATCATGGCGCCTCTGCTCGGTTCGGTCGTGGATCGATGGGGTGCCCGTCGCGTCGTGCTCGCGGCCATCCCGCTCTTCGCGCTCTCGATCGCAACGCTCGGCCTGGCCGGAAGCAACCTCACGCTGTTCTACGTGCTGTTCGCGATCACTGCGCTGATCGGGCCCGCGGTGGGGCCGATGACGTGGAGCCTCGGTGTCGCCAGCCGCTTCTTCCGGCATCGAGGGCTTGCGCTCGGCGTCGCGATGGCGGGCATCTCGGCGATCGGCACGGTCACGCCGTTGGTGGTGACGGTGGCGCACGAGCGACTGGGTCTGCGGCTGCTCTGGGTCGGCCTCGGCGGCTATGCCTTCCTCGTCGCCTTTCCGCTCGCCTGGCTGTTCTTCTACGATGCCCGGGATTTGCGCGCGCGTGCGCTCGCCACCGGCGGTTCGCCTGCCGCGCTCGCGCCAGCGGCAGCCGCGGAGGAAGTCGGCATCGGCTTCGGCGAGGCATTGCGCGGCTCGCGCTTCTGGCGGCTGGCGATCAGCTTCATCGTCGCCGCCGGGGTGTGCGGCATGTTCAGCGTCCACTTCGTCGCGATGCTGACCGACCGCGGCATGAGCGCGCGGCAGGCGGCGATCGTCCTCGGCGCGATGGGGCCGGGCACGGTCGCGGGTCGCATCCTCGGCGGCTTGCTGCTCGATCGCGTGTTCGCGCCCCTGGTGGCTGCGGCGACGCTGGTGCTGCCGCTGCTCGCATGCCTGCTGATGCTGTCGCCCGGCGCGTCGCTGACGTTCGGCGTCGCGGTCGCGCTCATGGTCGGCTTCGCGCTGGGCACGGAGGGCGACACGCTGGCCTTCCTCGCGAGCCGCTATTTCGGCTTGCGCCATTACGGCAAGATCTTCGGCATGCTGCTCGGCCTCTATGGCCTCGGCTACGGCGGCGGCGGCTTCCTCGCCGGGGCGCTGTTCGACGCGACCGGCGAGTATCGCGCTTCCTTTCTGCTGTTCGTCGCCGCGCTGCTGGCGGCGATCGCGCTGCTGGTGACGCTCGGCCGCTATCCGGCCTTTGCCGCACCCGTTTCCAAGGACCTTCCGGCATGACCGAACCGAGCACGGCCGACGAGCTGCTGATCAAAACGCGCGACCGCGTGCGGCTGCTCACGATCAACCGCCCCGAACGGCGCAACGCGATCAACGGCGCGCTGCACGATGCCTTGCTCTGCGCGCTCGACGATGCCCTGTTCGACGATGCGGTCGGCGCGCTGGTCATTACCGGCGCCGGCCCCGAGGCATTCTGCGCGGGAGCGGACATCAAGGCGTTCCAGGCGCCCGGCGCGCGCCCGATGCGCGGGCCGATGCTTGGCACCGGGCGATCGCTGCACGAGATGCTGCTCGAAACGTGGAAGCCGATGATCGCGGCGGTCAACGGCGCGGCCTATGGCGGCGGCATGGAGCTGGCGCTCGCCTGCGATATCCGCATCTGCGATCCGGCGGCGCACTTTGCGATGCCCGAGGCGAAGCGCGGCATGGGCGCGCATTTCGGCAGTATCGTCCTTCCCCAGCTCATCGCGCGCTCCGACGCGATGCGCATGATGTTCCTGGGCGATCCGATCGACGCGGACGAGGCGTTGCGGATCCGGCTGGTGAGCGCGGTCAGCGCGCCCGGCGCCGTCATCGCCGAGGCGATGGAGCTCGCCACGCGCATCGCCGAAAACGCGCCCATCACGCTGCGCCGGATCAAGGAGACGTCGTACAAGGCGTGGGGCATGCCGATCGCGGCGGGGCTTCGCCTCAACGAAGGGGTCAGCCCCTATACGAGCGAGGATCGGATCGAGGGCTTCCGCGCCTTCGTCGAAAAGCGCAAACCCGAGTGGAAAGGGCGCTGACCATGTCGCTCGACCCCCTGTTGCGTCCGCGCAGCGTCGCCGTCGTCGGTGCTTCGGCCGATCCGTCGCGCATCGGCGGGATGGTGCTCGCCAACCTCCGCAACAGCGGCTTTGCCGGCGACATCTTCGCGGTGAGCCGCAGCGGCGCGATCGACGGCGTGCATTGCGTCGCGACCGTCGATGCGTTGCCGCACGGCATCGATCTCGCCTTTCTCGCGGTGCCGGCCGAGGCGACGCCGGACGCGGTGCGCGCCTGCGCCGCCGCCGGAATGCGCGCGGTGATCGTCGGATCGGCGGGCTATGCCGAGAGCGGCCCGGAAGGCGCGGCGCGCCAGGCCGAGATCGCCGCGATCGCGCAGGCGCGCGGCATGCGGGTCGTCGGGCCGAACTGCAACGGCCTCTACAATGCGCGCCTGCCGGTCTCGGTCGGCTTCAACGTCGGCCATGCACTCCGCATCACGCCAGGCGACGTCGCCATCCTCTCGCACAGCGGTGCGTTGTTCGACGTCTTCGCCCGCCGCCTGATGGATTTCGGCGCGGGGCTGTCGCTGTTCGTGTCGGCGGGCAATGAGGCCGATCTCAACGTGCTCGACTATCTCGAATATTGCATCGCGGACGAGGCGACGCGTGTGATCGCGCTGGTGCTCGACGGCATAGCGGACGGTCGGCGGCTGCGCACACTTGCGCGGGCGGCAGCCGACGCCGGCAAGGCGCTCGTCGCGCTGAAGGTCGGTCTCTCGGATCGCGGCGAGGCCGCGGCGGTCGCGCATTCCAGCCGCATGACCAGCGGCGGCCGCGCCTATCAGGCCCTGCTGGAGGCGTGCGGCATTCCGCTCGCGCGCACGGTCGAAGGTTTGATCGCGGGCGCGGCGCTGGTCTCGCGCCACGGCCGGGGCGCCGGTGGCGCGGCGGTGTTTTCGACATCCGGCGCGGGCGGCGCGTTGATGGCCGACCTCGCCGAAGCGCGCGACATCGCCATGCCGGATTTCGCATCGTCGACACAAGCGGTGCTCGATCGGCACACGCGCTTCTCGCGTGCGGTGAACCCGATCGACGTCGGTGTGTTCGGCAGCTTCGCGGCGATCGACGAGATTGCCGGCGCGGTTGCCGCCGATCCCGAAGTGGGTGTCGTGATCGGCTTCCTGCCCACGCTCGCGCCGGTGTCCCGCCAGCAGCTCGCCTCGGCTTACGCCGCCGCCCAGCGCGCCAGCGGCAAGCCGCATCTGATCCTCTCTCCCGGCGGCCTCGACGATGCCGGCCGCGCCGCCTTCGAGACCGAGGGGCTGATGTGCTTCACCGAGACCGGCTGTTGCCTCGAGGCGGTCGCGGCCTTCCTGGCACCCGCCGCGAGCCTCGCCGAAGCGAAGGCCGCCCCGATCGATCCGCTGACGCCTGGTCCCCTCGGCGAGGCCGACAGCCTGGCGCTGCTCGATCGCTTCGGTGTGCCGGTGGTGAAGGCGATCGTCTGCGCGGACGCTGAAGCGGCGGTGAGGGCGGCCGGAGAAATCGGCTATCCCGTCGTCGCCAAGGGTGTCGTCGAAGGTGTCGCGCACAAGTCGGATCATGGGCTCGTCCACCTGAACCTCGCGGACGACGCCGCCCTGCGCGGCGCCTGCGCGGCGATCGACGGGCCGGTGCTCGTCCAGCCGATGCTCCGCGGCGAGCTCGAGGCGATCGTCGGCGTGACGGTTTCTTCCGATGTCGGAGCGCTGTTGCTCGCCGGGCACGGCGGCATTCATGCCGAGGCGCTCGGCGACTACGCAGTCTGGTCGATCCCGGCGAGCCGCGATGAGATCGAACGCAAGCTGAAGGCGAGCAGCCTCGGCCGCATCGTCACGGGCGAGCGCTGGCGCTTTCCGGAGACCTGGCCGGCGCTGGTCGAAGCGTTGCTTGCAGTCCAGCGGCTCGCGCTGGCCGGCGAGGGAACGATCGCCGCGATCGACGTGAACCCGCTGCTGCTCGGAGGCGAAGGCGCGGTCGCGGTCGATGCTCTGGTGGTCGGGGCGGAGCTGCGATCCGAGCTGGCTGCCGCCTAGCGCCAGCCCGGCTCCACGCTGCCGAGCGGCGAGGCGGGGCAATCCCACGCCATCGGCGCGCCCGCGATCTCCGCCGGAGCGCGCAGCCGCCGCGCCGGCCCCCAGGCGGTCTCCTCGAGATCGGCAGCCAGATCCGCCTCGGTCTCGTCGAGCGCGCGACCCGCGTCGGCAACGCCGGCATGATCGGTCAGCAGCTTGGCAATGCGCGCGAGCGACAGGCGGGCTGAGCATGCTCGTCCCCTTGTGGTGCGTTGTTCGAGCGCCCGGATCGCGGCGGCGGCCATCAGATAGCCGGTTGCGTGATCGAGTGCCTGGACCGGAAGCGGAAAGGGCGCTTCCGCGCGCGCCCACTGCATGCCGGCATCGGCGATGCCCGCGCTCATCTGGACGAGGCTGTCGAAGCCGCGCCGCTTCGCCCACGGCCCGCTCCAGCCATAGGCATCGAGCGCGACGTCGATCAGCCCGGGAGCGATACGGGCGCGCGCCTCGTCGTCATAGCCGAGCCGTGCGAGCGCGTCCGCGCGCAGGCCATGGACGAGAATGTCGGCTTCGCTGAGCAGCCGTTCGAAGCGCGCGCGATCCGCGGCATCGTGAAGATCGAGACGGGCGCAGCGCTTGCCGATCGTGATCTCGGGCACGACGGCGGGCTCGTCCCAATCGGGCGCGTCGATGCGCAGCACTTCCGCGCCGTAGCCGGCGAGAAAGCGCGTCGCGACCGGACCCGCGAGCACACGCGTGAGATCAAGCACCTTGATGCCCGCGAGCGGACGATCGGCGCGCGGCTGCCAGCGGTGCGATCCGGCTGCGTCGGTCAATTCGAAGCGCACGAGCGGTTCCACCCCCACTGCGCGTCCTTGCGGATGGCTGGCCCAGGCGGCGACCGAGCGCATCTCCGCAGCACACCCACCCGCTGCGACGATGGCAGCCTCCAGCGCGCCGGCGGTTTCGCGGGAGATCGCGTGCCGCAAGCCGTCCTTGTCGGAATGATCGCCGAGCACGCGAAGCGCGGCCGCGCGATGGTGGGGCGCGTTGGTGTGCAACCGGATCCAACCGTCGCGCGTGCGATAGTCGCCGGCGAGCGCGTCCCATGCGCCGGCCGGACGCCAGCCGATCGGACGCAGCGAGCTCGCGAACCACATCGCGGCAAGCCGACGATCGACGGCCACGATCGGCGCTTCGCCTCCGGTCGAGCCGACTAGTTCGGCAACCGCGAGCGCCGCCGCGCCGATCGCCGTCGCCGCGAGATCGTTCACCGGGAAGACCGATGCGAGCGGCCCGTCGCCACGGAGGCGCAGGCGATCGAGCGCGGACGTTTCGCCGCCGAGCGCGGCCCATACGGCTGTCATCGCAACGCTCGTCATCGATCGCAGGGGCTAGAGCATATTAGTTGACACGTCAATGAAATGGCGCGATCAAGCATGAAACGCCGGAGAGGATGACCATGATCGAAGTCACCGAAGCATTCGCGCGCGAAGATGGCTGGCCCAGCTTCACGAAATCGGGTTGGGCCGCGGATTCGTTCGATGCGGAGGCGGCGCGGATCCGCTTCACGCCGCGCACCGTCGAGCTGCTCCTCGGCCTCGTCGACAAGACGAAGGCGATGGGTCTCGGCGTCACCGACATCGATCGCGACGTCTTCGATCATCCCGAGCTGCGCGAAAGCGTCGCGGGCTGGGTGCGCGCCTTCAAGGAGGGGCAGGGGCTGCTGAATCTGAGCGGCTTTCCCGTGCATGATCGCCCGCTCGACGATATCTGGCGTATGTATTGGGGGATCGGCGCGCATTTCGGCCTCGGCGTCTCCCAGAACACGCACGGCCAGCTCATGGGCACGGTCGCGGTGCAGCCGGGGCTCGTCGGCGCGCGCGTTTACGGCACCGCATCGGTCGCGCCGCTGCACTGCGACCGCATCGACATGCTCACCTTGCTCTGCATCAACAAGGCGCCGAGGGGCGGCGAAAATGTCTTCGTCAGCTCGCTCAAGGTGTGGGAGCTGATCGAGCAGGAGCGCCCCGATATTCTTGCGCGGCTGAAGCGCGGCTACCCGCAGCATCGCAACTTCGAGCAGCCGGAAGGCTGCAGCTCGGTCACCCCCTATCGCGTTCCGGTGTTCGGCGAGGAGCAGGGCCTGCGGAGCTGCTACTATGGCGGCAACGCGATGCTGGTTCATCAGGAGGCGAAGTTCGCCGAGATCCTGACCGATGCCGATCGCGAGGCGCTCACCTATCTGGCGGACGTCGTGAACCGGCCCGAGCTCGCGCTGCACCAGATGCTGGAGCCCGGCTCGGCGGTGTTCATCAACAACCATGAGATCATGCACAGCCGCACCGCCTTCGAGGATGGCGACGTGCCGTCGGAAAAGCGGCTGCTGCTGCGGATGTGGCTGCAGGGGCGGCCGTGCCGGCCGATCCCGCAGGACATGCGCGTGATCCACAATCCCTCGGGCGAGCTCGGCATCCTGCGCAAGGATGTTCAAGCGGTCGCCGCGGAATGACCGCCGTCGCCCGAAGCGCGGCGCCGCGCGAAACCGACCAGGCGACCGCGACGGAGCGGCTGATCGCGCGCATCGCCGACGCTGCCGCCCAGGCAGATCCGGTCTCGCTGGAGCGCTCGCGGTTCTGCCTCCTCGACTGGCTGGGCGTGACGCTCGCGGGTGCGCGCGAGCCGCTCGTCGACGTGCTTGCCGCCGATGCCGAACCGGGCGCGGACGGCCATGTGCTGATCGGCCGATCCGAGCGGGTCGGTCTGCGCGACGCCGTGCTGATCAACGGCGCCGCCGGTCACGCGCTCGACTATGACGATGGCATGCCGGCGATGGGCGGCCACCCCTCGGTCGCGATCCTGCCGGCGCTGGTCGCCACGGCGGCGGCAGAAGGCATAAGCGGCGATCGACTGCTGCGCGCGATCGTCGCCGGTGCCGAAGCGGCCGGTCGCGTCGGCGCGATGATGGCGCCCGATCATTATGATCGCGGCTATCACTGCACGGGCACCGTCGGCGCGATCGCGGGCACGGCGGCATGCGCGCTGCTGATTGGGCTCGATCCCGGACAGACCGCGTCGGCGATCGGATTGGCGGCGACGCGCGCGGCCGGCCTCAAGGCATCATTCGGCAACGACGGCAAGCCGCTTCACGCCGCCTGGGCATCGCTGATCGCGCTGACCTCGGCGCGCTGGGCGGCGCGGGGTATGGTCGGGTCGGCGGACGCGATCGGCCATCGCCAGGGCTTCGGCGCGGCGGCCAGCGCGACCTTCGATGCCGAGCGCGGCCTCGCCGCAGGCAACACGCCGCATATCCTCACCATCACCTTCAAGTCGCATGCCGCCTGCGCGATCACTCACCCTTCGATTGACGTGCTCAGGCGCATGCGGAGTGACGACGGGCTCGATCCCGAACGCATCCGACGCATCCGCATTGCAGTGGCGCCTCAGGCGAACGACATCTGCAACATCGCCGATCCCCGCAGCGGGCTCGAGCTGAAGTTCAGCCTGCGCGGCACGGCGGCGATGGCGGCCGGCGGCGTCGATACCGCGAACCCGGCAAGCTATGGCGAGGCGACGGCGTCCGATCCGGCGGTGCGTTCGCTGATAGGACGAACCGAGGTGGAGCTGCTTCCGGCACTGGCCTTGGGCGAGTCCGCCGTGACGGTCGAGCTCTCGGATGGCTCTTCGCTGACCGGAACGAGCTCGCTGCGCGTCGAGACCGACGCCGGCATCCTGCGTGATCGCCTGACTGCGAAGTTCGCCGCATTGGCGACGCCGATCCTCGGCGCCGATCGCATGCACGCGATCGAGGCGGCGGTATTGGCCGACGGCGACGGGCCGATCCTGCGCGATCTCCTGCCGCTCTGCGCGACGACCCGCTAGCCGTCAGCCTGACGGCCCGAGCGCGGGGTCAACATGGATCTTGGTGTCGCGCTTGTCGCGCCGGCTCTGCTCGAACAGCTCCGGCAGGTCTTCGAGCGAGACGATGGTGCTGATCATCCGGCGCGGCTCGACATGGCCGGCGTCGAACGCCCGCGCGCAATGCTCGAAATCGGCGAGGCGGTAGCCGAACGAGAATTGCATGCGTACCTCTTTGCGCGTGGCGACGACCGGCAGGATCGCGTCGGGTTGCACGCAGAAGCCGAGCGAAAGGACGGTGCCGCCGGGCGCGACCAGGTCGATCGCCTGCTGGAGCAGGCCGGGCTCGCCGACGCATTCGATCACCACGGTCGGGTCGCCGTCCAGCGCCGTCCGGATCGCGTCGGCGGCATCGTCGCCGAGCCGAACGAAGCCGGATGCGCCCATCTCGATCGCGAGGTCATGGCGCCGCGAGGACTTCGCCGCCGCCACCAGCCGTGCCGTGCCGAGGCGGTGAACCCAGTGGATCGCCGCCAGTCCGACCGATCCGGCACCCATCACCAGCACGCGATCCTCGCGCTTCACCCCGGCCAATCCGATCCCGCGCAGCGATACCGCGAGCGGCTCGATCAATGCGCCGTCCGCCATCGACAGCGATGCAGGCAGCAAGGTCGCGCAGGGTTCGGCGACGCGGGTATATTCGGCGAAACCGCCGAGCGCGGCTTCCATCCCCCGGCAACCGAGCACATGGCCGGAACGGCATGCCTCGCACGCGCCGCAACCGCGTGCCGGCATCCCGGCGATGCGATCGCCGATCCGGAGGCGTGTCACGGCCCGGCCGAGCGCCACGACCTCGCCGGCATATTCGTGGCCGAGCACGGCGCCGATCGGAAAGGAGAAGCCGTGGCCGCTCGTCAGGTGGAAGTCCGAGCCGCAGATGCCGCAGCGCCCGACACGGATGATCACCTCGTCGTCGAGCGGCTCAGGTTCGGCCACCTGCTCGAGCGCAAGCGGGCGCCCCGCGCCCCTAAAGACGACGCCTCTCATGCGATCGTCGCCGCGTCGGCGGCGTCATAGGGCCTGATCTCGTCATAGCGGCCGTCGCGGAGGAGGTTGGCCCAGGCCGGGTTGGTGAGCAGGGTACGGCCGAGGGCGACCATGTCGAAATCACCGCGTTCGAGCGCGTCGAGGAGATGCTCAAGATTTGCGGGCAAGCGGCTGCTGCCACCGGTTTCCGCCTCCTCGCCGGTGAAGCTGCTGCCGACACCGATCGATCCCACCGCGATCACCGGCAGGCCGCTGAGCGCCTTCGTCCACGCCGCGAGGCTGCGATCGGAGCCCTCGAACTCCGGCAGCCAGAATCGGCGGGTCGAGGGGTGGAGGGCATCAGCGCCGGCATCGACGAGCGCCTGGAGGAAGACGTCGAGCTCCGCTACGGTTTCGAACACGCGCGCGCCATAATCCTGCATCTTCCATTGCGAGAAGCGGAAGATCACCGGAATGCGCACGCCTGCCGCCTTGATTGCGGCGATCACCTCGGCGCTGAACCGGCCGCGCTTGTCGATCGCGCCATTATAGGCGTCGCCGCGCCGGTTGGTGGCGGCCCATAGGAACTGATCGAGCAGATAGCCATGCGCGCCGTGGATCTCGATCGCGTCGCAGCCGATCGCCTCGGCGTTCGCCGCCGATCGCGCGAAGGCGGCACACACGTCGGCAATGTCGCTTTCCGACATCGGCTTGGCGAAGGCGCCCGCGGCCGACACGGCGCCGGCATCCGGTTCGACGATGATGCCGGACGGCGAACGCGCGCCGCGCGCGGCGTCGGGCGCATCGGAGCCGCGCGCGATGCCGGCGTGCCAGAGCTGCGGCGCGAAGAAGCCGCCGCCGGCGTGCACTTCTTCCACTACCCGCGCCCAGGCGGCGAGAGGCGCCCGGCCATGGAAGTTGGAGGCCTGCGGGTATCCGGCAGACAGCGGATCGTCGATCGCGGTCGCCTCGCTGATGATCAGCGCGGTGCCGCCTTCGGCGCGGCGGCGATAATAGTCGGCATAGGGCTGGCCGAGGATGCCTCCGGTCGAGCCCAGCCGGCCCATCGGCGCCATCACCAGGCGATTGGGCAGGAGCAGGTCGCCGATCCGGACCGGTTCGAAGAGGCGCGCGATGCGCGCGTCTGCAGTCGTCATGCGAAAGAGCCTTGCGTTACAGGTGACGCGTCTGCGGGATGATCTCCTCTGCGAACCATTGCGCCTCCTCGAGGATCCGCTCGATCGGTCCCTTGCTGTTGAGCTCGTTGAACAGCACGTTGAGATGGGTGCATCCCGCTTCGGCGAGGATGTTGACGTCTTCGAGCAGCTGATCCTTGCGGTCCGACATCGTCACCACGTCCTGCGTCGTCGAGAGCAGGCCGATCGAGTTGAGCAGCGCGAAGGGGCGCGCCTCCCGTCCCACCGCGGCGCGCTCCTCGTTCAGCTTCTGCATGCCCTCGCGTAACCATGTCGCGCGGCCGCGCATTCCCTTCTGCCAACCGTCGTCGCGCGCCGGCCCGACCGGCTGCCAGCCGTCGCCGAGCCGTGCGGCGCGCCGAATCGCCGCCTCCGAATCGCCGCCGATCCATATAGGGAAGGGATCCTGCGCGGGTTTCGGATAGAAGTGCGTCGCGCCGAAGTTGAACCACGGGCTCGCATAGGCGCGCTCCTCGAACAGCGCGCGAATCGCCTCGATCGACGCGTCGGTGATCCGCCCACGCTCGCGCCACGGCACGTTCACCGCCTCATATTCGTCCTCCATCCAGCCGATGCCGACGACCATGCGGAAGCGTCCGCCCGACAGCGCATCGAGCGAGGCGATCTGCCGCGCGACCACCGCCGGCTGGCGCACCGCCAGGATGATGATGTTGGTCGAAAGCTCGAGCGTGCTGGTGTGCGCGGCGACGAAGGCGAGCAGCGTGAACATTTCGAAGAAATTCTCGGTCGCCGCGATCGGCAGCTTGCCATCAGTCGTGTAGGGGTAGGGTGTCTTCATCTCCTTGGGGTAAATGAGATGATCACCGATCCAGACATGATCGAAGCCCATCGCCTCGACCGCCTTTGCCGTCCGAATGATGGTGTCCTTGTCCGCGAGCGGGCCGGTATAGGGGAAGGGGCCTCCGAAACGCATTCGAGCTATCCTCTCTGATCAAGCGATCGGCTGCTGGTTCTCCATCCAGCGTGCGAGGTGGGTAAGATATTGCCGCGTGCGAAAAGCTGCGTCGACGGGGCGACGCGCCAATATGTCGGCGACGATCTCGGCATGGCTCATGCTGACCAGCCGGGCGAGATCGGCGCTCGAGATCGAGGGCGGGGCGCGCCCTTCCGACTGGTTCATCGAGAGCTCGATCAGCACCAGCGTGAAGAATTCGATCAGCGGATTGCCGCAGGCACGCGCTACCAGCCGCTCGACGCGTGCGCCTCTCGCTGGCCAATCGCTCGCGGGAATCCGTGCGGCGGCGACGTCGGCGGCGATCGCGGTCTCGAGCTCGGCCGCGAGCAAAGGCGTGATCCGTTCCGCGGCAAGCTGGGCGGCGCGCGCCTCCACCACGCGGCGCGCCTCGATCTGCTCGGCGAAGACCAGCCGGGTGGTCGACAGATAGAGCGACGTCATCTCGATCGCGGCATAGGGTTCGGCGGCACCGACGAAGATCCCGCCGCTCCTGCCGGGGCTGATCTTCACCGATCCGCTGCGCTCGAGGATGCGGATCGCGTCGCGCAGCGTCGGCCGACTTACGGCGAAGCGTTCCTGCAGATCCGCTTCCCGGCCGAGTTCATCGCCGGGCTGCAGATCGCGCACGTGGATGAGCTGCTGGATCTCGACCGCGATGCGATCCGCGAGCCGCGCGGTGCGATCGTGCACGGGATCCTCGGCGACGGCCAGCGATCGCCTCCGCCGCCAGAGCACGAGCGCCGCGCCGAGATCGCCGGCGAGGATCGCGCGCGCGCTATCTTGCCGGAGATCGCACTCGGTCTGCGGATCGGGTGCCGCCACGTCGCCATCATGATCGAGCTGGCGCATCAGCCTGGAGAAGAGCGCGAGGATCGGCTGTCGCGCCGCCGCCAGGATGGCGTCTTCGATCGCCTCCGCGTCGGCGATCGCAGCGGCATGCTCGTCCCCGGACGAGAGAAGCGGGCGCAGCCGCTCATGATCGGCATTGCCGACGAAGCGCGTCGCGCGTTCGATCACCGCGCCGTCGACGAGCGCGCGCGCCTCGGCGACCTGCTCGGGCGAAAGATTGCGATCGGACAGGTAGACGTGCATCGCGCGCATCGCGCTTTCGATCGGCGGCGCGGCGACGAACAGTCCGCCGCCGCGCCCCTCGCGCATCGTGACGATTCCGTCGTCGAGCAGATAGGTGATCGCCTTGCGCAGCGTCGGCACGCTGATCCCGTAGCGTTGCGCGACCTCAGGAAGCGCACCGAGTCCGGTCCCCGCCGGGACGCCGCGCTCGACGACATCCCGCGCCATCCGCCGCGCCAGCCGGACCGGCGCAGGCAGGCTGCCAATGGCAAATTCACTGACCGGCTCGCCCATGGATGCCGATGTTCTCCCCACTCAGGCGCCCGCTAAAACATATATCGAGTTTTGACAAGCAGGCCGCGTCCTGCGCATAAGCGCAGCGCGATTCGGCTCAAAGATATAGAGATTTGCCGTTTCGATTGGGAGAGAATGAATGCTGAGCGAGGGGCTGTCGCCGAGCAGATCGGCCGGCGCGGAGAGAGGGGCGGCATGCTACACTCCGGCACTCCGGTCCTCTTCGGCCGTGCTCGCGGCTGAGACGCTGATCGCCGAGGCGGAGACGGTCACCGGCCTGGCCGACTGGGGCGGTCGGCGCTGGAGGGAGGAGCGCTTCCGTCACGATCTCTCCGTGCTGTGCGCCGCGATCGAGGCGACGGCCGAGGTCACGGAACTGGGGCGAAGCCGCACGCACACGCGGCTCTTCACGATGCTGGTCTCGCGGCTGCGCTATATCGAGGCGCGCAAGGCGACCACGGGGGTCGACGATCAGCGCATCGTCGCACCGCTGATCGGCACGGGTCTTCCGCGCGCCGGCACGACCTTCTTCCACGGCGTGATCGCGCAGGATCCGGCCAACCGCGTCGCGCGTGCCTATGAAGCCGCAATCCCGGTGCCGCTCGATGATGGCGAGGTCGACGAGCGCATCGCGCTCTATCAGCAGATCCTCGACTATCAGGGTACCACGCATCCCGACGTGACACAGATCCATCCGTTCGGATCGGCGCTGCCGGAGGAATGCATCTTCCTGCAGGAGGGCGATTGCGCCTCGCTCTACAACGTCTACTGGAACGTGCCGGCCTATCAGCAGGCGGTCGCCGACAAGACACCGAGCGCCTATCGCTGGCAGCTGGGCATGATGCAGTACCTCCAGGCGATCCGGCCACGCGGGCGCTGGGCGCTCAAGGCGCCGGGCCACATATTCACCTGGGCGGAGATGCAGATCGCGTTCCCGGATGCGCTCATCTACGTCAACCATCGCGATCCCGGGATCAGGTTTCGCATGAAGAATCGCCTTCATGCGCCCTTTGAGGCGGACGAGCTGGGCTAGCACGCCGACGCGCTCCGCCGCTTGGCGTCGTCGATTATACGTGTCCTCGTCGGCGACCCAGACTTCCGGCACGAAGCCTGCCGCATGAAGCTTCGCCAAAGTGATCGCGTCGATCTTGTCGGTCTTGACGCGGGCGTAGGCGATCGCACGTACCAGTCTCGGGTTGGCGACGACGACACGTCTCACGTGAGGCCGCATGAGCCGTTCCACGGCGGCGCTGTTGCCGGTTGCTTCAATGACAACCTCATCCTCGAGACTGAGCGTCTTGGCAAAGGCAACGAGCGGTTCCTGGGCAAGGTCGAGACGAAGCTGCCTCGTGATCGTGCCGTCCTCCAGGATCGCCACCTGAGCGAAGGATCGATGGATGTCCATGCCAATGATTTTCATGCTGTGCTCTCCCGTCTTTGGGAGCCAGTGGCTTGCACGACATCTACGGATCCGCGCTCGCAGCGCAGCCGGGCAAGTCGTAGGGGCGGCCAAGTAACAACTCGAGCTCTCAGCTCATCGTAAGGACGGCCTGCCACCGTTTCGTGCTCCCGACGCCCCTATCCCGGCTTGGACATGATACTGTGGACCAAACAGCCCGTCACCGAATCAAGGCGTCGAAAACATCATGCCCTTTAATAACGCGGCGGAGAGGCAAATGCGTAGCGTCGCCCGGGGCAGAAAGACATGGCTGTTCGTCGGCTCCGATCGCGGCGGCGAGCGAGCCGCCATCATGTACACGCTGATCAATACCGCACGGCTCAATGACATCGATCCGCTCGCCTGGCTCCCCGACGTCCTCGCCAAGATCGCCGATATCCCCCCAACGGCGGTTGCACGAGCTGCTGCCGAGGGAATGGAAGCGCCTGCAGGATGCAGCACTAAAGAGGCCGCCTAAGCTGCGGCCGTTGTCGGATGCGTACTCTCCTCAAGCTAGTCTTGACACTTCACTGAGAGCTTTGCCGCTAACCGACGAGAGGACGTCGCTGTTCGACGCCTATGCTCCGGATGCTGCAATCAAGTGTTGCGCGCCGGTCACACGGCTCCAGATTTGGGCGCGGTGCATGAATGAGCGTTGTGCATTTAGTAGCCTGTTTGTAAGATGCCGGCCTGACGAACGGGTTCGACGCCGAAAGGTGGAAGCGATTGCCGGCGCGACAGGGGAGGTACATATGAAATTAGCGAGATGTTTTCTGCTGTGCGGTGTCGCGTCGCTCGGAGTGGCGGCTGGGCCGGCGTTCGCTCAGGTTCAGAACGCGACCACCGACGCGGCCGCGGCGCCTCCTGTAAATGCGCCAGCCTCCGCGCCCGGCGACATCATCGTCACCGCACGCCGTGTGAACGAGCGCCTCCAGGACGTGCCGATTGCGGTGTCGGTTGTCTCACCGGCGACTCTCAACTCGAAGGGGGTGTTTACGCCGGTCGATCTGCAGCGTGATACGCCAGGCTTGTCTGTTGCCGCGACAACCTCCGACCGCAACAACGTCACCTACACGATCCGCGGTCAAGGCTTCTCCTATGGCACGCTGTTTCCGGCGGTCGTTACCTATTATAACGAAGTCCCGACTTCGCGTCTGACCGCAGGTCAGTTCTTCGATCTCTCGAATGTCCAGATCCTGCGCGGCCCGCAGGGCGTCAACTTCGGCCGCGTCACCGACGGCGGCAACGTCATGGTCACGCCGCAGAAGCCGACCAACAGCTTCGGCGGCTATGCCAGTGTGAAGCTGGGCGACTATAATCTTCGCCAGTTCGATGCCGCGCTGAACGTTCCGCTGGTCGACGACAAGGTCCTGCTGCGCGGCGCGATCGAAGTCGCGCGTCGCGACGGCTTCACCAAGAACATCGGCAATGGTGAAGATCAGGACAACATCGCTTACGAGTCCTATCGCCTCGGCATCGTGCTGCGGCCGGTCGAAGGGCTCGAGAACTATACGAGCTTCCAATATCAGCGCACGCACGACAACGGCACCTCAGTGGTGCCGGAGGGCGTCAACGTGTCGGCGCTGACCCGCAACTACGGCGCACTCGCGAGCTTGTTCAACGGCATTCCGGGCGTGTTCAACGGCTATGATCTTGACGCGCGCGGCAATGTGGTGCCGCGGGGCAAGGGGGTGCAGCCGCTCACCGTTGCCGCCCTCGTCCAATCGTTCCAAAATCAGCTCGCCGCCCAGCAGGCCCGGGGTCACCGCGTGGTCGACTATGACGATCCGAGCTTCGATCGTCGGCGCAACATCTACGTCGTCAACACCACCACCGCCGACCTGACCGATACGATCCAGCTCAAGAACATCTTCGGCTATATCAACGAGCGGGACGATGAGGCCTCGAACTTCACCGGCACCAATGGTTTCGCAATCACGACCTGTCACTCCGCCTGCGAAAATATCGGTGGCAGCCCCGGCGGCGGCCTACCTTTCACGTGGCAGGAGCAGTTCAGCGAAGAGTTCCGGCTTTCGGGTAAGTCGTTCAACAACAACCTGACGTGGAACGCCGGCTTCTATGCCGACGAACAACGCCCGGGTGGCCCTTCCGAGAACGACGTAATCAACGTCGCCATTCTGGAGCGCGGCCAGGTCCAGAACGAGACCAATACGTCGAAGGCCGGCTATCTTTCGGCTGAGTATGATCTGCACGATCTGCTGCCCGGTCTGAAGATCAACGGCGGCATCCGTCGCACGCACGATACCGTCGATGCGCAGACGATCACATACAATCGCCCCATCTACACCCCGGTCGGCGCCGTTTTCCCGGCATTCCCGCATGGTCAGTGCGTCAACTACTCGACGTCAGTCTGCGACCACTACAAGGCGGCGTTCAACGTCACCACCTGGGCCGCCGGCGTCTCGTACAAGCTCGACAACGGACCGCTCTTGTATGCGAAGGCGAGCCGCGGCTACCGCCCCGGTGGCGTGAATGCCTCGGTGACGCCAGGCAGCGATCCGAGCTATCAGCCCGAGTTCGATCGCTCGATCGAGATCGGCGCGAAGGGCAGCTTCAATCTCGGCGGCGGCGCGCGCCTCAGCGCCGACATCGCTGCCTATACCGACCAGTACAGCAAGATCCAAAAGCTGATCGCGATCGTCGATCCAAGAACCGGCTCGCCGACCTCGATCACCACCAACGCCGCAAATGCGAGGATCAAGGGTATCGAGTTCGATTCGACGCTCTATGTTCGCGGGCTTAACATCGGAGGAACGTTTGCGTACACCGATGCGAAGTTCAAGAAGGGCGGCTACGTGCCTGGCACGGCGACCGATCCTTGCAACCCGACGCTGAACCCGATCATCGGCTTCTGTCCGTATAACCGGTTCAACTCGACACCGAAGTTCCAGTACACGCTGAATGCCAACTACACGCTGCCGCTCGATCCTTCGATCGGCAAGGTCACGATCGGTGGCAATTACTACCACCAGTCGAGCGTCGCGCTGACCGACACCAGCGCTCAGAACCCGGACGCGATCGAACCCGGCTACGGCTTGCTCGACGTGAACGTGACCTGGGCCAACGTGATGCAGCAGCCGATCGACCTCGGCTTCTTCATGACCAACGTGACCAACAAGGTATATCAGATCGGCCGCCAGTCGCTCTCGCAGCAGAGCTCGTTCGGAAACCTAGCCTACATCTACGGTGCGCCGCGGATGTTCGGTTTCAGCCTGAAGTATCGCTTCGGCGCCGACGCGCGCTGAGGTCCCGCTCTAGCGGGATTGAGGCGCCCCTTATAGGCGGTCGGATTCCCTTTTGGTCTGAACGCTTCCACTTGATCGCCGCCCGAAAGGTCGGCGATTTTTTTGTATGCTGGGTATGATGTTCACGTTCGAGATCACGTGCCACACCATTTATCCTGCCAGTGCCGATCTCGTGGATTTCTGCAGAACTGATGCTGTTGCTCATAGAGCATTTTCAGATTGAGCGTTGAGTAGCCGGCGGCTTGGAACAAGTTGGCGCATTCGTCGGGGAGAAAGCGGTCGAGGAGGTGACCGATGCGCGTGACGAGCGCATCGATGGTGCGGGCGGGCTCTTGTCGGAGCAGCGCTTTGTCCACTAAATCGAAGGACCATCAACGGGGTCGAGGTCCCACGGCGCGCACAGTTATGTAATTACGCAATTTCTTTCGTCCGAGCTCAGCCACCGGCGGGATTGCTATGGGGGATCACTGGCAAATCGCAGCCGCCTCCTCTCCAATGTTTTGGACGGCATCAGGAAGCGCTGTCGCCAAAATTTTCAGCTCGGTGTACGGCTCTCGGCGGAGCGCAACGTGCGGATTCCGAGGTGATCGCGCCCATCATTCCGAGATGATGCCGCCCACCATTCCGATTTGATCGCGCCCACCGTTCCGAGATGATGTCGCCCGTTATTTCGGAATGATGTCGCCCAGTCTGGCGGCGTTTGTTGGGCCAATCTCGGTCGTCGCAGGATCGCCCTTTTGCGGGGAGATCCGATGCCGACGGAGAGATTAGCGATGCGCCGGGTGCGCGAGATTTTGCGGTTGGTGGATGCGAAGATCGCGGTGCGCGACATCGCGCGCCGGCTTGGCGTGGCGCCATCGACGGTGCGCGAGAAGCAGCGGCGCTTCGAGGCGTCGGGCATGGAGTGGCCGTTGCCGGCGGAGCTGACCGACGCCGTCCTCGAAACTCGGCTCTATGGCGTGGCGGGCTCCAAACAGGGTCATCGCCGTCGCCCCGAGCCCGACTGGGCGAGGGTGAACCGCGAGCTCAAGCGCAAACACGTCACGCTTCAGATCCTCTGGGACGAATACATCGCCGAAAATCCGGATGGCTATCGTTATAGCCGGTTCTGCGATCGCTATCGCGGCTGGGAAGCGCGGCTGCCGGTGACGATGCGGCAGTCGCATCTGGGCGGCGGGCGGATGTTCGTCGACTATGCCGGCGACACGGTGCCGGTGGTGATCGATCGGCTGACCGGTGAAATCCGCGACGCGCATCTGTTCGTGGCGGTGATGGCGGCGTCGAGCTTCTCGTTCGCGTGGCCGACCTGGACCGAGAGCTTGCCGGAGTGGGCCGACGCGCATGTCCGCGCGTTCGCGTTCTTCGGCGGCGCGACCCGCCTTTTGGTGCCCGACAACGCCAAGGTAGCGGTGATCAAGGCCTGCCTTTATGATCCGCAGGTCAACCGCAGCTATGCCGAGCTTGCCGCGCATTACGGCACGTCAGTGCTGCCGGCGCGCCCTTACCGGCCGCGGGACAAAGCCAAGGTCGAAGCCTGCGTCGGCATCGTCGAACGTTGGCTGCTGGGGCGCCGGCGCAATCATATCTGGTATGGCATGGACGCGCTTCGCGTCGCTGCCGCCGAGATGATCGCGGAGCTCAACGACCGGGTCATGCGCCAGTTCGGCTGCTCGCGCCGCGCGCTGTTCGATGAGCTCGATCGCCCGCATCTGAAGCTGCTTCCGGCCGATCCCTACACGCTCGCCGAGTGGCGCCGCTGCAAGGTCGGGCTCGATTATCATGTTGAGGTCGCGCGTCACTTCTACTCGGTGCCTTGCCGGAACACCCTTTTGCCACCGCGGCTTCCGACGTTCCGCAGGACCGTTGGCTCGGTTTCTCCGCCGAAAGCTTACAAGTTCGGGGGAACAGGTCAGCATGCTGCGCAAAGCGCCCGTCGGCCTGGAACGAGCTTTTCGCGGCGGTGGCTTTTTGCGGGGTGCTGTTGAGGCCCTCCGGCTGAAAGACGGAGTCAATCATCTGAGCGGCGGGCGCACTGGACGCTGTCGGCGTTCTCGGCCAGCTTACCGCAGTCGACAATGGTAATGATAGGCTCCGCCATCCCGTCGCTCGGGCGGTAGTGAGCTTCCAAATATGGCCTGGGCCCGGCGGAAGAGCAGAGGCGGATTCCTGGTCCGCGGCGGCGAAAGTATTTTGCTGGCGGTCAGCAAATGATCTATGATTGCTTACTATCACCTCGCCAAGACGGCATAAGGCAACCGGGATGAGAGAAGAGGCCGCACAGCCGCGGACCCAGGAGGAGCGGACCGATGTGGCACGAACCCGCATCCGCGCCGCCGCGCTCGAGCTGTTCGGCCAGGATGGCTATGAGGCGACGACGCTTGCGGCGATCAGCCTGCGCGCAGGCTACAGCCGTGCGCTCGCGCAA
>JAFAZF010000014.1 GCA_019239915.1 Sphingomonadaceae bacterium
CGGCATGGTGCGCGTGGGCGCGTTCAGATATTCAATGAGGGCTTCGCGCATGGCGTGGAGCGATTGGGCTTGGTTGGGGCTGAGACCGACGCTGCGCACGATCTGATTGACGCGCGACTGAACGTCACCCGAGGCGGCAAGCATGCGCTGTGCGGTCTGTGCGACGGCGATGGCGCTATCGCGGAGATAGGGATCGGCGAACGCGCTTACCGCCGTGGTAGCGGCTTGCTTGGCGGCTTCGTCGTTAGCGTTGGCGACATGCCCCACGCCCGCAGCGGCGAGCGCCACAACGGCCTTGAAGAAGGGCGCAAGCAACTCGCCGATGTATGAGCCATTGTCCCGCGTGTTCGCCTGTAGCAGCGCCTCGAGCGTGCCATCGGCAAAGCCAAGCGCGTCGTTCAGCGCCGCAATGCCAGCATCGGTGTTGCCATAGGTTTCCAGCACCTTGGCCATGGCGTCGCGGTCAAGATCAGCGCGAGCTGTGCGCACGATGCTCATCAGGCGATTGAGCAGCGTCGCGGCGGCAGACTCAGTGATGAAGTCGAGATGATCCATTAGAACGTCACCTCCGCTGTGTTGGCGGAAGAGGCGATCAGATGCGGTTCGATCAGCCGGCGGACATGCTTCGGCAGCTCATCGGCGATCGTCGGGAAATAGGTGAGCATCGTGTCGCCAACCATCTGCGTCTGGACGTGGCTGGTTGTGAGCTGGCCGGTTGTGAGCAGATGGATTGCAAGCTCGGCGCATGCGGTGCTGATCGCCGTTGGGATATCGACAGTAAGCGGATAGCCGTGAGGGCAGCGTTCCGGCACGCGCGGCCATGCAAGCGGCTGTCCGTGCGCAACCGGCCTGCCCTTCCATCGCATGCGATCCAGCAACGCCGTGGCGGTTCTAAGGGCGACGCACCGTCTTCCGATGTTGTCCCTATCGTAATCGCTACCCCAAGCGCGCGAAAAGAGACGATTGGTTATGATGGTGTTGGCGTCGTCAAGGCTTACGTATGAATCTACACCTACCGTGACCGAAGGGAGTGGATCATCGGGAGTATACTGGCTATCTGTCACTTCAAATACACCTTAGTAAGGGCGCTCCCGTTGAACGCACGACGCTCAACCCGCTCGGCTTTTAGTATATCGCCACATGGCAGCTTGAAGGTGTCGCCTATGTTGACAGTACGCGGATGATCAAACAGCCAAATTGTGGCGGCGGGTTGCACCACGTCGAGCTGTGATGCGCCACCGATGGCCACGCCGGGCGTATAGACTATTCGGGCGGCGTGCTGCGTAGAGCCACTGACTTCCATCGGGTTGCCGAAAAGGTCGCGTTCTACAGCCCAATGCTGCACGGTTTCGTTGAGAAGCAGGTTCAGGTCAGCAAACATTCCGCACCTTGAATGAAGATCCTGCCGCGACCCCAAAGGAGTAGGGTCCGCAGGCTGTCGGGGTTGTTTGAGGATGGGCGATACTGGCCGACTGATCCGCCCGCCGGCATGGCTGACCGGCCGTCCCATCTGGCGCGCAGCGGGCCAGTCGATTTGCGCCAGATTTGAAAAAACGCATCACTGTGCCCGCTGCCGTATGCTATTAGCTGCCGGGCAGCTTGATGCCTTTGAGACGCGCCGCGCAGCGCGGGTGCTCAAGGACGATCGTCGAATAATGCTCGACCCGCGTCCGGTAGGCGGGCTTGGTTTCAAGCTCGCCCAGGTCACGGACACTGATCGGGGAGGTCTGCGCACCGAACATCATGCCAGGCCCGAAGGATAGAGCATAGATCGATGCTGTCGATGTGTCCGTCCCGACTGTCTCATCGAAGCCAAGGATCGGATTGCCGCTCGCGTCAAATTCAACGTAGGCGATCGGCGTGCCGTAATACATATCGATCTCTCGACCGAGATCATCCTTCTGGATGCTCAAGCCATAAACGCTGCGCGCCATCTGGCGGATCACCTGCCGACACTTCTTGTTCATGACGAGCAACGAAGGTTCGCCCTGAATGGCGTCGCACACGTCGTCGAGCATTCCGAACGACAAATAGTCGCCGTTGGTGCCAGCGGTGATTACCTGATTGCCAGTCAGGCGAACATTCAGACCGTCGAACTCGTTCGGGTTCGCCGTGCTATCGCCGTCGAACACAGTTTTCAGATGCGTGAGCGAAAGTGCCTTCACTTTCATGGCATCATGGATCGCACGGGCATCGTTGATACTGGTGGACCAACTGATAAGCGCACGATCAATGTCGAGATCGCCGCCCATGATCTTGAGCGGCTCAGCCGCGCGGTTTATAACGCCGGTGCTCTCGGTGTACGAATCATTGATGCCGCGGAACGCGATACCGGGCAGCGTCTGCTCGACATTGTAGACATAGGCCGCACCAGCGATATTCTGATAGGGCATATACTGCATGATCGGGTTGGTGTTGATGATCAGCTCAACAACGCCGGACTGAAGCGGATCGGGATAAAGCTTCGCCCATTCGGTCTGGGTCAACATTACTAAAGAAATCCTCTCTCTATGATATTACGCCTGATTTTTGTAACCGGCAGCTAATCTGGCGTGGACGGGTAGCTGCGAGAAATCGGGTTTGGGCGGAATGATCGCAGGGCGCGCATTGCTCTCAGTCGGCGGAACCTTGGGCTTATCGAACACGCCGGTGGCCTTGGCCTTGTTGAACCAGTCAATCTGATCCGCAGGGCTGAGATTGCCGGGAACCAGCGCCTTCAGGTGTTCGGGTACATTCGCGAGCAAACCCTTGGCGGTTTCCGCGAGCTGAGCCTTAAGCGCGGCAAGCTCGATCGCCGCGACGTCTGGCGGGGTTTGGCTTGCCGCCTGATCATCGGGGGTTGGGGTGTTATCGGTGGACATGGCTTTTCCTCACAGTGGCAGGCCAAGCGCCGCAGCTTCGTCACTGCGTCGCTTCAGCTCTTGAAAGGCGGATTGACGGTCTGGATAGGCGTCGGGGCTGGTCGCCATCAGGACATCGACGGGGCTGAAGATGCCAAGCTCTGCCTTAATCTGCGCATTGGCGAGAAGTTCGGCTTCGGACATTTGATCCTGAAGGCCAGCAAAATCGATCCCGAGCGTCGCCTTGTCAGGAATAGTTCCGGGCTTGTGCGCGTTCACAACCGCCTTCAAGACTTCGAAGAGTCGCGCTTCCATTGTGCGCGCCTGAGCAATGGCGTTCTGCCGCACTTCCTTTAGGTCAAGGCGGCCGGCGTATTTCGCCGATCCAGATTGCGCGACCTTGGATAGGTCGAACATATCCTCGCCGCATCCGTAGACGGCGGCCGTCTGGCGCATGACGAAGCTGAGTGCGGAGACGATATCGCCAATCGGGGCGTTCGGCGCAGCAAACCCGAATTGACCGCCGGCAGGCAGCGCAATTGCCCGATCGGGGCCGAACTGAAGTACCTCGTTGGCGGAGATGCCAGACGCCCACGCCTGACCTGAGGACTGGAACTCTACAGCACGCCAAAGGCTCGCAAGCCCGACGTTCAAGGCGTCCTGCGCAGCAATAAGATCATCCCCGCCGGGAATGAAGAACTGATTGTCAGGAACGCGTTCGAACCACGGCACGAACGGCAACACCGAATATGGATTGACGTTGTCGGCGTTGCCTAGGATCGGAAGTTGAGCGCCGCGCGAGTTGAGAACCTGAAAGGTTTCCGTCGTCCAAGCGTGATAGATGTAATCGTCTGCATGATCGGCAGGGAACGTGACGATCACTTGCTCGGGCCGCTCCGGGTTCGTGTAAGTGACATCGATGACGTTTGGTGTGAGCACGTTCAGCGTCGGAATGTCGGCTTGTTCATCCCAGCCAACTTGCAACATTACCGTCTTGCACACTTCGAGGTAGCGCGAGCCTTTTTGCAGAACGGAGTCGGCGTTCATGGCCTGATAGAGTGCGTCGCCGGTCGCTTGATCCATGCCGATGAAGGTGCGTCGCGGGGACAGTCGATAGGTGCTCGCGCGCTTATCGGCGATTGCACGAACGATATTGATGCTGAAGATACGGAACTGATCAGGTCGCGAGTAGCGTTGAGCTATGAGGTTGCGAGCATCGATATGACTCTCGTCCCAATAATATCGCAGCCTTTTCGTATAAACCCCCTTCCTTGCATGTGAGGAATGGGTTATGGAGAGAAGATCGCTCTTCTTGTTTCTGAAAAGGTTCATGACGTAATCACAGGCATAATTGAGAGTATTCTATCACACCGCAAAGAAAAGAAAAGAGAAAACTATAGCGGAAGGCTGTGGCTGCCTATATTTCTGAGTTTTGTTGATGCCCACGCCGGAAACGGTAACGGTTGCACGGGGCCACGGCCGGTGTAAGCCTCGTAAAGCTTAGAAGCTTCGCGCATAGACCGGCAGCTATCGGCACATAGAGGGACGTGCCCCCCTCCATTTAGAACGCAATGCCCCACGTCGGCGCCACGGCCGTTGCAATGGATGCCGCCGATCTCGTAAGGATTGAGGGTTACGTGCCGCATTGAATGCGCGGCCCATGCCGTCGCCATCACAAAGTCGTCATGGGCGCCGCGCGGGTGCGTGAACTTAGGAATGCTCGCTTCGCCATCGCTCGCCTTGCCATCGGCATGAACTTCGAAGACAGCAAGCTCGGCGAGTAGATCGGCGAACTTGGGATGGATATGCAGGCGGCCATCGGCGGCGGCCTGATAGAGGCCCATAAGCGCCTGATACTTGGTTCGCCGGCTTGGCTGGATCACTTCCACGCCGGAGCTGAACGGCTGCGTGGCGCACCAGTCAGCCACATCTTGGGCGCCGTAGGATTCGAGCGTGGCGCGCGAGATGCCGTGCTGGCGATGGTAGCCTTCGAACCGGCTCTTGATGCCGCCGAGACGGCCAAGGAACACGCTGTCAGCATCGATGACGAACAGATGCTCTTCGTCGTCCATGACGATCTTGGCGACGCACGCCGTGACCGTCTTGTCACCATGCCGCGAGCCGCCGAATGCACGATCGAGCCCAGCGCCGACGATGACGGCTGAACCCGCCGCAAGCGCCTTTACGTCAAGCGGATAGTCGTGCTTACACGCGGCGAGCACGTCGGCGGGGAATAGCGCGTTGGCCGCGTCCTGCCAGCGATTGAGGTGGTACAGGGCAAATTCGTGCGGCAGCATCTGCCGCGCAAGCGAGCGCAGCTTGTGCTCGCTCAGCCACGCCGGGGCATGGCGGCAGGCGTCGTCAAGGTCCGCATAGGACAGGTGGCTGAACGCGATCGACCTATCGGGATCGGTCGCATGGGTTGCGGCTTGGTAGAGGTCGTACAGCTTCGATGACTTCGGCCCGACGCTGCTATCGATCAGCATCAGGCTCCCGGCGGTATCGAGAAGCGAGCCGGCGAGTGCCGCAAAAACTTCATCGCCGCGCGGGGCAGCATGAAGCTCTGAGATGGCGGCTGCGGAAAGCTTCTTGCCCCAAAGTGCCGAGGGGTTGGCGCTGAAGGCTTGGATGACGCTGCCGGCAGATGGCAGCTCGATCCGATCCTGAAGCACGTTGATCGTGCCGGCCTTCACAAGCCGCTTGAGCAGCGGGGTATGATCGAAACACTCGCGGATCGTGCGGAACAGCGTATCGACAATTTGCTTTTCGCTGTTGGCCACCACGGCGATATTTTCGGTTTGCCGCGTGAGCAGCCGCCAGACGATCAGCATTGCGGACGTTGCCGACTTGCCGTGCCTTCTCGGCCAGCACCACACCGCGATCGTTACATCGGGGTTGTCGAGAGCCTTGGCGATCTCGGTGCGTTCACGATCGCCGAGCACGTAAGGGCGAAAGCCGCCTTCATGCGATCGAACAACCGGCTGCACCTCTTTCAAGAACCGGAAGAAACCGGCCGAACCATCGCGCCACGCCGAAATTGACGCCGCGAGAGGGGACGATGAGGACGAGGCAGACGAAGTTGGCAAGACACACCGGAGGCAAATGTCCCAGCCTATTGGGGACGGATGGCCTCCCGGTAGCCTCCGGGGAAGGTCGCCATCTTTGGGCCGTGGCGCGGGCTTCGCGAGTTAGGTCCGCCGACCGTCCCGATGGGCTGGGTACTCGCCGCCTGAGTTTTCTCCCCCTTCAGGCTTGGGAGGGTCCACCGCCGTCAGCAGGCAGTGTTACTGTGCCAATAGACTAACACAGCGGCGGCAGGATGCAAGCGATTTCTGAACACCGCGAACGAAACCACGCCGAACGAAACCACGCTCACCGCGACCAGCGCTTCGCTTGAACTCCGTGGAGGTTATCTCTTCGAACTCCGTGGATGTTCAGCTTTCCCATCTTCCTCTAACCTACCAAAATCTCCGGGAGGGGAAGCGACGCGAAAGCGTCGCTCTATTCTCTCGAACGAAGTGAGAGAGAATTACGAATCTTGAATCTGATTCTGAATCTGAATCTTAGTATTATATATTATATTTCTTTGAATGCGCGTGCGTGCGCTCGCGTGCGCATTATGCGCGCTACGCGCGCGCTAGGGGGATCTCACTTTGCGCGAACCGCTCGCGGCGATCCCAATTTCAGCCTGCTGTGACCCCCTAGCGCGCACGCGTGCGTATACGTGCGCTAGGGTCTTCTCACTTTCCTCGAACGATTTGCGGGGTCCGGCAAACCGCAACTTCAGGGAGTCGTGACCCCCTAGCGCGCGTGTACGCGTGTACGTGCGTGCGTAGCGCGCGAGGCAGCACCGCAACCGGCGTGGCAAAAACGGCACAGTGTTGCCGCGATACCTCAAATTCCAGTTCTGCGGCTCCTACAAAAGGATTTCGGGGCCGGGTGGCACCAGACACCGGAAAACGCGCCGTCACGCTCTACGGCCCGTTTACGGGCATTTTAGGGCATATTGCGATTTGCGGCCTCAGGCGAACAGATGCGAAAAATCAACACCCTTGAATGTCACCGCATCCATCCACCGCTTGAACATTGTGACGGTGCCTTGCGTTAGCTCACCATATCCGGCCGTCGTGCTTCGTTGATTGTGCCCAAGGCAAACCTCAATCTGATCGTCGAGCAGCTCCGCCTCCGTGCGCAGCCGATCGGCGAGGGTATGCCGGAATGAGTGCGCGCCGAAGCCGTCACGGCCATCCTTGATCCGGATTGCAGAGAGATAATCCCGCCACCATCGCGACGGAGTTGCGCCGATCTGCCCACGCGAGTTTGCCTTCAGCTCTGGGAACAAAGAGGCTGACGGATCGCCGTTGGCACGCCGCTCTTGGCGTTCATGAAATGCCAGGAAGCCGATCTGCTCAAGCACACGGTGAACAGCCGCAGGGCGGCTCTTTCCGCTCTTGGTCGTAAGCCCCGCCTCTTCGTCATGAGCGATGTGGATAAACCACACGCCGCACGCTGAGCAGACGCCATCCTCGGCGTGCGCATCGCATTGCCGATCCTTATCCCGGTGCAGGCGAACGTCTCCAATCCGAAGCTGCGCAATTTCGCCGATGCGTGCGCCCGTGAAAAGGCAAACCAGCGGCAACCATCTCCGCCAGTCATCGGCGTGATGGTTTCCCGGCTCATGCTCGCGGCCGTGATCAAGAAACCCGGTGAAAAGGGGCGATTGGATAATCGTATTGAGCTGAGCTGTCTTGAAGGGCGGCCGGGGATTTGTGCCCTTCACCTTGTCGTGGAAAAGGCCATTGCAGGGATTTACAAGTCCCGCCCATCTAGGCTGCTGCGCCAGCCACTTATACAGCGGCGAGATCGTGCTCAGATGCTTGTTGATCGACGTGAAGGCGGTAAAGGGAAGGTCCAATTCGCGAGCCTTTGCAGCCGCCGCTCGCATGGAAAGGCCCGACAGCGACTTGTTGAACTGCCACTTGGGCGGAAGCTGCCGCAGAACTTCTCTGTAGTTCGCAACCTCTATCGCAGTGATTGAGCGTATCGCCCGATCCTTGCCAACGAACTCAGCGAATTGCGTGATTACCTTTCGGTCCTGATCAACCGTGTCCTTGCGCTTGGCGCCCTTGGCCAGCCTATCCGCAGCCCAAAGCTCGAAAAGCTCTTGGATCGTCTCGCCATGCTTGGCCTTCGCCGCCTTGGCGTCCAGCCCCGCCACCACAACCTTGCTCGTTGGCTGAACGGCGAGGTTGCCGCTGTCGCGCTCTATCGCGATCCGCACAGCCTCGATTGCCGCTTCAGCAATCATCCCAACGAACTTCGCGTGCCGCTCCGATCCCTTGTCGAGCACCCAATTATTTCGATCGATGCGGCTGGCGGCGATGCGCTCCCAATGAGCCATGGCGCCGGTATCACGGCGCCGAACAAGGTCTAGCAGTTGTGCCCGGCGCCCTTCGACAAACGCGATGTAGGCAGCCGTGTCGGCGAACTCGCGGCTGCGGCGGCGCGTATCCAACTCGCCTAACACCGCCTCATATGCGGCGGTCGCAGCGTCCTGATACAGGTCGATATCCGACGGCTCGCGCGGCGCGGTGACAGTCGTTCCAGGGCGCTTGCCGGTCCATTCTTCAAAGAGATCGCCGCGCAGCACGTCGGCACGAAGCCGGGCTTCCCGGTGATCACGCGTTCCAAGCGATTGTTGGATGATTGCCTTGCCGGCCTTTTGCCGGTGCTCTTTCGGCACGCTCATTCTGAACCAGAAAGCGCCGGGTCGCTCCCACAGATATCGATCGTCCCGGGGTGCGGTGGCCATGCGCTTCGTTAGCGCGCTGGGAGGAAAAATATACAATAAAATATACAAGCGCAGCCTGGTAGCGCATCTGCTTTGGGAGCAGAGGGTCGCAGGTTCGAATCCTGTCTCCCCGACCACCTAACACGAGGCAAGACGGGGTTTTCGAGGTCTCTGCGGGAGGCTGTCATACCTAAATTTCGCTCTGTGTGTACGCCCTGTATAGGAGAAGTGACCCGCGTATTAGCTAGCGAAGTGGCTGAGTTTGCAATCGCCGCAGACGGTCCGCGCTTGTAATTCTTGCGTCTCGCCGCCGGGCGCGCGCTCGCAGCTTCGCCCAGCGCTGCATCGCCTCTCTTTTCGTCACCGCCAGAATGGTCGCCGGCGTGATATCGCTGCGGGCGCTGCCGGGAAAAAGGATCGTCGTCACCTCGCTGCCGACGCTTTCGAGCGGGTCGGCGACCCGGTCGCAGACGCGGTCGGTTCGGCGCGCGCAAAGCTCGCGACCGATCGCGCGATGCAAGGCCAGCGAACCCTCGCCGAGTTTGCTGTACGGCCCCGTGTCCGCGACGATGACCGGCACGACGCGGCCGCGTGCGACCACGACGCCGAAATCGCCGACGCCGACGCCGGTCAGCCGCGCGAACTCGCCGGCGGCGTCCGAGGGGCCCGCTTCGGGAATGACGACATAGGGCACGGCATCCGCGTCGACCGGCACTTCACGCCCGCGGCGATCGTGCAGCATCAGCGACGTCGGGCATTGATCGGTGCGCCCGTGCCGGGGCCCGCAGGCGAAGGGCGATCCGTCGAGGTCGACGGCGAGCTTGGAGGTATAGGCGATGGCGCCGCCCGGCAGGCGCCGCAGCGCGGTGACGGCGTTCGGATCGTCCGCGCAGTCCGTGTAGCGCGAGCGATGGCCGCGGAAGGTCTTGGCACGATCGCACATCGCGAACTCGCGGCGATAGTCCTCGTCGATCGGTGTGCCCGCCGGCAGGTCCACGCCCTTCGGCCATGGGGACGGCGGCGCCGCCGCTGCTGCGAGCGGAACGAGAGCACAGAGGATCGCGAGCGCGCGCACGCCGCGCCCATCCGACGCGAATATGATCTTCGAATGTCGGTTCTGAAATCCGTCCCGTCTATCGCCGCTGGAAACCATCGCGCCGGCGCGCGACCTGGTGCAAAGATAACCTATGGCGAGTTTCCGGTGTGCGCTTGCGCTGCTTTACCTTCTGATCGGCGCGCCGTTGCGGGCCGGCGACGTTGCGCTGACGTTTGATGATCTGCCCACCTATGGCCGGTTCAGGACGGTGGCGGAGGCGCAACGCCTCACCGGCGGGCTGCTCGACGGGCTCAGGCGCAATCGGCTGCCGGCCATCGGCTTCGATAACGAGAAGCAGCTGGAAGGGCCGGACAAGGCGGCGCGGATCGCGCTGCTGACGCGCTGGCTGGATGCCGGGATGCAGATCGGCAACCACGGCTATGCGCACCTGTCGCTCGATCGCACGCCGCTCGACCGCTATGTCGCGGACACTGCGCGCGGCGAGACGATCACGCGGCCGCTGCTTGCCGCACATGGCGAGACCGAGCGCTGGTTTCGCTATCCCTATCTCGAGAGCGGCAATTCGCTGGCGGTGCGGCGGGCCTTCGAGGCGTGGCTGACGGCCCACGGCTATCGCGTCGCGCCCGTGACGATGGAGAATGCCGACTGGGAGTTTGCCGACGTTTATGACGATGCGCTCGGGCGCGGCGATCAGGCGGCTGCCTCACGCGCTCGCGATCAATATCTCGAGTTCACCGCTGCGGCCGTGGCATGGTATCGCAAGGCGTCGGTCGCGCTCTTCGGGCGCGAGATCCGGTTCGTCTTCCTGCTCCACGCCAGCCAGCTCAACGCCGACAGCATGGATGCGATCGCCGCCATCCTCGCGAACAATCATCTGAAGCCCGTCCGCCTCGAAACGGCAATGCGCGATCCGGTCTACAGGATCCGCGACGATTATGGCGGGCCGGATGGCGACGAGTGGCTGTCGCGCTGGTCGTTCACGTTCCACAAGGACTTGCCGTTCGAGAGCTTTCCGGCCGTTCCGGCGGGCATCGACGCAACGGAGAAGGCGCTCACGCGATGACTGACCGGCGGATCGCGAGGCAGGCGTCGGCGGAGGATGCGCAAGCGATTGCGATCGGGAGGCCGCGCTAGCGCGCGCGCCGGCCGACAATGGTGCGGACGTGCCGCGTCGGCGACGTCTGACAGAGATGATCCGCGTACGACCGACCCGCCACCGCGTGGCCTGGACCGAAATCGATGATGCCGAACTCCGCCAGCGATGCGACCGAGGTGAAGTGTTGAGGGACATCGCGCTTGCGCTCGATAGAACCCAGGAAGCCTGTCGCACGCGCGCCAACAAGCTCGGCATTCCCTGCCGATCGAGCTGAGACCCTTGGATCGGCTCAGAAGCGGCCGTCGAGGGAGATTTGGACAGTGCGCGGTCGTAGCGGCGTTTCCTGCAATCCCCGCGCGACCGAGAACGGGTCGCCCAGCGCGAAGCGGTTGCCGGCGCTGTCGGCGAGATTGGTCATGTTGAGCGTGACGCCGAACCGCTCGCTCCCGACGCGCAGCGCGAGCGCGTCGTCGACATAGGCGCCCTGTGCGATGTTTAGGATCGGGCCGACGCCGAGCCTTGAATGGCCGACATAGCGCGCCCAGCCATCCACCGTCAGGGCCAGCGACCCGGCCAGGCGCTTTCGCCATGTGAAGCCGGCGCGCGCAATGAAATCGGGAATGTTCGGCAGCTCGGGATCCCCTGACTGCACGAACGCCGCCACCGGCCGATCGAGATCGCTGTCGTTCGCTGTCAGTGAGACATCGAGCGATAGGTCCGCTGTCGGGCGCCAACCGATCCTGGCCTCGCCGCTGCGGACCAGTCCGCTGCCGATGTTCGCCGTGTAGGGAAGCCCATCGAGCCCCACGAGGTCCGCCTGGATATGTTTCCAGCGCGAGCGCGCCAGCGTCATCGCGCCATCCCAGTGCGATCCCGCCACGCGCAGCCCGATCTCGACGGTGCCGATCGCATCGCCGCGGAACCGCTGCACCTGCAGCGCGCTGCCCGTATCGGACACGGAAAGACCGCCGGGTCTGAAGCCCTCGTCATAGCGCACGAAGACCTGCAGCCGGCGGGAGGGCCGCCAGCCGAGCGCGATCGAGGGCACGATCCGCGTCTGGCTACGATCGCCGTCGACTTCGCCACCGTCGCTCTTGAGGTCGACCGGGCTGCCGGCGAGATGATCATAGCTGAGGCGCGCGCCCGCGGTCACATAGAGGCGCGCGATCGTCCGCAACGTCGCCTCCCCGAAGGCGGCGCCCTCGTAGACGTTGTTGCGCACGCCGGTGATCCGCATGCCGCCGACGACGCGGCTGATCCGCTCGTGGTCGCGCAAAAGGGCGCCGCCGACCAGCCAGCCGGTACCATCGGAATTGGATCGGCTCAGCCGCGTCTCGTTGGCGAGCAAGGATATGCTGTTGCTCTGATCATAGGCACGCCCTGGGCTCCCCGCCGGCGTGAAATCGTAGCGGCTGCGCACGTCCTGCTGCACCACGTTGGTTGACGAGGCCAGCTGCAGGTCGTTCGTCCAGGAACGACGGACAGTGACTCCGCCGACCGCATAATCATTGTCGAACGGCTGCGCGATCGCGCTGCTGCGCGTCAGCGGCGGCAGGCCGCGCTCGGCATACTGCCCGTCGGCGCTGTGGATGTCCTGCAGCGCCGCACCGAGATCGATCGTCCAGTCGCCGAGCACAGCCGTCAGCGCCAGCCGCCCGCCGACGGTCGCGCCATGATTGACGTCGCGGATGTTGCGTCCGGCATCGTCGATGTAGCCACCGTCGACATTGCGATAGCCGATAGCGCGCAACCCGGCGCGATCGCCGATGAGCGGTATGTTCAGCATCGCGGCGATATCGCTGCCGGGGCCGCCATGGGCGGTCGTCGCAAGGCCTGCGGTCGCCGCGCCTTCCACACGGTCGAGGTTTACGGAATTGGGGACGATCCGTACTACGCCGCCGAGCGAGCCGGCGCCGTACAGCGTGCCTTGCGGGCCTTCGAGCACCTCGATCCGCTGGGTGTCGTAGGGAAGCAGATCGGGATCGGGCGCGTTGTAGTTAAGCCGGAAATCGCCGAGATACTGCCCGACGATCGCCTGGCTCGGCCCGTTGAAGCTGGAGTCGGCGACACCGCGGATGAACAGCTTGTTGCGACCGGGGCCGAGCTGCGTTGACGAGAGCGACGGCACCCTCTCGATAATTGCTTCGCTGCCACGATCGACTTCGGGCGTGCTCATCGCATAGCCGTCGAGCAGCACGGCGGAGCCCGCATAGGCGGAGAGCGCGGTGCCGCGCTTGCTCGCGCTGACAACGATGTCGTCGGTGCGGTACGCCCGCGTCTCGCGGTCGTCTTGCTCGTGCGCTGGCGGCATCCGTCGAGCGGCCGGGGCCGCGGCGACGATCCGAAAGGTCAGTGCATCGATGCGGATCACACGCGCCGGGAGCCCCGCGAGCAGGCGATCGAGCGCCCCGCCGACGGTCATGCGGCCGCGCAGCGCACGAACCGGCAGCGCTGCGAGCCCTGCATCGCCGAGCCCGATGCTGACGCTCCGTTGCGTGCCGAGCGCGATGATCGCGCGGCCGAGCGGTCCTGCGGCGATATCGATGCGGTCGGTCGTCGGCGAAGCGTTCGCAGCCGAGGCCGCGATCAGCGTCAGCGCAACGGCAACCGCAACCTCAGCGCCCCGCACCGGCGGGGAGCAGCAGCCAGACCGCACCGCGCCGCACCGCCTTCACGTCGAGCAGCGCTTCCAGCTTGCGTGGCAGCGCGTCACGACTGCCGGCGACAACGATCACCCCGGTGAAGCGCCGTTCGGCGATTGCGGGCGAGACCTGCAGCGGCACGCCTGTCGTGGCGCGGATCTCGGCGGCGACCTCCGCCAGGCTGCGATCGTCGAAGCTGAGCCGCGCGTCGCGCCAGCCAGCGACATCGGCGAGCGCGACATGGCTGCGGGTCGGCGGCGCCGGACCGTCCGGATCGCGCAGTCGGTCGCCCGCCCCGAGCCGCAGCGCGTCGCTGTCGGGATTGTAGAGGACCGCGCCCGATGCGACCGACACCTCGGTCGCCGCCGCGCGGCGCCGGACATCGAACACCGTGCCAAGATCTTCGACGCGCGCGCCGCCGACGCGCAATTCGAACGGGTGGCGGACATTGTGGGTGACCGTGAACAAGGCTTCCCCGCTTGCAAGCTCCGCCATCCGCGGATCGCGGCGATCGAGCAACAGCTTGGTGTCGCCGTCAAGCACGATCCGCGTTCCCTCGCTCAGCACGATGCTGCGCGTCTGCCCCGGCGCGGTAGGCACCGCATAGGTTGCAGGCGTGGAGGTGATCAGCATCGTCGCGCCGGTCGCCACCGCCACGCCTGCCGCGATCCCGCCCAACCACCGTCGCCGATAGGACTGCGGGCGATAGCGCGCGCTCTCTTGCACGGGTGGCGCTTCACGAACGTCAATGCGGGTCGGCGCTGCGGCAGTATGCTGGAACATGCGATCGGCGGCATCGGCGTCGATCGTCGCGAGCCGCTCATAGGCGGGGGCATGGCGAACGTCGGCCTCCAGCCAGAGGGTAAAGCTCTCCCAATCAGCCGACGTCGCGTCGCGCAGCCGAATGATCCAGCCGATCGCCTCCTCTTCAGCCCGCGGCATCGTTCGCGCCTCCACGATCGAGACGTTCCGGATCCTCCGCAGCCGCATCGTCCGCGCCGATTGCGCTCAGGATGCGGTAGGCCTTGCGCAAATGCTTCTCGATCGCGCTGACGCTGATGCCATGCTCGGCGGCGATCTGGCCGTGGCTGACGCCATCGAGACGGAAGCGGCGGAAGATCGCGGAGGTGCGCGGCCCGAGCGCATCGATCCGGCCATCGATCTCGGCCAGCCGCTCGCGAGACAGGAGCCGGCGTTCGGCGGAAGGCTCGTCGGAGACGTCATCGCCGCCCCGCTCAATGGTGATCCAGCTCTGTTCGCGATCCCGCCGCCGCGATGCCATGCGATGGCGATCGATCATAAGATTGTTGGCCATTCGATAGAGATAGGCGAGCGGATCGGCGATAGGCCCCTGCCCGCCCGCCGCCAGCTTCACCCAGAGATCCTGCGCGATATCGTCGGCGTCGTCGCCCGCGCCTCGCGCGCGCAGGAAGCGCACCAGCGCGGCGCGGTTGGTCATGAATACGGCCAACAGGCCGTCCACCGTCATTCCATCGTTCCAGGCTGGTCCCCGAGATCGCTTCTCTATCGCCGCCGCCGTGTTCCGGCAAATATGCCCGCGCCTTCCGACACCTCAGCTGTTGCGTGTCGCCCAGATCAGCAGGCGCGCGATCCAGGCGCAGCTCAAGGCCGCCAGTCCGCGCGACGGCTTCCGAAGCGCGAGCTGCGAGCGCTTCATGGTCGCGTATCCCGTGCACGCGCATGGTGCGGATGGTAGCGGCTGTCGCCGGGTCGGCTTTTTTGGCGTGAGGTGGGCAGCGAAGATCGCACGAGGCACCGACGAAGAGCGTTTGTGACGCCCTTAAGACGATTTTGCGGGACCGCTCCCGCACCTCCCGTGTCGACGATCACGCAGCGCTGCGGATCGATCCGCTCGGCACCGTCTGAGCCACATGCTTCCCATAGCAGAGCTACGATCCGAGCTTGCTGCCGCGATCCTCGGCGTCCTCACCCGCACTCCCAGTGGCGGCGTGAATGAGACGCTGATCGACTCGCCCGCCGCTTTCCAGGCGCTCCGAACGGCGGTCGCGATGACCCTGTCGGCGGGCGCGCCGCCGCGTCCGCCGAAAGACATGCTCCGCGAAGCCGATCTGCTGATCGAGGAGATCTGCGTTAGGCTGCGAACAGACGGCGGAGGAACCGCTCTCCACTGACATAGTTGTCGCGCCATTCAACACAGGAGGCGGACATGGCTGATTATGACAGGGGCAGTACCACTGTTGTCGAGAAGAGCGGCAACGGCGGGGCGATCCTTATCGCCATCGTGCTTTTGATTGCGGTGCTCATCGGCGGCTACTTCCTGCTCGGGCGCGGCGCGGCGATGAACAACAAGGACAACGCGGTGGCCGGCGCGGCGAAGAGCGTCGGATCGGCGGCGGACAAGGTCGGCGGCGCCGCAACCGGGTCTAACCACTAGACGGTGCGGGCGGCCCGAGCGGCCGCCCACGCTCAGCCAACCTTGGCGCGGCGCCGGCGCACGCCAAGTCGCCGGGCGCGCCGCTCGACCGAAACCGGCGTCCGACCCAGCAGAGTGGCGATGTCGAGCCAGCTGCGCCGTTCGGCGGCATATGCCCTCAGCAGCGCGTCGTCCTCGCCCGCCCAGCGCCGATAGGCGTTAGGCTCGCACCCGTTCCAATCGGCTCCATCGTTTCCCACGAGCATGAGACGGCGCGAACGCTGTCGGCCCGCAACGCTTGCAGCGCGTGTCTCCGGCGTGCGAACTGCGGCCGCGGCGGAGCTAGGACGCTGAATTCCTCGCCAAATGCGTTGCACTCGCCTACCGGTGCCCGCAACAGCCGCGACGATATGGCGCGCGGCATATGTCGAACCCGTGCATTGGAGCATCGAGCGCCGATGGCCGATCCTGAGCTGCGTATCTCGACCGGCAACGTCGGCCTCGACCAGATCCTGCGCGGCGGTTTGCCCGCCAACCGGCTGTTTCTCCTCGAAGGCACGCCCGGCTCGGGCAAGACGACGCTTGCGCTCCAGTTCCTGCTCGAAGGCGCGCGGAACGGCGAACCCGTCCTCTACATCACGCTTTCGGAGACGAGCGAGGAGCTCAACGTCGTCGCCGCCTCCCATGGCTGGAACCTGGACTCTATCGCTCTGTTCGAGCTCGCCTCCGCCGAGGAGGTGCTGGGCGCCGGCCGCGATCAGTCGATCCTGCACAGTTGGGAGATGGAGCTCGGCGGGACGATCCAGCTCATCCGCGAGCAGGTCGAGCGGATCAAGCCGAAGCGCGTGGTGTTCGACAGCCTGTCCGAGATGCGGCTGCTGGCGCAGGATCCGCTCCGCTACCGGCGGCAGCTCCTTCATCTGAAGCAGTTCTTCAGCGGCCTGAGCACTACCGTGCTGCTGATCGACGACCTCACCGGCACGCGCGGCGAGCGGGACAATCATCTCCACAGCCTCTGCCATGGCGTCATCACGCTTGAGCGCCTGACGCTGGATTTCGGCGCGGCGCGCCGGCGCCTGCAGGTCCAGAAGCTTCGCGGGGTCGACTTCGTCGCCGGCTTTCACGACTTCGTCATCCGCAGAGGCGGTCTCGACATATTCCCGCGCCTGATCGCCGCGGATCATCACACGCCCTTCGTCGGCGAGCCGGTCAGCAGCGGCGTCCCCGAGCTTGACACCCTGCTCGGTGGCGGGCCCGCGCGCGGCACCAGCACGCTCGTTACCGGCCCGTCGGGAGCGGGCAAGACGTCGCTCACGCTGCAATATATCGCGGCGGCCTGCCGGCGCGGTGAACGCTGCGCGATCTACGAGTTCGATGAGCGCATCGGAACTATGCTCGCGCGCGCGAAGGCGTTCGGCATCGACCTTCAGCGCTTCATCGACGACGGCCTGCTGATCTTGCGCCAGGTCGATCCGGCCGAGATCGCGCCCGGCCAGTTCACGGCGATGGTCCGTCGGGAAGTCGAAGCGGCTGATACGCGTGTCGTTCTGATCGACAGCCTCAACGGCTATCTGGCCGCGATGCCGCAGGAGCAGCAGCTCACGCTTCAGCTCCACGAACTGCTTTCATTCATGAACCAGGCCGGCGTGGTGACGCTTCTCGTCAACCCGCAGCAGGGGTTCTTCGGCAACATGCAGGCGCATGGGCTCGACGTTTCCTACATCGCCGACGTGGTGGTGCTGATCCGCTTCTTCGAAGCGGGAGGACGCATTCGCAAGGCGATCTCGGTCGTCAAGAACCGCAGCGGCCAGCACGAGGACGCCATTCGCGAGCTGCGCATCGACCAGGATGGCGTTCGGGTCGGCGAGCCGCTGACGGCGTTCAAGGGCATCCTCACCGGAACGCCCGAATATGTCGGTTCGCCACGTCCCTTGATGGAGGATCGCGGCGGCGGTGAGTAGCTCCGCTTCCGAAGGCCATCGCGTCCTCGTCAGCGCACCCTTCGGGCGAGACGGCGAGAGTGTTGCCGCGCTGTTGCGGGAGCGTGGCTACGATGCGCGCGTCTGCGCCACGCTGGAAGATCTCGCCGCGCACTTCGATGAGCATGTCGGCGCGATCCTCGTGACCGAGGAGGCGCTCGCGGCGGACCTGGGCCCGCTGCACCGGGCGCTCGCGCAGCAGCCGACATGGTCGGACATCCCGTTTATCCTGCTTGCCGGCCGCCAGGCCGCCCGCGTGCTCCACACCGAAGCGATCCGCAGGCGCTTGCCCGACAATGCCACCAACGTGGTGCTCCTCGAGCGCCCGCTGAGCACGGAATCGCTCGTCAGTGCGATCGCGTCGGCGCTGCGCGCTCGGCAGAAGCAGTTCCTGATCCGCGACCAGGTGGCCGAGCTTGATGCCGAGCGGCTACGTCTCACCACCCTGCTCGACAATCTTCCCGTCGGCGTCGCCTTCGTGGATCGCGAGGGCAGCACCCAGATCGCGAACCCGGCCTTTCGCCGCTTCAGCCCGGCCGGCGTGATACCGGCGCGCGATCCGGAGGCCCACCGCCGCTGGCGGGGCTTTGACGACAAGGGCGAAAGGATCGTCGCCGCCGACTTCCCGGGAATGCGATCGCTGCGCGGCGAGCACGTGCCGGGCGTGGAATTTCTGTTCAGCGAGACCGAAGGGCACGAGGTGTGGACCCGGGTCAGCGGCGTTCCGCTCAAGGGCGAGGACGGCGCCATCGTCGGCGCGATCTCGGTGATCGTGGACATCGACGAGCAGAAGCGGGCGCAGCAGGAACTGGCGGCTTCCGCCAGCCACCTGGAGAGCGAGGTCGCCGCGCGGACGGCGGAGCTCGAGCAGGCAATGGCACGCCTGAAGGCCGAAGCCGCCGAGCGCGAGCAGACCGAAGCGGCTCTCCGGCAATCGCAGAAGATGGAAGCGGTCGGCCAGCTCACCGGCGGTATCGCCCACGATTTCAACAATATGCTCACGGGCGTTATTGGCGCGCTGGATATCATGAAGCGGCGCATCGCGTCCAACCGCTATGACGACCTCGACCGCTTCATGGATGCGGCCGCAACCTCGGCGCAGCGCGCCGCCGCCCTCACCTCGCGTCTGCTCGCCTTTTCGCGGCGCCAGTCGCTCGACAGCCGCCCAACCGACGTCAACGCGTTGCTCCGCTCGCTCGAAGAGCTGCTCCGCCGGACCATGACGGAAAGGATCGAGTTGTCGATCGCGATCGCGCCGGACCTGCCCGCCGGTATCGTCGATGCGAACCAGCTTGAGAGCGCCGTGCTCAACCTCGCGATCAACGCGCGGGATGCGATGCCGAACGGCGGCACGCTGACGATCTGCACTCGCGTCGAGTCCGTGACCCAAGACCAGGGCGCGGGTATCGAGCCGGGGCGCTACATCGTCGTGTCGGTGTCGGACACCGGCGTCGGCATGGACGAGGCGACGCTGGAGAAGGTGTTCGACCCCTTCTTCACGACCAAGCCGGTGGGTCAGGGAACCGGGCTCGGCCTGTCGATGGTCTACGGCTTTGCCAAGCAATCAAACGGACTGGTGCGCGTGGAGTCGGCGCCGGGCGCCGGCACCACCGTCAGTATCTATCTGCCGGCTGCAGATGCTTCGTTCGAGCGGGAAGCCGCAACGGGAGCCGACCTTACGCCTCAGGGCAAGGGCCAATCCGTGCTGCTGGTCGAGGACGACGATTCCGTTCGCCTGCTCGTGCGGGACGTGCTCGAGGAACTTGGCTACCGCGCCATCGAGGCGGCCGAACCGGAGACCGCGGCGAGGTTGCTCGCCTCCGGAGAGCGCTTCGACCTGATGGTGTCCGATGTCGGGCTGCCTGGAATGAACGGGCGGCAGCTCGCCGAGATCGCCAGGCAGCATCATCCGCAGCTGCCGATCCTGTTCGTCACCGGTTATGCGGAGAACGCCGCGATCCGCACGCGCTTCCTGGGCACGAACATGGCGATGATCACCAAGCCGTTCCAGATCGAGCTGCTCTCCTCGAAGATCAGCGAGATGCTCGGCGCGCGTTGAGCGGGGACGCGTCGGACGCTGCCAGCGCCTGGGTCACGGCAGGAAGCATGTGCGCGGCGATCCGTGCGATCGCCGCTGCGTTGGGATGTATGCGGTCCGGCAGCGTGAGGCCGCGTCCGGCGAGGACGCCGGGCGGAAAGAACGGCCAGACCGACGCGCCGTGAGCAGCGGCAACGTCGAGATAGATCTGGTCGCACGCAGAGGCGAAATCCCCGAGGAAGCGCGGCGCCGCCATCGCGCCCAGCAGCACCGGGATGCCGCACCTGGCGAGTTCGGCGACGATCGCGTCGAGATTATGACGCGTGGCCGAAAGCGGCAGGCCGCGCAGCAGGTCGTTGGCGCCCAGCGCCACAATCGCGAGATCGGGCAGCCGGGTCAGCGCCGAGAGCAACCGAGGTAGGCGCGCCAGCGCGGCCGCGGTGGTATCGCCGGAGACGCCGCCATTCTGGACGACGGCTTCCGGCAGATCCCGCGCGAGCAGTCGCTGCAGCTGCGCCGGAAAGGCATCCTCGGACCGCAGCCCATAGCCGGCGGTAAGGCTGTCACCCACCGCCAGCACGAATGGCCGACCTTCGCTCAACGCGAGCCTCGCACGGTGATCGAAACGCCGCTGCTGCAGCGGACACGCGAGCGGCACTTCTCCGTCCGCTTGCCCGACAAGCGATCCGGCCGATTGTGCGCGGGCTTGAGCGGCCTGCCCTTGCCCGGGAAACGGACGGCCCACGCCGATAAGAAAAGCATCCGACCTCCTGGATGCTCTCGAAGTGGGCATCGTGCCGAGCGTTTTCCAGGCGAGCACAACAAGCTGGCAGCTGAAGGAGCCGGACTGCCGGTCTCGGCTCCCGGCAAGGATCAGCTGCGCTCGTCTTTCCCGAGATGGCGGGCAACGGCGTCGGCGCCACGCCCGACCGCGTTTACCGCTGCCGCCAGCTCCTCCTTCGTGACGCCCCATTTGTGCGTCCAGTAGCGGACCTCATAATCCTCATGCAGAGATATGCGGCTCGCATCCTGGGGATGGCGCAGCGTGGTATCGTCCGACATCGTCGATCTCCCGAAGCGTTGAGCCCCAACAACGAACGATAGCCGAATTGGATTCACGATCCTGCCGCGAGTCCGAGATGCGTCCGTGGCCGCATTTAGGAGTTATCCGCTCGCCGGCCGGCGAGGCCGGTGCATTGGAGACCGCGATGACGCAACCTACCCTGTCACCTAAGGACTTCGCGAACCCGAGCGTGCTGCTCGCCGGCGCGGTCGATTACAACATGTACGTCAACTTCCGGAACCAGCTGTCGAATGCCCCGTCGGAGGGCGTCGTGGCGATCGAACTGAGCACCCTCGGCGGCGATCCCGAGGTCGCGCGCATGATGGGCGAGGATGTCCGCTTCCATAGCGACATCGCGCCGCAGCGGCGGATCGTGTTCCTCGGCAAGGCCGCGATCTATTCGGCGGGCGCCACCTTCATGAGCTTCTTCGCGCGCCAGAACCGCTATCTCACACGCGGCACGCGACTGATGATCCACGAGCGCAAGATGCAGAAGGACCTCCACATCGAAGGTCCGCTGACGACGTGCGTCGCGACGCTCGAGGCGACCCTCAACGAGATACGAGAATCCATCCGGATCCAGAACGAAGGCTTCGAGAGCCTCGTGCGGGATTCCAGCGTCACGATGGAAGAGGTGCTGAAGCGGGCGCCTTCCAACTGGTATATCGAGGCGCAGGAGGCGCAGACGCTCGGGCTGATCGAAGCGGTCATCTAGGAGCCGGGCGTTGCCGCCGCCTCGCCTGCCGTCTATCGCGCGGCGATGCTCAAGCTCTTCATCGGCAACAAGGCCTATTCCTCCTGGTCGATGCGCGGCTGGCTGGCGGTGCGCCAGTCGGGCCTGCCCTTCGAGGAGATCGTCGTCCCGCTCTACGACGAGGCCTGGGACAGGCGTCGCGAGGGCGACGAGTTCGCGCCTTCCTCGGGCAAGGTGCCGATCCTGTGGGACGGCGATGTCGTCGTCTGGGATTCGCTCGCGATCGTCGAGTTCCTGGCCGATCGCGTCGGCCGCGAGCTGTTCTGGCCCGCCGACGAGGCGGCGCGCGCGATGGCGCGCTCGATGGCGGCGGAGATGCATTCCGGGTTCGCGAACCTGCGCCGCGAGCACACGATGAACATCCGGCGGCGCTATCCGCCGCAGCCCTTGACGCCCGGCGTCGCGGCCGATGTCGGCCGCATCTACGAGCTGTGGGCGCAGGCGCGTGCCCGCTTCGGCGGCGACGGGCCCTTTCTGTTCGGCGCCTTCGGCGCCGCGGACATCATGTTCGCGCCGGTCGCCACGCGGCTCGTCACCTATTCGATCCCGGTGCCGCGCTTCGCCGCCTCCTATCTGGAAGCGCTGTTCGCGCACCACTTCGTGCAGGATTGGATTGCGGGCGCGCAGGCCGAGGATTGGGTGATCGAGAAGTTCGAGATGGCGGCGCCCGCGGGGTAAGGTCACACATAAGGTCACATGGCCAACATGATACCGGGCGGCAAAGGTCACATAGTTTCGTGACTTCACGCGTATCGGCTGACGTTCGCAGGCGAATCCAACACTCGGCACCGCGCGTGACGATGTGCCGAAGACTCGCTGTAGGACAGCGAAATGTCGGTACAGCCGCTTCACAGCCGCCGTGCTCGGGGTATGCAGCCCGCGGCTAGGCAGGTGGAAGCGGGATGGTTACGGCATCGGACATGGCCGCCACAATCGACGTCGTCGAACTCACCTCGCGGCTGATCGTCTGCCCCAGCGTCACGCCGGCCGACGCGGGTGCGCAGGCGGTGATCGCGGAGGCGCTGGAAGCGATCGGTTTCACCGTCGAGCGCTTCGTCGATGGCGAAGCGCCGGACGGGCCGGTGCACAATCTGCTCGCGACGCGCGGCGCCGGGGGTCCGCATTTCGCCTTCGCCGGCCATAGCGACGTCGTGCCGCCGGGACCTGGCTGGGCAAGCGATCCGTTCGCCGCCATGACGCGTGGCGAGTTGCTGCACGGGCGCGGCGCGGTCGACATGAAAGGGGCGATCGCCGCCTTCGTCGCGGCGGCCGCGCACGTGCGCGAGCATGCGGGCACGCTCAGCTTGATCATCACCGGTGACGAGGAAGGCCCCGCCGTCCACGGCACGCTCGCGCTGATGGAGCATATGGCGGCGCGCGGGCTGCGGCCCGATTTCTGCCTCGTCGGCGAGCCGACGTCGGAAGCGAGGCTTGGCGACACGATCAAGATCGGCCGGCGCGGCTCGGTCAACATGTGGATCGAGGTGCCCGGCACACAGGGGCACGTCGCCTACCCGCATCTCGCCGACAACCCGGCGACGCGACTGGTGCGTATCCTTCATCGCCTGATGGAGATGCCGCTCGACGACGGATCGGACTGGTTCCAGCCTTCCAATCTGGAAGTGACCGACATCGAGATCGGCAATCCCGCGACGAATGTCATTCCATCTGCGGCGCGGGCCCGGCTCAACATCCGCTTCAACGATCGGCAGCGTGGCGACGCGCTCGTGGCGCGCGCACACGCGATCGTTGCGGAGGAAGCGCCGCGGGCGACGCTCATCGCCAAGATCTCGGGCGAAGCCTTCCTGACGCCGCCCGGCCGGCTCTCGGAGCTCGCCGGCGCGGCGGTGACCGCGGTGACGGGGCTCGTCCCCGTGCTCTCCACCAGCGGCGGCACCTCGGACGCGCGCTTTCTCTCGCGAATTTGTCCGGTGGTAGAGCTCGGTCTCGTCAACGCGACGATGCACAAGCTCGACGAGGCGGTCGCGGTCGCGGACCTGCACGCCTTGTCAGAGATTTACGCGCGGATCATCAGGGCCGCGCTGAGCTCGCCCACTCCGCGATGAATTGGACCATCCGTTCGCGCCGAGCGCAGGCAAAGTGCGTGCCTCGGGTGCCAACTCTTGTGGCACGTCCTTCGACTTCGCTCAGGACGAACGGTTCAGGGGCCCTGCTCGGCCCAGTCCCTGGTCTCAGCCGTTGACGACCTGGCGGCGATCGGCAAGCCGGTCGAGCAGCATGGCCTCGTCCATTGGCGCCGCGAAGGCATAGCCCTGCATCGCGTCGCAGCCGATCACGCGCAGCACCTTCGCCTGATCCTCGCTCTCAATGCCCGTCGCCACCACCGAGAAGCCGTGCGTGTGCAGCAGGTTGATCAGCGCGTTGGCGACGCCGCGCGCGTCTTCCGAACCGCCGAGCCCGGCGCAGATCGACGGCGCAAGCTTGATGCGATCGATCGGCAGGCTGCCGAGCCGGCCGAGGTTGCAATAGCCGCTGCCGAAGTCGTCGATGGTGACGGTCACGCCGTCGGCGCGCAGCGCTACGATACCGTCGAGCGCGGGGCCGCCATAACCGATACCGCTCGCCGCCGCTTCGCTGATCTCGAGCTCGATCAGGTCGAGCGGCAGGTTGCGCCGCGCCATGGCGGTGCGGAGCTGCACGAAGAAATCCGGATGCTCGAGCTGGCGGGCCGCGACGTTGATCGCGAGCCGTTGCGTGATCCCGGCCTGTTGCCAGCGATCGAGAACGTCGGCCGCTTGCGCGATGCCCCAGCCGCCGATCGCTGCCATCAGGCCATTTTCGTCGGCGGCGCCGATGAACTCCTGCGCCGGCCGCAGCTCACCCGAAGGGTGGCGCCAGCGCAGCAGCGCCTCGACCGCTACGATGCGTCCGCTCCTAACGTTGACCTGCGGCTGATAGGCGAAGGTGAACTCGCCGCGATCCAGCGCCTCGCGCAACTCGTCATCAAGCTTCTCGCGCGCGTCGGCGCGGGCCGCCAGCGCGGCCGAGAACACCTGCATCCGGCTGCGGCCCAGCGCCTTCGCCTTGTACATCGCGATGTCGGCCGATCGCATCAGCTGGCTCAGCGTCTCGCCATGCTCGGGATAGACGGCGACACCCACGGAGGCGCCGACATCAAGGCTCTGCGCGCCGATAGGAAAGGGCTCGGCGAGCGTCTGAACAATGCGCTGCGCGAGTGGTTCGGCGGCATCGCTGTTCGGTACGAGCAGCGTGAACTCGTCGCCGGCGAGCCGCGCCACGGAGGCGCAGCCACCGGACATGCCCAGCTCGCCGCAGACCTCGGCTGCCGCGGCGAGCAGCCGCTCGGCGACGATGCGCAGCAGCGCATCCCCGAACGCATGCCCGAGGCTGTCGTTGACCGTCTTGAAGCGATCGAGGTCGACGAACAGCAGCACCGCCCGTCCCTCGCTGCCCAACGTCGCGAGCAGCGTCTCGGCCTGCTCGCGGAAATGGACGCGGTTCGGCAGGCCTGTCACCGGGTCGTGGCGGGCAAGCGCGTTGATGTGCGCGATCTGCTCGCGCATCTGGCCGAACATCGAATCCATCGCGGTGCCGAGCGCGGGCAGCGTCTTGTGGATCGGTTCCGGCGTCGGCGAACTCAGGTCGCCTTGCGCAGCCGCGCCGAGCCGGACCGAAACCTGATCGACCGCGACGGCGGTGCCGGCGATCGCGCGTTCGGCCGAGCCCCAGCTCATCACCCCGCAGACGATCGCGACGACGAGCGCGCGCGTGAATTCGTCGGGCGTGACGGCGCCGCCGGCGCCGGCGAGCAGCGCCAGGATGAACACCACCGCGCCCGCGCTCAGCGCGAACGTGATGGCTCTTGCCCTCAGCGTGAGGCCTTCCATCGCCTGCCGTACACCCCGCCCGGCCGCATCCGGACGATGCGGTTTCAGGCTTGTGACAGAGCGGGGTTAAAAGATTCTCGACGGCAGCCGTTATCGTTCCCGCCGCAGGATAAGGTAGAGCGCGCCGGCGCCGCCATGACGGGGATGCGCGGCGCGCACCGCGGCGATGCGGCGGGCGTGCGGCGAATGCGTCAGCCAGTCCGGTAGCGCCGCGCGGATCGCGCCGCGCCGCTGCCCGCCCGGCCGCGGCGCCCGGCCGGTGATCACGAGCAGCAGCCGATCGCCCATCGCCAACGATCGCGCCAGCGCCTCGTCGAGCGCGGCGTGCGCGCTCGCAAGCGTGTGGCCGTGGAGATCGATCGTGGCGTCGGGCGCGACCATCCCGCGCCGCAGCCGCCGGTCCCAGCCGCCGTCGAGCGTGTCGCCGACAACGGACGATCCTTCCCGGCCAGGCGAAGGTGTCACGCGCGCGCGTGCCGGAGGGGGAGGATGACGGCCGGTTCGTGAAGGCTCGCCGCCCTCCCCCTCCGTTGTCTTCGGCGCCACCTCGCCCTGGCGGAGGAGTATAGAGGGCTGCGCTTGGCGGTGCAGCGCGCGGACGGTCGCGGTGACGCGCTGCCAGAGTGCGCGCTCTTCGGGACCGAGGGGGTCAGGGTCGCGCGATCGCCCCGTCATGCGACAGCCTTTCGATCGTTCCGACGGGGAGCAGCAGATAGTCGAGGCCATGCGCCGACATGCCGCCGGCGATCGTGCGCGCCCGCGCGCCGTCGCCCCAGAAGGTATCGAAGCGGTTGGCGCCCTTGATCGCGCCGCCGGTATCCTGCGCGACCCACAGGCCCGTCGCCTCGGGATGATCGTCCGAGCTGATCCACACCGGCGCCCCCAGCGGCGTGAAGGCGGGATCCGCGGCGAGGCTGACGCGACCGACGACCGGGGCGCCGAGCGCGCCCAGCGGCCCCGGCCCGGTAATCTCCTTGAAGAAGACGAAGCTCTTGTTTTCGCGCATCACCGAGTCACCGCCGTCGGGCTGCGCGCGCAGCCAGTCGATCACGCTCTGCATCGTCGTTTGCCCCGGCGGCAATAGGCCACGGTCCTTGAGCAGCTTGCCGATCGCGACATAGGCGCGGCCGTTCTGCCCGGCATAGCCGATCCGCATCACGCTGCCGTCCGGCGCGATCAGCCGGCCCGAGCCCTGGATCTGCAGGAAGAAGAGCTCGATCGGGTCGGTCGCCCACGCGATTTCGAGACCCTTTCCCTTGAGCGCGCCGTCCTCGATCTCGCCGCGATCGAAATAGGGAATGAGCCGCCCGTCCTGCACGCGGCCCTTGATCGAGCGGCCCTTGAGATCGGGCGCGAACAGGCCAAGGTCGGCCTCGACGAGGTCGCCGGGCAGGCGATAGATCGGCACTGGATAGCCGGGCGGCGGGGTCGCCGGCTCGGTCGCGGGAGGGCTCGCCGGCGGCGGGACATAGGAGCCGGCATAGGGGACGAGCTTGCCGTTCTGGACGCGCCCGCTGATCTGCCGGCCGGCGAGATCGGCCGCGAACAGGCCGAGATCGACGTCGGCAAGGATGACAGGCGGGATGGTGGGCGTGGCGAGCGCACCATAGCCGAGCGCCGGCGGCGTGCGCACGGCGGTGATCTCCGGCTCGTAATAGCCGGTCGCGAACAGCCTGCCTTCGCCGATCTGCACGGTTTCGAAATAGCGGTCGAAGAAACCGCGCGCATCGTCCTCCGTCCAGCCGGCGGCAGCGTCACAGGCCGGTCGCCAGTCGCTGCCGCGCGTGAGGCCGCTGCGGTCGTTGCGTCTGACCAGCGCGCGGCAGCTCGACCGGAAGGCGACAAGGGCGGCGCGGGCCCGCTCGGACGTGATCGGCAGCGAACGGGGCGGCGGCCCCTTGCGAATCCCCGCCGCGATGGCGTTGCTGGGCGCCAGCGAGGGTGGGGGCGCCGTTTTGGGGCCGTGCGCAGGAGCCGGGGGACCGCCGCTCGGCGCGACGCAGGCCGAAAGCGCGAGCGCGGGCAGCAGCGCCGGCGCGCTCCGGATCAGCCCACGCAAGACGGTCACGCCGCCTCGTCGGTCTCGATCAGCACCCAGTTGGGATCGGCGGCGCGGACGTGGCGGCTGAACGTCCAGACATCATGCGTCGGCACCGCGTCGGTGAGCGAACCGGCGATGACGTTACCGTCCTTGTCGCGCGTCACGGCCGCGATGTCGGCGTCGAAGCGGACAGTGACGACCGCCATCTGCCCGTCTATCCGCGCCGCGCTGATCGCCGCGCGCTCGATCGAGACGAGCCGGTTGTCGAGCACCTCGCCCGCGGCTTCGCGCGCCTCAATCGCTTGCGCGAACGCATCGCGCACCTCATCGCCGGCGAGGCCCGCCAGCGCGGCATCGTCGCCCCGCCAGAAGGCTTCGAGCACGACACGATAGGCGGCGCGTGCGCCGTCGAGGAAGCGGCCGACGTCGAAGCTGGAATCGGCGGCGACGATCGCGCGGACGCCGTCGGTCGCGCGCGGCTCGATCAGCGCGTCGCCGGGCGCGGGCGTCTGTTCGCGCACGACGTCCATCGCGCGGGGCGATCGGACGGCGGGTTGCGCCTCGACGGGTTTGGCGATCGGCTGCTCATGGCCGGTCCGCCGGCCAAGCACGGCATAAAGCCGCAGGCCAACGAACAGCGCTACCATCGCCAAGAGGATGATCTGGACCACCGAACCTCCGAATTGACCATGCTACATAAGAAGAAGCGCGGCGCAGTTCAAATGGTGCGCGACACGATGTTGTTCCGCCGCCCCGGGGGCGGGTGCGCGGCGACGGCATTGCCCTGCCCCGGCCCGCCTGCTAGGCGCCCGCATCGCCCGCGACGGGCCTGCCGGAGAGTGAGTGGAGATGAGCGACGATCGCGGGCTGCTGGGCGGCGCGGGTGCGGGCAATGGCGCCGACGACGCGCCGCAAGTCAGTCTCATCACGCAATATGTGAAGGATCTCTCCTTCGAAAATCCGAACGCGCCGGCGGTCTATCAGTGGCAGGGCCAGCCCCAGATCGAGGTCCAGTTCAACATCGCGGCGAATTCTCTTGGCGACGATGTTCACGAGGTCGTGCTGCACGTCCAGGTCAAGGCCGTCGCCGCGGACAAGACCGCGTTTCAGATCGAGGTCGCCTATGGCGGCCTGTTCGGCATCCGCAATTTCCCCGAGAACGAGCTGCAGCCGTTCATGCTCGCCGAGGCGCCGCGGCTGCTGTTCCCGTTCGCGCGGCGCGTGATCGCCGACACCGTGCGCGACGGGGGCTTCCCGCAGCTGATGCTCGATCCGATCGACTTCACCAGCCTCTACATGCAGCAGCTCGATGCGCAGCAGGCGCAAGCGATGGCGCCGCAGGGCAGCGCCTGAGCGCACCCTCTGCCCCAGCTACCCGGTTCGTCCTGAGCGAAGTCGAAGGACGTGCCACAAGTGACATCGCCCGCCGCACGTGCTTCGTCTGCGCTCAGCACGAACGGGTATCTTGTGACTGAAGAATGAGCATCGTCCGCAACAGCATGACGATCGGCGCACTGACGCTCGTCAGCCGCGTGCTCGGCTTCGTGCGCGACCAGCTGATGGCGCATTTCGTCGGCGCGGGCTTCGCGTCGGACGCGTTCCTCGTCGCCTGGCGGTTGCCCAATCTGTTCCGCGCGCTGTTCGCCGAGGGCGCATTCTCAGCCGCCTATGTGCCGATGTTCAACCGCGTGATGGCGGAAGCCGAGCGGCGCGGCGAGCCGCCGCTCGCCGCCGGCGTTGCCTTCGCCGAAAATGTGCTCTCGGTGCTGTTGCCGTTCCTCGCCGTTTTCACGACGCTGATGGTCGCGTTTCCCAAGCCGATCGTCTGGGCGATCACGCTTGGCTTCAAGGAGGGTGGCGGCCCGGAGAAGTTCGCGCTCGCGACCGAACTCAGCCGCATCACCTTCCCCTATCTCGCGCTGATCAGTCTCGTCTCGCTGATGGGCGGCATCCTCAATTCCTTGAACCGCTTCTGGGTAAACGCCGCGGCGCCGGTGCTGCTCAACATCTGCATGATCGTGGCGCTGCTGTTCTTCCGCGGACATGACGCGATCGCGACGGCGCATACGCAGGCGGTTGCCGTCACCATCTCCGGCGTCGTCCAGCTCGCATGGTTGATCTGGTCGGCGCGCCAGGCCGGCGTCGTGCTGCGGCTGAAGGCGCCGGCGCTGAACCCGCAGGTGCGCAAGCTGCTCGCGATCATCTGGCCGGCGGCGGTCGGCCAGGGCGCGGTGCAGTTCAACATCCTCGTCATCACGATGCTGGCGGCCGGATTTCTCGGGCAGGGTTCGGTCTCCTACATCTATTATGCCGATCGGCTGAACCAGCTGCCGCTCGCGCTCGTCGGCATCGGCGTCGGCACCGCGATCCTCCCGGTAATCTCGCGGCACATCGGCGGCGGCCGCGATGCCGAGGCGATCCACACGCAGAACCGCGCGATCGAGCTTTCGCTGCTGCTCGCGCTGCCGGCCGCGGCCGGGCTGATGTGCGCCGCGACCGCGCTGATCCGCGGCCTGCTCCAGACCGGCCATTTCACGGCTGCCGACACCGCATCGACGTCGGCGGTGCTCACCGCGATGTCATTCGGCCTGCCCGCCTACATCCTCATCAAGGTGTTCACGCCGGGCTTCTACGCGCGTGCCGACACCAGGACACCGGTGCGCATCGCCATCGTCGAGATGGCGTGCAACATGGCGCTCAACCTCGCCTTCGTGTTCGGGACGCGGCTCGGCGTCGTCGGCCTCGCCATCTCGGGTGCGACCTGCGCCTGGATCAACGCCGGGCTGCTCTACCTGATGCTCCATCGGCGCGGTCATTTCCGCACCGATGCGCAGCTCCGCCGCCGCGTGCCGCGGCTCGTGCTCGCGACGCTGGTGATGGCGGCGCTGCTGCTGGTGCTGAATCCGGTCGTCGCACCGCATCTCGGCGGCGGCTTCGCCACGCGCGTCATCTGGCTGAGCCTGCTGATCATACCGGCGGCCCTCGTCTACTTCGCGGCGGCCTTCCTGCTCGGTGCGATCAGCCTGCCCGAGATCCGGGCGCAGCTGCTCCGCCGCCGCGCGGCTTGACGACGGGTGCGCGCTGCCCGAAGCGCGGCGCCATGAGCAAGCCACCCGTCATCATCTCCGGTATCCAGCCGACCGGCAACCTGCACCTCGGCAACTATCTCGGCGCGATCAAGCGTTGGGTTCGGATGCAGGATGAAGGCGACTGCTTCTTCTTCCTCGCCGACCTCCACGCTGTCACGGTCTACAACGATCCCGCGGAGCTGCGCGCCAACATCCGTGCGATGGCGGCGGCACTGATCGCGGCGGGCGTCGATCCGGCGCGCGCGACGCTGTTCCGCCAGGCGCAGGTGCCCGCCCACGCCGAGCTCTGCTGGCTCCTGAACGGCACCGCGCGGATCGGCTGGCTCAACCGCATGACCCAGTTCAAGGAGAAGTCGGGCAAGAACCGGGAGGGCGCCTCGATCGGGCTCTACGCCTATCCCGTGCTGCAGGCCGCCGACGTGCTGCTCTACCAGGCGACGCGCGTTCCCGTCGGCGAGGACCAGAAGCAGCATCTCGAGCTCGCGCGCGACATCGCGGCCAAGTTCAACACCGATTATGGCGTCGCGCTGTTCGCGCTGCCCGAGCCGATCATCGGCGGCCCGGCGGCCCGCGTGATGAGCTTGCGTGACGGCCAGGCGAAAATGTCCAAGTCCGATCCCTCGGACCAGAGCCGGATCAACCTCACCGACGATGCCGACGCCGTCGCCGCCAAGATCCGCAAGGCGAAGACCGATCCCGAGCCGCTGCCCGACGATCCGGCGCTGCTCGATGGCCGCCCCGAGGCGCGCAATCTCATCGGCATCTACGCCGCGCTTGCCGACGAGACTCCGGCGGCGGTGTTGGCGAAGTTCGCAGGCCAAGGCTTCGGTACGTTCAAGCCCGCCCTCGCCGAGCTGACGGTCGAGACGCTGCGCCCGATCAAGGACATGCTCGATCGCTTGGCGGCGGACCCGGGCGAGCTCGACCGCCTGCTCGGCCTCGGCGCCGAACGTGCCCGCGAGGTCGCCGCGCCGACGCTGGCGAAGGCGTACGAGGCGCTGGGGCTGTAGCGCGATCAGACAACGCCCCGTTCGTCCTGAGGAAAAGTCGAAGGACGTGCCGCAAGCGATGTCCCTGCGCGGCAAGCACTTCGACTTCGCTCAGTGCGACCGGTTTTCCTTTTTCCTCAGAAAAGGAGGTCAGCTCTCCAGCTGCCGCAGCAGCAGGCGCACGTCCGAGTCCAGCTCGGCGTCGATTGCGCGGAGCTTTTCGATCTGCTTGATCGCGTGGATGACCGTGGTGTGGTCGCGTCCGCCAAATCGCCTGCCGATCTCGGGGAGCGAGCGCGGCGTTAGCTGCTTGGCGATGTACATCGCGACCTGGCGCGGCCGAGCCACTTCGCGCGCGCGCCGTGCCGAGAGCATCTCGGAGTGGCGGATGCGGTAATGGTCCGAGACGCGGCGCTGGATCTCGTCGATCGTGATGCGGCGCTGATGCGCGCGGAGCAGATCGGCGAGCGTCTCGGCGACGAACTCGAGCGTGATCGCCTTGCCGGTCAGCGTCGCATAGGCGATGACGCGGTGGAGCGCGCCTTCCAGCTCGCGGACGTTGGACGCGATCCTCTTGGCGAGGAACATCATCACGTCCTGCGGCACGCGCGCTTGCGGCATGCCCTCGAGCTTCTTGGCGATGATGTTGAAGCGAAGCTCGAAATCGGCCGGGTTGACGTCGGCGACAAGGCCGCCGCGGAGCCGCGACAGGATGCGGCTCTCGATCCCCTCGAGATCCTGGGGCGAGCGATCGGCGGTGATGACGAGGCGGCGGCCGGCCGAGATGATCTCGTTCATCGTGTGGAAGAACTCCTCCTGGGTGGAGTCCTTGCCGGCGATGAACTGGACGTCGTCGATCATCAGCAGATCGGCGGAGCGCAGCTTGGCCTTGAAGCTCAGCGTGTCCTTCGCCCGCATTGCGGTGACGAACTCGAACATGAACTTTTCGGCCGACATGTAGAGCACGTGCGCGCCTGGCTGGCGGCGCCGGAACTCCTGCCCCAGCGCGTGCATGAGGTGCGTCTTGCCGAGGCCGGTCTGGCCGTGGAGGAAAAGCGGGTTGAACGCCGGGCGCCCACCTTCGGCGAGGCTGCGCGCGGCGTTGTAGGCGACCTCGTTCGCCTTGCCGACGACGAAGTTGTCGAAGCTGAGCCGGGGTTCGAGCAGGCTGCCGGTGTCGGCAGGGACCTCGATCGGCGTGGCCGGCGGCGCCTCCTCTTCGGACGGCGCATCGGGAACGAGGAACATCACCGGCCGCGCGTCGCTGCCGGCACGGATGGCGACGTCGCGGACCTGCGGCAGCATCGCGCGCCAGGCATGGCGCAGCCATGTCGCATAATGGGTTTCGACCCAGGTCGCCATGAACTCGGACGGCAGCGTCAGCAGCACGGTGCCGCTATCGGTCTCGAAGGATTCGAGCGCGATCGGCTTCAGCCAATTGTCGAAGGTGCGCCCGCCGCTCTCCTGGCGAAGGTTCGCGCGGATCGTCTGCCAGGCTGCCGTGATCGGTGCCATTTCGAGCGCATCCATCTTCCCGCCGTTGTTTTCTGAACTCACCTTGCGAGTCACGCATCTCTCCCCGCCCGGCACGGCCCCCCGCACCCGGTTGCCCGACAAAGCTCTCCCGAGCCGACAGGCAGCACCTGCCGGCGACGACACGAAATCACTGCGATGAAGCCGAGGAGACGATTCGCCTCCAGCGGCGAAGTGGTTTTTGGAAGGGCTCGCGGCGCGCGGCAAGCGGTCTATTTTTCACCGATCCGCAATAATGGCCTTGACACCGAAAAAGCTAAGTCGGTCCCAAAGGGCCCTTATTTGCTGATCTAAATCAGTAGCTTACGCTCGGCCTTCGGATCGTCATCAATCCGAATCGACGGAAATGCGCGAGTCTTGGAAGCGTCACAGATTAAGAACGCCCTAACACGACCGATCGGTCGTGCAGAGCGTGCGACGAATGGAGCTGGCGTGACGAATTCGTTACGGCCGTGCGACTCAAGCGAGTGCAGCGACGGCCTTGGTCAGGCGCGCGAACTTGCGCGACGCGCTGTTCTTGTGGAGCACGCCCTTGGCGACGCCACGGAACAGCTCGGGCTGCGCGGCGCTGAGCGCGGCCGTCGCGGCGTTCTTGTCGCCAGTAGCGATCGCGGCCTCGACCTTCTTCACGAAGGTACGGATGCGGCTTACGCGCGCGCCGTTGATGGTGGCGCGACGGTCGTTCCTGCGGATGCGCTTCTTGGCCTGCGGCGTGTTCGCCATGACGTTCTCAAAACCTTCATCGAACGGGTAAAGGGGATCGCGGTGCGGGCCGCCCCGCTCCGTGGAGGCGCGTCCCTAGCGGCAACCCACCCGCAGGTCAACGCTGCTGGCACTTGGCGCAGTAGAAGGTCGAACGGCCGGCATCGACGCGGCGTTTGACGAGGCCGCCGTCATAGGGGCAGCGCTCCCCCTCCCGTCCGTAGACGCGGAACTGCTTGGAGAAATAGCCGAGCTCGCCATCGGGCCGCGCATAGTCGCGCAAGGTCGAGCCCCCGGCCTCGATCGCGGCGGTGAGCGTCTCGCGCACGGCCGCGGCGAGCCGATCGAGCCGCTCGCGCGATATCTGTCCGGCGGCGCGCGTCGGCGAGATGCGCGCGATGTTGAGCGCCTCGCAGACATATATGTTGCCGAGCCCCGCGACGATCCGCTGATCGAGCAGCATCGCCTTGATCGGTGCGATCCGGCCCTCGAGCACGCGCTCGAGATAGGCGCGGGTGAAATCCGGCCCCAGCGGCTCGGGGCCGAGTGCGCTGAAGGCGGGCCAGTCGTCGCGCTTGGCGGTCGGCACGATGTCGAGCGAGCCGAAGCGGCGCGGATCGTTGAGCGCGAGGTGGTGGCCGTTTTCGGTCGCGATCACGAGATGGTCATGCTTGCCCAGCGCCTCGGGGTCGATCCGCCAGCGCCCCGACATGCCCAGATGGAAGATCAGCGTGTCGCCGCGATCGGTTTCGATCAGCCCATATTTCGCGCGGCGGCCGAGCCCGGTCACGCGCGCCCCCGTGAGGCGCTGGCGCAGGTCGGCAGGAATGGCGCGGCGCAGGTCGGCGCGGCGTGGCTCGACGCTCTCCAGCCGCTGCCCCTGCAGCACGGTCGCGAGCCCGCGCACGGTGGTTTCGACTTCGGGCAATTCGGGCATGCACGCCTGCTACCTAAATCGTCACCCCAGCGGAAGCTGATCTGCCGCGATCGTCAGTGCCGCGCTTGGCGGACGAGGTCTTAGCTTTCGCTGGGATGACGGTCGTGACCTCGCTATGGCCTCGCGCCATGAGCGAGCCCCCGTCCGAGCCAGCGCCAGAGACCGTCTCCTTCGGCTATGCCGAGGTGAGCCCGGAGGAGAAGACCGAGCGCGTCGGCGCCGTGTTCCGCAACGTCGCCTCGCGCTACGACCTGATGAACGATGCAATGTCGGGTGGCTTGCATCGCTTATGGAAGGATCGCTTCGTGCGCCGCGTGAAGCCGCGCGCCGGAGAAACCATCCTCGATATGGCGGGCGGCACCGGCGACATTGCTTTCCGGCTCGCCAAGAGCGGCGCGGCGGTGACCGTCGCCGACATCAATCCGGCCATGCTCGAGGTCGGGCAGGCGCGCGCGCAGCGCCGCGGCATCGAGGGTCTGATCTGGACCGAGCAGAACGCCGAGCGGCTGAGCTTCGCCGACCGCGCGTTCGACGCCTACACGATCGCGTTCGGGATCCGGAACGTAACCGACATCCCGGCCGCGCTGCGCGAAGCGTATCGCGTGCTGAAGTTCGGCGGCCGCTTCTTCTGCCTCGAATTTTCGACCACCGAGTGGCCGGGCTTCAAGGACGCCTACGATGCCTATTCGCACAAGCTCGTGCCGCAATTGGGCAAGCTCTTCGCGCAGGACGAGGACAGCTACCGCTACCTGATCGAATCGATCCGCCGCTTTCCCGACATGCCCGCGTTCAGGGCGATGATTGCGGCGGCGGGCTTCGCGCAGCTCAAGGTCGAGCCGCTGCTCGGCGGGCTCGTCGCGATCCATAGCGGCTGGAAGATTTGACCTCTTCGCTCGGCCATGTCTGGCGCCTGCTCCGCTGGGGGCGGACGCTCGCGCGTCACGGCGCGTTGCGGGGCATCGAGCGCGATCCGCTGACGCCGGCGCCGGTGCGGCGCCTTTGCAGGATCGCGCGCTTCGGCGCGCGCGTGCCGGCGCAGCCCAACTACGCCGATGCCTTCGAGGCGCTGGGGCCGGCCGCGATCAAGCTCGGCCAGGCGCTGGCGACGCGGCCGGACCTCGTCGGCGAGGCGGCGGCGCGCGATCTCCAGCGGCTGCAGGACAAGCTTCCGCCGGTGCCGTTCGAGCAGATCAAGGCGGCGATCGAGGCGAGCTTCGGCAAACCGCTCGCGGCGCTGTTCAGTTCGGTCGAGATGGATCCCGTCGGCGCCGCGTCGATCGCGCAGGTGCATCGTGCCGTCACGACCGAGGGCCAGACCGTCGCGGTGAAGGTGCTGCGCCCCGGTGTCGAGGAGGAGTTCGCGCGCGCGCTCGAGACCTATGAGTGGGCGGCGGCGCAGGCGGAGGCGTTCGGCGGCGAGCTGTCGCGGCTGCGCCCGCGCCTCGTCATCGCGACCTTCCGGCAATGGACCGCGCGCGAGCTCGATCTGCGGCGCGAGGCGGCCTCCGCGTCCGAGCTCGCCGAGGGAATGGAGGCGGAGCCCGGTTTCTGCGTGCCGCGGATCGATTGGCAGCGCACCTCGCGCCGCGTGCTCACGCTCGAATGGCTCGACGGCGTCAAGATCGCCGACCGCACCGCGCTGATCAACGCCGGCCATGATCTGACGGCGCTCGCCGCGACGCTGGTGCGCGGCTTCCTGCGGCAGGCGATCGCCGACGGCTTCTTCCACGCCGATCTCCACCACGGAAACCTGTTCGCGCTCGCCGACGGCCGCATCGGCGTCATCGATTTCGGCATCATGGGGCGGATCGACCGCCAGGCGCGGGTCTGGCTCGCCGAGATCATCCACGGCCTCATCACCGGCAATTACCGTCGTGTCGCCGAAATCCACTTCGAGGCGGGCTATGTGCCGGCACACCACAGCCTTGGCGAGTTCACGACGGCGCTCCGCGCAGTCGGCGAGCCGATCCGGGGCCTGCGCGTGCGCGACATCTCGGTCGGCCAGATGCTCGATGGCCTCTTCGCGATCACGCGGGACTTCGACATGCAGACGCAGCCGCATCTGCTGCTGCTCCAGAAGACGATGGTGATGGTCGAGGGCGTCGCGACGATGCTCGATCCCGACCTCAACATGTGGGAGACGAGCGGGCCGTTCGTCGGCGAATGGCTGCGCGCCGAGCTTGGCCCTGAGACGGCGCTCGCCGACTGGCTTCGCCGCGATCTCGCGACGCTGAGCCGACTGCCCGCGCTCGTCCGGCGGATCGAGGAACGGCTGCCGCCGCCCGGTGCGGCGCCGCCACCACCGCCGCTGCCGCGCGTCGCGTTGATCCACGCCGGCGGCGGCTGGCGCCATGGCGGCATCGCGCTGATCGCCGCCATCGTCGGTGGTCTGATCGCCCATTTCCTCTGAGACCCGCGTTTTTAACCTTTGGTTAGTAACGATTCTTCTGATCCATGTTGCGACTCGCGCGTTTGGCCGCCGAGGAGATGAGGACATGGAAAGCAGCGCACTCCGTAAGCGGGCGGCCTGGCTCCATTCGGTGGCGACGCGGCTGCCGTCGCGCGACGTCGCGCAGATGCTCGATCGCTACGCCGATGAGATGCTCGACGAGGCGAAGCGGCTCCAGACGTTCGAGCGCTGGCCGCAGCGTAGCCGCATGGCCCATTGATCACTTGAAGACAGGGACATCCGTTTGCTTCGACGGGTCGAGAGGCCGTGAAGATTAGAAGGGCAGTGCTTAGAGATGCCCGGCCTGAAGGTCAGGTTGCTCGCGCCGTCGAGCCCAAGGGTGCTCGCCCTCTTCGTCGGCGACCGCCTGAACCCTACCCTTCGCCAGGTCGATCGCAAGTCCGCCCGTTCGTCGCAACAGCGGCGCGTCGGCCTTGAGCCAGCGCGGTCGGCAGCTGCGCGGCAGACGCCGGTCCGAGATCACGATATCGGCTGCAGCGCAGGCCTGCGCCAAGGTCGCGATGTCCAGCCGGTAGGGGCTTCGCGTGCCGAGGATCGTCCATGCCCGGCCGTCGCGCCGAATGGTGACCGCGCAGCTGTCCGGCCCGCAGCGCGCACCGGGCAGATCGTCGAGCGCGATCGGAACGTCCGCCTGCTCGCCCTCGATCTCGGCGAGCGTCGAGCGCACGAAATCGCCGGCGCGCGGGCGCAGCAGCGCGAGCAGCCCGCGATCCGAACGCAGGAGCAGATGCTTGCCGTCATCGGTGATCAGCATATCCGCCTGCGGGGTCGTCACCGCAGCGATCACGCCGACGAGAAACGGCAGCAATCCCAGCAGCCTGACGGGCGTTCGCCACAAGGCGACCCAGATTCCGCCGCCGACGAGCAGCGCGAAGGCGCCCCGCCCCATCACCGGCAGCATCGCCACCGAGCCCGGCAGATCCGCGACATGATGGGCAAGGCCGAGCAGCAGCCGGAGCGATAGCCCGCACAGCCACCACAGCGGCGCGCCGAGTCCGGCGAGGTCAAGCAGCAGCGCACCCGCCTCGAGCGGCATGATCACGAACGTCGTCAGCGGGATGGCGAGGATGTTGGCGCCCGCGCCGTAGAGCCCTTCGCGCTGGAAGTGGAACAGCGCGATCGGTGCCAGCGCGAGCTCGACGACGAGGCCGGTGAGGAGCAGGCTCGCGGCCTCCCGCGCCAGCCGACGCGGCAGCGATTCGTCGCGCTTCTCGAGCCAGGCGGCGACGTGCGGCTCCTCGTGCAGAGAGATCAGGCCAGCGACGGCGGCGAAGCTCAGCTCGAAGCTCGGCCCGACCAACGCCTCGGGCCAGAGCAGCAGCAGCACGAGCGCGCCCGCCGCGACCAGCCGCAGCGTCACCGCCTCGCGGCCAAGCGCGATTCCGGCGAGCACGAGCAGCGCCGCGATGCACGAGCGCAGCGTCGGTACCTCGGCGCCGGTGAGCAGCGTATAGCCGATGCCGGCGAACGCGCCCGCACCTGCGCCGACGAGCAGCAGCGGCACGCGCAGCGCCAGCCGCGGCCACAGCGCGAGCAGCCGGATCGTCACGAACATCGCCGCGGCGATCGTCGCGGTGAGGTGCAGGCCGCTTACCGAGAGGAGGTGGGCGAGGCCGGCGCGGCGCATCGCGTCATTGTCGCTGTTCGGGATCGCGCCCTGATCGCCCATGGCCAGCGCGGCGGCGACGCCGCCCTCGCCGTTCGCGTCGAGCCGGCCGAGGATGTGCCGCTCGAGCGCGTCGCGCGCGCGTTCCAGCCGGTCCGACAGGCCGGCGGGCGGCGCGGTCGCGATCAGGCTCGTGGTGCCGAGCGCCTTGCCGGTGGCGCCGATCCCCATGAACCAGGCGACACGCGCGAAATCATAGGCGCCGGGCGCGATCGCGGTCTGCGGCGGCACCAGCCGCGCGCGCACGCCGACCGTCGCGCCCGGCGCGATGCCGACGGGGGCATCGTCCTCGTCGATCGTGACGCGCACGCGCTCCGGCAGCGCCGCGTCGCCGGGCGCGAGCGTCAGCCGCAGCGTGCCCTTGGGCGGCATCCGCTCGACGCGCAGGATTCGACCCGTCACCGTCGCGATCGTGGCGCGCGCGATCACGCGATGGCCGAGCCGCTCGGCCCGCGACCAGGCGAGGCCGCACCCGAGCGCGATCGTCAGCGCGAAGATGCCGAGCGCGCGCATGAGCCGACTGCCGCGCCCGAACGCCAGCAGCGCGACCCCCATTCCCGCCGCTGCGAGGATCACCGCGATCCAGCCCTGCCGCTCGGGCAGGCAGAACCAGGCGGCGATGCCGAGCCCGACGCCGACCGGCAGCCAGAGCGCAAGCTGGTCGCGCTCCGCCTCGCACCAGCGTTCGAGCCAATCGCCGATGCGCCGCATCGGCACGCCGAACGGCGCGCGCGGCTTTTGCAGCGTCCGGAACGCTATGCTAGGCGCGCGCAGCCTGAGTTGGGGCATTCCACGATCTAACGAGGAAAGAGCGGTTGGGCGCAAGCAGTGAAGCGCGGTCGGGCGAGGCGTCGGGTGCCCAGGTCGTCACCCGCTTCGCGCCTTCGCCGACCGGTTTCCTGCATCTCGGCGGTGCGCGCACCGCGCTGTTCAACTGGCTGTATGCGCGCCACCATGGCGGCAGGTTCCTGCTGCGCATCGAGGATACCGATCGCGTTCGCTCGACGCAGCCGGCGATCGACGCGATCCTCGACGGTATGCGCTGGCTCGGGCTCGACTGGGACGGCGATGCCGTCTTCCAGTTCGCGCGCGCGGATCGCCACGCCGAGATCGCGCGGACGCTGGTCGCGAGCGGCGATGCCTATCGCTGCTACATGACGCAGGAGGAGCTCGCCGAGCAGCGCGCCCGTGCTCAGACAGAGAAGCGACCGTTCCGTCTAGAAAGCCCCTGGCGCGACGCCGATCCCGCCTCGCTGCCCGCCGACAAGCCCTTCGCCGTGCGCCTCAAGGCGGAACGCGAGGGCGCGACGACGATCGACGATCGCGTCCAGGGCGAAGTGACCGTCCAGAATGCCGAGCTCGACGACATGATCCTGCTCCGCTCCGACGGCACGCCGACCTACATGCTCGCGGTGGTGGTGGACGATCACGACATGGGCGTCACCCACGTCATCCGCGGCGACGATCATCTCAACAATGCCTTCCGGCAGCTCGGCATCATCCGTGCGTTGAACCGGATCGCAGGCGATTGGCCGCAGCCGGTCTACGCGCATGTCCCGCTGATCCACGGGCAGGACGGCGCTAAATTGTCCAAGCGCCACGGCGCGCTCGGCGTCGAGGCCTATCGTGACGAGCTCGGTATCTTGCCGGAAGCCTTCTCCAACTATCTGCTGCGGCTCGGCTGGGGGCATGGCGACGAGGAGATCGTGCCGCGCGATCGCGCGATCGCGCTGTTCGATCTCGCGGATGTCGGCCGCAGCGCGTCCCGTTTTGACCTCAAGAAGCTCGAGAATCTCAACGGCCACTATCTCCGCGAAGCCGACGACGCCCGCCTGGCGACGCTGGTGGCGCCGCGGATCGAAGCGAATCTGGGCATTTCGCTGTCGTCGGAGGAGCTTGATCTTCTGCGTCGCAGCATGAGCGAGCTCAAGCCGCGCGCCAAGGAGTTGGGCGAGATCGCGGACGGCGCCGCTTTTCTTTTTCGCAGCCGCCCACTAGAGTTGGAGCCGCGCGCCACTGCCCTTCTCGAAGGCGACGGCGCGGCGTTGCTTGAATCGGCGCGGTTCGCGCTCGATGGCGTAGTGGAGTGGTCCGCGCCCGCGCTCGAGGCGGCCGTGCGGGGGGTTGCGGAGGCGGCCGGCGTCGGCCTCGGCAAGGTGGCGCAGCCGCTCCGTGCGGCGCTCACCGGCCGGACGACATCGCCCGGTATTTTCGATGTGCTGGAGCTTCTCGGCCGCACCGAGAGCCTGGCACGGCTGGCGGACGCCTGTCCGTCGGAGGTCAGCATCTAACGCCGGCGGCCGCCGGCGTCCGCCCTGCCGGTTCCCGCCGGCTGAGGGCGATCGGGCAACAGGAGGACGGACCCCATGGGTGACACGACCGGCAAGGTTTCGCTCGGCGGCAAGGACCACGAATATAAGGTGCTCTCGGGCACCGTCGGCCCGGACGTGGTCGATATCCGCAAGTTCTACGGCGACACCGGCGCCTTCACCTATGATCCCGGCTTCACCTCGACCGCGAGCTGCGCCTCGACGATCACCTATATCGACGGCGACGAGGGCGTGCTGCTCCACCGCGGCTATCCGATCGATCAGCTCGCCGAGCAATCGAGCTTCATGGAGGTCGCCTATCTGCTGCTGAACGGGGAGCTGCCCTCCAAGGGCGAGCTCGACGAGTTCGTGCACACGATCACCCGCCACACGATGGTGCACGAGCAGCTTGCGACCTTCTATCGCGGCTTCCGGCGCGATGCGCATCCGATGGCGATCATGTGCGGCGTCGTCGGCGCGCTCTCGGCCTTCTACCATGATTCGACCGACATCGACGATCCGCAGCAGCGCACGATCGCCAGCCACCGGCTGATCGCCAAGATGCCGACGATCGCGGCGATGGCGTTCAAATATGCGCTCGGCCAGCCCTTCGTCTTCCCGAAGAACGAGCTCAGCTACACCGGCAATTTCCTGCGCATGACGTTCAGCGTGCCGGCCGAGGAATATGAGGTCGATCCGTTGATCGAAGCGGCGATGGACAAGATCTTCATCCTCCACGCCGATCACGAGCAGAACGCGTCCACCTCCACGGTGCGTCTCGCCGGCTCGTCGGGCGCCAACCCGTTCGCGTGCATCGCGGCGGGGATCGCCTGCCTGTGGGGGCCCGCGCATGGCGGCGCCAACGAGGCGGCGCTCAACATGCTCCGCGAGATCGGCACGCCCGACAAGATCCCGGAATATATCGCCCGCGCCAAGAACAAGGACGATCCGTTCCGGCTGATGGGCTTCGGTCATCGCGTCTACAAGAACTACGATCCGCGCGCGAAGGTAATGCAGAAGACCGCGAACGAGGTGCTCGACAAGCTCGGCGTCACCGATCCGGTGTTCGACGTCGCGCGCGAGCTCGAGCAGATCGCGCTCAACGATCCCTATTTCGTCGACAAGAAGCTCTACCCGAACGTCGACTTCTATTCGGGCATCATCCTCTCCGCGATCGGCTTCCCGACGACGATGTTCACGGTGCTGTTCGCGCTGGCGCGCACCGTTGGCTGGGTGGCACAGTGGAACGAGATGATCACGGATCCCGATCAGAAGATCGGTCGTCCGCGCCAGCTCTATCGCGGCGCGACGAAGCGGGATTATGTGCCGGTGGCGAAGCGGTAAAAGCCCGCTTCGTTCATGCTGAGCCCGTCGAAGCGCCGCTCTTCGTTTCCGCGCCGGGAAGAAGAACAACCCTCCGACAGGCTTACGGCGAACGGTTTTTCCGTTTGGCTTATTTCCCAGCCGGCAGCCGCAGCGTGAAGCGTGCTCCCTTGCCGCGGCGGCTCTCGACGAGAACGTCGCCGTCCATCGCGCGTGCCAGGCGACGCGCGATGTAGAGGCCGAGGCCGGTGCCGGGCACGCTGGCGCCGAGCCGTTCGAACTTTTCGAAGATCCGCTCCTGATCGCGCCGCGCGATGCCGGGGCCTTCGTCGATCACGGCGACGGCGACGCTGTCGCCGAGATCGAGCGCCTCGATTCGGACGGTGCTTTCTTCGGGCGAGAAGCGGATCGCGTTGCCGATTAGGTTGACGAGGATCTGTAGCGTGCGCCGGAAATCGGCCGAGGCGGTCAGTAGAAGGTCGGGCGCGGGGCGCTCGACGGCGATCCGTTTGTCGGCGGCCCGGACGCCGAGCAGACCGGCGGCGCGGCGCGCGAGATCGGCGAGGTCGATTGGTTCGGCGGGCGGGCGGAAGCCGGGCCGCTCGATCGCCTCAAGATCGACGAGATCGTCGACGAGGCCGAGCATGTGCCGGCCGGCGCTGGCGATATCGGCGGCATAGACGACATATTCGGCGGTGACGGCGCCGTCGGCTTGCGCGCGGATGCTCTCTGCGCCGGCAATGATGCGATCGAGCGGCAGCCGCAGCGCGCGATCAAGCTGGCGTGCGAAGGCGCTCGCCTGCGCGGGGGCGTCGGCGTCGCCATGCTCGCCGAGCGCCGTGCCGGTGCCGCGAAAGCCCGCGAAATGCCCGGCGCCGTCGATCAGCGGCAGCCCCGCGAGACGGAAACGCGCGCCGCTGCCGCGCAGCGCGACGCGCTGATTATCGAAGCGGGACTGATCGGCCAGCGCGTTGAGCAGGGGATGTTCGGCGTCGCCATTTTCAACGAGCCGGAAGACGCGCGCGAGCGGCAGCCCGATCGGCGCAGACACGCTCTCGCGGCGCAACAGCTGCATCGCCGGCTCGGAAAGCGCGGTGAGGCGGAGCGCGGTGTCGCTCTCCCAGCTCCAGTCGCTTTCGGCGCGCAGAAAATCATGCTCGCGTTCGCCGTCATCGCCCTGCGGTTCGACCGGCGCTGCCCCGTGCCACCCCGAGACGAGCAGCTCGATACCCTCGGCCGCCGGCCGGGCGCGAACCCATAGCGCGACGTCGTTCTCGCCTTCTGCCGCCAGGATGGGGCGCTCGACAAAATGATCGAGACGCCGCGCCAGCCTTACCAGCGAAGCGAGCTGCGGCACCGCCAGCGGCCCACCCGTCGTCCCGCCAGCGCCGGTGTTGAGCGCCGCGAGCCGCGCCGTCGCCTCGATCAGCCGACCCTCGCCATCGACCTGGCCGCGTTCGATCGCGTGCGCCGGCGGAATGACGGATTCGTCGCTGTCTTCACGCGCATGGGCGCCCGGATCGGAATGATCGGCTGCGGACATGAGGCCGCTTTAGCATGGCTGCGGTTAAACGCGGCCTAAGCTTGTCTCGTCGCGCCGCGCGAACATCGCCTCGATCGCGAACAGCGAAACGTAGGCATAGGCAAGCGCGATGCCGAGCCCCGTTGCCCAGAAGTCCGCGGCGGCGGCGGGAACGAGCAGCCAGGCGATCGCGTCGGCATCGGCCGGCCAGACCGCCACCGGCGTATCGAGATTGGTCGCGATCCGCCGCGCGAGCGCGAGCGCGATCATCGTCGCGACCAGCACGCCAGCGAGCAGCAGGGAGCCCCAGCCGCCGCCGGCGTGGAACAGCCGCCAGCCGAGCAGCAGGATCGCGACAGCGAGCAGCGTCTGGCGCACGACGCCGATGCGATCACCGACCGCCGCGCTCTGCAACCGTACCGTGGCGAGACCGACGCCGATCGCTTCGATCGGCGCTGCGACGATGACGAGCGCAAGCGCGGTCTTCCACCAATCGAACACCAGTGCCGGCAGCGCGGCGATGTCGAGCAGCAGCGCCAGCAGCCGCAGCGCCATCGGCTCGACCGAACGCACCGCCAGCCACGGCACGAGCGCGCGCGACAGCAGCGGGAACAGATAATGCGACGGCCAGCCGGCGCCGCCCGTCGCCTGCTTCGGCGGCGCCAGCATCCGCGCGTCGACGGCTTCCGCGTCGCTCTGCGCGAGCACGATCATCGCAAGCGGCACGCGGCCGGTGTCCGCGCCGTCGGCAAGGCCGAGCCGCCGCGCGCCCGCGCTCACCGCCTGGCGGACCAGCGTCGCCGGCAGATCCCATTCGCCGAGGCGGACGGCGGTATGCCGCAGCGTGTTGCCGTCGATCAGCGCGAGGCCGGCCCAGCGTTGCGCGGCGTCGAGCCGCTCCCAATGGCGAGTCTCGGCGCTCTCCTCGCCGACGAGCAGCGCGGGCGCCTGCGCGGCGGCGACGCGCAGCACCAGCGGCTCCTCCGCCATCGCCCCGTCGGCGAACAGCAGCACATGCTCCTCGGGGTGGATGTGATCGGCGGCGTCGGCGACGCTGCGCGCCACTTCGACCCGGATGCCGCCGCGACGCAGGCGATCGACCGCGGCGGTGAGCGCGGCCGGCAAGCGCTCGACGAGCAGCACGATGTGGCGCGCGCCTGCGCGGGCCGCGAGACGCGCCTGCCGCTCGATCAGCGCGCGGCCGGCGACCGGGAGCGTGGCCGCGAGCCCGCTGCCGTCTTCCGCCTCCTTCGTCGCCGATATCAGCGCTGCAAGCGCCAACGGCCCTCCCCTTCGCCTGTCACGCCCAGGCGATAGGCGAGGCTGCGCGCAGATGCAAAGGGGGCCGTCTCCCCCCTCCCTGCAAGGGAGGGGCCGGGGGCGGGTGGATTTGCGGCGGAGCGCTCATTCTCCAGTGACCGACCCCTCGATCCACTCCCTTCCAGGGAGGGGAAGCAAGTTCAGTCGCCGAGCTGGATCGCTGCCAGCGCGACCTTGACCTGCCGCAGCGCGACCGGATCGCCGGGCGCCGCCGCCGCCGCATCGTCGGCCGCCTGCATGAGGCCGACCGCGCCGAAGCTTGCCGCCAGCCCCTTCAGGCGCAGCGCCGCGCCGTGCCAGTTGGCATCGCAGCGCGATCGCGCGAGCATGTCGGCGAGCCGCTCACCGCTCTCGATGAACGCGACGCGCAGTTCGGCCTTGAGCGCGGCATCGTCGCCCACGGCCGCGGCGAGCGCGGAGCTCAGCGCACCAGCATCATGATTCATGGGGATTAATCTAGGTGTCGGCGGTTAATCGATCGTTTCACCGTAGCGCTACGCTTGCAACGTGGTAAATCGTCGCCATGCCAACGGGGTTGCAGTCGGCGGGCGTATTCGCCGAAGAAGAGGAAGCCGCGCGTTCCGCGGCATCGCGCGCGGCGCTGGCGCAGGCGCTGGTCAGCGAGGTCGAGGAAAATACGGTCGGTGCGCCGCCGCAGATCGAGCGCATGCTGCTCGGGGCGCTGCTGGCGGCCGCGACCTTGTGGCTGATCGTGGTGATCTGGGTCGCGTTCGCCGATCCCAATGTCGGTCCGCTGAGCCCGAGCGGGGTCGCCAAGGGCATCGCCTATGCCTGCAGCCCGCTCGTGCTGCTCGGTATCGCAGCACTGCTGCTGCTGCGCACCAGCCGGCGCGAAGCGGTGCGTTTCGCCAATGTCGCCGCGATCGTGCGCGCAGAATCGATCGGGCTCAACACCGCGCTGAGCCTGATCTCCAATCGCCTCGCCGCCGATCGCGCCGCGATCGCCGAGACCGCCGAAAAGCTGATGGTGCTCGCGGACGAGACCTCCGAGAAGCTCACCGGCGCGCATGGCCTGCTCGCGCAGGAGATGATCCTGTTCGCGACGCAGGCGAAGAAGCTTGACGACGCCGCGTCGGCGGCGCGGCTCGACATGGGCGTGCTGCTCGCCGACCTGCCCCGCGCCGAGAACCAGACACGCGAGATGGCCGAGATCCTGCGCACCGCGGGCCTCAACGCGCACGAACAGGCCGCCGCGCTCGACGGCACGATCGCCAGCCTGCTCGGCCGCGCCCGCGAAGGTGAGGAAGCGGCGAGCGCCGCGGCCAACCGGCTCGCCGCGCATGTTGCGCGGATCGAGGGCCTGGGCGAGGTCAGCGCGCGCCGCATCGACGATGCCGGCATCAGCATGGCGGCCTCGATCGACGGGGTGCTCGCCCGCGCCGCGCAGGCGCTCGAGCAGACGCGCGAGGGCGTCGCCGCGCAGGGCGAGGCGATGCTGACGCTGATCGGCCAGGCCGGCGCCGCGCTCAACCGCGCCGGCGCGGACTCGGCGGCGTCGCTCGCCGAGCGGATCGAGGGCATGAACGGCGAGATCGCCAAGCTCACCGTGCGGCTCGCCGAACAGGACGAGGCGAGCCGCACGATGCTGTCGGCGATCGAAGCGAGCGTTGTCGCGCTGGAGGCGCGGCTTGCTGCGCTCGATGCGGAGGCGCCGGCGCGCACCGCCTCCATTGCCGACACGCTCGAGCGGCTCGCGGCGGAGGCGGCGCGGATCAACGTTGCGCTGGCCGAGGGCGGCGGCGCGTCGGCAAGCTTGCTTGCCGGCGCCGATGCGCTGCGCGAACGGCTCGCCGCCTGCCTCGACGAACTCAACGGAACGCTGCCGCGCGCGCTCAATGCGCTCGAGGCGCAGGCCGAGCATAGCCGCGGATCGGCCCAGGCTGCCGCGCCCGAGGTCGAGCGGCTCGCCGCGGCCGCCGGAGAGGCCGCCGCGCACGTCGCCGCGATCGAGGGACGGATCGGGGTCATCGGCAGTCAGGTCGACGCCGCGACGAACGGCACCCGCGCGCTCGGCGGCGAGATCGGCGAGGCGCACCGCACCGCGAGCGCACTCGGCGAAACCGCCGGTAGCGCGCTCGTCGAGGCACTGGCGCGTGTCCGCGAGACCGCTGCGCAGGCCGCGCAGCGCGCGAAGGAGGCGTTCGCCGAAGTCATCCCGGCGAGCGCGTCGATGCTCGCGACCGAGACCGGGGCGGCGCTCGATCAGGTCATGGGCGAGAAGGTCGAGGCGCAGCTGGATCGCGTCGCCGCGCTGTCCGACAAGGCGATCGCCGCCGCCGGCAAGGCCGCCGATCGGCTCTCGCGCCAGCTCGACGGCATCAACAGCACCGCGAACGCGATCGAGAGCCGCGTCGACGAGGCGAAGGCGGCGGTCGACGCGGCCGACCGCGAGAGCTTTTCGCGTCGCGCCGCGCTGCTCATCGAGGCGCTCAACTCGAACGCCATCGTCATCGCCAAGGCGCTCTCCGCCGACGTCGGCGACGAAGCGTGGGACGCCTATCTCAAGGGCGATCGCGGCGCGTTCACGCGGCGCGCGGTCAAGCTGCTCGACGCTACCGAGGCGCGCCAGATCGGCAAGCTCTACGAGAGCGATGTCGTGTTCAAGGAGCAGGTCAACCGCTACGTGCATGATTTCGAAGCGATGCTGCGCCCGATCGTCGCCAACAAGGACGGCGGTGCGCTCGGCGTGGCACTGCTTTCCTCGGACATGGGCAAGCTCTACGTCGCGCTCGCCCAGGGTATCGAACGGATCAAGGCGTAGTCGTCATGCGCACCGGTGCTCCGGCGCAGGCCGGAGCGCTGGCGGCTCTCTCAATGACGCGATGAAGGCGCTTGACGCCAGAGCTCCGGCCTTCGCCGGAGCACGGCGTGTTTGACGCGCGCTCGCCCCCTATTTGATCGGATCGTGGAACAGGTCGAACGTCTCGGCGCCGATCCAGCCATGCTTGAAGTTCAGGTAGAAGCCGGCGAACAGCACGCTCGCCACGATCGTCGTCCAGACCATGATGCTGAGCGGACGGTGGACGTGCGGCGCGCTGTCCGCCTGGCCGGGCACGCGCTCGCCACCGACCTCCTCGGTCGTCTTGATATGGAAAGGGAAGACGAGGAACGCCGAGATCGTCCAGAACAGGATATAGATCATGACGACGGAAAAGGGTCTCACGGAGCGGTCCCTCAGACGCTGAGCAGCATGACGTCGACGATCGGCTTCTTGCCCGTCCATTCCGTGGCACGGCGGCGCACGCCGAGACGGATCGCCTCGCGCAGCTTCGTCTCGTCAGGTGCGCCCTTGTCGGCGGCATCGCGCGCGGCCCCGGCCAGCTCCGCGAGGAAATCCGCCCGCTCCTCCTCGACCGGAACGCCCTGCGTGCTGACGACGGGCATGCCGCGCACGCGCCCGTCGCGCCCGCGGGCCACCGCGACCGAGATCACGCCGTAATTGCCGATCCGCCGACGCTCGCCGATCGTCGCGCCGTCGGCAGGCAGGATGACGTCGCCGTCGAGCACCAGCCGGCCGGCGCGCTCATGGCCGATGATCTCCGGTCCGTCCGGCGCCAGCCGTACCACCGCGCCGTTCCCCTGCACGAGCGCCTTCGGCACGCCGTTCGCCAGCGCGAACCGCGCCTGCTCGGCCATGTGTCGCATCTCGCCGTGCACCGGCAGCACGATCTCGGGCCGGATCCACTTGTACATCAGTGCGAGTTCGGGGCGGCCTGGGTGCCCCGAGACATGAACGTGCGCCTGGCGATCCGTGATCATCGCGATGTTCTTCGCGGCCAGCGCGTTCTGGATGCGGCCGATCGCCTGCTCGTTGCCGGGGATCTGCTTGGACGAGAAAACGACGAGATCGCCTTCCGAAAGCTTCAGCGGATGGGTGTCGAAGGCGATCCGCGCGAGCGCTGCGCGTGCCTCGCCCTGCCCGCCGGTCGCGACGATCATCAGGTCGCGAGGGCGGAGCTTCATCGCGGCATCGAAATCGATCACCGGAGGAAAATCGCGGAGATAGCCGGCACTCTTGGCGACGCGCAGGATGCGATCAAGCGAGCGCCCGGCGACGCACATCTGTCGCCCGGTATCGCGCGCGACTTGGCCGAGCGTCTGCAGCCGCGCAGCGTTGGACGCGAAGGTGGTGACGAGGACACGGCCCGTCGCCGCCTTGATCACCGCGTCGAGCCCCTCGCGTACCGCCGCTTCCGAACCCGAGGCATCCTCGTTGAAGACATTGGTCGAATCGCCGACCAGCGCGAGCACGCCGGCATCGCCGATCTCGGTCAGCTCGGCGGCCGTCGAGGGCGTGCCGAGCAGCGGCTCGTCGTCGAGCTTCCAGTCGCCGGTGTGGAAGATGTTGCCGTAGGGCGTCTCGATCAGCAGCGCGTTGCCCTCGGGAATCGAGTGGGCGAGCGGCACGTAACGCAGCCCGAAGGGGCCGAGCTCGAAGCGCTCGAGATCGTCGACGATGTTCAGCTCGATATCGTCGGCGATACCCTCTTCCTCGAGCTTGCCGCGGATCAGGCCGGCGGTGAACGGCGTCGCGTACATCGGCACGCCGAGATCGGCGGCGAGATACGGGATCGCGCCGATATGATCCTCATGGCCGTGGGTGAGGACGATGCCGAGCAGATCGCCGCGCCGCTCCTCGATGAAGCCGAGATCGGGCAGAACGAGATCGATGCCCGGATAGTCGGCATCGGCGAAGGTCAGGCCGAGGTCGACCATCAGCCATTTGCCACGGCAGCCGTAGAGGTTGACGTTCATGCCGATCTCGCCCGATCCGCCGAGGGCGAGGAAGAGAAGCTCGTTACCGGGTGTGGTCACTGCGTGTCGTTGCTTTCAATGCCCGTGGCCCCGGCGCCTGCCGAGGCAATTCAAGGCGTGTTTTCCGGAACGCAGCCGCCTGGGCGTCAAGCCGGGCGGCACCGATCCTTGTCGCGCGCATAAATGCGCCCGATTGCGGCGAGCGCAAGGCCGGATCGCTCATATCACCGGCCGTTCATGAATGGGGCAGCGGCGCGGCGGCCGTCGCGCGTCACTCGGCGAGCGTCTGCACCTGATCGGGTTTCACCGCCGCCACCGCCGCCTTGAGCGCGTCGACCGAGCCGGGATTGCCCTCCGCCTCGATGTTGAAGCGGTTGGCGACGAGCACGCTGTAGCTGCCGTTCTTGGCGCTGCTGTCCCACTTCTCGTTGGTCAGCCGGCCGTTCTCGGTGTGGGTCTTCTCGTAGCCGGTCGCGGTCTGCTCGTCGTGCTGGACGTTGAACGCGCTGCCGAGCGCCGCGATCGCACCGGCGGCGGCGAGATCGCTGAGCTTGAGGTGGATCGACTGGTCGCCGCTCGTATAGGTCGCGTCCGCCTCGGCGCCGCCGATGCCGCCCGCATTGGCGCCCGAGCTCGAGATCTCGGTGCGATTGAAGCCGGACAGGCTCGCCGGCAGCAGCGCCTGCAGCTTGGCGGGATCGATCGGCTTGAGCTGGCCCGACTGCGCCTTCGCGGTGGTCGCTTCCATTTGCGCGGTCGCCTGCTGGACCTTGCCGAGATCGATCGAGCCGCCGCCCGGCACGTTGATCGTACCCGACACGGTGCCGGCGTCGGCGCTGTACGGCGTGGCGCCCGGCGCGAAGGCGTGGACCACCATGCCGCCGATCGCGCTCACCACCGCGAACAGCACCGCCGCGGCGATGATCGTGACCACGACATAGGGCAGCGCCTTCTCCTGCGGCGTCCGCATCAGCAGCGGCAGCCCGAGGTAGAAGAGATAAAGGCTGTAGAGGCCGAGCAGCCCCAGCCACGCGATCGACGGCAGAATGCCGAACACGCCGGCGAGCCAGGAGGCGGTGGCGCCATAGGCGGCGACCTTGAAGGCCTGGACCGGGCTCTTGGTGCCGCCGAAGGTCGGCACGAGCGCATCGACGATGAAGGCGAGCACATAGACGCTGACCAGTGACAGCACATAGGTCACGATCGCGGTGCCGATCGCGCTCGGCACGCTCGGGCGCCAATGGACGCCGAAGAAGCCGTAGCCGAAGACGAGGCTGCCGATCAGGTTGGCGATCGGCCCGATCGCCGCCAACGGCACGACATAGGAGCGGAAGATCGCGGCCGATGTGGTCGGCTCGGCATCGATCACTAGCCATTCGGCCTTGGGATTGGTGATCAGCGCCTTGGCGCGATCGGCGAGACTGCGCGAAGCATTGCCGCTATAGTTGGGTTCCATTTCAGGACTTTCCCCTTCCTTCTGATCGCGTAAGGAAACATAAGCATCGGCTGCTGGCAACCGCTCGACTTCTGCTTGCGCCTTAGCGCCTGTCCCGTTTGCGCGACTGTGATCGCGCGCACAGCCACTTATCCCCACCCTTCGCCGGACCTGTGTTTGCAAAGCGGCCGGGCAACCCCAATAGTCCGCCGATGACGACGCCGTTCGTGCCTCTGCGACTCTTCTCCTGCTTCACGATGCTCGAAGGCGCGATCGAGCCGAAGGCAGCGGCCAAGGAGGCGCGTAAGCGCGGCTTCCCCGCTGCCGCGATCGCGGACCGCAACGGGCTCTATGGCGCGATGGCGTTTTCGGCGGCGTGCAAGGATGCCGGCGTGCAGCCGATCGTCGCGACGTTGCTGGGCGTGGCGCGCCCGGCGCTGTTCGGCGGCACGGCCGAAGGCAAGCCGCCGCTCATCGACTGGCTCGGGCTCTACGCGCAGGATGCCGAGGGCTATGACAATCTGTGCGCGCTGGTCTCCGAAGCGCATCTCGGCCGCCCCGCGCATGAGCCCGCGCATGTCGCGCTCGATAGGCTGGAGGGGCGCACCGGCGGCTTGCTGGCGCTCACGGGCGGCGGCGAAGGCGCGCTCGCCCGACTGCTCGCCGACGGTCAAACGGCCCAGGCCGAGGGCTATGCCGGGCGGCTCGAACAGCTTTTCCCCGATCGCCTCTATGTCGAGCTCAGCCGCCGCGGCGATGCGACGGAGGAAGCTGCCGAGGAGGCGCTGATCGCGCTCGCCTATGCGCGCGACCTGCCGCTCGTCGCGACCAACCCGACCCAGTTCGTCGAACCGCGCTTCCACGCCGCGCACGATGCCCTGCTCTGCATCGCGGCGTCGGCCTGCCTTGATGCGGATGAGCGGCCGCGCTCCTCTGCCGACGCCTGGCTCAAACCGGCCGACGCGATGGCGGCGCTATTTTCCGATCTGCCCGAGGCGCTCGCCAATACGCTGGTCGTCGCGCAGCGCTGCGCCTTCGCCGCACCCAAGCGCAAGCCGATCCTGCCAAGCCTCGTTGGCGATCGCGAAGGAGAGGTTGAGATGCTGCGCCGCGATGCGCGGGCGGGCCTGATCGCGAGATTGGAGAAACTCCCTCTCCCCGTGGGGGAGAGGGTCGGGGTGAGGGGTAGCGAGCCGCAGGCGAGCGTACGCCGTCTCGATGGTGCGACCCCCCTCACCCAACCCTCTCCCCCGAGGGAAGAGGGCTTGGAGGAGCGCTTCGCCGATTATTTCACCCGCCTCGATTTCGAGCTCGACGTCATCATCGGCATGGGTTTCCCGGGCTACTTCCTGATCGTCGCCGACTTCATCAAATGGGCGAAGGAACAGGGCATTCCGGTCGGCCCGGGCCGCGGCTCGGGGGCGGGTTCGGTCGTCGCCTGGGCATTGACGATCACCGATCTCGATCCGCTGAAGCTCGGCTTGCTGTTCGAGCGCTTCCTCAATCCCGAACGCGTCTCGATGCCGGACTTCGACATCGACTTCTGCGAAACCCGCCGCGGCGAGGTGATCCGCTACGTTCAGCAGAAATATGGCCGCGGCCAGGTCGCGCAGATCATCACCTTCGGGAAGCTCAAGGCACGCGCGGTGCTCAAGGATACCGGCCGCGTGCTCCAGATGAGTTATGGCCAGGTCGATCGGCTCGCCAAGCTCATACCCAACCATCCGACCGATCCGTGGACGCTGGAGCGGACGCTGAACGGCGTCAGCGAGTTCGCGACCGAATATAAGCGCGATCCCGACGTGAAGCGGCTGATCGATCTCGCGATGCAGCTCGAGGGCCTGCCGCGCCATAGCTCGACACACGCCGCCGGCGTCGTGATCGGCGACCGTCCGCTCGACCAGCTCGTGCCGCTCTACCGCGACCCGCGCTCGGACATGCCGGTGACGCAGTTCGACATGAAGAATGTCGAGGATGCGGGTCTCGTGAAGTTCGACTTCCTCGGCCTCAAGACGCTGTCGGTGCTGCGCAAGGCGACCGAGCTCCTGGCCAAGCGCGGTATCGCGGTCGATCTCGACGCGCTCGCCTGGGACGATCCCAAGGTCTTCGAGCTGCTCATGTCCGGCAACACGGTCGGCGTGTTCCAGCTGGAATCGGAGGGTATGCGGCGCACGCTTTCGGCCGTCCGCCCGACCAATTTCGAGGACATCATCGCGCTGGTCTCGCTCTACCGGCCCGGACCGATGGACAACATCCCGATGTTCGGCGCCCGCAAGAACGGGCGCGAGCCGATCGAATATCCGCACCCGCTGCTCGAAGGCATCCTTGCCGAGACCTACGGCATCTTCGTCTATCAGGAGCAGGTGATGCAGGCGGCGCAGGTGCTCGCCGGCTACACGCTGGGCGGCGCCGACATGCTGCGTCGCGCGATGGGCAAGAAGATCAAGGCCGAGATGGACGCGCAGCGCGCGATCTTCGTCGAGGGCTGCGCCACGGTGAACCAGATCCCGTCCGCCAAGGCAAACGAGCTGTTCGACTTGATCGACAAGTTCGCCGGCTACGGCTTCAACAAGAGCCACGCCGCCGCCTACGCTCTCGTCGCCTATCAGACGGCGTGGCTGAAGGCGCACCACCCGGTCGACTTCTATGCGGCCTCGATGTGCTACGACATCAGCCAGACCGACAAGCTCGCCATCTTCGTCGAGGATGCGCGCAAGCTCGGCGTTTCCATTCTGGCTCCTTGCGTGAACGCCAGCGAAGCGGAGTTCTCGGTCGAGGTCGCGTCGGACGGTCCGGCGGTGCGCTACGCGCTCGGCGCGCTCAAGGGCGTCGGCGAGAAGGCGATGGAGCAGCTCGTCGCCGAGCGCACTGCGCGGACGTTCCGCAGCCTCGATGATTTTGCCGAGCGGATCGACCCGCGGCTGCTCAACCGCCGCCAGCTCGAAAGCCTTGCGGCCGGCGGCGCGTTCGACGGGCTCTCGCCGGATCGCGCCGCGACCTTCGCCGCCGCCGAGATCATCCTTGCCCATGCCGCGCAGGCGCATGAGGGCCGGACCAGCGGTCAGGGCGGCCTGTTCGGCGGCGTCGGCGATGCCGCGGGGCTTTCGCCGATCAGGTTGCCGCGCGATGTCCACTGGTCGTTGGCCGAGCGGATGGCGGCGGAGAAGGAGGCGTTCGGCTTCTACTTCTCCGCGCACCCCACCGATCGCTACCGCCACGTCGCGCAGGCGCATGGCGCGCGCAGCTTCGCGGTGCTCGCGACGATGCCGTGGTCGGCGGAGCGCGAGCGCGATCAGCATGGTCGCCCAATCCCATCCCCCGGCGTCAAGATGGCGGCACTCGTCGAGCAGACGCGCTGGCGCACGTCCGCCAAGGGGCGCCGCTATCTGCTCGCGTCGCTCTCCGACGCGTCTGGCCAGTTCATGGCGAGTTGTTTCGACGATGCCGTCTCGGCGCAACTCGAGGAGGCGGCACGTACTGGCGGCTGCGGGTTGATAACCGCCGAGCTCGATCGCCGCCCCGGCGAGGAGACACCGCGCGTGACGATCCGCGCGATCGAGCCGCTAGAGTCGCTGTCCGGCACGACACGGTTGCGGCTCGAGGTCGCGACTTCCGATCCGCAGACGGTGCGCGCGCTCGCCGCCCTCGTCGCCGAGCTGCCGGCGGGACGCAGCGAGCTCGCGCTGGCGGCGCGTCTTCCCGATGGCGGCGTCCAGCGTGTCGCGCTCGCCGGGCGGCTCGCGCTCGATGCCGAACTTGCCGCGCGGATCGAGCGCATGCCGGGCGTCCAGAGCGTCACGCTGGAGCCGATCGCCCAGCTCAGGCTGGTGGGGTGACCGATCCTTTCAATACCCGTTCGTGCTGAGCTTGTCGAAGCACGGCCCTTCTTCTTCCCACTAGAAGAACAGCCCTTCGACGCGCCCAGAGCGAACGGAATTCGCGACGAAGCTTCACAGCAGCCGCAACTGGTCCGCTTCCTTCTCCGGCGGCACGAACAGATCGGTGCGCAACCGGAAGCGCTCGTTCGCTAGGCCGTGCTTGCGGCAGGCCGCGGCGAAGCGCGTCTGCAGCAGATCGGCCCAAGGCCCCTGCCCGCGCATTCGCGAGAAGAAGTCGGGATCGTTGTCGCGGCCGCCGCGCAGCGAGTGGATGATCGCCATCACCTTGCCGGCGCGATCGGGGAAATGCGCCTCCAGCCATTCCCGAAAAAGCGGTGCGACTTCGTGAGGAAGCCGCACCGGCAGGAAGAAGGCGCCCTTTGCGCCCGCCTCGGCGACACGCGCGACGATCGTTTCCATCTCGTAGTCCGTGATGGCGGGGACGACCGGCGCGAGGCTGGCATAAGCGGGCACGCCGGCTCGGGCGAGCGCGGCGATGGCGCGCACGCGCTTCTCGGGATGCGGCGCGCGCGGCTCCAGCGTCCGCGCGATCGCCGGATCGAGCGACGTCACCGAGACTGCCACCGCGACGAGACCGAGCTCGGCAGCGGGCACCAGCAGATCGAGATCGCGCGTCACGCGATCCGACTTGGTCGTGATCGTGAACGGATGGCGCGCCGCGAGCAGCACCTCGATCAGTCGGCGCGTGATCTCCCAGCGCTCCTCGATCGGCTGATAGGGATCGGTGTTCGTCCCCATCGCGATCGGCGCCGGCCGATAGCCGCGCTTGCCGAGCTCGGCGCGCAGCAGCGCCGGCGCATCGGGCTTGGCGAACAGCCTCGATTCGAAATCGAGCCCAGGCGAGAGATCGTGGAAGGCATGCGTCGGCCGGGCGAAACAGTAGATGCAGCCATGCTCGCAGCCGCGATAAGCGTTGATCGAGCGATCGAAGCCGATGTCGGGCGAGCCGTTGCGCGTGATGATCGTCTTGGGATGCTCGATGGTGACGGTGGTGCGCAGCGGCGGCGGCGCGTCATCGATCGCATCGCGGGCGTCGAGCCAGTCGCCATCCGCCTCGCGCGCCGGCAGATTGAACCGCTGCGGCCGCGCGTTGCTCGGCGCGCCCCTACCGGCGCGGAGATCGGGCATCTTCGCCATTGACGCAACGTAGCGGTGTGGTAGGAACATATCAAGAACAATGGAGGCGAAGCGATGGCGCGGATCAACTATGTCGAGCTGCCGGCGACCGCGATCGATGGCGCGAAGCGCTTCTACGAGGCGGCGTTCGGCTGGCGACTTGCGGAATTCGGACCGAGCTATGCCGCGACGACGACCGGCGATGTCGACATCGGACTGCAGGCCGATGCCGGCGAGGCGACCAAGGCGCCGCTTCCGGTCGTCGACGTGACCGACCTCGACGCGTGGCCGGCGAAGATCGAGGCCGCGGGCGGCAAGATCGTTCGCCCGATCTTCGCCTTTCCTGGCGGCCGGCGCTTTCACTTCGTCGATCCCGCCGGCAACGAACTGGCGGTCGTCGAAGCGGATCGTTGATCGGCGTCAGGCGCTTGCCGCCTCCACGCCGCGCTCTATAAGCGCCGGCTCGTTGGGGCGTCGCCAAGTGGTAAGGCAACGGTTTTTGGTACCGTCATTCGCAGGTTCGAATCCTGCCGCCCCAGCCATCTCCGCGGTATTATGGCGCAAACGCACCAAGCTATTTGGCGGCGACGATCGCGACGATACCGATGATAGCCGACGCGATGGCGAGAATTTGTAGCCAGCCTTGATTCGCGTTCCAGAAGGCTAGTGAGCGCTCGCGGAAGCCAGACGGACGAACCGCAAATGGCAGCGCAGCTTTCAACGCATTTGCTCGTGCTTGGATGTCCGAACCATCTGTATCCTCCCAGCGACCGGCATCGTTTTCGGGCGGAAACTCTGTCCCGTTGCTCCGCAAAATGCGGTCCTTCTCCACTGCGTCTCGGCGGATGAGGCGAACGAACGAGATGATCTGGCCGGCACATTCGTCGATCGCCCTGACCGCTGTCGCGGGATTATAGTTGCGGACCTCGGCGTCCACCCAAGCAAGCTGATCCGTGATCTCCTTACGAAGGCCTCGAACAACGGCGTCCCAGTAGACCTGTCGTGCAGTGCCGCTGAACGCGATGCCGCCATAGTGAGCGCTACGACCGTCGAACGTGTCGATCGAGACGGGACCGTCCCGACCTATGTAATGCCACTTGAAAAACCACTCGTTCCGGAACCACCGGTAGCGGTCGTCGAGGCGTGCCTGCAATCGTTCAGCGGTGGGAGTCATTCGGCGGTTGAGCCTGCGGTCCGGACGCCGGATGCCCATAGGCGAGCGCGGAAGCTCTCCGGCTCCTTGCACGGCGGGTCGCCGAGATCGGCCCTTATCTCCCACACAAGCCGCGACCAGAGCACATCGTGCCTCTCAGCCGAGAAATTGGCGCGGTTCGAGAGGGCAATCTCGTCTGTAAAGGCATGAAGCGCGCAGATCACGCCTGCCGATCCGATGAGATGAAGGTTGTTCACAGCGTTAGCGAACCTGACCTTGGTCTCCGGAGGGGAGGTCTCGCCGACAATACCACTCGCTGCGGCAAAAAACTCCTCATAGTAGGCGAGCTTCCGCGCCCGCCACTCGGCCGTGCGCTCCTTCTGCTTCGTGAGGAAGATGGTTGCGGCAGACGTGACGATCAGCGCCAAAGCGGATATGAGAGCGGCCCACATCGGCCAATAAGATACTGGCAGCAATCTCGCGTCCAGTCCTCTGGAGGCTTAGCGGCAAACGCGCGTTAGCGAGAGGCACCGCGTCACGGTCACCGAGTAGTCGTGGAGCGTGACAAGCTCGGCGAGATATATGCTCGGACGATTACGATCATGGATAGATATCTGTATTATCTCCTGTCAGGGAGCGCCGCGCTCGACCTGGCAAAGTTTCCAGCATTGACAGGGCGATAGCAAGGTGTTGGTATGGCTGTGCCATGTCCGCGCACATGAGCTCAATCGTCGAGCGGACATGGCCTGGTCGGCGCGGCTCGACTCCAGGGCAAGCACGAAACTCTCGTCGATCTTGATCTCGCGAGCCGGGACGCGCTTGAGGTAGCTCAGCGTCGACTGCCCCGTGCCATAGTCGGTAGCCATCGGCGATGAAGTGCGGGGCGCGCCGGCAACGGCCAGGCGCGAAGTGCAGCACGGGGTAGCCACCGCTTGCTCGACGGCGACCGTGGTCAGCTCCTCGAGCGGAAGGCGGTAGCCATCAGTAGGACCTCGGCAGGCCGAGCACATGCTCCGCGATGAAGCTGAGGATCATGTTCGTGGATATCGGTGCAACCTGGTAGAGGCGGGTCTCGCGGAACTTGCGCTCGACGTCATATTCCTCGGCGAAGCCATAGCCGCCGTGCGTCTGCACCGCCGCCTCGGCCGCGGCCCAGGAGGCGTCGGCGGCGAGCATCTTGGCGATGTTGGCGTGCTCGCCACAGTTCTCGCCGGCCTCGAACAGGCGGGCGGCCTCACGCACCATCAGTTCGGCCGCGCGCATCTGCGCATAGGCCTTGGCGATGGGGAACTGCACCCCCTGGTTCTGACCGATCGGACGGCCGAACAGGTGGCGCTCGTTGGCATAGTTGCGCGCGCGATCGATGAACCACTTGGCATCACCGATGCACTCGGCCGCGATCAGGATGCGCTCGGCATTCATGCCGGAGAGGATGTAGCGGAAGCCCTTGCCTTCCTCGCCAATGAGGTTTTCGGCGGGGACTTCGACATTGTCGAAGAAGACCTCCGTGGTCGAATGGTTCATCATCGTGCGGATTGGCCGGATTGTGAGGCCGCCGGCCGCGCGCGCGGCGTTCATGTCGAGAATGAAGATCGACAGGCCGTCGATCCCGCGAGCGCTTGCCTCGCGCGGCGTGGTCCGCGCCAGCAGCAGCATGAGGTCGGAGTGTTCGGCGCGCGATGTCCAGATCTTCTGGCCATTGACGATGTACTTGTCGCCCTGGCGCACGGCGACGGTCTTGAGCGAGCCCGTATCCGTCCCGCTGGTCGGCTCGGTCACCCCGAAGGCCTGCAGGCGCAATTCGCCGCTGGCGATCTGGGGCAGGTACTTGCGCTTCTGCTCCTCGTTGCCGTGCCGCAGCAGGGCGCCCAAGATGTACATCTGGGCATGGCAGGCCGATCCGTTGCAACCGGCGCGCTGGATTTCCTCGAGAATGGCGGCGGCGGCCGAGAGCGGCAGGCTCGAGCCACCGAATTCCTCGGGGATCAGGGCGGCCAGGTAGCCCGCTTCGCCGAGCGCGCGGACAAACTCGGCCGGATAGGCCATGTCACGGTCGAGCTGGCGCCAATAGGGGTTAGGGAAGGTCTCGCACAGCTTGGCGACCTCCTCGCGGATCTCTGGAAAATCAGTGCCCTGCAAACTGGTGACTGCCATGATCGTCGATACCGTCCAGATCCATTGAAGCGGAGGCCATACCGCCTCGACACGACCATGACGATCATAACCTCGGCCGACGAGCTATACAGGATTTGAATGGCTTGATCGGGCGGCGAGGCATGGGTTTCGGCCAGCTAGGCACCCTCGTCCAAGTCGCCGAATTGGGTAGCGCCACCGCTGCGGCCAAGCGTCTCGGCGTTGCCCGATCACAGCGGCTGCTTCATCGACCTAATTAACACGCGCAACGGCCGCATCCATGCATCAGAGACCTTGGCGCGTCGTCGCGCAGCAGGTTCGAATCCCGCCGCTTGAGCCAAGTCTGCCAGAGCACAGCTGGCACGCGAAGCCGCTGGGAACCTGGCGTTCGAAACCTGCGCGGCCTTCCTGTCGGAAGTGACACGAGCCCGGAGCGCTTCACCATCGTGATCCGCATGACACCGCGTCGAACCCGCTTATCTTTGTCGCGCCTCAGCTAGGACGATCCTTCTGAAAGCGGCTACGCCTTCATCGGTCCTCTTGCGGTGGCGCCGCCCGGTTCGATCGCATCGAGCATCGCCGCGAACGCAGCTACGCCCGAGCCAGCGGACACCGCCCCTAGCGGTCGGAAGCTTGCGCCTTCGAGCATATGGAGATCGCCGCGTGCATAGCGGATGGTGCGGCCGTGGAGATGGCGAGCGCCGGCACTGAGCAGATAGCTCACCAGCGCACCCGTATCATCCGGATCGGGGCCGCTCTCGAGACCGATCGCGCGGGTCATGCGGGTGAAGCCGATCGGCGACAGGCCGATAACGGTGATCTTGCCCGCCCATTCCATCGCCCAGTGCGTGGTCAGCGCCGAGACGGCGGCCTTGCTGGCGCCGTAGATGCTCATGCCGGCGATCCCGAGCGACGCACCCGAGGTGACGTTGACGATCACGCCGCCGCGATCGGCCATTCGGCGATAGGCTGCCAGCCCGCAGTGGAGCACCCCATAGAAGTTCACGTCGATGAGTTGCCGCGCGCGGGTGAGATCGACGGCCTCCGCGGGGCCGGTCATGAACAACCCGGCGTTGTTCACCAGCGCATCGAGCGTGCCAAACATATCCACGCAGGATGCCATCATCGCCTCGACCGCCTCCGGATCGCTGACCGAGTGGTGCGAGGCCGCTGCGACACCGCCCGCTGCGACAATCTCGCCCGTCACGCCGTCCGCTGCGTCGGCGTCGACGTCATTGACCATCACCTTCGCGCCGGCACGGGCAGCAGCGCGGGCATAGGACCGGCCCAGACCTCGCCCCGCGCCGGTCACGAGCACCGCCTTCCCCACGAGATCCGTCATCGCCGTTTCCTCATAGCCCGGGTGTTCGACCCGTCACCCTGCGTGCACGAAAAGAGCGTCTTACGCACGCCTCCGCAACCTCTTGCTGCCGGGGCGCCGGCAAACCGATCCCGGTGCTCCGGCGGCGCGTGATGCAAGCTTCCGATTGACTGAAAGGCGCACGCGGGCATTCACACCGCGACCATCCCGAATGGAAAGCCGATGCCGAGCCGACGATCCTTTCTGCTCTCAGCGTCGCTGAGCGCGCTCATGCCGAAAGCCGCCTTCGCCGCCGGCGCTACGCCGATCCGTCTCGGAAAGCCGTCGCCATTCGCGTTCGACGGCCTCGTCGGCGATGCGCGCAGCCTGGCCTCCAAGCCCTATGCCGCGCCGGTCGCCCTGCCCGCCGCGATGCTCGATGCGATCGACTACGAAGCGCTGGGCTATGTCCACTACGATCCCGATTTCGCGCTGTTCAAGGACGGCCCGGGCCAGTTTCCGGTCACGTTCTTCATGCTCGGCCGCTATTCGCGCACGCCCGTGCATGTCCACGCGCTGACGGGCGCTCCCGGCGTGATGACGGCGCGCGAACTGATCTACGACCCCGGCTATTTCCGCATGCCGGCGGACAGCCCCGCACGAAAGCTGCCAAGCGGCGCCGGTTTCGCCGGCTTCCGCATTCAGGAGAGCCGGTTCGGCGGCGCGACGCGCGATTGGCGGACGAATGACTGGGCGGCGTTCCTCGGCGCATCCTATTTCCGCGCGATCGGCGCGCTCCATCAATATGGTCTCTCCGCGCGCGGCGTCGCGATCGACGTGGTTGCACCCGATCGGCCCGAGGAGTTCCCGGCGTTCACGCGCTTCTACATCGCGCCGACGGGCGATCATGACGACAGCATCACCGTCTACGCGCTGCTCGAGGGCCCGAGCGTGACCGGCGCCTACCGCTTCCTGCTCCGGCGCGACAAGGCGGTGGTCATGGACGTCGAGGCGCACCTGTTCCTGCGCCGTGACGTCGAGCGGCTCGGTCTCGCGCCGCTGACGTCGATGTACTGGTATTCCGAGACGGCGAAGCCGACCGCGATCGACTGGCGGCCGGAAGCGCATGATTCGGACGGCCTTGCGATGTGGACCGGCAAGGGCGAGCGCATCTGGCGACCGCTCAATGATCCGCCCGCCGTCGCGGTCTCAGCATTCGCCGACGCTGCGCCGCGTGGTTTCGGGCTGATGCAGCGCGATCGCAACTTCGATCATTATCTCGACGGCGTCCATTACGAGCGGCGGCCGAGCCTCTGGGTGGAACCGCTGGACGATTGGGGCGAAGGCGCCGTCCAGCTGATCGAGATCCCGACGGACGACGAGATCAACGACAACATCGTGCTGTGCTGGGTGCCCAAGGCTCGCGCCAGCGCGGGGAGCGCCTATCATCTGCGTTACCGCCTGCATTGGAGCGGCGACGAGCCCTTCCCGTCCGAGGTCGCGCCCTGCGTCGCGACGCGCATCGGTCGCGGCGGGCAGCCCGGCCGGCCGCGGCCAAAAGGGGTCGTCAAGTTCGTCGTTGAGTTCCTCGGCAAGTCGCTCGCCGGCCTTCCCTTCGGCGTGTTGCCCGAAGCGGTCGTCAGCGCGTCAAGCGGCAGCTTCACCAACGTCTTTACCGAAGCGGTGCCCGATGACGTCGGCGGCCATTGGCGCGCCGAGTTCGACTTCACGCCCGTGGATCGTGACCCGGTCGAGATGCGGCTCTACCTGAAAGCGCGAGGCCAGACGCTAACCGAGACGTGGCTTTACCGGTTCCACCCGCAGGCTTCGGCCGTGTGATCGTGTGCCGGACCGATGTGAAAGAAAATACCGCACGGTATAGAAATCACTTGACGGTTCATTTCGCAGCGCAATATATATACCCCTCAGTACGAAAACGCGTACGAGTTCATCACATGCCGTTGTCGAGCGCGTGATCGCGCCATGGGCGGCCACGTCCGAATGCAGTGCGAGGGTTCATGGACAATTCTGAAACGTACGGTCCGCTGCGCACAATATCGGTCCTCTTGGAAGGATGCCGGGCATGACCATGCACACGCCGATCGCGCGTGACGAGGCAATGGTGCCGGTGCGCTCTTCGCGGTGGCAGCATGGGGTTGTTGCGATTCTGCTGCTGGTCCTGCTCGTGCTTCTCGGCGCGCATTTTTTCCGGGCGACGCCACCGCCGCCGCCGATGCCGCGGGCAACCGTGACGATCGCGACGCCGATCGCGCGCGACGTGACGCAGTGGGACGATTATGTCGGTCGCTTCGTCGCGAGCCAGGCGGTCGAGGTGCGTCCGCGCGTCTCGGGGCAGATCGCCACGCTCAACTTTCGCGATGGCGATATCGTGCGGCGGGGGCAGCTCCTCTTCACGATAGACCAGCGCCCCTTCCTCGCCGCGCAAGCCGAAGCGAAGGCGGATGTCGCCAGCGCGCAGAGTACGCGGGATCTCGCCCGCTCCGATCTTGCGCGTGCCACGCGCCTGACCGGGGACGACGCCGTCTCTGCCGGTGAGATCGATCAACTCCGCTCCCGCGTCCACGCGGGCGAGGCCGCCGTGGCGGCAGCGCAGGCGCGGCTGCGGGAGCGTGCCCTGGACGTCGAGTGGAGCGAGGTCCGCGCGCCGATCACCGGGCGTGTGTCCGATCGTCGTGCCGATATCGGCAACCTCGTCGCCGGCGGCCAGGGTACTAGCGGCACATTGCTCACCACGATCAATGCCGTCGATCCGATCTATTTCGCGTTCGATGCTTCGGAGGCGCTGTTCCTAAAGGCGCAGCGCGATCGTCAGCAGGGCCGCGGCGCCACTGCGGTTCAGGTGCGCCTGCAGGACGAGACCGGTTACAAATGGGCCGGCACCCTCGATTTCACCGACAATGGCGTCGACCCGCATTCGGGCACGATCCGCGGGCGCGCGACGATCGCCAACCCACAAGGTTTCCTGACGCCAGGCCTGTTCGGCAACATGCGGCTGGCTTCGGGCGGCACGGTTCGCGCGCTGCTGGTCCCCGACGCCGCCGTGCAGACCGACCAGACCCGCAAGAGCGTGTTGGTCGTCGGACGTGACGGCATGGTCGTGGCCAAGCCGGTCGTGCTGGGCCCGGTCGTCCAGGGTTTGCGGATCGTCCGCTCGGGGCTCCTGCCCAGCGACCGCGTCGTGATCGAAGGCATGCAAGGCGCGACGCCCGGCCAGAAGGTAGATGCGCATTCCGGTCGGATCCTGCCGGACCAGCCGGCTGCCGCAGCCGATGACGACGCGCCGATCGCAGCACAGGCGACCTTCGCGCGGTAGAACTTGGACGAGCAGAAGATACTCGTTCGCTCTGAGGAGGGATTGAGCGGAGCGTAGCAGAGACGAAAGCCCGTCTCGAAGGGTCTGGGCCCGGCCTCGATGCTTCGAGACGCGCCCTCGACTTCGCTCAGCCGTTCCTCAGCACGAACGGATTGCAAGTAACGATAGGGCGCCCGCGTCCCTGCTTTATCAAGGACCTTCCTCATGCGCCTCTCGCGCTTCTTCATCGATCGCCCGATCTTCGCAGCCGTGATCGCGGTGCTGATCACCGTAGTCGGCGGGCTCGCCTATTTCGGGCTCTCGGTGTCGCAATATCCGGACATCGTGCCGCCGACCGTCACGGTTTCCGCGCAATATCCCGGCGCGTCCGCAGAGACGATCGCCGACACCATCGCCGCGCCGATCGAGCAGGAGATCAACGGCGTCGACAACATGCTCTATCAGACGTCGCAATCGACCGGCGATGGCAAGCTGACGATCACCGTTACCTTCAAGGTCGGCACCAATCTCGATACCGCGCAGGTGCTGGTGCAGAACCGCGTCGCGGTCGCGGTGCCGCGGCTGCCCGAGGAAGTCCAGCGGCTCGGCGTCGTCACGCGCAAGACCTCGCCGGACTTCCTGATGGTGGTGAACCTTCAGTCGCCGGACGGCACGTTCGATCGCCAGTTCCTGTCCAACTACGCGCTGACGCAGGTGCGCGACCAGCTTGCGCGTATCGACGGCGTCGGCGATGTCGAGCTGTTCGGCTCGCGCGACTATGCGATGCGGATCTGGATCGATCCAGGCCGCGCCGCCGCGCTCAACCTCACCGCCGACGAGATCGTCGCGGCGCTGCGCGCGCAGAACGTCCAGGTCGCCGCCGGCGCGATCGGCCAGCCGCCCTATGCTTCGGGACAGGCCTTCCAGATCGGCGTGGAGACGCAGGGACGGCTCACCGATCCACAGCAGTTCGCCGACGTGGTGATCCGCACCGATTCCGACGGCCATCAGGTGCGTGTGTCGGACATCGGCCGCGTCGAGGTCGGTGCCGCGGACTATGGCGTGAACACCTATCTGTCCGGCAAGCCGACGGTCGTGATCGGCGTGTTCCAGCGGCCGGGCTCCAACGCGCTGGCCGCCGCCAAGCAGGTGCTCGGCACGATGGACACGCTCAAGCAGCGCTTTCCCAAGGGGCTCGACTACAGCGTCATCTACAACCCGACCGAATTCATCAGCCAGTCGATCGACGCCGTCTATCATACGCTCGGCGAGGCGATGATCCTCGTCGTGATCGTGATCCTCGTCTTTCTCCAGAGCTGGCGGGCGGCGATCATCCCGATCGTGGCGATCCCGGTCTCGCTGATCGGCACCTTCGCGATGCTGGCGGCGGTCGGCTACTCGCTCAACACGCTGTCGCTGTTCGGGCTGGTGCTCGCGATCGGCATCGTCGTGGACGATGCCATCGTCGTCGTCGAGAATGTCGAGCGCAACATCGAGCACGGCTTGTCGCCGCTCGAGGCAGCGCGTGTCTCGATGGACGAGGTGGCGGCGGCGCTTGTCGCGATCGCGCTCGTGCTCTGCGCGGTGTTCGTGCCGACGCTCTTCATCAAGGGCATCTCGGGCGCCTTCTACCACCAGTTTGCGGTAACGATCGCGACCGCGACGATGTTCTCGCTGATCCTCTCGCTCACCTTGTCGCCGGCTATGGCGGCGATGCTGCTCAAGCCGAGGACCGAAGGAAAAGTGCCCGCCGGCAATCGTTGGCAGCGGATCGGCGCGGGCTTTGCGGCCCGCTTCAACCATGGGTTCGATCGCCTCGGCGATGGCTATGCGCGGCTGACCGGACGGCTCGCGCGGCGCCCGAAGACGATGTTGGGCGTCTACGCAGGCTTGCTCGCGCTCACCGGCGCTTTGTTCTGGCGAACCCCCGGCGGCTTCATCCCGCACCAGGACCAAGGCTATTTCCTCACCGCGATCCAGCTTCCCGCTGGCGCCTCGCTCTCGCGGACCGATGCGGTCGTACAGGATGTCGCTAAGCGCATCCTGCCGATCAAGGGCATTCGCGGCGCCGTGATGTTCGCGGGCTTCGATGGCCCTTCGCAGACCAACATCCCGAACTCGGCCGCAATCTACTTCCCGTTCGACAGCTTCGCCGATCGCGAGCGGAAAGGCGTCACCTACGATCAGATCATGGCCCAGGCGAACAAGGCGGTCGCCGGCTACGACCAAGCGAGGATCTTCGTCCTGCCGGCGCCGACGGTGCAGGGCATCGTTCCCGCCTTCGGCTACCGCATGATGGTCGAGGATCGCGAGGATCGGCCTTATGCGGAGACGCTCAAGGACGGTGGCGCGCTGATCGGCAAGGCCAACCAGACCGCCGGCATGAACCAGGTCTTCACGCTGCTCGAGTCGCGAACGCCCCGCATCTTCGCCGATGTCGATCGCCGCAAGGCCGCGTTGCTCGGTGTGCCGCCCGAGCGCGTCCTCGCAGCCCTGCAGACCTATCTCGGCTCGGCGTTCATCAATGATTTCAACCTGATCGGACGGACCTACCACGTCACCGCACAGGCCGATGCACCCTATCGCAACACCGTGGCCGACATAGCCAACCTCAAGACGCGATCGGATTCGGGCGCGATGGTCCCGATCGGTGCCGTCTCCACCTTCCGCGACAAGACCGGGCCGTATCGGGTCGTCCGCTACAATCTCTATCCGGCCGTCGAGGTCGATGGCGACACCGCCAAGGGCTATTCGACCGGACATTATCTCGAGACGATGGAGAAGCTGACCGCCGCCCTGCCCGCCGGCTACACCAGCGAGTGGACCGGCATCGCCTATCAGCAGAAGATCGCCGGCAACACCGCCGGGCTCGTCTTCGGCATGGCGACGCTGTTCGTCTTCCTCGTGCTCGCGGCGCAATATGAGAGCCTGACGCTGCCGCTCGCCGTGATCCTGATCGTGCCGATGTGCCTGCTCGCGGCGATGACCGGCGTGAACCTGCGCAGCATGGACAACAACGTGCTGACCCAAATCGGGCTCGTCGTGCTGATCGCGCTGGCCGCCAAGAACGCGATCCTGATCGTGGAGTTCGCCAAGCAGCATGAGGAGGCGGGCTCCTCGACCATCGATGCCGCGATCCATGCCGCCCGAACACGGTTGCGGCCGATCCTGATGACCAGCTTCGCCTTCATCCTCGGCGCCGTGCCGCTGGTGATCGCCAAAGGTGCGGGCGCCGAGCTGAGGCAGGCGCTGGGCACGGCCGTGTTCTTCGGGATGATCGGCGTGACCGGCTTCGGCCTGCTCTTCACCCCCACCTTCTACGTCGTCTGCCGCGCGCTGGGCGACCGGCTCGCAAGCGCCCGTCGCAACGATGGCGGCGCCGCGCCGGTCGCGGTTCCGGCCGAGTGAGGTTCGTCATGATCGTTAAAAGAAGCCCGTTCGGGCTGAGCCTGTCGGAGCCCTGTTCTTCTACTTTCGGCACCGAAGTGAAGAACGGAACAACCGTTCGACAAGCTCAGGGCGAACGGTGGAAAGCGGGAGTTGCTCTCCTCGCCACGACCGCGCTGTCCGCCTGCGCGGTTGGGCCCGACTATGTTCGCCCCCAGAGCAGCGTGAGCGTCACGGCGCCGTTCATCGGCGCCGGTCGCCCGGGCGTCGACGCGACGGTCGATGCCGATCCGCAATGGTGGCGGCTCTACGACGATCCCGTCCTCAACGGGCTGATCGCCGATGCGCTCGCCGCCAACACCGATCTGCGGGTCGCGGTCGCCAACCTCGACAAGGCCCGTGCGGCGCTCCGCGGGGCGCGCGCCGATCGGCTGCCGCAAACGACGATCGACGCTTCGACGACCTATAATCGCGTGCCGAGCTGGCAGGTGCTGCCGGGCGAGCCGCGGCAATATTGGAGCGTCGATACCGGCATCGACGTGTCCTACGAGGTCGATCTGTTCGGCCGCGTGAAGCGTTCGATCGAGGCTGCGCGCGGCGACGCGCAGGCGACCGAAGCGGATGCCGATGCGGTGCGCGTCGCGATCGTGGCCGATACCGTGCGCGCCTACCTGGATGCTATTGCCTCGGCGAAGCAGATCGCGGTCGCCGAGCAGACGGTCGCTCTGCTCGACCGCTCGGTGCGTGTCACGAGCGCGCGCGTCGAGGCGGGGCGTTCCGAGAAGCTCGATCTCATCCGCATCAGTGCGCTGCGCGACCAACGGCGCGCGGCGGTTCAGCCGCTCGAAGCCGAGCGCGATGCCGCGCTGTTTCGTCTCGCTACACTGACCGGGCGCACGCCGCGCGATCTGCCGGCGCCCGCGGCGACGGCGACGACGCTGCCGCAGCTCGGCCAGCCCATTCCCGTCGGCGACGGCCGGGCGCTGATCGCCCGCCGTCCCGATGTGCGTGCCGCGGAACGTCGGCTGGCTGCCGACACGGCGAGGATCGGCGTCGCCACCGCCGATCTCTATCCCCATATTCAGCTTGGCGGCCAGATCGGCACCACCAGCGCGGGCCTCTCGGATGTCTTCGGCGGCGGCCCGCTGCGCTGGCTGACGGGGCCGCTGATCAGCTGGAACTTCCCCAACATCGCAGCGACCCGTGCCAAGATCGCGGGTGCGAAGGCGCAGACCCAGGCCTCGCTCGCCGGCTTCGACGGGGCGGTGCTGACCGCGCTCCGCGAAACGGAGACGGCGCTCTCCGCCTACGCCCACGAAATCGAGCGGCATCAGGCGCTTACCCAGGCACGCGACGAAGCGCAGCGCGCCGCGACGGTCACCGAGCATCGCCAGCGCGAGGGGACGGTCGATTTCCTCAACGTGCTCGACGCCGAGCGAACGCTCGCGGACACCCAGGCCGATCTCGCCGCGTCCGACGCACGGCTGGCCTTCGCGCAGGTCGATCTGTTCCGCGCGCTTGGCGGCGGCTGGCAGCAAGCTCCGGGAAAGGCGATCGCGACGCGCTGATCCTGCCGCGATCGGCACCCGTCAGCGCGACGGCGGATTCTCGATCGCGGGTACGACGTGGCGGATCAACAGTTCCGTCTGCGCGATCAGGTCGGCATCGTCGGCCACGATCGGCGACAGCACGAACTTGGAAATTCCGGCGGCAACATAGCGCCGCAGCCGGGCGATCACCGCGTCGGGCGTGCCGATGGCGAACGGATCGGCCGCCGTCGCGGCATCGCGCGCACGCAGGCGTTCGCGCCAGCCGAGCACCGGCGCGTCATCGACGCTGCCGATGCGGAATGGGAGCACCACGCCATAATGATCGTCTTCGATGTGGCGGCCGGTCTCGGCCAGCGCCGCCCGGATCCCGCGACGTGCCGCCGCGGCGGTGTCGGGATCGATCAGGCCGCCCAGCCAGCCGTCGCCGAGCAGCGCCGTCCGCCGGATCGCGGCAGCGGAATGACCGCCCGTCCACAGCGGTATCGGCATCGAAGGGCGCGGTCCCACGCCGGGTCCGCGATAGCGGAAATGGTCGCCGGCGTGATCGACTGCCTCCTGCTCGAGCAGCAGCCGCAGGAGCGTGAGCGCCTCGTTGGATCGCGGCCCGCGCGTCGTGGCGAAGCGCTTGGTCGCCGACCAATAGGGATCGTTGGCATTGCCGACGCCGAAGACCGGAAAGACGCGGCCGTCGCTCAGGAAGTGGATCGCCGCGAGTTGCTTGGCGACGAGCAGCGGGTCACGGAAAGCGAGCACCAGCGCGTTGGTGCCGAACCGCAGCCGCGCGGTTCGCGCCGCCAACGCCGCGAGCATCGCCAGCGGTTCGAGCATGGTGCCGAGCATCTGGTCCGAATGCCAGATGCTGTCGATGCCGCCGGTTTCGCATTGCTCGACCCAGCGCCAATAATCGCGCGGCGATGCGGGCGTGTGCAAGCCGAGGCCGATGCCGATTCTGACGCTCATGCCGGGCTCCTGCCACGCCGCGCGCGCTCAACTGAACTGCGGGATAACCTCCTTGCCGAACAGCTCCAGCATCTCCCTGACGCTGGCGTAGTCGCCCGGGCCGGTGATCATCAGCTCCATCGAGTCCGGGTTCACGGTGTCGCGCCAGTCCGCAATCTCGGCGATCACGTCGTCCGGTGTGCCGGCCAGCGCCTGGCCGCGCGTGAACTCCTCGATCGGAACATGCTCCTGCCGCGCGACGCGCTGCATGAGGTCGCTTTCCCACGGCAGCGTTCCGGAGCCTGCATTGGCGCCGGCATAATGCGCGAGATAGGCGCGCATCGCCGGCATTACCGCATCCTCGGCGGCCTTGCGCGTCGTCGCGACCCAGGCGGTGCGGAGGATGCAGACCTCGCCGGTTTCGCGACCGGTCGCCCTGCAGCTCTCGCGGTAGAAGTTCGCCCGTTCCGCCTCGCCGGCGATGTTGATCATGTTGTCGGACATCCAGCCGTCGCCGAGCGTGGCGGCGCGGCGGATTGCGGCGTCGCTCGATCCGCCGACCCACATCGGCGGGCCGTTGCGCTGGATTGGCGTCGGCTGGAGCGGCAGGTCCTTCAGTGTCCAGAACCGGCTTTCATGGTTCCAGCGGCCTTCGGTGTGCGCGGTGCGGATGGCCTTCATAGCCTCGTTCATGCGTGCGCCGCGGCTGTGGATGTCCACGCCGAAAGCGTCGAACTCATAGTCGCGGTAACCCGCGCCGACCCCCATGATCGCACGCCCGTTCGAGATGACGTCGAGCGTGTCGAGCTGCTCTGCTACGGCGGCGGGATGGTGCAGCGGGAGGAGGTAGATGCCCGTCACCAGCCGGATCCTGCTGGTGCGCGCCGCGACCGCGGCGAGAAACACGAAGGGCGCGGATTCGGTGCCGCCGTCGGGCGTGAAGCTATGATGGCCGACGCTGCAGAAATCGAAGCCGAGATCCTCCGCGAGGAGGCACAGATCGAAGGTCTGCCGATAGGGATCGCGTGACGTCCGGTCGTAGATCTTGGGTACCGTGATGCCGAAGCGCATGGGCTCCTCCCCTTTTATCCACGCCGCCGAGCAGCCGATTCATCATACTCTTTATCCTATCGCCGGATCGCTCCATAATGCTTCGCGCCGCACACGCGGACTGCCGGTGGGAACGGATACGATTGTTCGAGGCAACAGCGCCTTCGCGCTGCGAGCGCGAGGTTGCCCTGGCAGGCGGCTCAGGCAGCATCCGCACGATCCTGCAACATAGGTGCCTAAGACAGAGGCGCCTCCCCCCGGCGGGACAACACCAGTTTCTGTCGGGTAGCGGCTCCCGCGGATCGCGGGACGCTGAGGCGTTTCAGCTCATCATGATCGGCGCGTCCTCGCGGTTCCGCAGCCATGGATAGGCCGCCTGCCAGATCGCCAGGCGATCGGCATGTTGGCCATGGACGACTCGGGGCCGCTCTCCGATCCGTAATGTCGGCCGGCATTCCGGATCATAGCAGGGCCACTTGCCCGTAGCGACCGTCGACGGATCGCCGGTGCGCGCAAAAGCGCCCCATGCCTCCTGGAGCCGTCGCGACATCGCGTCCGCCTCGGCACCTGCGCCTGAGAGCTTCGCGCCGACTTCCAACGTGCCGAACAGCAGCGGCAGGCAGATGTTGTGGCACGCGCCGAGCCCAAGCGTCGGTGAACGCCATTCGAGCTCATAGTGATAGACCGGGTTGCCGGCTGCGGCATGCCCGCGCGCGAACAGCTCGGTCGGGGCGACGAAGTGCAGGTCGCCGACAAGATGCGACGCGATGGCCCGCGGCGTGGGTGCCTCCCCAAGCGCCGCAAGATCGGTACGGTAGCGTTCCAGCGCGACGTCGACCTCTGCCCCGTCGGGCAACAGCATCTCGACCAGTGACCTGAGGCGCGTTTCGTCGAAATCCGCAGCGAGCGAGGCATCGTCGAACGTCTTCCATTCCTGGGCCGTCGTTCCCGTCAGGATCGGGATCGGCGCGGTGCGGCCGGCGAGCGCGGCGAGGATCGGGTGCTCGGGAACCACGTCGCCGTCGACGAAGGGATGGAATTCGCCGCGCGGCGGCAGGATGCGCTGACCTACGGGGGTCGCCTGTGCGGCCATGATGGCGTCGAGCGGCAGCTGCCGCAGCTCCGCCGCGGACTTGCTGCCGAATGCGGCGAGAAAGCCGTCGGCGATCTCTGCGGCGTCGGCAGCCGCGATGACGCGTTCGAGGCCACCGCTCTGCAGGATCGCCTTGTCGAACAGGCTCGCCGCATCTGGATGCGCCATCAGGCAGGCGACGGCGACGCCGCCCGAAGACTGGCCGGTGAGCACGATATTGTTCGGATCGCCACCGTAGGCGGCACCCTCGCGACGCAGGAATGCCAGTGCGGCCATGATGTCCTGCAGCGCGAGGTTGGCGCTCGTCTTGGCCGACGTCTCGTCCAGGCGGTTCGGGGCGTTGATCACGCCCAGTGCGCCGAGGCGGTAGTTCAGCGTCACCACGACCAGATCGGCGCGCTCCGCCAGCCGTGATCCGTTCAGCAGCGGTGCCGAACCCGAACCGGAGATCATGCCGCCGCCGTGAACGAAGACGAGGATCGGACGCTTCGCGCCATCGGCGGCGGGTGTCCAGACGTTCAGGTAGAGACAGTCCTCATCCATGCGGCCGCCGCTTCTTGCCAGCTGGCGTGGGCTGATCGTCTGCGGCGCGATCGGGCCGAAGGCCGTGGCGTCGCGAATGCCGGGCCAGGAGCGCGGCGGATCAGGCCGCCGCCAGCGAAGATCGCCGACGGGCGGAGCGGCGAAGGGGACGCCGCGGAACACCGTCACGCCGCCTTCGCACTCGCCGCGGAGAGGTCCCAAGCCGGTGGATATGAGGGTCATGCGCCGCGGGCGCGAAGCGGAAGCCGACGCCCGACCTCGCCGTTGAGAATGCTCGTCAGGAAGGCGCGGCCGCGGAAGCTTACGATCTCGTAGCGGATGTCGAGCACCGGATCGCGGACGAACGCCAGTCCGTCGCCGCTGAGTTCGTGGACGAACCCGAGCGCGATCAGGCGCGCGGTCTCATCACGCCAGCGCTCGGCGTAGACGCCGAGATGGTGGACGCCGCCGGGCGGCTTCGCGAACGGCGAATCCGCCGATCCCGCCACGCGCTCGATCAGCTCGATGAAGGGCGGTCCCTGGAGCGAATAGCCGATCCGCAGATGCGAATCGTCGATGCAGCCATCCGGGGTGTGGAATTGGGAGACCATCTCGAACGGCTCGGCCCAGCCAATGCCTAGGCTTTGCGAAAACGCCGCCATGGCCGCGACCAGATCCGGTACCAGATGTGCGATATGATAGATATTTTCCGCTAGGATCGCAGACGCCGCTTCTCGCTCCAGCGTGAACATCTGCGCCCTACTCCTGTTCGACCACTGCCCAAGCTACCCAAGCGCAGCAACCGGGCAAGCACTACCGGCATCTAAGCGGCGTGCCGTGGAGCAATGGGGCTCGGAGCTTTGCATTTCGGGCGAGAGCGAGGTGCCGGACCTGGCGGCTGCCGTCGGCGACGAAGGCCGCGAGCGCGACGGCGCTAGCCGGTTGCGTATCCCGAAGCCCACGTAAATCACTGCCAAAGCGGACCCGAACGGTGAGCATCGACGCTGGAGACGACGTCTGGCGCAACTCTATGCATGGGGAGCTGAGCGTAAAGCTCGGCGCGGCTCGATCTATGTCGCGACGGGTCGTTTCGCCACGCGCACGGCAATCCGTCTGCGCCGCGCTCGTAGCTATTTCGCAAGCTTGTCGAGCTTCTCCTGGAGACCGGCGAGCTGGCTCTTGAGCTGCGCGAGCTCGTCGGCGCCGCCTGCGGCTGCGCCTTCGCCTTCGCTCTTGGCCCCAGGCGCGGGATGGGCAGCTTTCTGGAAGGCTCCGGCGGCCGCCTCGAACATCTCCATGTTGCGCTTCGCGATCTCTGCGAAGGGACCGCCTGAGAAGGCGCCCTGCATGGCGGTGCGAAACTGCGTCTGGTTGCGCTTGAACGCTTCCATCGACGCCTCGAGATATTGCGGCACCATCGACTGCATCGAATCGCCGTAAAGCGCGATCAGCTGGCGCAGAAAGCTCACCGGGAGCATCGTCTGGCCGCGGCCTTCCTCATCCATGATGATCTGGGTGAGGACGTTGTGGGTGATGTCCTCCTCGGTACGGGCGTCGAGCACCTTGAAGTCGCGCCCGTCACGCGTCATCTGCGCGAGATGGTCGAGCGTGATATAGCTCGAGCTCTCGGTGTTATAGAGCCGCCGATTGGCATATTTCTTGATGATGACGGTATCCGAACCCGACCCCGATCTTGCCATGAAGACATCCTCCGCCGCATCTGCGCCCTTGTTGCAGCAAGGCCTAGCATCAATCCATGCCGCACCGCAACACGGCCCGCGGCCGCTACCACTGTTTCTAGACATTGTGCGCAGCGAAGCTGCAGCATCGCCTAAGCTGATGGCGGCTGCGCTGCGCGGATTACGGCGGTATCAGGAGGCGGAGCGGCCGCCGCATCCTGCAGCGCCGCCGATTGCCGCGCGTGCTGGCCGCGCAGCATTGTATGATTACGGGACGTGCTCGTCGGCCGACGCGCCTTCGGTGGTCTTCGTGCCGTCGCTGATCAATCCCGCGCAGGTGCTCGATCTTGCCGAGGGCAAGTCGCTGCTGCGCTGGCTCGCGACCCAGGGCGTTCGGCCCCTCTTGGTCGACTGGGGCACGCCGAGTGCGGACGATCGCGACCTGTCGATCGCCGGCCATGTCGAGCGCCTGTTGATGCCGCTGCTGGACACTTTGCCGGAGCCGCCGCTGCTCGCGGGCTATTGTCTCGGCGGACCGATGGCGCTGGCCGCAGCGACGCTACGCTCGGTCCGCGGCGTCGCGTTGCTTGCGGCGCCATGGCGCTTCTCGGGTTTTCCGGCGCCATCCCGGCAAGGGCTCGCGATGCTGTGGGAGCAGGCGCAGCCGCTTGCACGCCAATTGGGGCTGCTTCCGGTAGAGGTGCTTCAAGCGGGGTTCTGGCAGCTCGACCCGAAGGCGCTGGTTGCCAAATATGTGCGGTTCGGCGAGCTCGATCCCGCCGATGATGCCGCGCGTGATTTCGTGTCGCTGGAGGATTGGGCGAATGATGGGCCGCCGCTCACCTATGCCGCCGGTGCGGAACTGATCGAGGATTTCATCGGCGCGGATGTCACCGGTGCGGGCACCTGGCACGTCGGCGGCCGCGTAGTCGATCCCAGCGCACTGAACTGTCCGCTGCTGGACGTGGCATCGCGTTCCGATCGGATCGTGCCGTTCGCGAGCGCTGCGGCAATCGGCGACCGGCTCGCCTTGGCACAGGGGCATGTCGGGATGATCATCGGCCGTCGCGCCCACGAGGCGCTGTGGCAGCCGCTCGCGCGCTGGTTCCGCGACCCTCGATCGACGTAGCCAGCGGCGCGAGCTCATCCCCAGAGACGTTCGCGATACCGATCGAAGCAGCGCGCACCGCAATGCAGGCGGATCAGCGCACCTTCCGCGATCGCCGCGGCACGGCGCGGGTCTTCGGCGATCGCGGGCCGCAGCGCCTCGCGGTTCCAAGCTTCGCTATGCTTCACGTCGAGCACGGCATGGAGATCGAAATAGCGTCGCTCGCGGTCGCTGAGGCCGATGCGGCGCAGCCCCTTGGCGACGAGCGCGGATCGGCCCGGCGCCGTCAGCTCGATCACGCCCAGTGCGCCGACGGAATGCCACGCATAGCGGCGGGTCGTCGCCATCGCGGTCATCGCATTGGCGAGACACAGGCTTTCCCATACCGTCTCTTCGATCGAGGGGGTCACACCGAGCGTCTGGACGAGTTCGTCCAGCATCGGCCCGTGCATACCCTTCGCATTGCCGCGGCCCATTTCGTCCCAATAGTTGCGCGCGAGTTCGAGTTTCGGTTGCGCCGGCAGCTTCACCTGCGTCAGCGCGACGAGATCGTCGAATCCGGCCTCGCCCGCGGCCTCCTGCTCGAAGAACCACCGTAGTTGATCGGGGTTCGCGTCGGCCGCGAGCCACGGGAACAGCGGATCACCCTGCCCTGGCCCGTTTTCCTTGAGACCTTCGAACCAGGCAATGAAGCCATCCGCGTCCGCCGGAACAGCCGCCGCCTGTTCGGTTACCTGGGCGCGCAGCTCCTCGATGAACCCGCCTTCGAGCCGCAGCATCGCGGCATCGCGCTCGATCGTCTTCTGCCAATCGGATTCTGGAAAGGCTGGCGCCAGGCGCTGCCGGTTCCAGCGCGCGAGTTCGCGCTGGAAATTGCCGTTAAGAAATTGCGACGCGCCGGGATCCGACGCGCCCGAATGCAACCGGGTCGCCATGTTGCGAGCACCTCATGTCGGGAACAGTCAGTGCGCAAACGGCCTTGGCGGACCCTAAGTTCCGGGGAAACAAACTGATCCTGATCAAGCACTAAGGCGGCAGACAGCCAAGATGCTACTTGATCGGACCATCCGCCCGCCCTTGAACGAACTGATCCACATAAGGATTTCCGGAGTCGTAGAGCCGGTCGCGCGGGCCATGCCAGATGATGCGGCCCTGGTAGAGCATCGCCACCCGGTGCGCGATCTTGCGCGCGGACACCATGTCATGGGTGATGGTGAGCGCGGTGATGCCGAGATCGACGACAAGGCTGACGATAAGATCGTTGATCACGTCGGCGCGGATCGGGTCGAGCCCGGTGGTGGGTTCGTCGAAGAAGACGATCTCCGGCCGTGGCGCGATCGCGCGCGCCAGCGCGACCCGCTTCTGCATGCCGCCCGAGAGCTCTGCCGGAAAGCGATCGAGCACGTCGGCGCCGAGGCCGACGCGCTCGAGATTCTCCTGCGCGACCCGCCGCATGTTGGCGCTGTCGCGGAGCCGGCCCTGCGTCAGCCCGAAGCTGACGTTGCGCCAGATCGGGAGCGAATCGAACAGCGCCGATCCTTGGAACAGCATGCCGAACTTCGCGCGCAGCGCCGCGGCATCGCGGTTCGAGAGGCCGATGATTTCGCGCCCGTCGACTTCGATCGATCCCGCCTCGGGCGTCAGCAGGCCGAGAATGCATTTCAGCGTTACCGATTTGCCGGTGCCCGAGCCGCCGATGATCGCGACGGATTCGCCGGGCATGACCGAGAGGTTGACGCCGTCGAGCACCACCTTGTCGCCGAAGCGCTTCGCGACGTTGATGAGCTTGATCTTGGGGGTCTCACCCGCGCATTCGCCGCGATCCATCAGCCGAACGCCAGCACGGTGATGAGCAGGTCCGAGAGCAGGATCAGCACGAAGGCGGAGACGACCGCGTTGGTCGTCGCGCGGCCGACGCCCGCCGCGCCGCCGTCCGCCTCGAAGCCGTGGTAGCAGCCCATCAGTGCGATGAAGAAACCGAACACCGCCGCCTTGACGACCGACATGACGAGATCGTCCGACCGCAGGAATTGCCGCGTCGTCACGAGGTAGTGGGTCGGATTGAAGCCCAGCTTCTCGACCGCGAGCAGATAGCCGCCGAACAGACCGATCGAATTGGCGATCAGCACCATGATCGGCAGCGCGATGACCGCCGCGAACAGCCGTGGCGCGATGAGGTAGCGATAGGGATCGGTGCGCAGCGTGGCCATCGCATCGAGCTGCTCGGTGACGCGCATCGTGCCGAGCTCGGCCGCCATCGCCGAAGACACGCGACCGGCGACCATCAGGCCGACGAGCACCGGCCCGAGCTCGCGGATGATCCCGAAAACGACGATCGCCGGCACCGTCTGCTGCGCGTTGAAGCGCGAGCCGCCGATATAGATTTGCTGCGCGAGCGCGGCGCCCGTGAAGCTCGCCGTCAGGCCGACGACCGGCAGCGAATACCAGCCGATCTCGCGCAGCTGCTGGAAGAACCGGCCCGGATAATAAGGCGGCCGCAACGCGCGTCCGATCGTGCGTCCGGCGAAGATCGTGATGCGGCCGATCGTGGCGAGGATCGCAAGCGTCAGCCTGCCGATATCGGCGAAGGGGCGCCCGATGAGCGGGCTGGTCGAGCTGGCGGTCATGTCCAGCGCCGCTGATAGCGGCCGCCGAGGCCGGTCAGCAACTCATATTGCGACAGCCCGGTGACAGCGGCGGCCTGCGCGAGATCGTAGCCGATCTCGAGCCAATCGCCCTCGCCCGCATGGGTTTGGCCGAGATCGACCGCGACGAGATCCATCGACACGCGGCCGATCAGCGGGCAACGGACGCCGTCGACGAGCGCATGGCCCTTGCCGGCAAAGGCGCGCAGATAGCCATCGGCATAGCCGATGTTGAGGATGCCGACCTGCATCTCGGCAGGCGCGGTGAAGGTCGCGCCGTAGCCGACGGTCTGGCCGGCACGCACCATGCGCCGCTGGATGAGCTGCGCTTCGAGACGGACGACCGGCCTGATGTGGCCCTCGGCGGCGGGCGTCGGGACGCCGCCGTAGAGCGCCAGCCCCGGGCGGGTGAGATCGAAGGCATAGCGCGGGCCGAGGCAGATGCCCGCCGAATTGGCGAGGCTGTAACGCTTCGCCTTCACGAAACCCTTGGCGAGGCGGAAGGCATAGAGCTGCTGCATGTTGAGGCCGTGATCGGCTTCCTCCGCGCAGGCGAGATGGCTCATCAGCGTCTCGATCCTGAGCCCCTCGAGGAGGCCCGAGCGGGCCTCCTCGATCGTGAGCCCGAGCCGGTTCATGCCGGTGTCGACCATCACGTCGCAGGCGCCGCCGCCCGCAGCCTTCCAGCGCGCGACCTGGGCCGGTGAGTTGAGCACCGGCCGCGCCTTGCTCGCAAGCGCCCGCGGCATGTCCGCGCTCCGCACGCCATGCAGCACCGAAAGCGCAGCGCCCGCCGGCAAATCTTTGAGCGCCTCGGCTTCGTCCCAGGTCGCGACGAAGAAATCGCGACAGCCCGCAGCGGCGAACCGCTCGACGACAGCGGCTGCGCCGAGGCCGTAGCCGTCTGCCTTCACCGCCGCACCGCAATCGGCCTGGCCGCCCTCGGCGCGCAGCCAGCGCCAGTTGGCGACGAGCGCGGATGAATCGAGCGTGAGGCGGAGCGGCGGTTCGGACACCCGCGGCGCGATAGCGGCGCCGTTCGCGCTAGTCGAGTTCGCGGCCTATGGTTTCGGGCAGCCAGAATACCGAGACGATCAGCGCCATTGCGACCACCGCGAAGGCATACCAGAAGCCGGCGAAGGGATTGCCCGAGCGCGCGACGATATACTGGCTGATGAACGGCAGGAACCCGCCGAAATAGCCGGTGCCGATATGATAGGGGATCGACATCGAGCTGTAGCGAATACGCGCCGGGAAGAGCTCGACGAGCAACGCCGCTGCCGGACCGTAGGTCAGCCCCGAGAGGCAGCCCAGCACGACGATGCCGATCCACATTACGAAGGCGCGGTCGAGGCTCGGCACGACCTTCGCGGTCGACCAGCCATGCTTGGCCAGCGCCGCGTCGAGGCCGGCGGGGCTGGTGTCGGCGACCGGCGTGCCGGCGACGAGCACGGCAAGACCGGGCGTGCGCCCCTTGCGATAGGTGACGCCTTTCTTGGAGAGGTGATCGAGCACGCGGCCGCAAGGCGTAGGTTGCTCGCCGGCGGCGAACGGGTTGTAGCGGCAGTCGGGCCCCGAGACGAACACCGGCGCGCGGCTCGCCGCTTCGGCGAGACCGGGATTGGCAGCACTCGCGATGAGATGGAAGACCGGGAAGATGAGTACGAGCGTGGCGGCGTAGCCGATGATCATCAGCGCCTTGCGGCCGACCCGATCCGAGAGCCAGCCGAACAGCACGAACCAGCCGAGGCTCGCGACCGCGCCGGCGCCGATGATCAGGCGCGCGGCCATATCGTCGACCCGCTCCGCGTTCTGGAGGAAGTAGAGCGCGCTGAACTGTGCGGTGTACCAGACGACCGTGAGCCCGGCCGACACGCCGAGCATCGCGACGACGATCAGCTTGACGTTCTTGGCGCTGGAAAAGCTTTCGCGCAGCGGATTGCCGGAGATCGCGCCGCGTTCCTTCATCGCGCGGAACACCGGGCTCTCCGACAGCCGCATGCGCATCCAGATCGAGACGCCGAGCAGCACCAGCGAAAAGAGAAACGGCACGCGCCAGCCCCAATCGTCCCAGGCCGTGCGCGAGATCAGGACCTGGGAGGCGATCACCACGATCAGGCTCAGCAGGAACCCGCCGATCACGCTGGCCTGGATGAAGCTCGTCCAATAGCCGCGTCGGCCGAGCGGTGCATGCTCGGCGACATAGATCGCGGCGCCGCCATATTCGCCGCCGAGGGCCAGGCCCTGCAGCACGCGCAGCACGATCAGGCCGATCGGCGCAGCCAGACCGAGTTGATGGTAGGTCGGCATCAGGCCGACCCCCGCGGTGGCGATGCCCATCAGCGTGATCGTGATCAGAAACGTGTATTTGCGGCCCCAGCGATCGCCGAGATAGCCGAACAACACCGCGCCGAGCGGCCGCACGCCGAAGCCGACACCGAACGAGGCCAGCGCGAGCAGGAACTGCGCGGTCTCGTTACCGGCCGGGAAGAACAGCCGCCCGATCAGTGCCGCGAGCGTGCCATAGACGAAGAAATCATACCATTCGAACACCGTACCGAGCGCGGAGGCTGCGATCGTGAGCTGGTCACGCCGCCGCCGTGCGCGCTTGTCGATCACAGCGGCTGCCGCGCTTGCCATCCGATCACCCTCTTTATTGCCCCGTGGTGGAGCCTAGCAGGTTGGCGCCGCGAGGAAATGGGGCGGCGGCTTCACCAATCGCAGGCTTTCGATGCTATAGGCGCGCCGTTCACGAGCTACGGGATGGCAAGCTTGGACAAGGACGATTTCTTCTCGATCCATGCGCAGGGCATGGTCCGCGTCGCCGCAGCGACGCCGCGTGCGACTTCGGGCGACGTGCCGGCAAACCGCGACGCGATCCTCGATCTGGCGCGCGCCGCCGATGCGCGGCAAGCCGATCTTGTCGTCTTCCCGGAACTGTCGCTGTCCTCCTACGCGATCGACGATCTGCTGTTGCAGGACGCGCTGCTCGACGCTGTCGAGGGCGCCGCCGCCGAGATCGTCGACGCCAGTGCCGCGCTGTCCCCGGTGCTGCTCGTCGGCGCGCCGGTGCGGCGCAATGGGCGGCTGTACAATTGCGCGCTGGTGATCGCACGCGGTAAGCTGCTCGGCATCGTTCCCAAGAGCTTCCTGCCCAACTATCGCGAATATTATGAGAAACGCTGGTTCGCCGCCGGCGTCGGTCTGGCGGGGCTGGAGATCGAGTTCGCCGGGCATAGCGTGCCGTTCGGGCCGGATCTGATCTTCGCGGCGTCCGACCTCGCCGACTTCGTCTTCCACGTGGAGATCTGCGAGGATTACTGGGCGCCGCTGCCGCCATCCACGATGGGCGCGATGGCCGGCGCGACGATCCTCTGCAATCTCTCCGCGTCCAACATCATCGTCGGCAAGGCGCGTCGACGCGCGCTGCTCTCGGCGGCGCAGTCCGAACGCTGCCAGGCCGCCTACGCCTATTCGGCGGCGGGGCCGGGCGAGAGCACCACCGACCTCGCCTGGGACGGCCAGGCGATGATCCACGAGCTCGGCGAAACACTCGCGGAGTCGACCCGCTTCGGCCGCGAAGCGGAACTGATCTGCGCCGATGTCGACGTCGAGCGCATCCGGCTCGAACGCATGCGAATGGGGACGTTCAACGACTGCGCGATCGCCGCCGGACATCCCGAAACCCGTTTCCGCCGCGTGCCCTTCGCGCATCAGCCGGCGATGGCGAACATCGGGCTCCAGCGTGCGATCCGTCGTTTTCCGTTCGTCCCCGACGATCCGGCGCGGCTCGACGAGGATTGCTACGAAGCCTTCAACATCCAGGTGGATGGGCTCGCCAAGCGCTATCTCGCCTCCGGCGCGCGGCACATGGTCATCGGCATTTCGGGCGGCCTCGATTCGACGCATGCGTTGATCGTCGCCGCGAAGGTCTGCGATCGCCTGGCGCTGCCGCGCACGACCATCCTCGGCTACACCATGCCCGGCTTTGCGACCGGCACCGCGACCAAGTCCAATGCCTGGGCACTGATGAAGTCCTTGGGTATCGAGGGTGCCGAGATCGACATCCGCCCCGCCGCGCGCCAGATGCTCGCCGATCTCGACCATCCCTTTGCGAAGGGCGAGCCGGTCTACGACGTGACGTTCGAGAACGTGCAGGCGGGTCTCCGCACCGACTATCTGTTCCGCCTCGCCAATCATCGCGGTGGCTTCGTCGTCGGCACGGGCGATCTTTCCGAGCTCGCGCTCGGCTGGTGCACCTACGGCGTCGGCGATCAGATGAGCCACTATGCCGCCAACGCCGGCGTGCCAAAGTCGCTGATCCAATATCTGATCCGCTGGTGCGTTGAAACGAAGCAATTCGACGGTGGCACGAGCGAACTGCTCAGCGCGATCCTTGGCACGGAGATTTCCCCCGAGCTCGTCCCCGCTGACGAGACCGGCGCGATGCAGAGCACGCAGTCGCGGATCGGTCCGTACGAACTGCACGACTTCTATTTGCACTATATGGTGCGGCATGGTCTCTCGCCCGCGAAGATCGCGTTCCTGGCGTGGCATGCCTGGCGCGATGCGAGCGCGGGGCGTTGGCCGATCGACTTTCCGCAGGCGGCGCGCAACAGCTATGACCTCGCCACGATCAAGCGGTGGCTGGAGGCATTCCTGCGCCGCTTCTTCGCCAACCAGTTCAAGCGCACCACCATCCCGAACGGGCCGAAGGTGTCGGCGGCGGCGAGCCTGTCTCCGCGCGGTGATTGGCGGATGCCGTCCGACGCCAGCGCCGCCGCCTGGCTCGCGGCGCTCGATGCGATCCCCAATCGCGAAGCCTGAGACGGTCGTGTCGCTCGCGAAACCGTAGGAACGTCCGCGAAAGCCTGCTCGTTCAACACATCGGACCCTCGGATCAGGAGGTAGTGATGGCTGTGAGCAAGAGCGCGCCGTCCGGCGCGGGTAACCGGGGTGAACCGGCCAAGGCGACGACCGGCGCCGTCCAGGGCGGCGGCGCGGGTGCGGGCGGCGGCGGTGCCGCCGAGGACTATGATCCCGATCCGCAAGCGGGCGGTGGCGACCTCGCAATGAAGAAGGCGCAGAAGTCGCCGAACGCCTTTGGCGACGCTGCCAACGGTGGCTCGCGCTGATCCGCAACACACCCGGAGGTCGGCCGGCGAAGGAGAGTGATTCGTGATTGACCGAAACGACGCTCGCGGACGCGACGACCGCGATCTGCACGATGAGCCGCCCGCTCCTTCCCAGCAGGGCAGCGGCGGCGGTGGCATCGCGACGGAGATCGGATCGCGCGATGAGGAACGGTCCGCCCTCGGCGGGGACCCCGAACCGACGCGGGCGACCAAGCAGGACAAGCTTCAGCCGCGCATCCCGACACGCGCGGACAATGAGGGCGCGAACGGCTGAAGTTAGACGGTCGCGCGCAGCTCGAAGCCGTCGAGCCGCTCTGCCTCCGCCTCCTCGATGTCGACGCGCTCGACCCGCGACTTGGGCGAACCCTCGTGGCAGGCGGCGGTAAAGCGTTCGATGGCTTCCGGTTCGCCGATGGCGAGCGCTTCGACGGTGCCGTCCTCGCGGTTGCGCACCCAGCCCTTGATAGCCAGACTGCGGGCGGTGCGGACGGCCCAATCACGGAACCACACGCCCTGGACCGTGCCGTGAATGCGTAGCTTTCGCGCGATCATGCGTCCTGCTCTACCCGTTCGAGCGCGCCATCGGCTAACCGCCGGTAGAAGCAGCTGCGCGCGCCGGTGTGGCAGGCGGGCCCTGTCGGATCGACGATCAGCCAGATCGCATCCTGATCGCAGTCGACGCGCAGCTCGCGGACCCTGAGGACGTTGCCGCTCTCTTCGCCCTTGCGCCACAGCCGCCCCCGGGAGCGCGACCAGAACACCGCCTCACCGCTCGCGATGGTCTGCTCCAGCGCCGCCGCGTTCATGTGCGCGACCATCAGCAAGGCGCCGTCGCGCGCATCTGTCGCAATCGCGGTCACCAAGCCATTGGCGTCGTATTTGGGATCCAGCCGGAGGCACTGCTCGCGCGCATCCAATGTGACAGTTCCTTGAAACAAAGCCGTCGCAAATCGCGACGCCGGCCCCTATATGCGCGCCCGTCAGCCACCGCGACGGGATTCGCGATGCTCATCACCGATCCGTTCGACGCCGGCCCCGACGGCGACAAGCTCCGGGAAGAATGCGGCGTATTCGGCGTCTGGGGTGCCGATGGCGCGGCGGCGATGGTCGCGCTCGGCCTCCATGCGCTGCAGCATCGCGGCCAGGAGGCGGCCGGCATCACGAGCTGGGATGGCCGCGCCTTCCACAGCCACCGCGCCATGGGGCATGTCGCCGGCAACTTCGATCGCGCCGACGTGATCGAGAAGTTGCCGGGCCGTGTCGCCTGCGGCCATGTCCGCTACGCGACGGCGGGCGAGACCGCGCTGCGCAACGTCCAGCCGCTGTTCGCCGAACTAGCGAGCGGCGGTTTCGCGGTCGCGCACAACGGCAATCTTTCGAACGCGATCAAGCTGCGCCGCGAGCTCGTGCGCGGCGGTTCGATTTTCCAGTCGACCAGCGACACCGAGACGATCATCCATCTCGTCGCCACCTCAAGCTACCGCACTCTGCTCGACAAGTTCATCGACGCGCTGAAGCGGATCGAGGGGGCCTATTCGCTGATTTGCCTGACGCCCGAGGGCATGATCGCCTGCCGCGATCCGCTCGGCATCCGTCCGCTCGTGATGGGCCGGCTCGGCGATGCCTATATTTTCGCGTCCGAGACGGTGGCGCTCGACGTCGTCGGCGCGACCTTCATCCGCTCCGTCGAGCCGGGCGAACTCGTGATCGTCTCGGACAAGGGTCTGCGCTCGCACCGTCCGTTCGCGCCGGTGCCGCCGCGACCCTGCATCTTCGAGCATGTCTATTTCTCGCGGCCCGATTCGATCGTGGACGGCACCAGCGTCTATTCGGTGCGCAAGGAGATCGGCGCACAGCTCGCGTTGGAGAATCCGGTGGAGGCCGATCTCGTCGTGCCGGTCCCCGATTCGGGCACGCCCGCCGCGATCGGCTATGCGCAGAAATCGGGCATCCCGTTCGAGCTCGGCATCATCCGCTCGCACTATGTCGGCCGCACCTTCATCCAGCCGGGCGACGGCGTCCGCCACTTGGGGGTCAAGCTCAAGCACAACGCGAACCGCGCACTGATCGACGGCAAGCGCATCGTGCTGATCGACGACTCCATCGTGCGCGGCACCACCAGCCTCAAGATCGTGCAGATGCTGCGCGATGCCGGGGCGCGCGAGATCCACATGCGCATCGCCTCGCCGCCGACGCGCCACAGCTGCTTCTATGGCGTCGACACGCCCGAGCGCGCCAAGCTGCTCGCCGCGCAAATGTCGGTCGCCGAGATGGCGGACTATATCAAGGTCGAGAGCCTCGCCTTCGTGTCGGTCGACGGCCTCTACCGCGCGCTTGGCGAGGAGGCGCGCGACGAGCTGCGCCCGCAGCATTGCGATGCGTGCTTCACCGGCGACTATCCGACCAAGCTGACGGACCAGGAAGACGTCGCCCCTGCCGACCAGCTCTCGCTGCTCGCCGAACGCGTCGCCTGATTCACAAAGCCTAGCAGCTTCCACAAGCACCGTTCGTCCTGAGCGAAGTCGAAGGACGTACCGCAGACGCTGCGCTGCTTGGCACGCACTTCGACTTCGCTCAGTGCGACCGGGAGAGCATGAGCAGGATGTGAGACGATCATGACTGACCGACCGTTCGAAGGCAGGCTGGCGCTCGTCACCGGCGCGAGCCGCGGCATCGGTGCCGCGACGGCGAAGGCGCTGGCCGCTAAGGGGGCGCACGTCGTTCTCGTCGCGCGCACCGCCGGAGGGCTTGAGGAGGTCGAGGAGGCGATCCATGGCGCCGGCGGATCGGCGACGATCGCGCCGCTCGACCTCACCGAGAGCGACAGCATCGCCAGGCTGGCAAGCGCGATCGGCGGCCGCTGGCAGGCGCTCGACATGCTCGTGCTGAACGCGGCCGCGCTCGGCACGCTGACGCCCGTGCCGATGGTCGACCAGAAGGAATTCGGCCGGGTCATCACGCTCAACCTGCTGGCGACGCAGGCGCTGATCGCCGGCTTCGACGCGATGCTGCGCAAGAGCGCGGCGGCGCGCGTCATCGGGCTCACCACTTCGGTGGCGACGCGGCCGCGCGCCTACTGGGGCGTCTATGGCGCAACCAAGGCGGCGATGGAGAGCCTGCTCCTCAGCTATGGTGAGGAGGTGAAGGATATCAGCGCGATCCGCGTCGCGCTCGTCAATCCAGGCGCGACCGCCACCAAGATGCGCGCGCTCGCCTACCCCGGCGAGGATCAGGCGACGCTGAAGTCACCCGACGTTGTCGGAGCGGCGCTCGCGGCGCTCGTGGAGCGCGATTTCGAGAACGGCTTCCGCCTCAAGGTGGAAGCCTGATCCCTTCCGGCTACCTGCTCTTGGCGGGCGCTGCCGGCGCCGGAGCGGCACCCTGCGGTGCCGGATTGCGGCGCACGCCGAACACGAGCAGCTTCGCGTAGAGCAGCTGATCGGCGGCGGGCAGGCTGTGCAGCGTCGTCAACTGATGCTGGAACGATTGGTCGCGCAGCCGGGTGACGCGGGTCTGCTGATTGCGCAGCTGCGTCTCGAAATTCGCCTCGTTGAACGGCGCCGCCTGGATCGCGCCCACGATCGCGGCGTTGCCGGCACGAATGTCCGGCGCCGCCGCCTGAGCGGTCGCGGCGTCGTCATTGCCGGACTTCATCAGGATCGTGATCCCGGCAGGCGAGAAGCCGAGCTGCTGCAGGATCGCCTGCTGCTGTGCCGGGGTCGGCGGCGCCGGCCGTGCGGGCGCGGCGGCAGCGGCGGCCGCCGGAGCGGTCGCGGTCGTCGCCGGCGCGGCGGCGGTCATTGCGAGAAGCGCGAGGGCTGGAATCATATGATGTGCGGCTCCTTCTCCACCTGCCAGGTCTGTCCTTCCGAGATCAGCGCCTGGAGGTCGGCTTTCTTTCCTTTGGACGCCGTGAGGTTCTGCTCGACGACGGCGCTTTCGAAGGTCGGCGCCGGCGCGTTGAAGATCACGCCGAGCGCGACGGGATAGGCGCCGAACGGCATCTCGACAAGCAGATGCGCGAGCGCCCGCTTGGTCTCGTCATGGACGATCACGCCCGCCGCCTGCCACTCGCCGCCGACGACCTCAACCACTTTCAGCCCGAAGGTCTCCTGATCGAAAGCGAGGCCCTTGGCGCCACCGGCATAGAGCAGCGGCTTGCCATGCTCGACCCAGAGCTGGTTCTCGGCCGCGCCCTTCTTCTCGGTGAATGGCGCGAACACGTCGTCATTGTAGACGATGCAGTTCTGGAAGATCTCGACGAAGCTCGCGCCCTTGTGCGCGTGCGCCGCCTTGAGCACCGTAGGCAGGTTCTTGTGGACGTCGATGCCGCGGCCGATGAAGCGCGCGCCGGCGCCGAGCGCGAAGGCGCAGGGGTTGGCCGGCCGATCGACCGAACCGAACGGCGTCGACGGCGAGCGTGTGCCGACGCGGCTGGTCGGAGAATATTGTCCCTTGGTGAGGCCGTAGATCTCGTTGTTGAATAGCAGCACCTGGCAATCGAGGTTGCGGCGCAGCAGGTGCATCGTGTGGTTGCCGCCGATCGAGAGCGCATCGCCGTCGCCGGTGATGATCCAGACGTCGAGATCGGGATTGGCGAGCTTGACCCCGGTCGCCACCGCCGGCGCGCGGCCGTGGATCGTGTGGAAGCCGTAGGTCTCCATATAATAAGGGAAACGGCTCGAGCAGCCGATGCCCGAGACGAATACGGTGTTCTCGGGCTTCACGCCGAGTTCGGGCATCGTGCGCTGCACCGCCTTCAGGATCGCATAGTCGCCGCAGCCCGGGCACCAGCGGACCTCCTGATCGGTCTCCCAGTCCTTGGGCGCGGTCTTGATGGGGGTCATGTCGTTCATGCGATCACTTCCGAAGGTGACAATGGTAGCGCGACGTCGCGCGATAACTCAGGCGGGCCGTGCCGAATGGACGACGAACCCCGCCGTTGGCTGAGACCCTCCGCCGCTCATGCCGATTGCGGCGAGACATGGCCCGCATGACCGGCGTTGCGGCCCGGATCGAGGCCCGACTGCGGCTCGGGCAGCTGCGTGTCGTCCGCAGGCACCGCACCGCCGCCACGGCCGGCCAGCGCGGCATCGATCGCGGCCTCGATCTCCGCGATGCGGAACGGTTGGCCCGACACCTTGTTCAGCGGCTTCGCATCGACGAGCAGCTCGTCGCGCAGCACCGTCTTGAGCTGGCCGGTGTTCATCTCGGGCACGAGGATATGCTCGAAGCCCTTGAGTAGGACAGCGAGATTCTTCGGCAGCGGCCAGATATGGCGGATATGGACGTGGGAGACGTCCCTGCCCTTCGCCCGCGCACGGCGCACCGCCTGGTGGATCGGCCCGAAGGTCGAACCCCAGCCGACCACGACGAGCTTGCCCGACGTCTCGCCAAGCGTGACCTCCTGATCGGGGATATGGTTCGCGATCCCGTCGACCTTCGCCTTGCGCGCGTCGGTCATCGCCTGGTGGTTGGCGGGGGCATAGTCGATGTTGCCGGTGCCCTGCTGCTTCTCGATGCCGCCGATGCGGTGGAGCAACCCGGGCGTGCCGGGCTTCACCCATGGCCGCGCGCCCTTGGCGTCGCGCGCATAAGGCAGGAAGCCACTCTCGGGCTTCTCCTCCAGGAACTGCACCGGGAACGGCTCGAAGGTCGAAACGTCGGGCACCTTCCAGGGCTCGGCGGCATTGGCGATATAGCCGTCGGTGAGCAGCATCACCGGCGTCATGAACTGGGTCGCCAGCCGGATCGCCTCGATCGCGCATTCGAACGCGTCTGCCGGCGAGCGCGCGGAGACCACCGGCAGCGGGGCATCGCCGTTGCGGCCATAGACCGCCTGGTAGAGATCGGACTGCTCGGTCTTGGTCGGCAGGCCGGTCGAAGGGCCGCCGCGCTGCGAGTTGACGATGACCAGCGGCAGCTCGGTCATGATCGCGAGGCCGATCGCCTCGCCCTTGAGCGCGATCCCGGGCCCCGACGACGAGGTGACGCCGAGCTTGCCGGCGTAGGAGGCGCCGATCGCGCTCGCGACCGCGGCGATCTCGTCCTCCGCCTGGAAGGTCGTCACGCCGAACTGCTTGAGCCGCGAGAGATGATGCAGGATCGCCGAGGCCGGCGTGATCGGATAGCCGCCGAAGAACATGTCGACGCCGGCAAGCTGCGCGCCGGCGACGAGGCCCATCGAGATCGATTCCGCGCCGGTCACGGTGCGGTAGAGGCCGGGTTCGGCGGGCGCGGGGCTGAGCGAATGCTGGCGGATCGAGGTGCCGAGCTCAGCGGTCTCGCCATAGGCGTGGCCCGCGTTGAGCGCGGCGATGTTGGCTTCGGCGAGCTCGGGCGCCTTGGCGAACTTGGCCTTCAGCCAGTCGACGATCGCGTCGCGCGGCCGGTCGAACATCCAGAGCGCGAGCCCCAGCGTCCACATGTTCTTGCAGCGCAGCGCCTCCTTGTTGCCGAGCCCGAACGGCTTCACGGCATCGAGGGTGAGCTGCGAGATGTTGAAGGCGAGCGTCTGCCACTTGGCGAGGCTGCCGTCGGTGAGCGGCGAGACCTCGTAGCCGGCCTTGGCGAGGTTGCGCGGGCCGAACTCGCCTTCGTCGGCGATGATCAGGCCGCCGGGCTTGAGCGCCGGCGCGTTGGTCTTGAGCGCGGCCGGGTTCATCGCGATCAGCACGTCGGGCGCGTCGCCGGCGGTCTCGACCGCGGTCGAGCCGAAGTTGATTTGGAAGGCGGAAACGCCAAACAGCGTGCCCTGCGGCGCGCGGATCTCGGCGGGAAAGTCCGGAAAGGTGGCGAGATCGTTGCCGGCGAGCGCCGTCGCCAGCGTGAACTGGCCGCCGGTAAGCTGCATGCCGTCGCCCGAATCTCCGGCGAAGCGCACCACGATCGCCTCGGGCACGGGCTCCGCCGAGGCTTCCTGAGGCGTAAGTTCATGAACGGCAGTCGCCATCGCGAAGCGAGACCTTCTTCCGAATGCGGGATGGCGGGCTTCTAGGCGCGGATGGCTAGCGGCTCAAAGAAGAAAAAATCGCGGGCCGCCGATCCTGCCTTGCCTCGGCATGGGCGGAGGCGAGTGTGACGATCGTCGCGGCGTGGCGGCGCGCGACCGCCATGCGGTCCTCGCCCCGATCGCTGCCGTAGCCGCCGCCGAGCGTGCTCGCGAGCGGGATGCCGCGCGCGGCGGCCTCGCGCATCACGAAGCGGTCGCGCGCCGCCAGCCCGGCGTCGCTGAGCGCGAGGCGGCCGAGGCGATCGTCGCGGTGGGGATCGACGCCGGCCTGGTAGAGAACGAGGTCGGGCGCGAAGCGATCGAGGATCGGCGGCAGCGCGCCGGCGAGGATCGCGAGATAGCCGTCGTCGCCGAGGCCGTCGGCGAGCGGCACGTCGTGCGACGAGCGCGCCTTGCGTGCCGGGAAATTCTTCTCGGCGTGCATCGAGAAGGTGAAGATGCCTTCGCGGCCGGCGGTGAGCGCAGCGGTGCCGTCGCCCTGGTGGACGTCGAGGTCGACGATCAGGATGCGGCGCGCGTCGCCTTCGGCGATCAGCCGGTGGGCGGCGACGGCGAGATCGTTGAACACGCAATAGCCCGCACCGGTATCGGCGAGCGCATGATGGCTGCCGCCCGCGCTGTTCGCCGCGAAGCCGCTCGCGAGCGCGAGCCTGGCGGCGAGCCAGGTGCCGCCCGGCGACAGCTGCGCGCGCGCCGACACCCGCGCGGTGATCGGGAAGCCGATGCGCCGTTCCTTCGCCTTCGGCACCGTGCAGCCGAGCACCTCCTCGACATAAGCCGGATCGTGTACCGCCTCGAGCCAACGGCGCGGCATCAACGCCGGCTCGTGTATGCGGAATGCTGCGCCCGTTTCGCGCAGCGCGGCCATGACGAGGCCGTATTTGTCGAAGCGGAACCGGCTGCCCGGCGCGGCCGGCGAGACGTAGCCGGGATGGTGGACGAGATCGAACATCGCTGCGCCCAATGTGATGGCTGCCGAAGCGCTTGCAAGTTGCGGATGGCAGGCCTCGACGCAGCGGCTATAGCCACCCGCCGAAGCAGGAGAGTCTCGCGTGCCCGACGAAGATCATGTGCGGCCGGACGTCAGACAGTTTCTCGACTATATCAACGCGTTGCCGGGGCCGCCCGTGCACGAGCTCGGCGCGGCGGCATGGCGCGCGCAGATCCGGGCGACGCGCGACCTCAGCGATCTCGATGCCGGGCCGCTCGCCGTCCGCCGCGACCTGACGATCGAGGGCGCGGAAGGCCACGCCATCGGGCTGCGGCTCTATGATGCGCGCGAGCAGCGCCTGCCCGGGCCGATCCTGGTCTACTATCATGGCGGCGGCTTCGTCGTCGGCGATCTGGAGTCGCACGATCCGGTCTGCGCCGAGATCGCGCGCGGGCTCGACATCCCCGTCGTCGCGGTGGACTACCGGCTCGCGCCCGAACATCCCTGGCCGGCCGCGCCCGACGATGCCGAGGCCGCGGCGCGCTGGATCGCGGAGAATGGCGCCATGCTGGGTCGCGCCGCGACCGGACTCGTGCTCGCCGGCGACAGCGCCGGCGGCATGCTCTCGGTGGTCACCGCGCTTGCGCTCCGCGATGCGCCGGCGGCGCTGCCCCTGCTCGCGACATGGCTGATCTATCCGGGCACCGACATGGTGACCCGCTACTCCTCCTACGATCGCTTCGGCGCCGGCTATCTGCTCACCCGCCAGTCGATGCGCTGGTTCGGCGAGGCCTATGCGCCGGACCTCGAGCATTGGCGCGGATCGCCGATGCTGAAGGACCTCGCCGGCTTTCCTCCGACACTCGTCAGCACCGCGAGCCTCGATCCGCTGCGCGATCAGGGCCGCGCCTTCGCCGCCGCGCTGATCCAGGCAGGAACCGCGACGATCTTTCGCGAGGCCAAGGGGATCATCCACGGCTATCTCAACATGCGCCGCGCGATCCCTTCTGCCCAGGGCGACCTGCTCGGCGATCTGGCGGCGCTCAAGCCGCTGATCGTCGCCGCCGAGGCCGACGCGGTAATGGCCCAGGCGGCGCGCCTCGACATCGGCGTGCAAGAGCCGGCATGAGCCACGATCATCTTCCCTACCGCCCGGCCGCGGGCATCATGCTGCTGAACGCCGAGAACAAGGTGTTCGTCGGCCAGCGCATCGATAACAAGCTCGAGGCCTGGCAGATGCCGCAGGGCGGCCTCGATCCCGACGAGGCGCCGGAGCAGGCCGCGCTGCGCGAGCTCGAGGAGGAGACCGGCATCCGGCCGGAGCATGTCGAGATCATCGCCACCGCGCCCGAGGAGCTGCTCTACGATCTCCCCGCGGACATGATCCCGCGGCTGTGGAAAGGGCAATATCGCGGCCAGCGCCAGACCTGGTTCCTGATGCGCTTCACCGGCACCGACGCCGACGTCCACATCGACACCGCGCATCCCGAGTTCCGCGCCTGGAAATGGGCCGAGCCGAGCGAATTGCCGGACATGATCGTGCCGTTCAAACGTACGCTGTACGAAAATGTGTTAAGGGTTTTCGCGCACCTGATCTGACCGTGGTCTGGAACGCGCGTATGAAGTATCCCTGTGCGGCGGCGCTCGCCGTCGCCCTGCTGGCGGTTTCGCCGGCACATGCCGCCGTGCGGCATCGCATTCCCGAGAAGAAGAAAAAGGTCGAGGAGGCGCTGCCGCCGATCGTCTGGCTAGAGCCGCCGGCGGCGCCGCCCGATCCTGTCGTCGTGATCTGGGCGCCGCCGCCGCAGGTTGCCGACGTGCCGCCGCTGCCGCCGGAGGCGCGCGATCTCATCGAGAAGGCGATCGCGAGCGGCGACCAGACCCAGGTCAAGGCCGTGGTCGCGCTCGCCCGCCAGAATTATCCGCAGGGCGCCGCGCAGATCGCCGCGCTCACCGCCGAGAACGACGCCCGCGTCGCCGAGAAGGCGGCCGCGGCGGCCCGCGAACGCGCCGACCGGCTCGCTTCGGCGAGCTTCCTCGCGCTCTGGAAGGGGCAGATCGAGATCGGCGGCTCGCGCTCGACGGGCAACTCCGACACGCTCGCGCTCTATGGCGGGCTGACGCTCGACCGCGAGGGGCTCAAGTGGAAGCAGCATCTCGCGGCGCGCGCCGACTATCAGAAGACCGACGGCACGACGACGGTCGAGAAGATCACGGCGCAGTGGCAGCCGCAATATAAGCTGGACGATCGGCTCTACGTCTTCGGCCTGGCCCAATATGACCATGACCGCTTCCTAGGCCTCGACGATCGCTACACCGGCGGCGTCGGTGCCGGCTACGGCGTCGTGCGGGGGCCGCACCTCAAGATCGACCTCGAGGGCGGGCCCGCCTTCCGGCACACCGACTTCATCGACGTGCCGAACAGCGAGATCACTTCGGACGAGCCGCACAGCAACACGCTGGCCGGCCGCGCCTCGCTCGCGGTCGACTGGAAGCCGAGCGCCGCGGTCGAGCTGCAGCATCATACCGCGGTGTTCGTCGAACGCGGCGACAGCAGCGTCGTCTCGACCACCGCGCTCGATTCCAAGCTGTTCGGGCCGCTGAAGGCGCGGCTGAGCTATGACGTGAACTACGAGAGCAATCCCATCGGCGACGCCAAGAACCTCGATACGATCAGCCGCGCTGCGTTGGTCTATAGTTTCTGACCGACAAAGCCGTCCCCCCTCAGGAAGAGGGTGTCCGCCCTGTCGAGGGCGACGAACCCCTTCACCCCGACCCTCTCCCCATGGGAGAGGGAGGGCAGCAAGGGGTTCACCGTTGCTAGTCACTCGTCTAGTCTGCCGCGATGCTGGCGACCGCATCCGATCACGCCCGCGCGCTCGAGATCGCTTCGGCCCAGCCGATGCTCGCGCAGGTCGAGCGCTGGTGCGCGGTGCCGAGCGGGAGCGACGATGCTGAGGGTCTCGCCACGATGGCGGGGCTGCTCGCCGATGCCTTCGCGCGGCTGCCGGGCGATCTCCGCCTGGTCGATCCGGCGCCGGTCGAGCGGATCGCCGCCGATGGTGGCGCAATCCCGGTGCCGACAGGACGCTCGCTCCATCTCCGGGTGCGGCCGCAGGCGCCCGTCCAGCTGCTGCTCACCGGGCACATGGATACCGTCTATGGCCCCGGCAACGATTTCCGGTCGCTCGCGTGGCGCGACGACGGCATGCTGAACGGCCCCGGCGTCGCCGACATGAAGAGCGGCATCGCGATCATCCTCGCCGCGCTGACCGCGCTCGAGACGAGCTCGCTGGCGGCACGCATCGGCTATGAGGTGGTGATCAATGGCGACGAGGAGACGGGCTCGCTCGGTTCCTCGGCGCTGATCGCGCGTGCGGCGCGCGGCAAGATCGCGGCGCTGACCTACGAACCCTCCACCCTGCCCGACGGCACGCTGGCGGGCGCGCGGCCGGGCAGCGGCAATTTCGCGATCGTCATCGAGGGCCGCGCGGCGCATGCCGGCCGCAATCCCGAGGACGGCCGCAATGCGATCGTCGCCGCCGCCGATCTCGCGCTGCGGCTGGCGAAGGCGGCCGGCCCTCGCCTCTCGGTGAACCCCGCCAGGATCGACGGCGGCGGACCGAACAACGTGGTGCCGGATCGCGCCGTGCTGCGCGTCAACATGCGCCCGGCGACGCCGGAGGATCAGGCGCGCGCGCAGAGCCTGCTCGATGGCGCGGTGGCGATGATCGGCGCCGAGCATGACGTGCGCCTCCATGTCCACGGCGGTTTCGCGCGGCCGCCCAAGCCGCTCGATGCCGGCGCCGAGCGGCTGTTCGGGCTGGTGCGCGCCTGCGGGCATGAACTCGGCCAGGAGATCGGCTGGCAGCCGACTGGCGGCGTCTGCGACGGCAACAACATCGCGGCGTGCGGCGTGCCGGTGGTCGACACGATGGGCGCGCGCGGCGGCGCGATCCACTCGAGGGACGAATATCTGGTCGTCGATTCGCTGCCCGAGCGCGCCATGCTCTCGACGCTGGTGCTGCTCCGTTTCGCCGAACGAGGTCGCCCTTGAGCGCGCGCATCCGGCCGTCGCATCCCGACGACATCGAGGCGATCTATGAGATGGCGAAGCTGACCGGCGGCGGTTTCACCAACCTGCCGCCCGACCGCGACGCGCTCAACGAAAAGCTCGCCAAATCCGCCGCCGCCTTCGCCAAGAACGCCGACGAGCCCGGCGACGACCTCTATCTGCTCGTGCTGGAAAACGGCGACGGCGTCGTCCGCGGCACCGCCCAGATCTTCTCCAAGATCGGCCAGCGCTGGCCCTTCTATTCCTATCGCATCGGCACGCTCAGCCAGGCGAGCCAGGCACTCGGCCGCGCCTTCCGCGCCGAGATGCTGAACCTGACGACGGATTATGAAGGCTCGTCGGAAGTGGGTGGGCTGTTCCTGCACCCGCGCGATCGCGCCGGCGGGTTCGGCGCGCTGCTCGCGCGATCGCGCTACCTCTTCATCGCGATGCACCGCGCGCGCTTCGCCGACCGGATCATCGCCGAGCTGCGCGGCGTGATCGACGAGGCGGGCGGCTCACCCTTCTGGGATGGGCTGGCGGGACGCTTCTTCGGGATGAATTTCCAGGATGCCGACCAGTTCAATGCCGTCAACGGCAACCAGTTCATCGCCGATCTGATGCCCAAACACCCGATCTATCTCGCGATGCTGAGCGAAACCGCCCGCGCGGTGATCGGCCTTCCCCACCCCACCGGCCGTGCCGCGATGCGCATGCTCGAGGCCGAGGGCTTTCATCATGACGGCTATGTCGACATCTTCGACGGCGGTCCGACGATGGCGGTCGCGACCGACAAGCTGCGCACGATCCGCGAGGCGAGCCGCGCGCACGTCGCCGGCTTTTCGCCGCGTGTGCCCGGCGGGCTGCAGGCGATCGTGGCGACCGGACGGCTGCAGCATTTCCGCGCCGGCTTCGCGATGCTGCGCCCCGATCCCGACGGCATCCGGCTCGCGACCGCCGACGGCGAGGCGCTCGGCCTCCGCGAGGGCGATGCGGTAATGCACATCGCACGCTAGGTGGCCGCGCCCGCCTTTCGCGCGCCGTTCGTCCTGAGCGAAGTCGAAGGACGTGCCCTAGCCGGTTCGCTGACGGCACGCACTTCGACTTCGCTCAGTGCGAACGGGTTGCTGCTTGGTTAGGGTAATCCGATGATCACCGAGATCAATTTCGACGGGATCGTCGGGCCGACGCACAATTATGCCGGCTTGAGCTTCGGCAACCTCGCCGCGACGCGCAACGCCGGCCAGCCGAGCTTCCCGCGCGCCGCGGCGCTGCAGGGGATCGCCAAGATGCGCGCCAACCTCGCGCTCGGGCTCGTGCAAGGCATTCTGCCGCCGCATCGCCGTCCGGCACGCGCCTGGCTCACCGAACTCGGCGCCACGCCCGAACGCGCGCCGCCGGGGCTGCTCGCCAATGCGATGTCCGCTTCGGCGATGTGGGCGGCGAACGCGGCAACGGTGTCGCCCGCCGCCGATACCGCGGACGGGCGAACGCATCTCAGCGTCGCCAACCTCGTCACCATGCCGCATCGCAGCCACGAAGCGGAGGAGACGATCGCGGCGCTGCGGCTCGCCTTCGCCGACGAATCTGCCTTTCGGGTCCATCCGCCGGTGCCGTCGACATTCGGCGACGAAGGCGCGGCCAATCACATGCGGCTGGCCTCGCCGCACGGTGTCGGCCCCGGCGTCGAGATCTTCGTCTACGGCGCGCCGGGCGGTCGCTTTCCCGCGCGTCAGCATCGCCAGGCCAGCGAAGCCGTCGCGCGCCGCCATGGACTTGACCCCGATCGTGTCCTGTTCGTCGAGCAGAGCCCGGAGGCGATCGCCGCCGGCGCCTTCCACAACGATGTCGTCGCGGTCGCCAACGGCCATGTCCTGTTCGCGCATGAGCAGGCCTTCGCCGATCGCGACGCGTTCTTCGCGCGGCTGCGGGCGCTGCTGCCGGAGGTCGAGATCGTCGAGGTGCCCGCGGCACGCGTCAGCCTCGCCGATGCGATCGCGAGCTACATGTTCAACGCGCAGCTGGTGACGCTGCCCGCCGGCGATCCCTCCGCTGCGCGCGCGGGGGCAATGGCGCTGATCCTGCCCGGCGAGGCGCGCGCGACGGCACCCGTCTGGACGTGGCTCGGCGAGATGGTTGCCGGCAACGGCCCGATCCGCCGGCTGGAATTCGTCGACGTGCGCGAATCGATGGCGAACGGCGGCGGTCCCGCTTGCCTGCGGTTGCGCGTGCTCGCCGATCCCGCTGCGGTGAATCGACGCTTTCTCGTCGACGAAACGAAGCTGGACACGATCGCCGCACTGATTTCCGCCCATTGGCCGGTGCGCATCGCGCTGGAAGATATCGCGTCGCCCGCGCTGTGGATGCAGGCCGAGACCGCGCGCCGCGCGCTGCTCGCGCTGCTCGACCTCGATGCCCTGATCTGAGCGTTTACCTTCCCTTCAGCGCTACCGTGGCATGAACGGTCCGAGCGTCACGTACAGGGGCTGGATGCCATGAAATATGAGGTGATCGACAATCGTGAGAGCAAGCGCGAGCGCGTGCTGCTCGGCTGCGAGATCGCGTTCGGCGGCGGCCGCCACCGCGCCCATCTCCTCAACATCTCCGAGAGCGGCGCCAAGCTCGACGCCGACGACGTGCCGGCCGTCGGCGATTCGATCACGCTGTATCGTGACGATCACGCCCTCGCCGGCAATGTGAACTGGGTGCAGGACCATCGCTTCGGCATCCAGTTCGATGCGCGGCTCGATGCGGCGGTCGTCGCCCATTATGCCGCGATGCTCTTCCGCCGAAACTGATCCGCGCCTAATCCGCTCCCTCGCCTGGAGAGGGAGCAGGTCATGGCCATGCAATCGCTCGAGATCGCAGCCGCCGACGGCTGCATCGACGCCGAGCTGTATCTGAGCGGCGAAGCGCCGCGCCCGGCGGTGCTGCTGTTCACCGACATCCGCGGCATCCGCGAGGCATTCCGCGCCCATGCCCGGCGGCTGGCCGAGGCGGGTCACGCCGTGCTGATGCCGAACATCTTCTATCGATGGACGAAGCCGCCGGTGATGACGGCCGGCGAGAGCATGGCCGATCCGGCGGTGCGCGATCGCCTGATGGGCTGGAAGGATGCGCTCGGCCCCGACGAGCAGGCGCGCGATTTCGCCGCCCTCATCGCGGCGCTGGATGCGCAGCCGGGCGTCGCCCGCGGGCCGATCGCCGCTGTCGGCTACTGCATGACCGGCAGCTTCGCGCTGCGTTGCGCCGCGCTGCATCCCGATCGGGTCGCGGCAGCGGCGTCCTTCCACGGCGGCAGCCTCGCCGAGCCCTGCAATCCGCTCAGCGTCCACGAGCTGGTCGGCGCGATCAGAGCGCGCGTCCATGTCGGCCATGCCGACGAGGACGCCACCGCCCCGCCCGATCAGATCGCGCGGCTCGATCGCGCGCTCGCGGACGCCCATGTCGACTTCACGACCGAGTTCTACCGCGGCGCCAGGCACGGCTTCACGATCGACGGTCAGGCTTATGACGCGACCGCTTCCGCGCGGCACTTCGCGCGGCTGACCACCTTGCTGGCGGAAACGCTCGGCTAAGCCGGACTGCAGACCGTTGGGGCAGCGTTCGGCTGGCAGGCTCGCTGCTTGCGCTAATGCCAGAAGCGCTTGACGTCGATCAGCGCGGCATGGGCCTCGGCCGCCTTGCGGATCAGCGCGTCGCGGCTCTGGTGATCGGCGGCGAGCGCCGTCGCGGTGGGGCTGCCCTCCAGCCCTAGCCGCGCAAGCACCAGCGGCTCGGTGGCGAGATCGTTGAGGTCGCCGAGATCGGCCTGCATCGCCTCCAGCGCGGCGAGGAAGGCGGCGTGACGGCGGCGCGGCTTCGGCTGGGCGTAAAGCTCGGCGAAGAATTCGGTCGCGTAGCGCAGCTTCTTCGCCTGGATGCGGAGCTCGTGCCGCGCCTCGTCCTCGATATGCGCGAGATTGCGCCCGCGCCGCTTCACCTTGCGGCGGAACTTCTCGAGCACCTGCCCCGCGAACATCGGAAGCGGCTCCTCGCGGAGCGCCGCACTCGCCTTGTCCGAGAGCCAGCCGCCGAGCGCGATCCACTCGACGAGATCGACCATCAGCGCGCGGGTGCGCTCCGAGGCAAGCGCCGTCTCGACCTCGGCATAGGCAGCCTGGCGCGCCGGCTTCAGCGGCCGTCCCTCACGCTTGGAGAGTCGGCCGATCAGCACGTCGATGTTGCGCGCTTCGCCGAGCTCGGCCGCGAGCCAGCGCAACTCGCCGCGGAGATGCTCGAAATGATCGTCGACGAGGATCTCGCGGAAGATCGAGAAGGTGGAGCGCAGCCGCCGCAATGCGACGCGCGCCTGATGCAGCGCGATGTCGTTGCCGGTGCGGCGCAGGATCGATTCGTTGACGCAGAATTGGCGCAGGCAAGCACGCGCGATCGCCTGGAAACCCTGCGCGGCGCTCATTTCGGACGTCAGCCGCACGGGCTGCGACTTGAGCGGTTTGTCGAGCTCGTCGTCGAGCAGGCGATAGCCCCGTTCGGACTTGGTCAGCACGCCAAGCTGGAGCGGCGCCTGATCGCCGAGCAGCCGCGCGACATCGAATAGCAGCGCCGGATCGCCTTCCTTGAGCTCGAGCTCGATCTCGCTGACCGGCGTGGTGCGGCCGGCGACGCTGATTTCGCCGGTGTCGAGCGCGAGCTCGATCGTCGCGCCCTCGCACTGAATCTGCGCGAGCCGGCGGCGCACCTTCACCTCGAAGATCGGCGCGAGCCGTGCGAGCTCCTGCGCGTCGACCAGCGCCCCCAGCGGCGCGCCGAAGTCGTCGACGATCGGGCGATCGTCGGCCACCTCGCGTTCCCATTCGGGCCGCACGAACAGGCCCGCGGCGGCGCCCGTCTCGGCCTTGACGGTCTGGATGCGGGTCTCGCCGACGCGGCGGATGCGCAGCGATAGGCCGCATTTGAGCAGCGCCCGCGACGGCGTGTCGAAATAGATGGCATGCTGGTCGCGGACCTCGATATCGGCCGACCCCAGGAGCGGCGCGGCGACGATCGCCTCGGCATCCGACGAATCGAGCTCGAGCTTCAGTTCCAGCTCTTTGCCGTCGCCTTCCGTTGCCGGTTGCGGCGGCGGCTCGTCGACGATCGCATGGGGCAGCACACGGGCCATTGGCCTCATCCTATAGCAGATATCCACAGCTTGGCGACGAAACGGACGAACGCGCCCGGTCGCTCCATGCCGAAGCATCTTGCCGCAAGCTTCTCGGCTGGGTGATGAACGAACCATTGCGCATCTGTTTCGGAACGAAGCCTCGCCTGGAGGGTCCTAAGCGCTAGTGAACGGAGGTTGGCTCCTGATGCTCCAGCGGCACGCGGCGCGGCTGCTCACGCGGATCGGCGTCGCGATCGACGACCATCGCGCGGGGCCCGGCGGCACCCGGCTGCAGGTCGCCGCCTTGCCCTACCGCAGCGGCGAGCACGGCGTCGAAATCCTGCTCGTCACCTCGCGCCGCTCGCGGCGCTGGATCCTGCCCAAGGGCTGGCCGCTGCACGGCCAGAGCCTCGCCGATTCGGCAGCGCGCGAGGCCTATGAGGAGGCCGGCATCCAGGGCGAGACCGCGCCGGGCGAGATCGGCCGCTTCATGACGATGAAGCCGGGCGCCGGACCGCATCCGGTGCTCGTCTTCCCGCTGGCAGTCGTTACCGAGCTCGCCCACTGGCCCGAGCAGCGCGAACGCAGCCGCAAATGGTTTCCGATCGGCGAGGCGATCGCCGCGATCGCACCCGACCAGCGCGAGTTGCTGCGCGGCTTCGAGCCATGATGGTTGCACGATGAAGCGGGGTCAGCTGGTCACCGAGATTTGGCGGTCAGATCGAAAGCGCTCGGTCGTTATCCTGAAGCGCGGCAGACTCTTCTCGTGGGAAGAGCATGGTGAGGAATTGGATTGCGGCGAGAGGTTCTGGACGATCCTTTCCGGCGGTGGCCTGTTCGAAACTGCGGATGCAGCCGAGCGAGCTGCGTGTGTAGAACTTTCCTGGCTGCGAAGACCTTCTCCGAACTGAGCGGTACCAGGCGAGCCTTGACCTTTGCCGCCGCTTCCGCCATGGGCGCCGCTTCGCAATTGGCCCCGCACGTCCGGTGAAGCGGTGGCCCTGCCGGATCTCTCCCGATTTCCGAACAGCGCGGCTCCGGGCTGAACGCCGCGGCATTTCGCCGCGGCGAACGCAGTTGAAGGACCTGTCATGTCGAAGCGCAGCAGCGCCAAGCACAAGCTCGATCGCCGCATGGGCGAGAATATCTGGGGTCGCCCGAAGAGCCCGGTCAACAAGCGCGAATACGGCCCCGGCCAGCACGGCCAGCGCCGCAAGGGCAAGACCTCGGACTACGGCATCCAGCTCAAGGCGAAGCAGAAGCTCAAGGGCTATTACGGCGACGTCACCGAGAAGCAGTTCAAGAAGGCCTATATCGAGGCCGCCCGCATGAAGGGCGACACCGGCCAGAACCTGATCGGCCTGCTCGAGCGCCGGCTCGACGCGATCGTCTATCGCGCCAAGTTCGCGCCGACGATCTTCGCCTCGCGCCAGCTCGTCAGCCACGGCCACATCCGCGTCAACGGCGTGAAGTGCAACATCGCCAGCCGGCTCGTGAAGGTCGGCGACGTCGTCGAGCTCGGCTCGAAGGCGCAGGAGATGGCACTGGTGCTCGAGGCGCAGAGCCTCTCCGAGCGCGAGGTGCCCGATTATGTCGTGCAGGACGGCACCGCCAAGGTGCAGTTCAGCCGCGTGCCCGCGCTCGACGAGGTGCCCTATCCGGTGAAGATGGAACCGAACCTAGTCGTCGAGTTCTATTCGCGCTGAGCCTGGCGGCAGCTCTGTTTCGAAGGGGGCGGTCCGTTCGGGCCGCCCTTTTCGTTTGTCATACAGCGCTTATAGGCAAGCCCGACTCTCCAGGAGACGATTCCCCTCATGCCCGCCCGCCAGCCGCCCGAATGGGCGCCGCACGAAGCCGTCTGGATCGGGTGGCCGAGCCACGAGGAGCTGTGGCTGGAGGACCTCGGCCGCGCGCGCCGCGAGGTCGCCGGGTTCGCGCGCGCGGTCCATGCCGAGGGACGCGGCGAACGCGTGATCCTCGTCGCCGCCAACGAGGAGGCGGAGGCGAGCGCCAAGGCGGTCGGCGTCGATGTCATGACTGCGACGTTCGGCGACGTCTGGTTGCGTGATACCGGTCCCATCGTGGTGCTCGGCGAGCATAGCCGCGCCGCGCGCCGCTTCGCGTTCAACGGCTGGGGTGGCAAGTACAACCTCAAGGGCGATCAGACGATCGGCGCAATCCTCGCCGGACGCGCCAACCTCGCGCTGGTGACGCGCGAATGGGTGCTCGAGGGCGGCGCCATCGACGTCGACGGCACCGGCCTCGCCGTCACCACCGAGCAGTGCCTGCTCAATCCGAACCGCAATCCCGAGCTTACCAAGCAGGCGATCGAGCGGCGGCTCGCGGTCGATCTCGGCATCGATCGCGTGCTGTGGCTCGGCGACGGCCTGCTCAACGACCATACCGATGGCCACGTCGACAATCTCGCGCGCTTCATCGGCAGGAACCGGCTCGCCATTCCGACGCCGGCGGGGCGCGACGATCCCAACGCGGCGGCGTTCCGCACCGCCGAGGCGCGCGCGAAACGCTTCGGGGTCGAGGTGGTGCTCGTGCCCTCGCCCGGCCGCGTCGAGCGCGACGGCGAGATCGTGCCCGCCTCCTACATGAACTTCTACATCGGCAACGCGGCGGTGGTGATCCCGGTCTGGGGTGCGGACAACGACCAGGCGGCGGTCGACGCGATCGGCGCGCTCTTCCCCGATCGCGACGCGGTCGGCATTCGCAGCGACCATCTGCTCACCGGCGGCGGCAGCTTCCACTGCATCTCGCAGCAATTGCCGACCCGCGATGCGATGAAGGCGGTCGGGGGATGATTTCTCCGGCTCGCGATCTACATTTCGCTTGAAACATTCAGCCGTCATTCCCGCGAAGGCGGGAATCCATAGGCCTTGCCCTCGAGCTTTCACTACAGCGGTTGAGACTATGGATCCCCGCCTGCGCGGGGATGACGAACTTTAGAGCGAGAGCAAGGTTGTCAATGACCGAAGTCACCGTCGCCGCGCTGCAGCTCGCCTTCGAGGACGATGTCGCGCGCAACATCGCCAACGTCTCCGAGCTGGTGCGCGATGCGGCGGCGCGCGGCGCCCAGGTGATCCTGCCGCCAGAGCTGTTCGAGGGGCCCTATTTCTGCCGCGTCGAGGACGAGGGACTGTTTGCGACGGCGCAGCCGACCGAGCGGCATCCGTCGGTGCTGGCGATGCGCGCGCTGGCCGCCGAGCTCGGCGTCCACATCCCCACCAGCTTCTTCGAGTGCGACGGCCCGCACTACTATAACAGCCTGGCGATGATCGGGCCGGATGGCGCGGTGCAGGGCGTCTACCGCAAGAGCCACATTCCGGACGGACCCGGCTACGAGGAGAAATTCTATTTCCGTCCGGGCAATACCGGCTTCCGCGTCTGGAAGGATGCGCCGGTGCCGCTCGGCGTCGGCGTCTGCTGGGACCAATGGTATCCGGAGACGGCACGCGCGCTGATGCTGATGGGCGCGGAGATCCTCTTCTATCCGACCGCGATCGGCGCCGAGCCGCACGACCCCTCGCTCGATACGTCGCGGCTGTGGCGGCGCGCGATGGTCGGTCACGCCGTCTCCAACGTCGTGCCGGTGGTGGCCGCCAACCGTATCGGCGACGAGGAAGGCCAGCTCTTCTACGGCCACAGCTTCATCTGCGACGAGCGCGGAGACATGCTCACGGAGTTCGGCGCCAAGGAGACCGGCGCGCTCGTCGCGACGCTCGATCTCGATCGCGTGAAGCGGCACCGCGCCGCGTTCGGCTTCTTCCGCGATCGCCGGCCCGAGCTTTACGGGCGTCTCGTCGAGGACGTCTAGAGCGCTATTCGACCAACCTGAATCGCCTCAGCCGTTCGGGCTGAGCCCTTCGACGGCCTGCCAAGGCAGGCGCTCAGGATGAATTTCGATCCTGCGGATCGAAATCGAAGCCCATGCGCTGTGGCTGCCCTTCGACTTCGCTCAGGGCGAGCGGGGAATGATGGATCAGTCAGGCCGAAAAAGGTTCAAAAAGCGCCGAGGGCGGTCTCGCCGCACTTTTCATGTGCATAGCCGCCGTCTTGCGGGTAGCGCCGTCCCGATCAGGCACAGATAGACCATGAGCAACGACGCGCGCCCGATCTTCTTCGACCAGTCCGGTCGCCGCAAACGGCGCTTCACGATCGGGGTGGTCGCGTTCCTGGCGCTGATCCTGCTCGCGCTTCTGCTGTTCGTGACCTCGATCGTCGAGGTCGCGCCGCAGCGGCAGCTGCCGTTCGAGGCGGAGCGCACGCCGATCCACGGCGCCCGCGGGCCGGTCGGCGCGCTCGCGCACGATGCCAAGAAGCGGCTCAATCGCGTGATCCGCGATGCCGGCTGGTTCCTGCCGGGCTCACCCAGCAAGCCGGCGACGCCCTCCGCGCTCAGCGTCGCCTTCCACGCGCCGTGGGACGATGCCAGCGCCGCCTCGCTGCAGCGCCACGTCAACGATGTCGACTGGCTGATCCCGGCGTGGATGTCGGTCAGCGGCCCGCGTTTCACCTTCACCGTCTTTCCGGACGTCCGCGCCCACGAGATCCTCGCCAGCGCGACGCACCGCCCGAAGCTGCTGCCGATGGTGCAGGATGCGATCCAGGGTACTTGGGATCCGAAGAACGCCGCCGGGCTGCTCCACGACCCGCGTTCCCGCGCGCGTTTCCTCGATGTGCTCGAGCAGCAGCTGCTCAGGATGCGCGCCGACGGCGCCTGCTTCGACATCGAGGCGATCCCGCCGAGCGCGCAGGCCGATTATCTCAGGCTGCTGAACGAGGCGAACACGCGGTTCGATCGGCATGGCTGGCTGCTCACCGTGGCGGTGCCGGTCGGGGATCCCGACTGGAACCTCAAGGCCTATGCGGCGATCGCCGACAAGATCTTCCTGATGGCCTATGACGAGCATGACGACAGCGGCGATCCCGGCCCGATCGCGAGCCAGGGCTGGTTTATCCAGACCGTCGCGCATGCGCTGCAGGGCGTGCCGCGCGACAAGGTCGTCGTCGCGCTGGGCTCCTATTCCTATGACTGGGGCAAGGGCGTCGACACCGACACGCTCTCGGTCGAGGATGCGTGGCTGCGCGCGCACGAGTCGAATACCATCCCGAGCTTCGACAAGGCGAGCGCCAACTCGGTCTACGATTATGACGAGAACGGCGTCCATCACGAGGTCTGGATCGAGGACGCCGCGACGATCGCCAACGAGATGGCGATCCTGCGCCGCTCGGGCCTCCAAGGCTTCGCACTGTGGCGGCTCGGCACCGAGGATCCGTCGATCTGGGAGCTCTTCGGTCGCGCCCATGCCAACGGCGCCGACCCACGCACGATCCGCGCGATCCCGGCCGGCACCGACGTCGACATCGAAGGCTCGGGCGAGATATTGCGCGTCGGCTCGGTGCCGGTGCCGGGCTTCCGCGATGTCGCGCTCGACAACCACGGACTAATCGCGGACCTCCGCTTCACCCAGCTTCCGCTGCCCTATACGATCGAACGCGCGGGCTATCGGCCGGGCTATGTCGCGCTGACGTTCGACGACGGGCCCGACGCCAACTTCACGCCGAAGATCCTCGATATTCTGAGGGCCAAGGGGGTGCACGCCACCTTCTTCATCATCGGCGAAAACGCGCTCACCAACCGCGGCCTGCTCAATCGGCTCGTCGCCGAGGGCCACGAGATCGGCAACCACACCTACACCCATCCCAATCTCGGCCGCATGACGACCGGCGAAACCGATCTCGAACTCAACGCCACGCAGCGCCTCTTCCAGGCCTTCACCGGCCGATCGATGCGGCTGTTCCGCGCGCCCTATTTCGGTGACGCCGAGCCGACCACGGCGGACGAGATCGACGCGGTGTGGCGCGGCCAGCAGCTCGGCTATCTCTCCGTCGGCCTCCATGTCGACGCCCAGGATTGGCAGCGCCCGGGCGTGCCCGCGATCATCCGCAACGTCATGGACGGCGTCGCCTCCGACGACCCGGATCGCAGCGCGCAGGTGGTGCTGCTCCACGATTCGGGCGGCGACCGGCGCCAGACGATCGAGGCGCTGCCGACGATCATCGATCAGCTGCGCGCGAAGGGCTACAAGTTCGTCACCGCCTCGCAGTTGATCGGCCTCACGCAGGATCAGGTGATGCCGCGCATCGCGGCGAGCGACCGGCTGGCGGCGCGCATGAACCTCGCGCTGTTCAGCACGCTCGGCTTCATCGTCCAGGCGCTGCACTGGCTGTTCGCGATCGCGATCTCGGTCGGCATTGCGCGTTCGGTGCTGCTCTCGGCGCTGGCGCTGTGGCAGGCGCGGCGCGAGAACCGCACCGTCTTCCCGCCGATCGATCCGGATCGCTTCGTCTCGGTGCTGATTCCCGCCTTCAACGAGGCGCGCGTGATCGAGCGATCGGTGCGGCGCGTGCTCGACAGCCGCGACGTCGAGATCGAGGTGATCGTGATCGACGACGGTTCGAAGGACGAAACCAGCGCGATCGTCCGCGCCGCCTTTGCCGACGAGCCGCGCGTCCGCCTGCTCACGCTCGAGAATGGCGGCAAGGCGCGTGCGCTCAACCAGGGGCTGCTGCTCGCACGCGGCGAGATCGTGATCGCGCTCGACGCCGACACCCAGTTCGAGCCGACGACGATCGCGCGGCTGGCGCGCTGGTTCGTCGATCCGACGATCGGCGCGGTGGCGGGCAACGCCAAGGTCGGCAATCGCATCAATCTCGTCACGCGCTGGCAGGCGCTCGAATATGTCACCGCGCAGAATCTCGAGCGGCGCGCGCTCGCCGCGCTCGGCGCGATGACGGTCGTGCCCGGCGCGGTCGGCGCATGGCGTGCCGCGACGCTGCGCGAGATCGGCGGGTACCCGTCGGATACACTGGCCGAGGATCAGGACCTCACCATCGCGATCCAGCGCGCCGGCTGGGACGTGCGCTACGATCAATATGCGGTGGCGTGGACCGAGGCGCCCGAGAACGCCGCCGGGCTCGCCAAGCAGCGCTTCCGCTGGGCGTTCGGAACGCTACAATGCCTGTGGAAGCATCGCGCGGTGATGGCGAAAGGCAAGCCACGGGGCCTCGCCTATATCGGCCTGCCGCAGGCGATCCTGTTCCAGATCGGCTTCGCTGCGATCTCGCCGGTGATCGACCTCGCGCTGATCGTGAACATCGCCGGCACCTACATCTCGGTGCACGAGCATGGCTGGGCGGCGACGCAGACCGATCTCTACAAGATGCTGATCTATTGGCTGCTGTTCACGATGATCGATGTGCTTTCGGGCGTGATCGCCTTCGCGCTCGAGCGACACGAGCGCTGGCGGCTGCTCGCGCTGATGATCCCGCAGCGCGTCGGCTATCGCCAGATCATGTATTATGTCGTGCTGAAGGCGCTGGCGCAGGCCGCACGGGGTCCGCGCGTCGGCTGGGGCAAGCTCGAGCGGAGCGGGCGTGTCGAGGCCGCCTGAGCCGACCGCCGCGCCCGTTCCCGCCCCGGCCCTTCCTGCCTGGCTCATCCCCGCGCTGATCGCGGCGCTCGCCACCTGCCAGATCGCGACGTTCCGCTGGGGCGTGATCATGCCCGACGCGGTCGTCCAATATGGTCAAGCGCTGTCCGGCGATTATGGCGACTGGCATCCGCCGGTGATGGCGTGGCTCTGGCGCTGGCTGGGCGCGGCGCGCTTCGGCTCGGCGCCGATGCTGCTCCTCCAGGTCTCGCTCTACTGGCTGGGGCTCGGCCTGATCGCCGACGGGCTGCGGCGCGCATGGCCGGAGCGGCGCTGGTGGCCGCTGCTCCCGATCCTGATCGGCGCGCTGCCGATCCCGTTCGGCCAGCTCGCCGCGGTGCTCAAGGACAGCCAGCTCGCCGCCTGCCTGCTCGCGGCGAGCGGTATCGCGATCTGGCACGCACTGCAGGGCCGCACGATGCGCTGGCCGGCGCGCGTGGCGATCGCGGTACTCGTCGTCATCGCCGCGGCGGCGCGGTTCAACGCGCCGTTTGCAGGTGCGCCGGTGCTGCTGCTCGCGCTGCCGCGGCCGCCGCGCGGACCGATCTGTATGATTGTTGCGGCACTGCCGGCGATCGCGCTGCTGTTCGCGACCGCTGTGCTGATCAACCAGCTGATGTTGCAACCGCGCGCCCAGCGGCCGATGCTCAGCCTCGTCAATTTCGATCTTGCTGGCATCAGCCTGCGCAGCGGCACGAACGTCTATCCGCCGGCGGCGCGGCCGACGATGGTGTTGCTCGCACGATGCTATTCGCCGGCGAGCTTCAATCCGCACTACGCGGCCGATTGCGACACGGTCGAAGGCGGGCTCCATCAGCGCTACGACGCGCAAGGCGGCGCGCTGCCGGTCTGGCTCGGCGCGATCGCGCATCATCCGCTCGCCTACGCCAGGCATCGGCTCGCGCACTTCAACGTCAACCAGCGTTTCGCCGTCGCGCATGTGCCGGACGACGCCGTCTTCATCGCCACCACTCCGAACGATCTCGGCCTCTTCTTCAAGGCAGGCCCGGCGACGCTGGGCATCTATCATGTCGCGACCTGGCTTGCCTGGTCGCCGCTCGGCCGTCCGGCGACGTGGCTGGTCGTCGCGCTTGGCGTCTTGCTGTGCACCGGCAGCGTCCCGGCTCGCCTGCTCGCGCTTTCGGCGCTGCTCTATGGCGCCGGTTACGCCATGGTCAGCGTCGCGCCGGACCTGCGTTACAATCTCTGGACGTTGCTTGCCGCGATGCTCGCGCTGCTGATCGGATGGGACACGATGTCGCCCCGCCAGCGGTTGTTCGGCGTCGCGCTGCCGGCCGGCTTCGCAATGATGGCGGAGCTCATCGCGCTCTTCACGGCCTGACCTCGCCACGCATCGGCCCGGCGCAAAGTTCCGCGAACTTTGCTGCGTCGCAGCGAAAATCGTCCCGACAGCGGCTCGACTCGTCGATTACAGGATGACGACAGCGGCTCCCGTCGCCATCTCGCCGCCACCGGGTCAACAGCGAGCGGGCTTCTTACATGCGGAAATATTGGACGGCGGCGATCGGCGCCGCCGTGCTGGCGTCGGCTGCCGTCGCGACGCCGGCGAACGCCCAGAGCTGGCAGTGCGCCACGTTCGCGCGCGCCTTTTCGGGGCTTCAGCTGTTCGGCCGTGCCGCCGGATGGTGGAAGCAGGCGGTAGGCAAATATGCCGAGGGCGCGATGCCGCAGCTCGGCTCGGTGCTCGTGTTCCGTGCCGGCCACGCGATGGGCGCCGGCCATGTCGCCACGGTCACCCAGATCATCAGCAACCGGGTCATCGCGGTCACGCATGCCAACTGGTCGCCGATCGACGGCCATCGCGGTCAGATCGAGCGCGACGTCACCATCGAGGACACCTCGGCGAACAACGACTGGAGCGAGGTCAAGGTCTGGTACGCGCCGCTACAGGATCTCGGCACCAAATCCTACCGCACCTACGGCTTTATCTATGCGCCGCGGCCGTCGGCGCCGACGCGGCCGCGCGCGCCGCTGCTGATAGCGGAGACGTCGCGCACATTGCCGGCGGCGTCGCTTGCCGATCCGGTCGCGGTGCCGGGCTTTACCGCGCGGCACAGCGCCTGATGGTCTAAGTCAAACCCGGAGCGTGGTCCTGCCCGCGCGCACGGTTTCGGCGGCGGTCTCGAACATCGCGCCGACGGTGACGCGGCTGCCGCGCGTGACCAGCGTCAGCTGATCGCCCGGCTCGATCCGGATCGACGCCGCCGGCCTGACGATCACCTCGCCCGAAGCGCGCTCGGTCTGCGTCACGAAGAACAGGCCACCGCCCTTTCGCTCCGCTTCGCCGACCGAGAGCCCGGTCATGCCGCCGCGATCCGCGGCGCGTACGATCGCGAGCGTGAGGCCGAGATCGCGCAGCGAGCGCTCGAGTTCGCGCAGGCTTTCGTCGTCGCGGATCGCCTGCGCGGTGGTGGGGTGCAGGATCAGCTCGGCGATGCGCTCGGCGCCGATATGCGTGGGCAGCACGACCCGGTCGGCGCCGGCGTGGAAGAGCTTGCTCTCGGTCGACGGTACCTCGCCGCGGGCGATGATCTCGAGCTTCGGATTGAGGTTGCGCGCCGAGAGCGTGATGAAGACGTTTGCGGCGTCGTCGGGGAGCACGGTCGCGAGCACGCGTGCCCGCTCGATGCCGGCGGCCAACAGCGCCGCCTCGTCGGTGCCGTCGCCCGCCATGGCGAGGTAGCCCATGCCGCGGATGTCGCCGATCTTCCCGGGGGAGCGTTCGAGGATCACGAAGCGTGCTCCGCCGGATGATAGGTCCTTGGCGAGCATCTGGCCGATTCGGCCGAAGCCGCAGACGATGACGTGGTTGTCGAGCTTGTCGATCTGGCCCTGCGCGCGATCCACCCCGAACAACTCCCTGAGCTGGAGCTCAGTGAACACCTGCACGAGCACGCCGGTCAACAGGATCATGCCGGTGCAGCCGAGGATCATCGTGGCGAGGGTGACGCCGTGGAGATAGGCCGTGTCGATCGGCCGCACCTCGCCGTAGCCGACCGTGTAGAGGGTGAGCATCACCATGTAGAAGGCGTCGGCGAAGCTCCAACCGGCGCGCATATAGGCTGCGGTGGCACCGATCACGACGCAGCTGACGTAGAGCAGGATCGCGACGAGGTTGCGGATCGGCGAGCTCAGCGCCGCGCCGCTCCTCATCCTGCCGATCGGCCGCATGGCGCTCCCTTTGCTGCTCTGCACAACGGTGCAGGCCGCCGCCGCTCCTGTCCAGCGGCACCATTAGCGACGTGAAGCGTTTTGAAAAATTCATTTGGTTTCGTGTCGGAGGCGGCACAAATTCGCTCGTGCTTCGTCCTACAGGCGGCGCTGGCCATTCGAGTTCACAGAAAGGGAGCAGACCCATGAAAGCCATTCTCCTCGCCGCTGCCGCGTTCGGCCTTACCGCCGGCAGCGTCGCGATCGCGCAGGACGCGACCGCGCCCGCCAACCCGGCCCCCGCGCCGGCGGACAGCTCGGCCCAGCCGGCACCGCCGCCCGACAGCACGATGCCGGCCAGCCCCGCCCCGTCCACGCCGGACAGCTCGATGTCGTCCGGTTCGGGCGGAGCGTCTTCGGCCGGCGCGATGCCGAGCGGTGGCGGGGACGCCTCGGGCGGCGCGCCAGCGGCCTCGACCGACAGCTACCCGCCGTGCGGCAAGGGCGTGACCGACAAGTGCGTGGAAAAGGGCGGCAGCGGCCACCACGCGGTGCATCACAAGCGGAAGTAAGCGCCCAGCGCTGCTTCACCATGCGGGCGGGGAGCGATCCCCGCCCGTTTTGCATCTGGCAGCCCCGGCTATTCCGCCGCCACCGCCGCGTCTGGCTGCTCGCGCCACACCAGCACCGGCTTGCGCGCAGCGAGCGTTTCGTCGAGCCGCCGCCGCGGCGCATGGATCGGCGCCTGCTGCAGCGTCGGATCGCCCGCCTTGCCGCGCTCGGCGACGCTGCGCAGCGCGCCGATGAACTGGTCGAGCGTCGCCCTGCTCTCAGTCTCGGTGGGCTCGATCAGCATCGCGCCATGAACGACGAGCGGGAAATACATCGTCATCGGATGGAAGCCCTCGTCGATCAGCGCCTTGGCGATGTCGAGCGTCGAAAAGCCGTCGGCGAGCCCCTCGTCCGAGAACAGCGCTTCGTGCATGCACGGGCCGGACGCCGCGAACGGCGCCTCGAGCACGTCTTCCAGGCTGCGCAGCACATAGTTCGCGGCGAGCACCGCATCCTCGGCGACCTGCCGTAGCCCGTCCGCGCCGTGGCTGAGCATATAGGCGGCGGCGCGCACGAACATGCCCATCTGGCCATGGAACGCCACCATCCGGCCGAAGGCGTCGCCATGATGCTCCGCCTGCGCGGTCTCCTCCTCGACGAGGACGAACCGGTCTCCCTGCTTCTCGACGAACGGCAGCGGCGCGAACGGCGCCAGCGCCTGCGAGAACACCACCGGTCCGGCGCCGGGGCCGCCGCCGCCATGCGGCGTCGAGAAGGTCTTGTGCAGGTTGATGTGCATGGCGTCGATGCCGAGATCGCCGGGCCGCACCCGGCCCACGATCGCGTTGAAGTTGGCGCCGTCGCAATAGAGATAGGCGCCGGCGGCATGGACGGCATCGGCGATCGCGATCATGTCGCGCTCGAAGAGGCCGCAGGTGTTCGGGTTGGTGATCATCACCGCGGCGATGTCGGGCCCCAGCTTGGCCTTGAGCGCGGCGAGATCGACGCGGCCGTCGCCGGTCGCCGGGATGCTCTCGACGGCGTAGCCGCAAAAGGCGGCGGTGGCGGGATTGGTGCCATGGGCGCTTTCGGGGACGAGCACGGTGCGGCGAGCCGCACCGCCCGCGCGCTCCCGCGCTTCGTGCGCGGCGCGGATCGCGAGGAGCCCGCACAGCTCGCCATGCGCCCCCGCCTTCGGGCTCATCGCGATTGCCGGCATGTTGGTCAGCGCCTTCAGCCACTCGCCGACGAGATGGATCAGCGCGAGCGCACCCTGGCATTGCTCGATCGGCGTCAGCGGGTGGAGGTCGGCGAAGCCCGGCAGACGCGCCATCTTCTCGTTGAGCCGCGGATTGTGCTTCATCGTGCACGAGCCGAGCGGAAACAGGCCGAGATCGATTGCGTAGTTCTGGCGCGAGAGACGGGTATAGTGCCGCACCGTCTCGGGCTCGGTGAGACCGGGAAGCCCGATCGGCGCGCTGCGGAGCAGCGCGCCGAGGCGATCGACGGCGTTCGCCGCGGGCGCATCGGCGAGATCCACGCCGGTCCGCTCGGTGTCGCCGATCTCGAAGATCAGCGGTTCCTCGAGCATGAGCGCGCGATTGCCGGTGAAGCTCGGTCGTTCGTGGTCGCCCTGGCCATCGCCGATATTCGGCTTCCAGCCGCTCGCATTGATGCTCATGACAGCGCCTCCCCGAGCGCATCGGCCAGCGCCGCGATATCCTCGTCGCTCACCGTCTCGGTGACCGCGACGACGAGCCCGGTTTCGAGCGCGGATTGGCCCGGATAGAGCCGCCCCAGCGAAACGCCTCCGAGCACGCCCCGCGCCGCCATCGCCCGCACGATCGGCCGCGACGGCTTCGGCAGCCGCAGCGTGAACTCGTTGAAGAAAGGATCGGCGACCCGTTCGACATCGGGCAGCGCCGCGAGCCGCTCTGCTGCCGTGACCGTCCTGGCGTGGTTGAGCGACGCCAGGCGGCGCAGCCCCGCCTCGCCGAGCAGCGTCAGGTGGATCGAGAAAGCGAGTGCGCACAGGCCGGAGTTGGTGCAGATGTTGGAGGTCGCCTTCTCGCGGCGGATATGCTGCTCGCGTGTCGAGAGCGTCAGCACGAAACCCCGCTTGCCCGCGGCATCGACCGTCTCGCCGGCAAGACGGCCAGGCATCTGGCGGACGTAGCGCTCGCGCGTCGCGAACAGGCCGACATAAGGCCCGCCGAAGTTGAGGCCGACGCCGATCGACTGACCTTCGCCGGCGACGATGTCCGCGCCCATCTCGCCGTGCGAGCGGATCAGCCCCAGCGATACCGGCTCGGTGACGACCGCGACGAGCAGCGCGCCCTTGGCATGGCAGGCCTCGGCGAGTTCGGAGAGATCGGCGACGCGGCCGAGGATGTCCGGGTTCTGCACGACGACGCAGCTCGTCTCGCCGTCGATCGCGGCGATCAGCCGCGCGATCTCCTGCTCAGCGGTGCCGTCGAGGCGGGGCACGCCGGTCGCGAGCTGATCGCCGGTGAAGCGCGCCATCGTTTTGCAGACGCTGACATAATGGGGATGCAGCCCGCCCGAGAGGATCGCCTTGCCGCGCCGCGTGATCCGCCGCGCCATGCCGATCGCTTCCCAGCAGGCGGTCGAGCCGTCGTACATGGAGGCGTTGGCGACATCGCAGCCCAGCAGCCGCGCGACCTGCGTCTGGAACTCGAACAGCGCCTGCAGCGTGCCCTGCGCGATCTCGGGCTGATAAGGCGTGTAGCTGGTCAGGAACTCGCCGCGCTGGATGAGGTGATCCACGCTGGCGGGGATGTGGTGGCGATAGGCGCCGGCGCCGAGGAAGAACGGCGCCTCTCCGGCCGCAAGGTTGCGCCGCGCGAGGCCGGCAAGCTGGCGTTCCACGGCCATCTCGGGCGCGTGCATCGGCAGGTCCGCGATCGGCCCCTCGAACCGCGCCGCCTCGGGAACGTCGACGAACAGATCGTCGATCGAGCCGGCGCCGATCCGCGCGAGCATCGCGGCGCGGTCGCCGTCCTGGAGCGGGAGATAGCGCATCACGCCGGCTTCCTCATCGTGAAGCGGAGGCGGACATAGTCGGCGATCCAGCTGCCATCGGGCTGGCGCAGCTGCGCCTCGAGGCGGCGCTCTACCGCGGCGCCGATCGCCTCCTGCTCGCCGGGCTCGATGCCATCGATGTCCATCAGGCCCGAACGGAACGTCCGGATCCAACCTGCCACGCCTGTCGGAAGCGGCGTTGGTCGCTCGATCAAACGTGCTTCGATTGCCGTGAAACCTGCACCCTCATAGGTTTTGGTGAAATCGGCGATATCCGGATACCAATGCGACTCGTGCTGGCGCCGCACGACGTGACCGCGCGCCTCGAGCTCGGCATTCACCGCCGTCCAGATCGAGGCGACGTTGCCTTCGCCGCCCATCTCGCCGACGAACCGGCCGCCGGGCTTCAATGCGTTGAACACGCCCCTCGCCACTGCGCGCTTGTCGAGCATCCAGTGCAGCGCGGCATTGGAGAAGGCCGCGTCGAACTCCGGCGCGAAGCCGAGCGCCTGCGCGTCCTGGACATGCGCGTCGAGGCCCTTGGCGCGCGCTGCTGCGATCATCTCGGGCGAGCCGTCGACGCCGACCACCTCGGCGCCGGCGGCGGCGATCTGCGCGGTGAGCACGCCATCGCCGCAGCCGATGTCGAGGATCCGCTCGCCGGCCCGCGCCGCGAGCAGCGCCAGAACCGGTGTGCCCATTGCGGGCACGAACGCGGCGTTCGCCGCATAGTCGGCCGCATTCCAGCGGCTCGCCTGGTTGATGTCAGCCATGGTCAGAGGCTCGCGACATAGGCCTTGTACTCGGCCGCGTTCATCAGTCCCTCGAGCTCGGTCGAATCCGCGAGCGTCATCTTGAAGAACCAGCCATCGTCCTCGGGCGAGCTGTTGACCAGCGCCGGCTCCCCTTCGAGCGCGCGGTTCGGCTCGACCACCTCGCCGGTCACCGGTGCATAGATGTCCGACGCGGCCTTGACCGATTCGACGACGGCACACTCGCCGCCCTTGCTCAGCTTGGTGCCCTTGGGCGGCGCCTCGACGAAGACGATGTCGCCGAGCTGGGCCTGCGCATAATCGGTGATGCCGACGGTCGCGATCGTGTCGTGACTGGTGCCGTTGACGCTGATCCACTCGTGATCGCGGGTATAGTAATAGCTCATGCGGCACTCCCTCGGGCGGATTGGGCTAAGCGGACGTAGCGATGGGGGACGAACGGCAGCGGGGTGACGGTGCCGGAGAAGATCTTGCCGCGCTGTTCGATGCGCACTGTGCTGCCCGTCGCAGCGGCGGCGACGGGCACATAGGCCATCGCGATCGGCCGCTCGAGGCTGGGCGAGAAGCCGCCCGAGGTGACGCGGCCGACCATGCTGCCGTCCGCGTCGAGCACGAGCGCGCCTTCGCGCACCGGCTGGCGACCCTCGATCACCAGCCCGACGCGCCTGCGCACCGTCCCCTGATCGCGCTCGATCATGATGCGGGCGTGGCCGGGAAAGCCGCCGGCCTCACGCCGCCGATTCGCGACCGCGAAGCCGAGATCGGCCTCGATTGGCGTGGTGCCCTCGTCGAGATCGTGGCCGTAGAGCGGCAATCCGGCTTCGAGCCGCAGCGAATCGCGCGCGCCGAGGCCTGCCGGTTTCACTTCGGGTTCGCCGCACAGGGCGTCGGCGACGCGCGCCGCGGCTTCGGCAGGGATGGAGATCTCGAACCCGTCCTCGCCGGTATAGCCGGAGCGGCTGATCCACGCGTCGACCCCGGCGATCGAGAATCTGCCGCCCGTCATGAAGACGAGGTCGGCGAGATTATGTTCGCCCGACGCGTGCCGGGCGAGCGCGGCCGCCGCCTGCGGCCCCTGCAGCGCAAGCAGCGCGCGATCCTCCATGTGGTTCATGCCGATCTCGTCGGGCAGGTGCTCGCGCATCCAACCGATATCGTCCCACTTGGTCGCGCCGTTGACGACCATATAGAGCCCGTCCCGCCAGCGCGAGACGATGAGGTCGTCGAGAATGCCGCCCTTCTCGTTGAGCAGCAGCGAGTAGCGCAACTGCCCCAGCTTGACGGTCGCGAGGTCGGCCGGGATCAGCGCCTCCAGCGCGACGTCTGCACCGTCGCCCGATAAGAAGAGCTGCCCCATATGGCTGACATCGAACAGGCTGGCGCTCGATCGTGTCCAGAGGTGCTCGGCGATGATACCGTCATACTGAACGGGCATGAGGTAACCCGCGAACGGCACCATCCGGCCGCCGCGTTTCCGATGCCAGGCATCGAGCGGCAGCGTCTCCGGCGGCTGCGGCGCCTCGGGCGCGGGATCGCCGCTCAACGCGAGCCCACGCGCGGTGCGATCGTCGGTGGGTCCGTCATGCGCGGCCTGGCTCATCGCGGGTTCCTCAAGACATGGCAGCGGACAGAGACGGGCTCCTGCCCGCGTCTGCCGCCCCCTCTGTCACGGAACCTGAGAGCATTCGCGCCGGTTCCCGACCGAGGTCAGGATCCGCTGCTTACCCCTTCGGTGGGGCGATCCGGTCGAGAGACCGCCGCCCGCTTTCCAGAGTGTCCCGATGCGCCCGCGCGGTCCGGTGACCTGAGAGTTTCCGGGGCGGTTGCTCCTTCGGTGGCGGCAGACCGAGACCCGCCGCGCTCTCCCGCGCGATCGCCCGGGGCAAGCCCCGGAAGACGCCCCTCGCTATTCGGCCTGCCGCATCCAAGTCAACCCTCAGGCTAATGCAACTTCATCAATCGCCAGGTTCGTCAGTGCCACCTGGAGAAGCTCGTCGCCTTCAGCTGATGTCGAGATGATACAATGATCTTCCCACTCCCCCAGACGTACAAACGTTTGCCCCTTGACATCGATGAGCTGCGCGTCCGCTCCTTCGATATGACGAAGCCCTCCCAACCGATGGAGTGCCCTCATCACGCGCTCAGCCTCTTGCGATCGAAACTCAAGGCTGCTTCTGCCGTTTCCCAACTTGATGATGCGCGGTGCGCCACGCTCGAACGCAAGAAGGATTTTGGCTGCCTGTGAACGGGTGGCGACGCCGAGGCGAAGCCTAGCCTTCTCCATAAGTTGCTCCACAGTCCAACTTGAAAGACCAAGCGTGGCGCCGATTGTCTTCGAGCGCTTTCCCGACGCCAACATTCGCAAACATTGCTTTTGACGTTCGGTTAGCTTGGCGAGGGCGCTCTCGATGTTCACTGCAATGATCCTGCTCGCGTCAACCTGCTGTCGTCCAAAATAGGATCAGCTCACGAAAGAGCTAGGTCTGCACGCCGCCTGAATAACTTCGGCCCAGTTGCTGTACCGCGAGCGTTGCTGCTCGGCATGCGGACCAAGCGGATCTCCATAAAGAGTACGATTTCGCGACTCGATCACCTCGAGGACGATGGCGGGTAGCTCCGCACGATACCATCGCTTAATTTGATTGCGCATCCAACAAAGTCGCTCGGCGACCCATTTCTCGGCCCAATCTGCTCCAAGAAGCGCGTCAGCGAATGCTCGCAAAGATCTGACTTCCGCCCCATATGCGCGGCGTTCCCGAGGCATTTCCCCAAGCACGACTATCAGCGCGTCGCGTTGTAGGCGAGCTGGTCGTTCGAGAGCTGGAAGCCGACGAGCAGTTCGAAGCTGGCGCGGCTGACCTCCGAGCGGATTTCCGGATCGGTCATCGGATCGATCGAGGCGTCGGCGTCGGTGGCCTTGCGCTTGCGGGTCAGCCGGTTGCGTACCTTCTGGGACAGCGCGACCGCCGAACGGTCGATCGTCACCGTCGCCGTGCCGCTGGTCGTGGCGCGGAGCTGACCGTCGGCGAAGTGCAGGCCGACCCGGCCGAGTTGCTTGGAGACGACCTGCGTGCCGCCGCGGATCGCCGTCGCGAAATAGGGCAAGGTCACGTCGCGTGCGCCGCTGGCGCTGGTGCGGCGGCCCTCGACGGTGAAACTCACGCTCGACGTGAGCGGCCCGGTGCCAGTGTCGGCGCATTGCGGCGTGACGTTCACGATCTCGGCGACGACGTCGATATCGTTGGCGGTGCGGCCGCCCGGCGTGGTGAACAGCGTCTCGTCGCCGGTATAGGCGGGGATGCCGACCGCCGGACAGGCCGATCGCGTGATCTTGAGCCCGATCGAATCGTTGGCGAGCTCGATATTGCCTTCGTGGCTGCAGGCGCCGAGCGTGGTGGCGCCGATCAGCGCGAGCGGCAGGAACAGGGAACGCGACAAGCTCGGCACAGGCGGCTTCCTCAACGATCAAGAGCTGCCGGCGCGAGCGATCGGCCGGTCCGGTACGGGCGCGGATCATAGGAAGCGGCTTTCGCACAGGCAAGCAATCGCGTAGAGGGCGGCGGCGATGATGACCGCCCCTGCCGCAGCGCACAACCACGAGCGTGCGAAGCCGCCGCTCACGCTGCTGATCGCCGCACCGCGCGGCTTCTGCGCCGGCGTCGATCGCGCGATCCGCGTCGTCGAGCTCGCGATCGCGAAGTTCGGCGAGCCGGTCTATGTTCGCCACGAGATCGTTCACAACAAGCATGTCGTCGACGGCCTCAAGGCCAAGGGCGCGATCTTCGTCGAGGAGCTGGACGAGGTGCCGGACGGCAAGCCCGTCGTCTTCTCCGCGCACGGCGTGCCCAAGATCGTGCCACTGGAGGCGAGCGAGCGCGGGCTCGATTTCGTCGATGCCACCTGCCCGCTGGTTTCGAAGGTTCACCGTCAAGCCGAGCGGCTGCACGAGCAGGGCCGCCATATTCTGTTTATCGGCCATCGCGGCCATCCCGAGGTGATCGGCACGCTCGGCCAGCTGTCGGATGGTGCGATGACGCTGGTCGAGACGGTCGAGGATGTCGAGGCGGTGACGCCGGCCGATCCGGCCAACCTTGCCTTCCTCACCCAGACGACGCTCTCGGTGGACGATACCGCCGAGATGGTCGCCGCGCTGCGGCGTCGCTTCCCGCTGATCCAGGGACCGCGTGGGGAGGATATCTGCTACGCGACCTCGAACCGGCAGGCGGCGGTCAAGGCGATCGCGGCGCGCTGCGATGCGATGCTGGTGGTCGGCGCCCCCAATTCGTCCAACTCGCTTCGCCTTGTCGAGGTGGCCGAACGCAACGGTGTCCGCGCGCGGCTGATCCAGAACGCATCCGAAATCGATTTCGCCTGGCTTGCGGGCGTGCGCGCGCTCGGCCTCACCGCCGGCGCTTCGGCTCCCGAGCTGCTGGTCCGCGAGGTCGTCGACGCGCTCGGCCAGCGCTACACGATCGCCGAGGAAGAGATCACGACCACCGTCGAGCAGATGGCGTTCAAGCTGCCGCGCGGCCTCGCCGCCTGAGCCTTCGTCACAATGCAGTCCCTTCACCCGTTCGTGTCGAGCGAAGTCGACACACGCCAGCGCCCCGTTCGTGGCACGTCCCTCGACTGCGCTCGGGACGAGCGGATGTGATGCGGCCGAGGTCGCGCTAGATGGCGGTCTACACGCCGGTCTCGGCGGAGGAGATCGCTGCCCTCCTCGCCCGCTATGAAGGCACCACGCCGCTCGTTTCGGCCAAGGGCATCGCCGAGGGTGTCGAGAACAGCAATTATCTCGTCGATACCGAGGATCATCGTTACATCCTCACGCTTTACGAGAAGCGCGTCGACAAGGCCGACTTGCCCTTCTTCCTCGCGCTGATCGACCATCTCGCCGACCGCGGCCTGCCGGTGCCGCGCGCGCTGCGTGACCGCGACGGCGTGCAGATCCAGGAGGTCGCGGGGCGGTCCGCCTGCCTGATCGAGTTCCTGCCCGGCGTCTCGCTCAGCCACCCGACCGTGCCCCAGGCGCGGGCCGCCGCCACGATAATGGGTGAGATGCACCGCGCGCTCGAGGATTTCCCGCTCGAGCGGCCGAACAGCCTCGGCGCCGACGCCTGGGCGCCGCTGCTGGCGCGGTGCGGCCACGATCTCGACGCGATCCGGCCGGGTCTCTACGATCGGCTCTCCCGCGCGCTCGACGCGGTGCTGCCGCTCTGGGATCGCGCCGCGCCGCGCTCGGTGATCCACGCCGACCTCTTTCCCGATAACGTGCTGACGCTCGGCGATCGCGTGACCGGCATCATCGACTTCTATTTCGCGTGCAGCGACGTGCGGCTCTACGATCTCGCGGTAATGCACGGATCATGGTGCTTCGATGCGAAGGGCGAGCACTATGATTCGGCGATCGGCGAAGCTTTGCTGCAGGGCTACGCCGCAGGCTTTGGTCTTGCGGACGGGGATCGCACGGCGCTGCCGGTGTTGGCGATGGGCGGCTGCATCCGCTTCGCGCTGACCCGCGCCTGGGATTGGCTCAACACGCCGGCCGATGCGCTCGTCGTCCGCAAGGATCCGCTCGCCTATGTCCGGCGCCTCGATCACTATGCGCAGCATGGTACGGCACTCTTTCGATGACCGAACTGAGCCATGTCGAGATCTTCACGGACGGCGCGTGCAAGGGCAATCCCGGCCCGGGCGGCTGGGGCGCGCTGATCCGCATGGGGGCGCATGAGAGGGAGCTCTCCGGCGGCGAGCGGCTCACCACCAACAACCGCATGGAGATGCTCGCCGCGATCCGCGCGCTCGAAGCGCTGACCCGCCCCTGCCGGGTGACGCTCCATACCGACAGCCGCTATATGATGGACGGCATCACCAAGTGGGTGAAGGGCTGGCAGCGCAATGGCTGGAAGACCGCCGACAAGAAGCCCGTGAAGAACATGGAGCTGTGGCAGGAGTTGCTCGCCGCCGCGGCGCCGCACCGGATCGACTGGCGCTGGGTCAAGGGCCATGCCGGGCATACCGAGAACGAACGCGTCGACATGCTGGCGAGCGATGCCGCGCGGGCGATCGCGAAGGCGCCGCTGTAGCCCGGGCGCAACGGCGCGCCGCAAGATGGCTTGGGCGGCTCAGGTCCATATTGAACCGAATGATACCCTAGTTTAAAGATGGTCTTTATCGGGTTTAACAAAACCGCGCTGTAACGGCGCGCCCGGTCGCGCCATCAGGGGCGTGCAGATAAGGGGGTTTTCCAATGTCACATTCGCGTCGGGCGGTTCGCCGCCTGCTTTTCGTCGCGCTGCTCGGTAGCGTATCGACCGCCGCGCTCGCCGCCGATCCCGCTGCGGGCGACTCCTCGGTCGACGCGAAGATCGCGGCGCTGCAGGCACAGCTCAACGCGATCCAGAGCGAGATCAGCGAATTGCGCGGTGGTGCGGCCGGCAGTGCGATCCCGGCCGGCACCCAGCCGCCGAGCAGTGCCGCGACGGCAGACAACGGCATCTTCTCGGGTTCGCGCACCGCAACCGGTGGAGCCGGCGGCTCGTCGCCCACGCCGAAGGGCCCGACCCCAACGACGGCTGCCGTGGCGAAGATCGACTCGGGCCATCCGGTGATCGCGACCAACGACGGCCGCTTCACGGCGAACCTGCAGGGCATCATGCAGTTCGACGTCGCCGACTACTTCCAGCATAGCGCCGGCCCGATCGCGACCGACCTTCGCCGCGGTGGCGCGTCGACGGACACCGCACGCGCGCGCAATCTCTCCAACGGCACCACCTTCCGCCGCGCGCGCATCGGCATCAGCGGCCGCGCGTTCGGCGATTTCGAGTATAACGTGCTGTTCGATTTCGGCGGCTCCGGCGTCGAGGACAACGGCCACGTCCAGGAGCTCTGGCTGCAATATTCCGGCTGGAAGCCCGCACACATCCGCGTCGGCGCGTTCGCGCCGTTCATCGGCCTTGAGGATGCCGGCTCGACCAACGGCATGCTGTTCCTCGAGCGACCCGCCTCGGCGGACATCGCGCGCAGCGTCGCCGGCGGCGACTTCCGCGAGGGTGGCCAGATCGCGATCACGCAGCCGCGTTGGTTCGCGTCTGCCGCCGTCACGGGCCGCCTCGTCAACACCGCCGGCAGCAGCGCCGTGCAACCCTACAACAGCGCGCTCGGCTTCGTCGGCCGCGCCGCCGCGCTGCCGGTCAAGACCGACGACGCGATCGTCCATCTGGGCCTCCACGGCAGCTATGTCGCGCATGCCGCGAACACCGCCGGGCCCGATGCCGCGGCCGGCACCGCGATCAGCCCGGTCACGCTGCAGGAGCGGCCCGAGCTGCGCGTCGACGGCACGCGTCTGATCTCGACGGGCGCAATCGACGCGAGCCACGTCTATACGGCGGGCGCCGAGTTCGCGGCCGAGTACCGCAATTTCTTCGTCCAGGGCGAATATGAGCGGATTGGCATCGACCGCCGTGCCTCGGCGCTCGACAATCCGCACTTCAACGGCTTCTATGTCGAAGGCAGCTGGATCCTCACCGGCCAGCGCCGCCGCTACAACGACGGCAACTTCGCGTTCGACGGACCGAAGATCGACGGCTCGTTCAATCCCTCCAAGGGCAATTACGGCGCGATCGAGCTGGCGCTGCGCTACTCCGACATCGACCTGAACTATCATCAGGGCATCCGTGGTGTCGCGCTGCCGGCAGGCGGCGTTCGCGGCGGCGATCAGAAGATCCTCACGGCCGGCGTGAACTGGTATCTGAACCCGATCGCGCGCGTGATGTTCGACTATCAGCACGTGAAGATCGATCGCCTCTCGCCGAGCGCGGCGAGCTACGTCACGCCGGTCGGCGCCGAGATTGGACAGAGCTACGATACGGCGTCGGCGCGCTTCCAGCTCGCCTTCTAGGCCGAACCAACCGCGTCTTCATCTGGGCCGGGTGCCGTGCAGCGTCATGCTGCTAGGCTCCCGGCCCGCTTCGTTTTGCGGTCCCAGCCTGCGACGTCGGGCGGTAAATATCGGATCAACGGCGATTATGGCGCTCGCCTCAAAGGCTTGCTAGTCTTGCAACCCGGAGGGGTTCGCAATGCTGGTGCGGTTCTGGGGAACACGCGGTTCGCTGCCGGTCGCGCCGACGCCGCCGGCGATCCGTACGAAGATCGCGCGTGCGCTTGTCGCCGCCGATGGACGCCGTTTCACCGACGAGCAGGCTGCGGCCGACTTCGCCGAAACGCTCGATTTCGCGACGTGGGGCACCTATGGCGGTGCCTCCAGTTGCGTCGAGATCGAGGGCAGCAGCGACGGCTTCGTCGTCTGCGACATGGGTTCGGGCCTGCGCGAGTTCGGCATCGATTCGATCCGCCGCATCGGCGCCGGCCATCCGCGCCGCTACCATATGTTCCTGTCGCACCTGCACTGGGACCATATCATGGGCTTCCCGTTCTTCGGCCCGGCCTTCGATCCCCGCAACCGGATCACCATCTATTCGGGCCACGCCGACGCCGAGGAGGCGCTGCGGCGGCAGCAGGAAGAGATCAGCTTCCCGGTTCCGTTCGACTATCTCGCGGCGCAGATCGACTTCGTGACGCTCGACACCGGCGATGCGCACGACATCGCCGGCATGAAGGTGTCGCTGATCCTCCAGCAGCACGCGCACGACAGCTACGGCTATCGATTCGAGCAAGGCGGCAAAAGCGTCGTCTATTCGACCGACTCGGAGCACAAGCTCGAGGACATGGCGGTCGAGGAGGTGTTCGAGCGCTTCTTCCACGATGGCGATCTCGTCATCTGCGACACGATGTACTCGCTTGCCGAGAGTGTGACGCTCAAGGCCGATTGGGGGCATAGTTCGAACCTCGTCGCGGTCGATCTCTGCCAGGGTGCGGGCGCGAAGCGGCTCGTGCTCTTTCACCACGAGCCGACCTACAGCGACGAGGACATCCGCCGCCTCCATCTCGAGACGATCCGCTACGAGGAGCTTAACCGCCACGATCGCCGCCCGCTCGAGGTGCTGTGCGCCTATGACGGGTTCGAAGTGGAGGTTTGATCATTTCGCTACCGATCCGCTAACGCGTGCACATGGCCGCGGGACCGATTCAGGATTATCTGCGCGATCTCCACGCGCGGCTGCGCGGTCTCGGGGGCGGCAAGCTCGCCGCCTATATCCCAGAGCTTGCCAAGGCCGATCCGAATGCGCTGGCGATCGCGATCGCGACCGTCGACGGCGAGATCTATTCGATCGGCGACGATCGCACGCCCTTCAGCATCCAGTCCGTTTCGAAGCCATTCGTTTACGCGCATGCGCTCGAGGTGCGCGGCACCGAGGAGGTGTTCCGCCATGTCGGCGTGGAACCGACCGGCGAGGCGTTCAACGCGATCGAGCTGGACGACGTCCACCGCCGCGCGTTCAACCCGATGATCAACAGCGGCGCGATCGCGACCTCCGGCTTGGTCGAAGGCGAGACGCAGGCGGAGCGGATCGCCGCGCTCGATGCGCTGTTCGCGCGTTTCGCCGGGCGGCCGCTCGCGCTCGACAAGGCGGTGTTCCACTCCGAGTCCGCGACCGGGCATCGCAATCGCGCGATGGCCTGGCTGATGCTGAACGCGGGTATTCTGACGCGCGAGCCCGAACAGGTCCTGGAGCTCTACTTCCGGCAATGTTCGCTGCTCGTCGATGCGCGCGATCTCGCGTTGATGGGGGCGACGCTCGCCAACAACGGCGTCAACCCGCGCACCGGCGAGCGCGCGCTGGCCGCAGCGGTGGTCGGCGACGTGCTCACCGTGATGAACTCCTGCGGCATGTACAATTATGCCGGACAGTGGGCATTCGAGATCGGGCTGCCCGCGAAAAGCGGCGTCTCCGGCTCGATCCTGGCGGTGGCACCCGGGCAGGCCGGCATCGCGATCTGGTCGCCGCCGATCGACGCAAACGGCACGAGCGTGCGCGGGGTCGCCGCCGCCCGCGCAATCGCCGAGGATTTCGGATTGCGCACCTTCACCACGCATCCGAGCCCGAGCAGCGTCATCCGCCGCAGCTTTTCGGGCCTCCGGCTCCGTTCGAAGCGGGTGAGGCCGCCGTCGGAACGCAGCCTGCTCGATCGCGCCGGTGCCGCGATCGCGGTCATCGAACTGCAGGGGCCCCTCTTCTTCGGCGCTGCGGAGCGGCTGATCCGCCTCACCAGTCGGCTCGCCGGTGGCGCCGGGTGGATCATCCTCGATTTCCGCCATGTGCTGAGCGCCGATGACGCAGCCCGTCGGCTGATCGGCGATTTCCGCGCCGCGCTCGCGCAGCAAGGCCGCCGCCTGATCGCGGCAAACCTGCCCTCCGAGGGGCCACTGGCGCCTCTGTGCGAGGATTTTACGCGTCAGGCCGGCGCGCTGCTGTTCGGATCGCGCGACCGTGCGCTTGAGCATGCCGAGGATGCGCTGCTCGCACGGCAGGGGATTGTTGCGCAGCATAGCGAGGTGGCTCTTGACGACATGGCCGTGCTGGAGGGCTTGGCCCCCGAGGTGCGCGCCGCCATCGCAGGCATTGCGGACCGCCGGACCTTCCAAGCGGGCGCCATAATCGCGGAGGCGGGCGAGCATGCGGACCGGATGTTCCTGCTGGCTTCCGGGCGCGTCAGCGTAGTCGTCGGCGAGGGCGATCCGGTGCGCGTCGGCACGCTGGGACCCGGAATGGCGTTCGGCGAGCTGGCGCTGATCGACGGCGGCGCGCGCGTGGCCGATGTCGTCGCGGAAGAGGAGGTGGTCGTCTACGCGTTGCCGATCACCGCGTTGCGCGGGCTTGCTGCGCAACATCCGGAGCTGATGGCGACGCTGCTCGCCAACGTCGTGCGCGATCTTTCCGATCGGCTGCGGCTCGCAAACGGAGAGATCAGCGCGCTGGAGCGCTGATCTCTCCACCCACCGCAAATCTGGTTCAGCTCAGCTCGAGGACCTGCAGCGCCGGTGGGCGAGCCGCGGGCTGGCGCAGCATCTCGCGAAGCTCGCCCTTGCGCTCGCGGGCATCGCAGAGTTGCTCGAGCAGCGCCTGCCCTTCCCGCCACATGCCGAGTCCCGACGCCTCGTTGATGTGGCCGGCCTCGCCGATCTCGACGAAGTCGCTCATCCAGTTGCCGGCCATCTCGCGTGAGCGCGCCACCGAGGCGAAGGGATCGTTGCTGCTCGCGACCAGGATCGACGGGAACGGCAGCGCGTGGCGCGGGCTCGGCGAGAAGCGGCTCAGCAGCGAATGCGAGTCGGCGCGCTCGACGTCGGGCGGCGCGACCAGCAGCGCGCCGACGACGAGGCCCGTCGCGCCCTCGCCGGCCATCAGCTGCGCCCACCACGCGACGGCGTGGCAGCCGAGGCTGTGCGCGACGAAGATGATCGGTGCGTCGGCGCCGCGGACCGATCGCTCGATCGCGCTCACCCAGCTGTTGCGGGACGGCGATCCCCACGAGCCGAGCTCCACGCGCTCGCAATCGTGGCGAGAGCGTTCCCACAGGGTCTGCCAATGATCTGGCCCGCTCCCACCAAAACCCGGAATGGTGAGGCACAGGGGCGAACGCGCAAGCTCTTCGCACATAGGCCGAGTCTCCGCTGGTGGCAGACTACAACGAACGGTAATTCCTATTGAAGCACTGGAGAATACCGGACTGGCGCGAGCGGGATACGGTTCGTCGCGCGCATCTTCTCAAATGCGAATAATTCGCAACAGGCTTGACGTTGCGCAGCATTGGCGCTCAAATGCGAATCGTTCGCAACAGAGGAGCGCGCTATGTACGAGCTGGTCGATCGTCCGGTGGAACGGCTGAGCGAGGGCAGCCGCTTCCTGTTGTGGGCGATGCGCGCCTGGACCGATTCGCTGGGGCGACGGCAATGCCCACCCGGTGCGTTGGCCGGCGTGTTCCTCCGCGCCGGCGTGATCGAGGCCCTGCCCGATTTCCATCGCCTGCTCACGACCTTCAGTCGCGAGGCGAAGATCGTCCTCGGGCTCGCGCCGATGCACTGCGGGCGGATCAGCGAGGACGAAGCAATCTTGCTGTCGCTCTGGAGCGATGCCGAGCGCGAGCCGCTCCGCGCGCAGGCGACGCTCGAGCTGCTGATCCAGACGGACGCGGTGCCGAACGCCTTCCAGGCGCTGCTGACTACGGCACAACAGCTGCGCGGTGCCGGGCTCCCTCCGCTCGGGCTTGCCGCAACAGCGGCGGAAGGTTGATCGCCACGGGCAATAATCGGTAGCGATCGCACCACTTTAATATCCGATCCGGCACCGCATATGTCGGTCCTGATCGGGAGTTCCAGCTGTTGTCCAAGAATGTTGTGCGCAGTGTTCGCGCTGTGCCGTTGCTGCTTGCCTGCGCCTTTTCCGTAGCGGCTGCCGCCGCCGTAGCCGTACCGCTCGCGCCGGATCTCGGCGCGCCCCTCGTGCGGAGCGCTAAGGTGCCCCGCCCCAAGCCGGGCGCTCTGGAATATCGACTAAGCTGGGGCTTGGCGGCGATTGATGCCGAGCGTGCTTACGCCCGCGGCGTCACCGGTGCCGGCGTGAAGGTGGCGTTCATCGACACCGGCATCGATCGCGCCCAGCCCAATCTCTTGGGGAACCTCTCGCCCGATTCGGTTGACCTTATCCCGGCGCGTGCTGCGGGCCCGATCGACCGGCATGGCGAGCAGGTCGCCGGGCTTGCGGTCGCCCCGCTCGACGGCGCCGGCACCGTCGGCGTCGCTTATCGGTCGAAGGTCATCGCGGTCCGCGCCGACATCGACGGCAGTTGCGCGAAGGAATGCTCTGTTCACGCCGTCGATCTCGCGCGCGGCATCAACTACGCGCTCGATCATGGCGCGCGGATCATCGGCGTTCCGCTGGTGGGCCGCGATCCCCTGCCGGCCGTCGAGCAGACGCTCGAGCGGGTCGTGCAGAGCGGCGCGATGATCGTGGCGGCGGCCGGAAACGATGGCGACGCACAGCCATCCTGGCCGGCGCGTTACGCGGCGGATCCGCGCTTCGCCGCGTCGATCATAGTAGCGGGGGCAAGCACCTCCGCCGGCCGCCTCTCGACGTGGACGAACCATGCCGGCGTGGCAGCGGCGCGTTTCGTCGCCGCTCCAGGCGAGAATGTCGTCACCGATTGCGACGAGAAATTCTGCCACCTCGTCTCCGGCACTTCCTATTCGACGGCCTATGTCGTCGGCGCGCTGGCGCTGCTGCTGGAAAGCCGGCCGACGCTCTCGCCCCAGCAGGCCGCCGAGCTCCTCCTGGAGGCGGCCGGCAAGGGCACGCACCCGGACGCGAACGCGGGTAGAGGCGTGCTCGACGTAGGGCGCTCGCTGCGCTTCGCCCGATCGCAAGTCGCGTCGGCGGGATAGCACCGGGCCGCCATGCCGGTGCGCGGCAGTCTCTGCCGCATTGGCCCGATGGTCATTAGACAGCCGGCACCGACGCTCCTATCGTCCCGGCTGATTCGCTTACGCGCAAGAACAAGACAGGCGGTCGCACAAAATGCTTGTTCCAGCGGGGCATGGCGTGGCTATGCTCCCGCTCCAGCCATGGGGAGGCGGGTGTGCGCGGTCTGGTGTCACGGGGGGCGTTGACGGCATTGTTGGCGGCGGCGGCTCTGCCCGTCGGCGCGGCACCGATGAAGGCGCCGCCGCCGAGCCTGCAGGACAGCTTCCGCCTCGGCAGCGGCAACGGCGTGCTCTGCCGCGTGCAGGCGAACCTCTCCGGGCCGGCGATCAAGTCGATGTTCGATCGCGCCTATACGATCGTCTGCCGCGACGCCGCCGCGCCGGTGGGGCATCTCTACGCGCTGCATACCGGCAAGGACGATCCTCTCGCCCGTCTCGCCGCGACGCGCGATGCCGGCATCAGCTGCCAGAGCCCCGCGCCGGCGACGGTCGCCGATCTCGCGGGGACGTCGCTCGCCGCGTGCATGATGACGAAGGAACAGGTCGGCTATTCTGTCTACAGCGTCACCAAGGGCGACAGGACCTATGTCGCCGAGGGTCTCGCCGGCTACGATGACGCGCTTCAGCTCGGGCTGCGTACGATCGTCGCCGACCGCATGGTTCCCGGCGAGATCCAGGTCGCGACCACGTCGATCTCCGATCCGGCCGCGTTCGCGCGCGTCCAGGCCGGTTCGCTCGATCCGGCGCTGGCGCTGGCGGAAGGCTATCGTCGCAACAATAGCGGCTCCTATGCGGAGGCTTCCGAGTTCTTCGACGCGCTCGTCGGCACTGCGAGCGCAACGCCGCAGAGCCAGTCGATGCTCGGCGAATATATCGTCAACCGGGCGCTCCAGCGCTCGAACCTGGGCGATTTCGCCGAGGCCGACGCGCTGTTCGCCGAGGCGGCGAAGATCCGCACCGGCGATCCGGTCCAGCTGCGCCTGCGCCGCAACTTCTATGCGCTGCATCTGCTGAACCAGGGCAAGGTCGACGAGGCGCGCGCCGCGCTCGACCGGCCGATCACGCCGGTGATGCCGGACGTCCAGTCGGTAAGCGGCGCGCCGGTGATCGACGCCGTCACCGCCGCCCAGGTGAACACCGACAGCTCCGCCTCGCTGCTCGCCGGCCAGGATCCGGCAAGCCTCACCCCCGTCGAGCGATCCGAGATCCTCGACGCGCAGGCCGAGCAGCTGCGCGGTTCGATCGCGCGCCTGAAGGGCGACGATGCCACCGCCGAGCAACGGCTGAACAGCGCGATCGCGCAGATGCTGCAGGTCCGCGAGGGCCGCGTCACGACGATCGCGCGGCTGCGCGCACAGGCGCTCGCCGAACTCTCCGCGATCGCCGAGAAGCGCGGCGACTTCGCAATCGCCGACCGCGATCTCCGCGACGGTCTGGCGATCGTGCAGCTCCAATATCCCGGTTCCGCCGCCGAGAACGCCGCCAAGGCGCGGCTCGCCGGCTATCTCGCGCGCCGGGGCCAGCCGGACGCCTCGATCGCGCTTTACCGCCAGGTCGTGCAGCAGGTCGCGGAGCATGGCGGCGACGTTGGTCTCGAACATATGCTCGCGCCCTATTTTGCGGTGCTCGCCGACCAGGTCGCGAGCCACCCTGCGCTTGCCGAGGACATGTTCCTTGCGAGTCAGACGCTCGTCCGCCCGGGCGTCGCCGATACCCAGGCCGAGCTCGCGCGCGAGCTTTCGGGCGGCAGCGACGCGGCGGCGCGGCTCTTCCGCCAGTCGACCGCGCTCACCCGCGAAGTCGAGGCCGATCGCGTCGAGGTGGCGCGGCTCTCCTCGCTGGCGAAGCCGAGCCCCGACGATCTCACCCGCCTCGCTTCGCTGAAGAGCGGCCTCGCCGGGCTGGAGGCCGATCAGGTCGCGACGCAGGCGAAGCTCGGCCAGTTTCCGCGCTACCGTGCCGTCTCGAACGGCACGATGACGCTGGCCGATCTGCAGAAGGTGCTCAAGCCCGACGAGGCCTATTACAAGCTCGCGATCGTCGAGCGGGGGGTCTACGCCATCTATGTGACGCCGAGCGACGTCACCGCCTATCGTGCCGATATCAATGCCAAGGCGCTCGACAAACTCGTCACCACGGTCCGCGACAGCGTGATCAAGGAGCAGGACGGGCGGGTGCTCACCTATCCGTTCGATCTGGAGCGATCGCGCGCGCTGTTCATCGCGCTGATGGGGCCGATCCAGCCCAAGCTCGCCGGCGTGAAGCATCTCGTGTTCGAACCCGATGGCCCGATGCTCGGCCTGCCCGCGACCGTGCTCGTCACCGACGATGCCGGCGTCGCCGCGTACAAGGCGCGGGTCACCAAGCCGAAAGCCGACGAGTTCGACTTCCGCGGCATTGCCTGGCTCGGCAAGCAGCTCGACGTCTCGACCGCGGTGTCCGCGGCGAGCTTCCGTGACGTGCGCAGGATCGCGCCATCGAACGCGCCGAAGCCGTATCTCGGCCTCGGCCACAACGCGCCCGTCACCAACGTCCAGCAGGTCTCGGCGACGCGGGCAATGAGCAATCGCGGCGCGATCGATTGCGACTGGCCGCTCGAGAACTGGGACAATCCCATCCCGGCGAACGAGCTCTACACCGCCGACAAGAGCGTCGGCGGCAAGGGCGACGTGATCACCGGCCAGGCGTTCAGCGACACCGCGATCATCGAGCGCGGCGACCTCTCGCAATATCGCATCCTGCACTTCGCGACGCACGGCCTGCTCACCGCACCGCGCCCCGAATGCCCGGCGCGGCCGGCGCTGCTGACCTCGTTCGGCCCCGCGCTGCCGGACGGCAAGACTTCGGACGGGCTGCTCAGCTTCCGCGAGATCTACGGCCTCAAGCTCGACGCCGACATCGTCATCCTCTCGGCCTGCGACACGGCCGGCGCGGCAACCGTGGCGGCGACGCGCGAGGCCGGCGTCACCACCGGCGGCGGCAGCGAGCTCGACGGCCTCGTCCGCGCCTTCGTCGGCGCAGGCTCGCGCTCGGTGCTCGCCAGCTACTGGCCGGTGCCGAACGACTTCAACGCGACGCAGCGGCTGATCAGCGGCCTGTTCGAGGTCCACGCCGGCACCAGCATCGGCGATGCGATGCGCCAGGCCGAACTGAAGCTGATGGACGACGAGAACACCTCGCATCCCTATTACTGGTCGGGCTTCGCGATCATCGGCGACGGCGCGCAGCCGGTGCTGCGGCCGCTCTGAGCGGCGGCATATGGCGGAGGCACAGCAGGAGACGCGCACCCGCTCGCTCTCCAGGCTCGCGCGACAGATCGGCTATTTCCGCCTCGGCGCCACGCTGCTGGTGATCCTCGTCGGTCTGGCGCTGGCCCGCTATAGCTGGGGCTCGCTGATGCTGAGCGGCATCGAGGGCGCGCTCTACGATTTGCGCTTCGGCATGACCGCGCCGCATGCCGGCCAGAATCCGCGCATCGTGATGATCGTCTATAATGACGAGACGTTGAGGCGCGTCGGCAAGCGCAGTCCGCTCGATCGCGGCGTGCTCGCGCGGACGCTCAAGCGGATCGATGGCTGGGGAGCCAAGGGTATCGCCATCGATATGCTGATCGACCAGCCGCAGCCCGAGGACGGCGCGCTGATCGCAGCGTTCCGATCGATGCGGACGCCGACCTACCTCGGTTACGCGACGGCGGGCGACAATGCCGACCAGATGTACGACTGGCAGCAGGCCTATCTCGAGGGCCTGTTCACCAGGATCGCACCCAATGTGCGCAAGACCTCGGTGCGGTTGCTACCCGACGCGGACGGCATCCAGCGTGTCTGGCCGGACCGGCCGGCCAACCTGCCGCCGGTGATCGCGCGCTCGCTCGCTGGCGCGGCGAGCAGCTTTCCCGCCGACTACGAGGGCGCGATCCGCTACCAGCTGCCGAATTCCGATGCCGACGTCTTCGAGACGATTCCGATCGATAACTTCTCCGATCCGCCCGTCGATGCGCCGGCCTATTGGGATTTGCTCAAGGCCCAGGTCGCCGGCCGCTACGTGCTGATCGGCGGCGATATCGTCGAGCAGGATCGCTACACGACGCCGGCGACGAAGGCGCTCCATAGCCCGGCGACTTTCGGGCTTGCGGTCCATGCCGCGATGCTGTCGCAGCTGCTCGATCACGCGGCGCTGCCCGCTATTCCCGATTGGGGCCTGTGGGGCTTCGCGCTGCTCGCGGTAGTGCTCGGCGCCGGCACCGGCTTCCTCGAACTGCGCACCTGGCAGCTCGCGCTCGCGCTGTCCTTCGAGTTCCTCGCGGTTGCGGCGCTGCCGTTCGGGTTGCAGGCGCTCGGCGTCGACACCCATTCCCTACCCGCGTTCGGCTGGGTGATCGGCTGGTTCCTCGGCTATGTCGCGGCGGCGACGGCGGCGCGCGGCCTCGGCACCGAACAGCGCGAATTCGCCCAGAATGCGCTCGGCAAATATCTGCCGCGCGACGTCGCCGCGCAGATCCTGCGCGACCCCGAACGGCTGCGGCTTTCGGGTGAGAAACGGGAGATCTACGCACTGTTCACCGATCTCGAGGGCTTTACCAAACTCAGCCATGCGATCCCCCCAGAAATGGTCGCCTATCTGCTCAACCGCTATCTCGAGATGCTGAGCGAGGTGGTGCTCAAGCATGGCGGCACGATCGACAAGTTCGTCGGCGATGCGGTCGTGGCCTTCTGGGGGGCGCCGTTCGCCCGGCCCGACGACGCCGATCGCGCCGTGCGCGCCGCGGTCGCGATGTACGAAGCGGGCGAGCGCTTCCGCCGTGAGGCACCTGAGGGCGTGCCGCCGATCGGCCGCACCCGCGTCGGGCTGCACATGGGCGAGGCGATCGTCGGCAATTTCGGCGGCGAAGGCCGCATCCAATATACCGCGCTGGGTGACGCGATGAATTGCGCGGCGCGGCTCGAAGGCGCCAACAAATATCTCGAGAGCACCGTGCTCGTCAGCCAGCCGGTGGTCGAGCGCTGCACCCTCGACATCTTCCGGCCGATGGGGCGGATCGTGCTCAGCGGTCGCGCGACGCCGCTCGCGGTGTACGAGCCCGTGCCGAGCCTCGATGAAGCCGAACGCCGCGAGATCACGTATCTCTATCACCGCTTCGACGATGAGCGCGACGCGACCGCGCTTGCGACGCTCGGGACATGTGCCGCCCGGCACAGCGAAGACGCGGCGCTGGCCGCTATGGTATCAAGATTGGAGAAGACAGGACCAGGAGGAAGTTATGTTCTCGAGTCGAAATAGGCTCGCGCTGTGCGTCGCGGCCGGTGCCGCGATGCTGGTCGGCGGCGCTGCTTATGCGCAGTCGATCGTGGTGCGCTCGATCGGCCCTTCGGCGAAGCTCTATCCGCCGGGCCGCTCGATCGCCGATAACGCGACGCTCACGCTTGCCGCCAACGATCAGATCACCCTGCTCGATGGCCGCGGAACCCGCACGCTGAAGGGCCCGGGCGCGTTTAGCCTCGCCGCCGCCGGCCAGGCGGGCGACAGCGCCGGTACACGCTTCGCCGCTCTGGTCGATGCGCGTTCGACGCAGCGCGCCCGCGTCGGAGCCGTGCGCGGCATGTCCGCCGGGCCGCGGCACAGCCCGAACATCTGGTATGTCGATACGAGCCGCAGCGGCGCGGTCTGCGTGGCGGACCCGAGCGCGCTGACCTTGTGGCGTGCCGATGCCTCGAGCGCGGGCACGATGACGGTGAAGGGCGGCGGCCAGACCGCGACCGTGAGCTTCGGCGCGGGCCAGTCCTCGGCGGCTTGGCCTTCCACCCTGCCGGTGGTGGCGGGCGCTCAGTACACGCTGGGCTGGGCCGGTTCGCCGCAGGCCAACTCGATCCGCTTCGCGCTGCTCGGCGATGGCGCGCAAGGCATCGAGAACACCGCCTCGGCGCTGATCCGCAACGGGTGCGACACGCAGCTCGACCTGCTCGTCAACGTTATGTCGCTTCCCGAGACGGGTGGTGGCCCACAGGGTTGAAAAGGCGGCTTAACGCCGCTTGAACGGCGCCGCGCAGACTGATAGCGCTGTGCCCAATGAGGCGTCCGCGACGGCGCCCGCGCCGTGCTTCCTGGGTCGTGGGGGCACACATGTCCGACAGTCGATCACCGGGTCCCGGATCCGGGGAGCGTCATGCCGGGAAAGGCGGACGAGCGGCCCGTGCACAGGGCCGCCATCCGCTTTCGCCGCATCGCACATCGCGATGCGCGTTCGAAAGGCCGCACAAGGGGGTGCGTTGATGGTCGGGTGGCGTAGACAGGCGGCAAGGGCAAGCGTGCCCGCGGCCGCGTTGCTGTGGGCGGGCGCGGCCTCTGCGCAGGTGCCCCCTCCTCCGCCGACGCCGCCGACGCCGGCAGTCCCGACGACGACGCACTCCGACATCGAGGCGCCGGTCGCTGCGCCCAGCGCGCCGCAGCCTTCCCGGCTCACCGTCGAGGGCGGCATCGAGCGGGCGCCGTGCGCGCTCTCCGATGCGCGCTTCGCCGACATCAAGGTGACGCTGAGCGACGTCGTCTTCAACGATCTCAAGGCGGTCGATGCGAACGATCTCAAACCGGCCTATGCCGACCTCATAGGGAAGACGATCCCGATCTCGCAGGTCTGCGACATCCGCGACGCCGCCGCCACCATCCTGCGCCGCGAAGGCTATCTCGCCGCGGTGCAGGTGCCGCCGCAGAGCATCGAGGGCGGCGTCGTCCATCTCCAGGTGCTGATGGCGAAGCTCGTCTCGGTGCAGGTGCGTGGCGATGCCGGCCGCTCCGAGGCGCTGATCGCGGCCTACCTCAACAAGCTCACCAGCCAAGAAGTGTTCAACGAGAAGGAGGCCGAGCGCTACCTCCTCCTCGCCAAGGATCTGCCCGGCTACGACGTGCGCCTGTCGCTGCGCCCCGCGAACGACGGCGTTCCCGGCGACGTCATCGGCCAGGTCAGCGTCGTCCACATCCCCGGTTCGGTCGACTTCAACGTCCAGGATCTCGGCAGCCACGCGGTCGGGCGGTGGGGCGCGCTGTTGCGCGGCCAGATCTACGGGCTGCTCGGCGCGGGCGATTCGCTGACGATCGGCGCCTACTCGACGCTCGAGTTCAAGGAGCAGCAAGTCCTCCAGTCCAGCTACGACTTCCACATCGGCAGCGAGGGCTTCAAGGTCAGCGGCAGCTTCACCTACGCCTGGACGCATCCCGACCTCGGCGGCAATGGCGGCAACGTCCGCTCGCACACGCTGATCGGCAATCTCGAGGCGAGCTACCCGGTCGTGCGCAAACAGGAAGGCGATGCCGTCGTCGCGCTCGGCCTCGACTTCGTCAACCAGGATACCCGCTTCAACGGCACCGCGATCTCGCGCGATCGGCTGCGTGTCGCCTATGCCAGCCTGACCTTCGATGCGATCGATCCGAACAGCCTGCGCGGTGCCGGCGGCTATTCGGCGGTCGAGCCGATGTGGAAGATCGCCGGCCAGTTCGAGATCCGTCACGGGCTCGGCATCCTCAATGCGACCGACAGCTGCAGTTCCGATCCGGTCCACTGCAACACGCCGTTCACGCCGCCGAGCGTGCCGGATGCCAACCAGCGGCCGACGCTGCTGCGGCTTACGGCCGAAGGCGATTGGCGGCCGGTGCCGAACATCACCTTCGCGCTGGCGCCGCAGGCGCAGCTTTCGCGCGTGCCGCTGCTCAACTTCGAGCGCTTCTCGGGCGGCAACTACACCGTCGGCCGCGGCTATGATCCGGGCTCGGTGATCGGTGACAGCGGCGTCGGCATCACCGCCGAGTTCCGCTATGGCTCGCTGCTTCCCAAGAGCCGCAACTCGATCGCGTGGCAGCCCTATGCCTTCCTCGATTCGGTGTGGGTCTGGAATCACGATCCCGCCCAGATGATCAACAATCCCGAGAAGCTGGTCTCGGCCGGCGGCGGCGTCCGCGCGACCTGGGGCGATCACGCCCGGATCGACGCCTCGTTCGCGGTGCCGATCGAGAAGGTCCAGCCGCTCGGGCGGAAGGGCGATACACGTTTCCTGCTGACGGTGACGACGCGGCTGCTGCCGTGGAATTCCTGAGTATCCGGCCTAACGGCTTCGAGTTGACGAACGAAGGGTAAGCGCCATGCGTGCCGACGCGAAAGATTGGGGTGTGGGCCTTCGCGATCGCGCGGCGACGCGACGCATGCTCGCATCGAGCCTGGCGATCGCGGCCGCGCTCGCGGCCGGGCCAGCGCGCGGCGCCGGCTTCAACGCTACCATCACGCAGAGCGTCAACGTCACCGCGCCGCGCACGCCAGTCACCGTCGGCACCACCAACTACGACGAGCAGATCAGCGTCAACGCCAGCAACGCGGTGATCGATTGGACGCCCACCACCGGCGACTTCCTGCCGAGCGGCGCCAAGGTGCTCTACTCGGGCGCCAACAACTTCACCGTGCTGAACGAAGTCGCCTCGCCCAGCGCCGCGATTCACCTCAACGGCCAGATCGACAGCCAGGTCAACGGTGCCCAGGGTGGGAACATCTGGTTCTACAACCCCGGCGGCATCATCGTCGGTGGCACCGCGGTGTTCAACGTCGGCAGCCTGCTGCTCACCGCCGACAAGATCAACTACACGACCAGCGGCGGCGCGTTCAGCGCGGGTTACGGCACGGTCGACTTCACCGGCGCGCCGACGATCCAGTTCCGCGACAGCGGCTATGGCAGCGCTGTCACGATCAACGCCAACGCGCAGATCAATGCTGACAACGGCTATGGCTCGGCCTACGTCGCGCTGGTCGCGCCGCGCGTGAACCAGGGCGGCACGGTCAACGTCAACGGCTCGGCAGGCTATCTCGCGCTCGCCTCGGCGGACGTGACCATCCACAGCGATACCGGCCTGTTCGACATCAGCCCGACCTTCGTGCAGCCGGTCGGCACCGTCGCGCAGCCCGTTCAGGGAACGACCCCGACGACGCCGGGAGAGACGATCCTCTCGCACACCGGCACCACCAACGTCGGCAACCCGACCTCGGGCACCTTCTCGCACAACGTCTATCTGGTCGCGATCCCGAAGAACGACGCGGTGACGATGCTGGTGAGCGGCCAGCTTGGCTATCAGACCGCGACCAGCGCGACGATCGTCAACGGCAAGATCATCCTCGATGCGGGCGCCATCCCGCTCGCGTCCGGCCAGGACCAGGCGCTCACGTCCCTGCCCGCGGCCGCGCTCTCCGTCACCGGCGGTACGTTCAACGCGCCCGTCGTCGCGACGGCTACGGGCGATGCGAACATCGCGGCGGAGAACGCCGATCTGACCGCTCCCTACAGCTTCAACGTGACCGGCTTCGGCAGCCTCGGGCTCGCCGCGGCCAACGGCCACACGCTCGATATCGGCGGTCTGCTCGCGGCAGGCACCGATGCGGTCTCGCTGCTCGCGGTGGGCGGCAACGATATCAATATCGATTCGACCGGCGGCTCGACGCTCGAGATCCGTCAGAACCTCCTGGCGAAATCGGTCGGCGATGCCGGTGACGGCGGTGATATCGCCTTCAACGTTGCGGATGCGGGCAGCAGCGCGCGCGTCGAAGGCAATCTCACGCTCGACACGCATTCCGGCGAGAACTCAAGCTCGCTCGCGCCGATCATCGCGACACAGGGAGGCAGCGCCGCGATCGACGTCAGCGGCGGCGGCGCACTGACCGTCGTCGGGGCGACGAACCTGCTCGCGCAAGGCACCGGCGCCATCGGCCCCGGCGTAGCGAATTCGACCGCGAGCGGCGGCACCGCATCGATCAGCGCGAGCAGCGGTACGGTCACGCTCGGCGCGACGACGCTCAATGTCTCGGCGACCGGCGGCCATGACAGCTCCGGCACGTTCGCCAGCGGCTCCGCGTTCGGCGGCACACCCGATGGCGGGGGTGCCTCCATCAACGCAACGACCGGCGGCATCATCACGATCGGCGGTGTTCTCAACGTCGACGCGGCGGCGACCGTCACCAGCAACAGCCCGGCGCCCACGGCGACGTCCGATGGTGGCTATATCTCGGTCTCCGCCGACAATGGCGGCAACGTCAAGGTCACCGGAACGAGCTTCTCGCTCGATGCCGACGCCAATCAGGGCCAGGCGACCGGCGGAAATGTCTTCGTCACCGCCAACAGCGGCGGCTCGGTGACGCTGCCGGCCGGATCGATCACGGCCAACGGGACCTCCGGCGGCATCAATGACGACGGCGTCGGCGCCGTCGGTCAGGGCGGGACAATCACGCTTGGGGCATCGGGCGGCGCGCTCTCGATCGGCGCGCTTCACGCGTCGGCGAACGGCACCGGCGCTTCCGCGACCAACAGCGTCGGCGGCATCGGCTATGGCGGCTCGATCGGGATCACCGCCGATTCCGGCGGGACGATCTCGCTCGCGAGCGGCGCCTTCACCGTATCCGGCACCGGCGGCCTCGGCATCGATGGCGACGGCGGCACCGGCTACGGCGGCACGATCGCGATCGGCGCCAACAGCGGCGGCATCATCTCGCTCGCCAGCGGCACCTTCTACGCGCCCGGCTATGGCGGCGGCGTCAGCACCGGCAGCGGCAGCTTCGGATATGGCGCCGGCGTGGGCTATGGCGGTTCGGTCGCGATCACGCTCGACGATGGCGGTTTCTCGGCCAGCGGTCCGGTCGAGCTGCGCGCGAGCGGCGTCGGCGGCAACGCGCCGAACGTCGTATCCAGCGATGGCTATGGCGGCACCGCTTCGATCACGGTGACGAACAGCGATGCGGGCGCCTCGCCCGCGCTCGTCGCCAACTTCGGCGGAGGCGTCGTCGTCGGCGCCGGCGGCTTCGGCGGCAACGGCTATGGCGGCAGCGTGGCGAGCGACGGCGGCAGCGGCTTCGGCGGCGGCATCGTCTCCGGCACCTCGGGCGCCTTCATCACCGCGAGCAGTAGCGGCGTCATCACCGGCGCGGGCACGTTCGATGTCGGCGCAGGCGGCTTCGGCGGCCAAGGCTATGGCGGTGGGGTCGGCGGCAACGCTACCGGCGGCATCGCCGCGATCACCGCGAGCGGCGGATCGATCAACACCGGCAGCGGCAGCGTCCATGTCGGCGCGGCCGGCATGGCGGCGGCGGCCGGCGCGTTCGGTGGCTTCGGCCAGGGCGGCAGCGCCTCGGTGACGATCTCCAGCAGCGGGTCGCTTTCGGTCGGCGCGCTGACGCTGAACGCGGGTGGCGTTGGCGGCGATACGCTGCTCTCCGGGCCGAGCGCGTTCGGCGGCAACGGCACCGGCGGCACCGGGCTCATCGACATCAGCGGCGGCGGTACCCTGACGACGATCGGCGATCTGCGCCTCTATATCGATGGTCATGGCGGCAATGGCGCCGGCGATCGCAGCCTGATCGGCAACGAGGGCAACGGCACCGGCGGCAATGCGACGCTTAGTGTCGCGAACGGCAGCGCTACCGTCGGCGGCAGCCTCTATATATCTGCCGGCGGCGACGGTGAAGCGCATGACGACGGCACCACCGGCGACGAGCGCGGCGATGGTGTCACGGCGACCATCAATGGCGGCACCGGCACCGGCGGCACCGCCCGGCTCCAAGTCGGCGACAGCGGCTCGGTGCAGGTGGCGAGCCTGCTCGACGTCAGCGCGCGCGGCGTCGGCGGACGCGGCTGGGATGGCGGCAGCGGCGGCGCCGGCATTGGCGGACTCGCTGCGATCAGCGTCACCGATACCTCGTCGTCCGGCGCGTCGATCGCATTCGGTAGCCTGACGCAGACGGCGGACGGCATCGGCGGAGCCGGCGGCAACGGCAATAATGGCTACGGCATCGGCAGCTTCGCCGGCGGCGCCGGCGGCTTCGGACAGGGCGGCAGCGCGACGCTTGACGTCGCGGGCGGCATCTTCGGCAATGGCGCGGGCAGCCTGTCGCTTTCCGCCGCGGGCACCGGCGGGCATGGCGGCACCGGCGTCGATGGCACCAATGCGAGCTACGGCGTCGCCGGCACCGACGGCACGGCCGGCGGCATCGGCGGCGATGCTCAGGGCGGCCAGGTCAGCGTCACCGCCAGCAATGGCGGCGTGATCAGCGATCCGTTCGGCTTCGACGGCAGTCTGTCGCTCAACGTGAACGCCACCGGCGGCATCGGCGGCATCGGCGGCAGGGGCGGTGCGCCCTACACGGATGTCAGCGCGTCGAATAACCAGCCCGGCGGCGTCGGCGGGATCGGCGGCGCGGGCGGCTCGGCGCTGGCCGGCAACCTCCTGCTCGAGGAGGACAGCGCCGGCATCGGCTTCGAGTCCTCCTATTTCCAGGCGACCGCCACGGCCGGGACTGCCGGCATCACCGGCCGCGACGGCGACGGCGCTTTCAGCCAGCCGGATTCCTCGGGCGGCAGCGCGACCGGCGGCATCGTCACGATCAACGCGTTCGGCACCGACGGCGAGATCGCGCTCGGCAGCTCGACGATCACCGCCGACGCGACCGCGAGCGGCTCCGGCTCCTTCGGATCGTTCACCGCCGGCCAGATCGCGATCAACGTTACCGGCACACCGGATCCCAGCTTCGACACGCCCTATGCGCTAAGCGCCTTCTCGCTCTACGCGAGCAACGGCGGCTCGACGCTGAGCACAGGTGAAGGCGGCGCCAGCGGCTTCACGCTCACCGCGAGCAGCACGCCGGTCGCGCTCGGCGACACCTACATCACGGGCGCAGGCGACGCGGTCTTCGATCTCGCCAATGGCGCCTATGTCTCCGCGGGTTCGTTCGATGTGGAGCGGCCAGGGGCGGTCAACGCGCCCGGCAACATCCTCATCACGCAGACGGACGCCGAAGACGCACCCTACGCTCTCGATACCGCATCGACGACGCTCAACGCGAGCGGCAATGTCGATTTCACCGGCAGCAGCCTGCGTTCGAGCGAAGGCACGACTATCCTCGCCGGCGAACAGAACCAGGTCGACGGCAACTTCTACGGCGGCAACATCACCGGCGGCGACATCGTCACGACCGGTGACTTCAACTACAGCCCGACGATCAATCTGACCGCAAACGCCGGCTCGAACAACGCCGGCGACATCACGCTCGCGAACGTCAGCTCCGCCGACGCGGTCAACGTCTACGCGGATGGCAGCGCGACCTTCACCTCCGTCCTTGCCGGCACCGACGCCGTCGATATCGGCGATACCGACGCCTATGATTATTCGGGCGCGATCCTGATCAGCGCGGCGAATGGCATCACGATCAGCAACGTCGCCGCCGCCTATAACGCGATCGACCTGATCTCGCAGAACGGCGGCGTCAGTGCTTCCGCACTCTTTGCGGGCACCCGAACCGGCCCGGATGATGTCATATTTGCAGCCGGCACCGGCGGCGACGACGGCAGCATCGCGATCCTCGCGCCGGGCGACGTGACGATCGACACCATCCAGGCGCCCGGCTTCCTCTATATCGGCGGAACCGATGCGCTGAACGGCCAGTTCACCGGCCTCGGCACCGGCACCGTCGAAAGCGACGTGCAGCCGTATATGGGCGCACCCGATCGCAGCGATGCTGTCTCGCTACTCACCGGTGGACCACAATTGACGAGTGGCGACATCACGCTCGGCAGCAATGGCGGTTCGCTGTCGGTCGGCTCGGCCAGCATCGGCGCGGGCAACACGCTCACGCTGAACGCCGATCTCACCACCACCTCCGGCGACGCGACGCTGATCGCCGGCCAGCCGCTCGTCGCGGGCAATGCCAACTTCGATATCGCCGGAACGCTCTTCATCCGGACGGTCAGCGGCGGCATCACGATCGGCACTGCGCAGGCCGGCACGGACATCGTCCTGCTGCCGAGCTTCGGGTCTGAATCCGCCTCGGCGAACATTGTTGCTGGTGATCTCACAGCCGGCCGTGATGTCGTTGCGATCAATGACTTCTTCACGGATTCGCCGTCGAGTGCCGATCGCAGCATCACCGCCGGCGACATTCAGGCCGGCGATGACATCTTGCTCGCCGCCTATGACAGCGTGCACACCGGTTCGCTCACGACCACCGGCCAAGGCCAGGATCTGAGTCAGAGCGCGTCGGTCTTCACCACCGTGCCCGGCAGCGGCATTCTCGTGACCGGCAGCACCGGCGTGACTGTCGGCACGGTCGACAGCATCGACGACGTTACAATTGCGAACGTCAACCATTACGGCGAAACGGTCGATCCGACGGGCGTGCCGGTGCCAAGCGATACCGTCTTGCTGTCCGCGCGTGGCAGCTTGACCACGGGCGACATCACGACCGGCAGCGCTCTGAGCCTTGAGAACCAGGGCGGCGCGGTCAGCGTGGGCGCGGTCGCTGTCGGGAGCGCAGAAATCGACGCGACCGGCGCCATTACGCTCGGCGGCGACTTCACCACGAACAATGGCGACGCGACGCTGACCGCAGGCGACGATATCGTCCTCTCGAATGACATCGTGAACGTCGGCGGCCTTGCCGACTTCGAAGCGGACGGCGACATCGTCGGCACAGGCGCGACCGTCACCGCGACGACGATCGATTTCAGCGCCGCCGGCACGATCAGCGGCGGCAACTACACCTCGACCGGCAGCGATGCGAGCCTCTCGGGTGACGAAGGGATCGACGTCGGTTCCGTTTCCGCGGGAGACAGCGTCGATCTCGTCTCGTCCGATGGCGACGTAACAGCGGGCGCGCTGATCGCCGGCACCAATCCAAGCTTCGACAGCGACGAGTTCGATGGCGCCATCGGCATCGTGGCCCTCGGCAACATCGATATCGCCTCGGGCAGAGCCTATGGCGACATCGGCATCGACTCGGTCAGCGGCAGCGTCACCGCGCCGACGCTCACCGCCGGCTTCCGTAGCGACGATAGCGCCACCAACGGCGAAGAGATCGCCGTGCTGGGCCAAGGGGCTATCGATCTCGGCACGGTTTCCGCGCCGGGCCTGCTCTACGTCGGCGGCCCCTCCTCGCTGCCGCTCAGCGCGATCGGCGACGATCCGACCGCGCAGGACATCCGCGACAATCTCGCCGCCACGCCGACGCCGAGCGGCGCCAGTGTTTCGATCGACACGGCCACCGTCGGCAGCGCCTACGTCAATGCAGGCACGTCGCTGACCGCAAGCGACGGCTTTACGACGACAATCGGCGACGCCACGCTCTACGCAACCGGCGCGATCACCGGCGGCGATTTCCATATCGCCGGAACCGGCCTGCTGAGCGCCGTCGGCTCCGTCGACATCGGCAGCGTCAATGCCGGCACCGACCTGCTGGTCGCCGCGGCCGGCGTCGGCGGCAGCGGCACCGCGATCACCACGGGCGATCTGCAGGCGGGCCGCGACCTCAACGCGGTCGTCTTCGAGATACCGGGAACCGGGGTGGCGTCGCAGAACGTCCGACTCGGCGACCTGACCGCGGGCGACGACGTGGTGCTCGGCGCGACCGGCACGCTGACTGCCGGCACGGTGTACGCAACCGGCCTCGGCCAGGACGGCACGAGCTTCACCGGCTTCGCGGCCGACAGCGGGGGCAGCAACATCTCGCTTGGCAGCGGCAACGGCATGTCGATCGGCGCGATCGAGGCGCCGGGCACGGTCACGCTCGTCAATCGTTCCGAGACCGACAGCAACGGCTTCCAATATGCGCCCGGCACCGGCGACATCGGGGTGGGCTCGATTACGGCGGGCGGCCATCTGACCGTGACCAACAATGGCGGCGCGATCAGCCTTGCGGGCGCGTCGGCCGCTAATACGGACTTTTCCGCCGGCGGCGACGTCGCTGCGACCGGACCCATCGAGAGCGGCAGCGAGGTCAACGTCACCTCGGGCGGCGACATCATTTTCACTTCGGTGACGGCGGGCGATGCCGTGCGTCTGATTGCCAATGCGGGCGGCGTAAGCGTCGATAGCATCGTTGCCGGGACCGATGCCGCTGACGTCTCGGGCAGCTTCGGTTTCGGCGATATCGGCATCTCCGCGCAGGCCGACGTGCATGTCGGCAGCGGCACCGCCTATGGCAGCATCGCCTTGCTCGCGCGCGATGGCGCAATCTCGTCGGACACGCTGACCGCTGGCAATCGCACCGATGGCAGCGCCACCGCCGGTGGGCAGGTCGTGCTGCTCGCAGACGGCACGATCAACGCTGGCAGCATCACTGCGCCCGGCCGTCTCTACGTCGGCGGCCCGGCGGCGGTTGGCGACGCGACGGTGGACACCGACGAGACCGCGCAGGAGATCATCGCCGCGCTCGATCCGAACGATCCGGCAACGGGTAGCGACGTGTTCCTCGGCGCCACCACGGTCGGCGCGGCGCAGATCAACGCGGGTGGGTCGCTCACGACAAGCGGCACCTTCGTCACGACAACGGGTGGCGCCCAGCTGATCGACGGCGGCGAACTTAGCGGCGGCGACTTCGTAATCGCACGAAACTTCCGCGCGCGGAGTAGTGGTGCGGTCATCATCGGTGGCATCCAGGCTGGCCAGGATATCGCGCTCACTGCTGCCGTCGGCGATCATCTCGACACCGGCGCGCTTACCGCCGGGCGTGATGTCTACGTGGGCGGCGGTGATGTCGAGGAGATCACGCTCGGCAATGTCAGCGCCGGCCGCGATGTCGCGGTCGCGACGAACATACCTGCGGGGTCGACCGCGATCGGCAGCCTGAACACCGGCTCGGTCACCGCCGGCGACGATATCCAGCTCACCTCGTGCGGAGCGCTGACGACCGGCGCGCTCAAGGCAACCGGCCAGGGCGCCGACGGCACCGCGATCGGCGCCAGCGGCACACAGAACCTTCCCGGCAGCTCGATCGCGCTCGCATCCGGCCACGGCATGAGCGTCACGTCGCTCGATGCGACTGGCAACATCACCCTGACGAACAGCACGACGCCGCTCGGGACCAACGGCGCGGCGGCAGACGGCCGCGGTTCGATACTCGTCACCGACCATATCGCCGCAGGCGGTACGCTCACGGCGACCAACCAGCTCGGCGGTATCCAGCTCGCCGGAATCACTGCGCCGAACGGCGTCACCGCGACCGGCACGACGGTCGCGCTCGGTGGCGCCGGCGATCTGCATGTGATCGACGCCGACGCGACCGCCGGCAGCGTCATGCTCAGCGCGAACGGCGATCTCACCGTCGATGCCGCGGAAGTCAGCAACTCGTTCCTGGCGAGCGCGACCGGCGACATGATGCTGCCCACGCTCAACGTTCCCGGCAGTATTGTCGCCGCCGCGCACGGCGACGTGACGGCGCACGATCTCACCGCGGTGGACAGCATCATGGTCGCGAGCGCGAACGG